>CBDBHK010000024.1:0-327157 GCA_965205615.1 Acidobacteriota bacterium | reverse complement strand
ACGTGGGTGAGAACGGAGAGATCCTCGCTATTTCTTACAAAATAGGCCCCAATAAGCGAGAGCAGGAATATGACCAGTAGAAACTTGAGCACGGGTTTCATCATCGACCCAAGGATTCAATCGGCTGATGCTTTCTCACGTGAAAACCCTCAACCAGGAGCGCCAGCCAGAAGAAAGCATACATCCAGAAATGCATGCTTCCGAAGATGAGTGTCCGGGCCGGTCCGGGATCAATGAGCGGTGTGAGTTGACTGGGCCAGAAGAGCCCGGGTGCAGCCAGCAGAACCAGCACGAAGGCAACGGAACCGACTCGACTCGAGGATCTCTCTCTGTAAAGGGTGAGGATCCAGGCCGAGGCCGGGCCCATGAAGAGCACGGGATAGTGAATCCAGCCGAGAGGCGTCATCAACATGGCTGCCGTCAACAGCATGGCCAGGCTGCGATCCGGCTCGTGTTTCTCCCGATGAATCCAGCACACGACCAGAGTCATGGATCCGACCAGGGCGGCCCCCAGAAGCCACAGCGGTTTCACCAGAGCAGGCATGGACACCAACGGTTCATGGTTGATGGACGGTCCCAAAGTCCGGGTCAGGAAACCCAGTAAAGAGCCGTTCAGATCGATCCCCGGCCAGTGCACCTGGGAGAGAACTCTCACCCATGACACATAGGATCCCCAGCCGAACAGCAGGCCACCGGCACAAGCCAGGATGCCCGACACGGACGCACCCAGAAACAGGACCTTGAACCGACGCTTCAAGACGAGATACGGCACCAGAATCAGAAAAAACAGCTTGAGAGCCACCAGCAGGCCAAAGGCCAGACCCGGGACAACCCAGCGCCCGTGCCGCATCTCCCGCCACAGCAGTGTGGTCGGATAACTCAGATGAAAGGCCAGCTGCCCGGTCAAAAAGCCGACCGAAAAGGGAGTCGCAGCCAGGATGAGAAGCAGTAGCAGCCTCCAGCGCACGCGATTCAGCTCGATTTGAAGCTCCTGCAGGATGATGCGGACGGAGAGACCGAACAGGAAGAGGCCCAGTCCGAGCCAGACAAAGAGGGCCAACAGCGGACTGAGCAGTCCCAGCGGCATGATCAGCAATTGAAAATAGGGCGGGTTGAGATTCCAGAAATGAATTCCGGAGGAGGCGGAAAACGTTCCCAGCGTTGGCCCGTACAGATCCCGCCCTTCGAAAAAGAGCCGCACCGAATAGTAGAAGCGGCCGAAATCTCCCAGGTCATTCACGGTCGAAATGGCATAGATCTGAATCAGGTTCCAGGCCACCAGCGCGAGAATCAGGACATCGGCGCCCAGCAGGAGCCCTGTTGTGCGGAGACTTCGCTGCTTCGACATGGGATCTTTTCAGCGTCACCAGAGGCAGGATTCCTCTCCCGGTTCGTATTCTTTCACACCGCCCCGATACCATTCGTGTCACGGAAATCACCTGATTTCAGGCCTTCTTTAAAGAACAGAGACCCGGGTGACGAGAAAACAATTCGGGATCCCCCTACCCCACTCAGAGAGATTGCTTCTATCCCTGTCGGTGCCTCTGATCCTGTTCGGGGTGTGGCTGGCCGCCCTGCAGAGCTGGACCTGCGACGACGCCTATATCAGCTTCCGTTATGCCCGCAACCTGGTTGAAGGCCTGGGCCTCGTTTTCAACGAGGGCGAGCTTGTCGAAGGCTTCACGAATCTTCTCTGGACGCTCTGGATCGCGGCCGGCCTGAAGCTCCGATTCGGGCCGGAAGGCTGGGCCAACTTCTGGAGCCTTGCTGCTTATGCTGGATCCCTGGGTTTACTGCTGCTCTTTCATCTGCACCTCCGGCGCAACCCCCAGCAGCACCGGATCCGGGCCTTCCCCATACCGGTGGCGCTGCTTCTGGGCCTGGCTCACTCGGACTGGCGGGTGTGGTCGACGGGCGGCCTGGAAACCTCGGCCGTTACCCTGCTGCTGTTGACAGCCTATCTTGTGGCCACCTTCGGCCCCTTGACCCGGCGGCGGACTGCCGGGCTGGGGCTGCTCATGGGCGTCGGACTGAGCCTGCGTCCCGACGTCGCCCTGGCCGCCGCCG
Organism: Acidobacteriota bacterium; assembly: GCA_965205615.1. Lineage (GTDB taxonomy): Bacteria > Acidobacteriota > UBA6911 > RPQK01 > CBDAPI01 > CBDAPI01. Next base: position 325,090 of record CBDBHK010000024.1, on the reverse strand, counting down.
TACTCGGAGTGTTCATTCTCTTGACTGCCCCCGAACCGCGCCGGGCCGGCCTCGTCTACGCCGTTGTTTTCGGCTCCCTGGCACTGCTTCTGACCCTGGGCCGACTCTGGTACTACGGCGATCTCGTTCCCAACACCTACTACGCCAAGAGCGCGGCCCATGCGCAATATGCTCAGGGCACGATCTACCTGATGCTCTATTTTCACCGCTACTGGCCCCTGCTCTTTTCCCTTCTGCCCTTCTGGAGCCTGCGTCGTCATCTTTTTGGACATCGCCGCGTTCCTCTTCCCGGTTCTCTGGGAGCAAACATCTGGCTGGCCGCAGGGCTGGCCATCGTCCACATGCTCTATCTGCTCAGGATCGGCGGTGACTTCATGTTCGCCCGGATGCTCATCCCGGTCACTCCCTTGCTTCTGATTCTGGTCGAGATAGGCCTGGTCGACCGCCCCCGCGAAAACCGGGTCGTCAAACTGGGCCTGACCGGCTTCCTGCTCCTGGGGACGGCTTTCTCTCCGGCTCTACCCTCAGGATCCAGGTGGGTGGCCGGAGTGGCCGATGAAAGAGGGGTCTACTCACCCTCAAACGTGGCTGCGCTGGAGCGGGAAGCGAAGGTGCTGTCCAGGTTCATCCACGATCTGCCGGTGCGTCTTCTGCTCATCGGCGCCGAAGCGAGACTGGCCTATCGCACCAGGGTCCCCGTGGCGGTGGACCTCCACGGGCTGGTCGATGGCTTCACCGCCCGGCAGCCGGCCGTGGCGGGCGGCCGTCCCGGCCACAATAAGTTCATGCCCCTGTCCTATGCCGTCACCGATCGCAAAATGCATTTGATCTTTCACAGCCGCTGGCACACTGAGGAGGGCGTTTCCGCTTACATTCCAGAATGGCCCGTTCAGTTCGACGACCTTCCCGGGCTGATCCTCCACTGGGACGAGGAGATTATGGTCGAACTCAAAGCGAGAGGAGCAAGGTTCGAGGACTTTCCTTCCTTGCTCGACCGCTACCTGCAGGAAGCAGACAGTCTGAGCAGCACTCGCATTCGCCAGGATTTCGAGAACTTCACAAACTTCTATTTCGATCACAACGACGATCCGCAACGCCTCGGGGCATTCCGGGAGATTCTCTCCGTGAGGGACCCGGCTCAGCGCCGCTAGCCCGGATTATGCAAGAACCGTAGTTCGGTGTTGAAAAACGACTCGAGAAGTGGCCCAACTCGGAAGCGGGCAGGTGTGACAGGCGGATTTGCGAAGAATATGGGTTGGCGAGGCGTCTGAGTGGTTTGGGGAGTGAATTTCAGACAGATCTGGGCCTGGATGAGTGTCGGAAGCGGTTTTTCGGGGGAGCTGGGAAAAGCTAACTGGAGTTGAGGCGACTCAAGACGAGGTGGAAGAGGGGTTGTTCGGGAAAGGCTGAGGAAAGATGGACCCAGATGCGTCGAGTGGTTTGTCGGATCCGGGCCCCAATCTTGAGGATCCGACGACGTAAGGTTTCGATTTCGAGCTTGTGCCAGGGGGTTCCGTGAAGATAGTCGCGCAGGCGAACGAACATCTGGTAAGCCAGTGCATGCAGGAGGAGTCGAAACTGATTGGCCAGGAATCGATGACAGCTGAGTCGGTCCATGCTCAGATGATTCTTGAAGGCCTTGATGAAGTTCTCGGTCTGCCCTCGGTTTGTGTAGTGGTCATAAAGTGATTGGGAGCAGAGATCGTCCCGGTTGGTAACTACAAAGCGACGATTGATCCCACGCTGATCGACCTCCACTTTGACAATGACGCGACGGGATCGATCCCAGCTGTGGGCTCGATAAAGAAACTCGTCAAACTGACGCTGTTTTTCCTCCAGCTCAAGGAACCTTTCCCGAGTCGAATCCAGCAGGGGCTCGACCACTCGCTGCAGGCGAGGGTTTCGGCTTAACCCGATGACATATTGGAGTTTATTCTCTTCACATTCACAGAACTCGTAGAGCCGAGGCGTGGCAAAGCCGCTGTCGGCCCGAATCTCAATCTCGACATCCGTCCCCACTGCTTGTCGGATGGCCTCCACGACTCGCTTCAGAATGGGCACGATGTGAGAGGCAGCCCCCTTGTTGCCAGGTCTCAACAGGGCACAGACCAGGTCTCCCGTGTCGGCATCGAAGATCAGCAAAGGATGCAAAATGTGGTTTCGGTAATACCCGTGGTAGAAGGAGAACTCCTGTTGGCCGTGAGTGTGGTCGTCGGTACTGTCCAGATCCAGGATGATCTTGCTGGGACGTCTCTTCTTCAGGGAGCGCACATAACGGCCTAGCAGCCACCGGCTCAGACGCATCAGATCCTTCTTGGTGACGGAGTTCTCCAGGCGGGAGAAAGTCGGCTGGGTGGCCAAATCGGGATCGCTCTCTGGCAACTGATCACAGACTGTCTTGAGCATCGGATCCGAGCGCAGCGTATCGGCGTCGTTACAGTCTTCGTAGCCGGCCACGATCTGCAAGACTCGTTGTCGGATCAACTTCAACAGGTCATGACGAATGTAGCGTTGGTCTCGACTTTCCGAAATACAGGAACTGAAGCCCTCGCACAATCGATGTTGACGATCCAGCGATCCAAACAACAACCATCCTGCGTCGGAAGTGAGGCTCCCCCCATCAAAACGAGCCGTGATGTTTCTGTGGCTATGAAATGGCAGGGTATTCTGGCAGACTGTTTTTGACATTGCCGTAGCTCCTGTTTAGGGTCTTTGTTTCTCTAAACCCTTTTATATCAGAGAGCTACGGCCTTTTTTCTGGGCCCACATCTCACTTGAATTTAGATCTCTTGCATAATCCGGGCTAGCAGCCCATATCTGGACTCCTCCTGTCAAGGGTCCTGTTCATTTTTTCGAATTCAGCTGATCTGGGCCCTGGCGACGAAACTCGGATGCTGGGTTGAAGCCAGGAGTTTCGCTGCAGGTCCAGAATCGCTATCGGATCATCTTCTCCTCCTTGGGTCTCTGGCATGAAAGCATCGACTTTTTGCGATTCAGTGTGGACTGCAGTCGTATCTCCGGCCTCTTAGTGGAGCTGTGTTCTGGCTCCGGGCCATGATGAATATGCGCGCGTGGGGCGCCTATCGTGGTGACGGCCATCGAGTGGCCAAGGCTGCTATCGGCGTGTTCCCCGCGCCGGTCTGACCGGTTCGCCATCAGTTCGAATCCTCTCATGCAGTTCCCAGGGAAAGATCTTGACAAATCTTTTATCGCTTAAGCTCGCTGGGGTTCATAGGCGGCGTCACGGGTGGAAACGGCCCAGAGTAGACGGGCCAGCTTATTGGCCACAGCCACTGCCGCTTTGTTGTGCCCCCGTCGTTTTTCAATCTCCAAACCCCACCTGTGCAAACGGTCTGGCCGCTGCTTGGACTTGGCCGTCCACAAGACCGATCGCCCACCGTGGATCAAGAGAGTGCGCAAATAGATGTCCCCTTGCTTGCTGATGCACCCGAGTCGACGCCGCAGACCGCTGGAGTGCTCCCGCGGTGTCAAGCCCAGATAACTGGCAAAGTGTCGTCCCGAATCAAAGCGCCTCAGATCTCCCACAAAACCGGCCACCGCTGTGGCTGTCAGCAATCCCACCCCGGGGATCGACTGCAGTTGTTCAATCGCAACACTCTGTCGCGATAGCGCTTTCAGTTTCCTTTCGATCCGATCGATTCGCCCCTCCAGCTCTCTGACTTCCAGACAGATCTCCTCCAGCACCGATCGGATCCCATTCGGAATCTCCACTTCTGCATCTTCGATCCATCCTCGCACCCGCTCCACGGCCTGGCAGGCTCCAACGGGAATCGTCAAACCGAATTCCCGTAGAATGCCCCGCATCGTATTGATCCGTGCCGTGCGGGTGCGCATCCATGCCGTCCGCACCCGATGTAAGGCGGTCAACTGCTGCTGCGATTCATTTTTGATCGGAACCGGTCGAATGGCACTGTTGCGGTGGGCTTCCAACAACCCTTTCACATCACTGCGATCCGTCTTGTTGCGTAACACGTACGGCCGGACGTAGGCTGGCGGCAGCAGCACAACTTCGTGCCCCAGTTCCCGGAATCGCCGGCCCCAGTAGTGAGCCGAACCGCAGGCTTCCATCAGAATCGTTGCCCGTTGTTGCTTGGCCATGAACCTCAACAACCGAGCTCGACCCAGGCGATGCGTCTTCTCCATCCGACCAGGCTGCTCGGAAATCCCAATCTCAAAGACCGACTTTGCCAAATCCACTGCGATTGTTCTATGCTTCATTTCAGACTCCTCCTGATACAGTTAAAAACTTTGGCTCTGGCACTTTAGATGCCGTCTAAGCCTAAAGGAGGAGTCCATCTCATCATGGTGGAAATCGCACGGGCTGTTAGTGCACTGTCCGGAAAGTTCACGCCGCTACTTCGGGCGTCTTTTCGCCGACAGCTTTGTTCACTTCGCTCACTGCGTTTCCTTGACTCGCTTAACTTTTGCCTTGAACATCAGCAGAAAAACGGATGCACATTGAACCTGCGACAGTATGTTGCGCTTCCTCGAAAGACTCCCGGTATTCCTCGATCGCGCGCCTCACTGGCGACAAAAATCCATCCCGAATTAACGACGCGGACTTCCCGGACAGCACACTAGTCCGGCGCGCGCCGGGAAAAATGGCGATGATCCGCAAGACTGCTCTCCTGTTCGACAAAGGAAAACCTGGATTCCAGACCACTGAGCCATGTCTGAATCTGGTCACGAGTCTCGGGTTTCCAGGAAAGAGCAACGTGCAACTCACCGTAGGGAGCGAGGAGCCCTTCCGTGCTCGCCTCGGCGAGCTGCTCCGGCGAGACCACCCAGACCCAGGTCTCCGGGTCGGTCGAGAGAGCGACAGCGCCCGGCGCTGCACGACCCCAGCCTTTGTCTACCATCAGTAGTGAAGGCCGTGCCGAGCTCTCAGCAGCTTGCGCAATGCGACGCCAGGATTGCCCAGGGGAGTCCGTGACCGCAAGCAGAACCAGACTTGACTGGAATCCCACCAGGAGCAGCGGGACGGCCCAGCCCAGCCTCCCGAACGAAGGAGAACGAGTGAACCACAGCGCACCCTTGGCAAGGGTGAGGGCCATGAAGGGCCAGATGATGGCCAGATAGCGAGGCTCGTGCAGCGTCTTGCCGCTCAGGTACGCCAGTACCATGAGTCCGACGAGCTGTGAAACCACGACCTGCAGAGCCAGCGCCAGCACCGGAAATCGATCCGGATCTCGCCACCAGCGGTGGATCAGACCGCCGGCCAGAAGCAGGACAAGCACTGGAGAGAAGAACAGAATGAGCCTCAAGAAAACCAGGCTCGTATCAGGCGGGCCCTCTCCCGGTACTGCCATCAACGTCTTGACAAGCAGCAACGTCGCCAGTTCCAGGAAACCTGGAAAACCCACGAACTGATGGGGCCGGGACCCCAGCTGAAAGAGGATGAAATAGCCGGCAATCGCCACCGGGGCCGCTCCGCAGACAAGCATAACCACCATGCTCCACCAGTCGCGACCGCGGAACAGACGCGCCAGAGCTCTGCAACCAAGAACAGCAACCGCGAAGGCGGCCAGGTAGTGGGTCAAAACGGCCAGGCCGGCAAGAAGACCGACCATTGCCGAAGTCAGGAAGATGAAGGGCGGGTCGGAGTCCCGTCCCCGGGGCGGCCACGAGCTGATCCGGATGACTCCCAGAAAGGCGAGGATGAGCAGCAGCGACCCCAGTGCGTATCCCCGGGCCGTAGTGGCCGCGTAGTAAGTAGCTGGAAGAGTCAAAGCCACCATGAGCGCTGCAACCAGTGGGCCCGGCGCGGCCCCTTCATCGTCCCGCCACACCAGAAAGAGCACGAGCAGGGCTCCCAGCACCGCTGCCAGCGACAGAGCACGGTGAGCCAGCAAATTGGGACCGAAGAACCCGTGCGCCAGCCACAACGTCACATGGTGAAGGGGGGGATGCACGTCGCTGTCACGAATACCTTGAAGAAGAGACGCGAAATCGGCGCGGTCCCGGAAGAGCCTCTGCATGGCCAGGGCCGGAGAGGGACCGGACGGCCAGGTCGGACCGGTGTGTCCGCTCACCATCAGCAGCGAAGTCGCCTCATCCACTTCAGGCCCCTGTACGAAAAGGCCTGCCAGGAGCAACGAGAAGGGGAGGGCCAGAACAAGGATCAAAGAGATCAGGCGAACTACACCCAACCTTTGGGAATCAATCGACCCCACTAACGGACTGCTAGCGGCCATGCCTGCCCTTCTGAGTAGGGAATGAATGGAGATTAACGTTGCGAACTATGCAATTTTCACTGACCGCCCCCGCCACCAGCAGTCCGTTGTACCGGGAGGTGCGGTTTACTTCAGGAACCGAACAAAGACCCAGGCCACCAGCGAATACGCGAATCCGATCCAGGCATCGATCAGGTAATGGTGCCCCAGGTAGACGACCGAGAAGACGATCCCCCCGGCCAGGAGGGCCAACCACAGCGCACGACGGCCCCAAACGGGGTGCAGGAAAAGGAAGCAGTACAACGGATAGGCACAGTGTAAGGAGGGAACCGCGGCCACCGGATTGGGCGCTTGACTGGCGGCAAAATCCGCCAGGATGAAGCGGTCCAGAGCCACGCTCTCGAGACCAATCAGATACCCTCTCTCGGAGGCCCACCAGGGAGGTGCTGCTGGGAATAGAACGTAGGTCACGAAGCCGGCATAGGAAAGAAACAGCAATCCCGCCACAAAGCGCCAGTACAGTTTCTGATTCCGGTCCCAGAGAAGCAGACCGATCACGACGGGAGTGACGAAGTGAGACAGGTAGAGGAGGTTTGACAGGGGATCGAGCAGCCACCTGGCGCCGGCTCCTGTCAGGTAGCGCTGCAGTACAGCCGCCGGAATCGAGCCGGCTGAGCCCAGCCGTTCCCACTCGATGAGGTTGACCACATTGATGGCGTCCAGGTCCAGGCTCCGAGCGAAGCCGCTCAGACTCTGATAACAGAGCAGCAGAACCAGAAACGGGACCAGGGCAACCCAGGGGCGGCTTGATCTTTGAACCGTCAGCAGCCAGATCAACAGCGGGACCGGAAGGAGCGTCCAGGGTATCCAGCCCACCGAGAGCACGAGGAGGAGACCGGCTCCAATCGCGAAAGCGACAGGCAGAGCCAGGGCCACTGATTTGCCGTCGAGCCGAAGATTCACTCCTGCTCCGTGTCGGCCACCCTGACCAGGCACTCGCCTTCCATCTCCCTCGGACACTGCAAACCGAGCAACGCCAGGAGGGTGGGGGCAACATCGGCAAGCCGGCCATTCGCAAGGACAGAGTCCTGGTGTCTTGCGGACACCAGAATACAGGGTACCGGATTGGTCGTGTGGGCCGTGTGCGGACCGTTGCTTTCCTCATCCCACATCTGTTCGCAGTTTCCGTGATCGGCCGTGATGAGGGCCTTCCCCTCCACCTCCAGTACGCTCTCGACAATCGCCCCGATCGCCCGGTCCACAACCTCGACCGCTCGAACGGCGGCTTCCAGGACGCCCGTGTGGCCCACCATGTCCCCGTTGGCGTAATTGACGATCACCAGGTCGTAGTGGCCGGATTTGATCGCCTCAACGACTCTCTCAGTGACCTCGGCGGCACTCATCTCCGGCTTCTGATCATACGTCGTTACTGCCGGAGAAGGCGCCATATAGCGGTCTTCACCCTCGAAAGAAGTCTCTCTGCCGCCATTGAAAAAGAAGGTCACGTGGGGATACTTCTCGGTCTCCGCCGTGTGAAATTGCCTGCCCCCCCCGCGGCTTACAACTTCGGCAATGGTCCTGGTCAATGGCTTACTGTCGAAAGCCACGGGGCAGTCAAACCCGGCTCTGTAGTCCGTCATAGTGACCAGGTGAACGGCGGGACGATTTCGAGGAGTGAAGGACGCGTGGGCGTCGTTGTGAGTCCGCTCGAGGAAATCTTCTTCACAAAGAGCCCGGATGATCTGGCGTGGCCGGTCGGCCCGGTGATTGAAACTGATTATGACGTCTTCGTCGACAATGCGCCCCACGGGACCGCCAGAATCAGCAATCACCGTGGGACGGATGAACTCGTCGCTCTCAGCCGGAAACCTCGAGTCGACAGGATGCTGCGAAGATCTCCCGTAAGCCAGCTCAACCGCTTCCTGTCCGCTGGCGGCTTGATGCTCGGCCTGGCCCAGAACCATCGCATCGTAAGCCAGTCCGGTTCGGTCCCACCTCTTGTCGCGATCCATCCCATAGTAGCGACCCATCACCGTAGCGACCCGGCCACCGTATGTCTGCAAGTGGGATTCCAGCCGGCGCATGACTTCTTCTGCGGAGTTGGGGGGACTGTCACGGCCGTCGGTAAATGCGTGAAAGAAAAGATTTTCAGGGTTGACACCGACCTCCGCGGCCAACTCTATCAACGCCAGATAGTGCCCTTCGGAGGAATGGACCGTGGCCTCGCTGATCAGCCCCAGAAGATGGAGACGAGACCCTCTGGAGGAGGCCAGGTCCATTGCCCACCGGAGCGCCGGATTGCCGCCGAATCTCCCCTCCTCTATCGCCTCATTGATCTGCACCAGCTGCTGGCCCACAACCCGGCCGGCCCCCAGATTAAGATGTCCGACTTCGCTGTTTCCCATCGTACCCGGGGGAAGCCCCACATTCCGGCCGCTGGTCTGGAGCCGGGACACGGGAAACCGACGGCGCAGAGCATCGTAGTTGGGCGTAGCAGCCAGAGCTACCGCGTTGTACTCCTTCTCTTTCCTCAGGCCCCAGCCGTCCATGACCACCAGTACAACCGGTCCTCCGGAGCTGGGCTCCATGCGTTGGGAGAGTCGATTCGTCATCCGTTTAACGTGGCGCAGGATCCAGCAGGCCCGGCAGCGCGTAGGGGAAATCGCAGGGCTGCCAGGACTGCTAGCTGCGCCGATAGCGGGTCAGGAAAGCAAGCAGGTGATCCTCGAAACGGGTCCGGTCCCCGGACATTGAAACCATTTCTTCTACTTCAAATCTAAGATGCATGGGTCTGACCCTCTGGTGTTCCACTTCCACTTCAAGTCCCTGCTGCGTGGGATGGACTGTGACCTTTGCATCCGACCCCAGATGAAAAAACAGGAACCGTCTCAATTCGCGCAGGCACGTCTCCCGTTCCGGTCCGCCATCCATGCTTCTCAGTATCGCTAGACCGTTCATCGATGTACAGTCCCGCCCGGCCTGGAGTCCGTGGCGGCGCCAAGAGTGTTGGTGGTCACCTCACAGTTGGTATCTTATCTCGATGCGCGGAGTCAGTTGGTCCACTCTGGTCCTGGCCCTTTGCTCCACCGCATGGGCCTGGGGCCAGGGTCGCGCCCGGCTGGAGGTATTGTATCGGGGGGAACCGCTGGTTATCGAGGCGGATCGCATCGTCTCGTCCGTTCCCACAGTGGCTGAAGGCGACGTCGTCGTTACTTTCCAGGACATCACCCTTAAAACCGGGCGCCTGATCTATGACCGTGCCGGTGGGCTTGTGGTGGCGGAAGACGGGATCGAAGTCATGCAGGGGATCCAGTGGCTGAAGGGGACCAACGGGGAGTTCCGGCTCAGCGATGGAAAAGGCTTCATCGACAACGCGGAAGGTTTTACCGACGACGAGCTGTTCGTCAAGGCCCGGCGGCTTCTCAAGACCGGACCCGACACATATCGGGCCCAGGACGGCTTTCTGACCTCCTGTCAGGAAGCCGTTCCCAAATGGAGTTTCCGGGTCAGAACAGCCTCCCTGAAGCGGCACTCCAGCGCCTCGGCGGCCCACACTGTGCTGCGCCTGAAAAAGGTCCCGGTTTTCTATCTTCCCTATATGCGAATGCCGGTGCGGCGGGATCAGCGGTCGTCGGGCTTCCTGTTGCCGTCCACGGGAAACTCGAGCAACAAGGGACGAAGAGTTACCCAGGGCTTTTACCTCGTTCTGGGCCGAAGTGCCGACCTGCTGATCCAGGAGGATTACTTTTCCGAGAGGGGGTGGGGCCACGGGTTCTCCTTTCGAGCTCGCCCCAACACAAAAAGCCATCTCTTTCTCAATGGGTTTTGGATCGACGACCGGAAGGATCAGGGTGGGGCGAGCTTTACCGGGACCGGAGAAACGCAATTCGGGGACGGGTACCGTCTGGTTGCCGATTTCAATCTGGTCAGCAACTTTGTGTTTCGCAGGGTCTTTTCGGACAGCTTCTACCAGGCGACCCGACCTACGGAAGCCTCGCAGCTGTTCCTGACCCGGAACTCCGGGCCCATGTCAATGAATGTCCGTTTGTCGCACCAGGAGACGGTATTCCCGCGCAGGAACGCCGTGATCACCGGCGCCCCCGGCTTTCATTTCGGTATCAACAGCATGCGGGTGGCCCGGTCGCCCCTCTATTTTTCGCTGGACACCCTGGCCGAGGGCGTCAGCCGCTCCGACAGCCAGATTGAAACCCCCAGCCTGACGCAGAGATTGGATCTCTATCCCAGGTTCTACTTTTCCCTGGACCTGCCTCAGGGCCTGAAGCTGACCCCGAAGCTCGGGCTAAGAGGGACTTTTTACAGTGACAGCCTGGAGGAAACGGAGGATGGGAAGGCCGTGATTCCGGACAATCTGGCCCGCGACTATTTGGATTTCACCCTGAATCTCGACGGATGGGGTGTCTCGAAGGTCTATAGAGAGGGCGGCAACCGAGCCTTCAAACATCTGCTTGAACCCCTGGTTCGATATCGCTATATCACTGGAATCGACGAGTATCGAGAAACCGTAATCTTCGACGAGCATGACGCTATCGCCAACACGAACGAAGTCGAATATGGTCTGGTCAATCGTTTCTTCGTGCGGTCGCCCGGGGCCTCGGGCGCTCACGAGTGGCTCTCGATCAAGGTGGCCCAGAAGTACTTTGCCGACCCAGACTTTGGGGGAGCCTTCCGGCCCAGCACTACCAATCAGTTCTTCCCGCTTTACACGTTGACCGGGTTTCACTACGGGGGCGAGCAGCGCCGCTTCTCTCCCTTGACAACCCGGGCGCGGATTACGCCGAACCGCCGCTTTAGTTTCGATCTGCACAGCGACTACGATGTTGGTTTCAGCCGGCTTCGTAATCTGGCCGTCACCGGCTTCTTCAACCGGGGCCGCCTGGGACTCGGGACCACCTATTTCCTGACCGAGGAACTGGAACCTGGAACCTTGAGCAACAACCAGCTGCAGGGATCGGTTCGGTGGGGTAACTTTCGCAAGGGTCTTTCGTTCTCGAACATTTTCAGCTACGACGCCCGCTCCAAGGCGCTGCTGAACCTGCGCTCCCGGGCCAACTATTTTTGGGATTGCTGCGGCGTGTCGGTCGAATATCAGCGACTCAACCTGGGACTGCGGGAGGAACGAGAGCTGCGATTCTCTTTCTTTCTCAAGGGAATCGGAGCGTTTGGTACGATCAGGCGACCGGACAGACTTTTTTAGCAGTCCGCGGGACTCCCGGCACAGACTGCCCGGATCAGAAATGCGCATTTATCTTGGCCTGGGCTCGAATCTGGGTGACCGTCTCGAATACCTGGCAACGGCGCTGAAAATGCTGGGCGGGGAGGGCGTCGAGATTCTCCAGCGTTCAAGCGTCTACGAGACGGAACCCGTGGAGGTTACGGCCCGGGGCGATTTTCTAAACATGGTGGTTCAGGCAACAACCAGGCTGCCGCCGGAGGCACTCCTGCGGACCTGCCAGAGCATCGAGGAGCGCCTGGGACGAGAACGGCCCGGCGCCTCCCGCACCCTTGATATTGATCTGCTTTACTACGGGTCTGTGCAACTCTCGATAGAGGGTCTCGTGATACCCCATCCCAGACTTCACCAGAGACAGTTCGTTCTCATCCCACTCCAGGAAATTGCTCCTCGGTTTATCGACCCTGTCAGAAAACAGACCATCCGGAATCTTCTGACCAGTTGCCCGGATCGCTCACGGGTCAGGAGGCTGGCCGGGAGCCGTCCATGAAGGAGGCAGCACTTCGTCCCCAGGGCCTGCGAGAACACCGCAAGAGTCTGGTGGCGCTTGCCTGCTCGTCGGTTCTGGCCCTGGGTCTCTATGTTTTTCTGGAGTGGCTTTTTCTCGTGACGAGGCCGTCGTTTTTCTCGGCCCTGAGCTGGTTTGAACGGCTTAGAATTCTACTGGCAGCCCTGGGAGTGATACTGGTCCCCCTGCTCGGTCTGGTCCTTCTGTTACTTGTTGTGTTCCGGTGGCTGCCGCGGGCTGCCCGGAGGGCGACCACCGCCCTGATTCCTGCGGTCACCCTCTCGTGTACTGCTCTCTTACTCATCGATAATTTCACCTACACTCTCTTTGACGTGGGTCTGAAAACGATCGACGGATGGTGGAGGGGTCTCTATCTTCTGTTTCTCCTGACTGCCGTCGCCATTGTCTTTCGCCGCATTCTGGGAGCACCTCGCGGCAGCGCTTCCCCGGCATACCTCTGGCCCGCCGGCCTGATCGTCCTGGCGGCGACCCTCGCCCTTGTCAGCCACTGGTGGCACGACCCCGGCGTCGTCCTCGGTGAAGGAAGCCGCCGACCGGGGGAGAGAACGCTGCCCAATATAGTGATGCTTTCGTCCGACGGCCTCAACGCGTCCCGCCTTTCGCTGTACGGCTACGAACGGGCCACGACTCCCTTTCTCGAGACCCTGGCCGAAAGCTCTCTGGTGGCCGAAAACTGCTTCACCAACGGAGGGCCGACGGCCGCCTCCCTTACCTCCCGCCTGACCGGGAAATGGCCGACTCAGACCCGGGTCGTCTATCCCCCTGACATCCTGCGGGGGACGGATTCCTACCAGCATCTACCTGGAATCTTGCGACGGATGGGCTATGCCGGGCTCGACCTGAGCATTCGACACTACGCCGACTCCGCGGACCTGAATTTTCAGGGGGCCTTCGACGTGGTCAATTTCAGGTCTGTGAAGACACACGCGGTCTACACAGCGAACTGGATACCGCCGGACGTGTCCTGCTTTCTCGCCCAGATTTCGGACCGGCTTTTCTCCCGGCTCCGCAAGCTCTTTTTCAACCAGCCCATGGATGAGGCTTTTGAAGAGGTCACGGAGGGCGACCGCTCTTACAGGCGAGATCCCCAGCGCATGGAGCAGCTCTTTAGCTTCATCGACTCGCACCCCGAGCCCTTTTTCGCTCACGTGCACCTGATGGGGACCCACGGACCGCGGTTTCGAACCCACCACCGGATCTTCTCTGCGGGCCTGGATCAGGATCGGAACTGGCAGCGGGAGTTCTACGACGATTCAATCCTGGATTTTGACGCCTATGTCCGAGAGTTCACAGACTTTCTGAAAGAACGCCATCTCTTCGACCGAAGCGTCCTGGTCCTCGGCTCGGACCATGGGCAGAGGGCCCGGACCGCCGACCGGATTCCCCTGTTCATTCGATTCCCCGAGGGACGCCACTCCGGGAGGCTGACCGTCAACGTCCAGAATCTGGACATTGCGCCAACCCTGCTCGATTATCTGAGAACGCCGATCCCGGGATGGATGATGGGACGATCGCTGCTGAGCGACCGCCTGGAGTCGGACTATCCGATTCTGGCCGCCAACCGCGGCGGAACCCCCACAACCAAGACCAAGCGGGGTCGAGAGCTGAAGTCGAGCGCAATCGCACCGCCTTTTTATTCCCTCGGCCAGGTCAGCGTCGTGGTCTGCCGGGAAGCCTATCGCCTTTACCTGGAGAACAGCACCATTGCTCATTACACGATTCCAGATCACACGGATACTTGCAACGAGCCTCCATCGGATCATGAGATCGAGAAAATCCTTCTCGACCATCTGAGAAATCAGCGCTACGACACGGGGAGCCTGAGACCCCCGTTTCGAGTGTTTGAAACGGCCCACGGTTTTTGAGCGCTCCCATTCGACTGGGGCGATCACTATATAATAGGACTGCAAGCTATGAGCAAGAAGAACAGGGAAGCGGAAGACCCGAACGAGCCCCGGCAAAGCACTCTTCGAGAATACTTTCTCACCACCGTCGTGTGTACGATTTTCGCCTTATTTGTAACGACCTATGTGGTCCATCCCATGACGGTTCCGACACCTTCGATGGAACCCACGATCATGGTGGGTGATCGCCTCCTTATCGACAAGTTCACGGTTCGAAACGGCTTCCTCGAGGGAGTGCTCCCGGTGGCGCCGACCCACCCGATCGAGCGCGGAGACATTCTCGTCTTCAAGTATCCCGAGCAGCCCGAGGTGCTGTACGTGAAGCGTCTCATCGGTCTGCCCGGCGAGACCCTGGACATCCATGACAAACAGGTTTACATAGACGGCCGGCCCCTGGCCGAGCCGTACAAGCACCACAGCGATTCGACAACTTATCGGCGCCGACCCATGCCTCACGGCTTTGCGGCCGATTTCCACCGGGACAACTATGGCCCCGTCCAGGTCCCGGAAGGCCACTACTTCATGATGGGAGACAACAGGGACAACAGCGCTGACAGTCGATATTGGGACTTCCTGCCCAGCCGCTACGTGGTGGGACGCCCTCTGGTTGTTTTCTGGTCTTACCAGGACGACCCAACGGCGCACACCCGTACGGACTATGTGAGACTCTACGCCGAGCGAGTTATTAACTTTTTCGGGAAGACTCGCTGGGAACGGACCTTTCGATTTATCCGCTGACGTGATGATCTGGATTGTGACGTCCGATACCTGTTCGCGACAACGAATTACATCGTAACAAAACACATTAAACCAATTAAAGCACTTGACGTACGGGATGTTTTGCTTCAAAATCGGAATACGTCTGTCACGAAAGTGATCTAGCCTCAGGTCGTTTTGTTTGAGATGTTAAAGGTCTTCTCAGGGGTAGACAACTCAGGGGTAGACAACAAGGAAGCCTGATGCCTGGCAGCAGTCAATTCGAAGACTACTACGACGTTCTGCAGGTCAGTTCCAGTGCAGACAAGACCACCATCCAGGGTGTCTATCGTCTGCTGGCCAAACGCTACCACCCCGACAATCCCGATTCCGGGGATTCCCTGCGCTTCCTGCGCCTGAGAGACGCCTATCGGGTACTTTCCAATCCCGACAGGAGAGCTGAGTACGACGCCACCTATGAGCGGAACCGGGAAGACCAGTGGAAGATTTTCAGTCAGCGGGAGACTTCCACGGGCGTCGACGAGGACGAATACATCAGGACGGCCATCCTGTCGCTGCTGTACGTGGCGCGACGCCGCTACGTTGACGACCCGGGACTGGGAGCGCTGCACCTGGAGCGATATCTCGGCTGCCCCCAGGAGCATCTCGAATTCCATCTCTGGTACCTCAAGGAGAAAGGCTGGCTCGGGCGCACGGATCGCGGAGAGTACATGATCACGGCCGAGGGCGTCGATCAGGTGACTCAAAACGTCATGCTTCGCGCCGATCGACTACTGAGTGAAGTGGCCAGCGAGGGTGGCGACCCGGCAGACTCGGTACTCGAGAAGCTCCGCTTCCTGAAGGAATCGGCCTGAACGTCCGTCATTCCGCCGCATCATCAAGAGGGAATGTACCTGCCTGACCCCGAGGTCACAGCCCGTGGGCTGCGGGGGTCGATCTGAAGGTACTTCGACAGAAAGCCAACGGCCAGATAGGCCGGACCCGTGTCCAGGAGAGCAGCCGTCAGCTTGAACAGATAACCCGACCAGATGAAGATCAGGAGCTGCCCGGCGAGAGGTTCATTCGGCTCGATGGGAAGGGCCCCGGCCCAGAAGTGTGTGATCAGAATGACGGCGACGGTGTCAACGAGTTGACTGGTCAGCGTAGACGCGTTGTTTCTCAGCCACAGATGCTTTCCCCGGGTCAGATCCTTGATCCAGTGAAAAACGTAGACATCGCAGAACTGGGCCGTCAGGTACGCAATCATTGAAGCCGAGACCGCCCCGAAGGTGAGCTCCCGAATCTCGAAGAAGGCCGGTAATCGGCCTGCGTTGTCGCGCAGGATCTCTCCCGTTGACGGGTCCGTTGCCTCGAATCCGGGAAGCACGCCCCCCAGCCATATCACCAGCACGACCCACAAGTTCAATAGCAGCCCTATCCAGACAACCCAGCTGGCCCGGCGTTTTCCGTAGAGCTCGCTAATCAGGTCAGTACACAAAAACGTGACCGGGTAGGGCAGCACGCCGACGGCCACGGCAAAGGGAATCTTCCAGCCGAAAACGGTGAAGGAGAGATCCACGAACCGCGAGATTCCCAGGATGTTGAGCATTGCCAGGGTTCCCAGGAAGATCCCGGAGAGGAGCAGAAACACTTTCTGCCGCCTGGCTTCAAGAATGGCCTCGTCAGGCCGGCCACCACGGATCACCCCGGATTCTCCCTCCCGGACATCAGCATCACTCCCGCACGGCCCCTTTCGGGCCGGCCCTTTTCTCGGCGCGCCTGCGCAGCGTCTGTTTTTCTTCTTCCAGCAACACCCGCTTGAGGATCTTGCCGACTCCGCTCTTGGGCAGTTCCGGGCGAAATTCAATCTGCCTGGGAATCTTGTATTTGGACAGCTTGCCCACACAAAAATCAATAATGTCCGTTTTAGTCAGCGCGCTGCCTTCCTCCGCCACAATGTACGCCTTGACGACTTCTTCCCGGACGCGGCTGGGAACCCCCCCCACCGCGACCTCGACGACCGTCGGATGGGTCAGCAACACTTCTTCAATTTCACGCGGATAGACGTTCATGCCGGCACTGATAATGATGTCCTTCTTGCGGTCAACGATAGCGATAAAACCCTCTTCGTCCTGAGACGCCAGATCACCCGTGTAGAGCCACCCGTCTTCCAGCACTTCGCGGGTTTCCCCGGGCATGTTCCAATAGCTTTTCATGACCTGGGGACCCTTGATGGCCAGTTCCCCGACCTCACCCGGGGAGAGCTCGGCCCTGTTCCCGGGGTCAACCACCCGGGCCAGGGTATCGGAAATGGGGACACCGATGGTGCCGCTCTTTCGACGCCCGAACACCGGGTTGACGATCGCCACCGGAGAAGTTTCGGACAGCCCGTAACCCTCGACCAGCCGGCCTCCGGTCAACGCTTCGAAGCGGTCCTGGACCTCGGCAGGAAGCGCTGCTCCACCGCTCACACAGAGCCTGATCGAGTTCACGTCTTCGGGCCGCAGGCCTGGAAAACGATTGATGGCACCGTACATGGAAGGGACACCACAGAAAATCGTAGGTCGATGCTTTTTGATTCTCTTGACCGCATCGGCCAGATCAAATCTGGGCAGCAGGACCAGCGTGGCCTGGGACTGCACCCCCAGGTGCAGGGAGGTGGTCATTCCATAACTGTGAAAAAAGGGCAGGACCGCCAGAATCGTCTCTTTACGATCACGAAATCCCACCAGCCAGGCCCTCGTCTGCAGGACATTGACCAGTAAGTTGCGGTGCGTCAGCACCGCTCCCTTGGAAACCCCGGTGGTCCCGCCCGTGTAAAGAAAGATGGCAGTTTCCTCCGGCTGAACAGGATGAGCCGGCCCCTCCGGGACGCGCTTTTTCATTAGTCGCCGGTAAAAGTAAACCCCCGGAGTCGGCTTGATCCTGGGCTCATGTCGATTCTTTACTTTGTAGGCGAGATTCAGAGGGAAGGGTAGAAAATCCTGAACTCCGGCGTAGATGACTCGCTTGATCGAGGTGGAGGGGACCACGGCCGAGATGCGCCGATGGAGTTTGTCCAGGGCCACAACTGTCTCCGCACCCGAGTTGTTGAGCTGATACTCGAGTTCTCTTTCAACATAGAGTGGATTCGTAGGAACCAGGATGCCTCCCAGTTTCATCACGGCGAAATGAGCGACTGGATAAACGGGAAGATTGGGCAGAAGCAAGGCGACGCGGTCACCCGGCCCGACTCCGAGAGAAGCCAGAGCCCCCGCAAAACGATCGACCAGTCGACCCAGCTTTCGGTAGCTGATTCCGGCTCCGAAAAAAAGCGTCGCCGTCCTGGATGGGCTTTCCTGAACCGCCTTTTCGAAAAGCTCGTACAGCGTCGCCTCCGGATAATCCAGAGAGGGAGCCACTTCTTCGTCGTAGTATTGGTGCCAGATCCGGTGCTCCATGACTCCGTCCTCCATCGGGGTGGGGCAGCACTGTATCAGATTGCATGCCGGGAGGTTGAAAGTTGAAGGTTGGAGGTTGAGGTCGGCGTGGATGTGGATGTCCTCTGTGGCTGGTAGACTCTGGCATGCCTTGGCGCATAGCCCTCGCCCTCACGCTCACGACCATCGTCACCCTCGGGATTGAACTCAACTTTACTCGCCTGGTCTCCCTGCTTTTTCTGGCTTCCGACGCCTACTGGGTGATCGCCGTAGCTTTGCTCGGTTTCGGTAGCGGCGGGGCAGCGGTGGCAGTGGCCGGAAAGCGTCTGGCTGCACGAGCCGACTGGTTGCTGCCCGGGCTGATGGCCGCCATCGGGCTCACGGCACTGATTCAGCTACACCTGTTTCGCCAGCTTCGCCCTGATGTCACGACGGGCTTCTTTCCCAGCAACTTGCCGCTTGCGATCACCCTGGTTTCCGTGGTTGCGCTGCCCACCTTTTTCCTGGCCAGTGTGTTCATCTCGCTGGTCTTCATGCGCTACCGCGAAGTGATCGGTCAGCTCTACTTTTTTGACCTCCTGGGTGCAGGCCTCGGGTGTGTGATCTTCCTGGTTCTGCTGCGCCTGGTCGGGGTAGAGAACTCCATGGTCATGCTGGCCGGGGTCGCTATAGCGGCGGCCTTGCTCCTGTTTCCCCGTCTGTCGTGGAGGGCCGGCATCCTCTGGGCCGGGGCCATTGTGGTGCTGGCGGCAACGGCCTACCTGATCCGTGGCCCCAGCTCACTGGTACCGTTCGTCGGGCGTGAGCTGCGCATGCTTTACGAGTATCAGAGCGACCGAGCCGAACTGGAGTTCCAGCAATGGGACCCGGCGGCGCGCATCGATATCACCTCAGTTCCGGGACATGTCCTCGCTTTACCGGATAGAGCCGAGTACAAACTGCTGACTCAAGACGGCGGGGCCCCTTCGATCCTGCTCGGCTTCGATCAGCCCTTCGAACAGCTCGAATTCCCGGAGCGGAGTCTTCTCGGAGCGGCCTACTGGGTACGCCGGGCCGAATCTGTTCTCATCATCGGGCCCGGAGGCGGCCCCGATGTGGTCGCGGCCTTGCGCTACCCGGCCCAGCAAAGTAACGGCTGTGGAGCTCAACGGCACGACGATCAGCGTCGTGCGTGACCATTTCAGACAATTCACGGGGGAGCTCTACCAGCAGCCACAGGTGGAGGTCGTTCACGACGACGGCCGGCATTTCGTGCGAACCAGCGATCAGCGTTACGACGTCATCCAGTTGACCGGTGTCGACACAACCGTACTCAGCTCGGGGGGAAATCTTTCTGAAAATTATCTGTATACGCTCGAGGCATTCGAGGACTACTGGAACCATCTGACGCCGGATGGAATGCTTTCCCTGACTTACCCGAATGTCCTCGGCTGGGGCACACGAGCCCTGGGGATGCTCATGAAGACGATGCACGAGCAGGGCACGAGCAACCCGGAGAGGCACCTGCTGATCAGCGTGAGCGGGGGATACGTGAGTTTGCTTCTCAAGCGGTCTGCCTTCAGCGAGGAGAAGGTAGAGGCGGTCTCGCAGCATTTCGAGCGCCCCCTGGTCGGTCTCCTGCTTCCGTTGTACTACGAACTCTGGGGACAGTATCTTCCCCAGGGAAGCATTGACATGTACACCAATCGCGAGTTCTTCGACCTCCAGGGCATACTCTACGATCCATTCCACAGCCGCAGCAGTCTTTACGGCGACACCGTCTCCAGCTGGCTGGACGGACCCGACACACCTGCCTTCTGGGAGGGCCTGGACTATGTCCGGCCGGCCAGCGATGACAGGCCCTTTTTCTTCACGCCAATCGATGTCGGGCTGCACTTTTCCAGGCGAATCCTGTGGCTGGCGATTCCCACACTGGCGTTCATTATTGCTCCCCTGGCTATTTTCGAGCGCCGGGGAATGAAGATCTCCGGAGCGGCGCCGCTGGTCGTTTACTTTGCCTGCCTGGGCCTGGCCTTCATCTCCATGGAGATGATCTTTCTACAAAAATTCGTTCTCTTTCTCGGGCATCCCGCTCTGTCCTTCGCCGTGACACTGGGAGTGCTCCTGATTGCGACGGGTCTGGGAAGCCTGCTCTCAAAACGCTTTGAAAAAGAGCCCCTGCGAGGAATCCTGGTCGCCGTCGGCGGGCTGACTGTCGCTGCCCTCCTCTTTGTGTTGCTCTCGGGTCCGCTGACCGAGGCGCTTTTGCGCACCCCTTTGAGCGCCCGCATGCTGCTCGTAGCCGCAGTGGTGACCCCGTTCGGCCTGCTGATGGGAATGCTCTTCCCTTCCGGGATCCAGCTTCTGCGCTCCCGGGACGAGGTTTTCGTGCCCTGGGCCTGGGGCATCAACGGCAGCGCCTCCGTGATGGGAACTCTACTCAGCCTTTTCCTGGCGATAAAGGTGGGATTCTCGCTGCTTTTACTGCTTTCAGTCGGGGTCTACCTGTGCGCCGCGGCGGCGGCCGTACGGGCCGCCCGGGGTAGTGGTGCTCGGTGAACTGCGCCTGGGGCTGGACTTCTCGGACGACTAGGACGGTTGCTCTGGCAGCCCTTTGTAGCTGCGCCGGCCCGATTGCCGATCCCCCTTCTCCGTCTTATCCGGAAACCAGAAAGGTCGATGTGGTTGAAAACTTGCACGGAGTAGAGGTCGCGGATCCGTACCGCTGGCTGGAAGATCTTGATTCCCCGGAGACCGCGGCCTGGGTCAAGGCACAAAATGCGGTCACTTTGCCCTACCTGGCGAGTCTCCCGGGTCGTGATGAGCTGAAGAAAGAGCTGACCGGCATGTGGAACTACGAGCGCTTTGGACTCCCCCACAAGGAGGGTGGCCTTTACCTGTACACCCGCAACGACGGGCTCCAGGACCAGAGCGTGCTCTATGTAACCGAAGGTCTGAAAGGGGAGCCCCGATTATTGCTGGACCCCAATACTTTTTCTGAAGACGGGACGGTTTCTCTGGCGGGTGCGGCCCTCAGCCCGGATGGCCAATACCTCGCTTACGGTATCTCCAGCGGCGGCTCTGACTGGAGAGAGTGGCATGTACGGAGGGTGGACTCCGCCGAGGACCTGGAAGACAAGGTCGAATGGGTCAAATTTTCCTCCACCTCCTGGACCGATGACAGCAAGGGTTTCTTCTACAGCCGCTTCGACGAACCGGCGGGGGACATCCTGGAAGAGACCAACTACTTCCAGAAGATTCACTATCACCGGGTCGGTGATCCCCAGAGCCTCGACGAGCTCGTTTACGAACGTAAGGATCATGCGGACTGGGGCCTCAGCGGTCTGGTCACCGACGACAGCCGCTACCTGATCATCCACGTCAGCCAGGGTACCGAGGAGAAAAATCGCGTCTACTACAAAGATCTTCAGGGAAGCGGAAGAGTTGTCGAACTGCTCGACGACTTCGATGCCAGCTATTCCTTCGTTGGAAATCAGGGCTCCCTGTTCTGGTTTCGGACCGATCTGGAGGCACCCCGCGGCCGGCTCATCCAGATCGATACTCGAAAACCCGGTCGGGAGCAGTGGGTGGAATTGGTTCCCGAAAGCGGGGACACTCTGCGTTCGGTTTCGGCTCTCAACCGCAGCTTTGTCCTGTCGTACCTGCGCCACGCACACAGCCATGTAGAACTACGAGACTTGAAAGGAAGGAAACTTCGGGAGCTGGAACTGCCGGGAATCGGTTCGGCTTCCGGCTTCGGGGGCCGGCTGGAGGATAAGGAGACCTTCTACAATTTTTCGAGCTATACAGAGCCGGGCACCATTTACCGATACGATCTGGAAACCGGTGAGAATGCGGTTCACTGGAAACCCTCCATGCAGTTGGATTCCTCCGCCTACCAGACGCGCCAGGTCTTTTACCCGAGCCGGGACGGGACTTCGATTCCCATGTTCATCACTTCCCGACAAGGGCTCGAGCTGAACGGGCAGAACCCCACCCTTCTCTACGGTTACGGTGGCTTTAACATCCCGGTGACTCCACGATTCTCGGTCCCCAGTGCAGCCTGGATCAAAAACGGTGGAATCTATGCCGTGGCGAATCTCAGGGGCGGCGGAGAGTACGGTGAGGAATGGCACCAGGCCGGGATGAAGGCGAACAAGCAAAACGTGTTCGATGATTTCATCAGTGGGGCCGAGTGGCTGATAGCAGAAGGCTACACTTCCTCCCGGCATCTGGGCATCGCCGGTGGGAGCAACGGTGGTCTTCTGGTAGGTGCCTGCATGAACCAGCGGCCGGACCTCTTCGGAGCGACGCTTCCTGCCGTCGGGGTCATGGACATGCTCCGATTTCACAAGTTTACGATCGGCTGGGCCTGGGTATCCGACTACGGTTCGCCGGACGACCCGGAAGATTTTCTCGCCATCCACGCGTATTCTCCCTACCACAACCTCCGGGACGGGGTGGAGTACCCGCCGACTCTGATCACGACTGCCGATCACGACGATCGGGTCGTACCAAGCCACAGCTTCAAGTTTGCGGCCCGGCTCCAGGAGGCGCACCGGGGGTCAAATCCGGTTCTCATTCGGATAGCCACGCGGGCCGGTCACGGTTCGGGCAAGCCGGTCTCGATGCGAATCGAAGAGGCAGCCGATCAGCTGGCTTTTCTTAACCATCACCTGAAATAGAGGTTTGCGGTCGCGTGGGGATTCTCAGGTCAGCCCCAGGGCGACATTGCTTCCAGTCCAAAGCCCCGAAACGCCTCCCGCCATGACTGGCGGAAACGCCGGCGCGAAAACCGCGATGCACTCCGCCGCAGGTCTTCGGTCCGAAAGCTCATGCCGTCGAATTCCTCCAGTGCTCCAAGCAGGGAGGAAACCGTCTGCTCGGTGAACAGAACCCCGGTGAGACCATCCTCAACGACTTCCGTGACTCCCCCCCGTCCATAAGCAATGACCGGGCAGCCGCAGGCCAGGGCTTCGACCGGCACCAGGCCAAAATCCTCCAGACCTGGAAACACCAGGCCCCGGGCCCTCCGATAAAGCTCCCGGATCTTTTCGTCGCTTTGCCAGCCCAGAAACTGGACATTGGGTCCCGCTCGCCGCTGCAGCGACTTTGCCTCCGGGCCACTCCCCACGACGAGGAGGCGATCCTCTCGCCTCCCGAAGGCGTCAACGGCCAGCTCCAGACGCTTCTGGGGGACGAGGCCGGAGACGACCAGAAAATAATCCTGCTTCGGCTGCGGCGACGGGCTGTAAAAGCGCAGATCCGTGCACGGGTACACCAGAGCCGCCTCCCTGCCGTAGGCCCGGTCAATCCGACGCTGCACGGTCTTCGAGATGGCCACAAAGTGGTCCACGGAATCGCTTGTTTGCTTGTCCCAGGTCTTCAGTGACCGAGCCCAGAAGGAGAGAGCGAGGCCCCGTAAAGAAGAGTACAGTTCCCGGCCGTAGAGCTCCGGTTCCCAGAGATAGCGCATGGGAGTCAGGCAGTAGCAGATGTGAGGCACTCCCTTTTCCCGAGGAAACGCCTTGGCAACCGAGTGGCTGATGCTCACCACCAGATCCGCCTTCTGGACCAGGAGGGAGCGAGCGGCACGGGGGAAGAGGGGCAACGTATAGCGATAGTATCGCCGCACGCCGGGAAGGCGATTCAGCGTCGAAGCGCTGATGGTCCGGCCCCGCAGAGAGGCGTGCAGGCTGGCCGGATCCAGGAACAGCGTGTTGATTTCCAGGCGCTCCCATCCCGAACAAAGCTCTACCAGAAGGCGCTCAGCCCCACGCGGGTCCAGAATCCAATCGTGACAGACTGCAACACGGCTCACGCTTTAAATCTACTCCTCTAGTGACCCCGGTGCAGTCCGTAAGGTAACCGGAGAGAGGTCCGGCGCCGAGATCTGCGAAAACAGAACGGCAAGGCGTAAGCCTGCCGTTGCACCGGGAAACGGTGAACTCACTTTCTACCGTTCTGTTCGCGATAGGCAACGAGCGGTGTGATCAAACAAACAAAGGGTGGTCCCAACAATTGAAGTTGACAGGGGTTTCGTCTATTTTTTAACCATGCGAACCTATGCCTTTCTCCTGCTTGTGCTGCTGCTCATGGTTCCCGCGCTTTCGGCTCAGGATGTTTCCTATCTGCCCCAGGCGGGAGACGGTCAGTTCGGCCAGATCCTCCGTCTGATCACCGAGTTCATCTTTGTCAACAGCGGAGCGCCGACGCAGGCCAAACTGACGTTCAAGCTCCCGAACGGTACCCCCATGGCCTTGAATCTGGAGGGGATCGGTTCCGTGACCGAGCACAACTTCGCGCTGGCCAGGGGTCAATCCGTCAGTTTCAAGACCATGGGAGTGGGCGCGCCCAATGTAGGTTACGCGGTGTTGACCGCTGGAGGTCCGCTGGCGGGCGGGGGCGGGGCCACCGGTGTTGGAGGCACGGGCGTCTTCATTCAGATCGATATCCCCTCCGGGACGGTGATCAATGAAGCGGGCGTTCCGCTGGTAAAAGAGCTTTCCGCCTTCAGCCTTTTTGTGGACACCCAAGGAAGCCGCAACACGGCCCTGGCCATCGTCAACCCGGCTGGTTCCGGGGTTCTGGGAGGTGGAGGAGGGCCGATACCGGCCGCCCGCCTCAACCTCTTTGACAAGTCGTTCAATTTTATTGCCACCACGGACGTTCCGATCCCTCCCGGTGAGCAGAGAAACAACTTCATAGCCGGCTACTTTGATCCCGAACAAGTCCCCGAGGTCAACGATATGTGTGGAAGTGTGACCGTGACGCCGGTGAGCGTTCTGGCGGGGGGCGTTGCGCCTCCGCCAATGGCGGGTCTTACCGTCAGGACCAACAATCTGGGAACCGCTTTTCCGGCCGCCGTTCCGACCTTCACCCCCTTCCCGGTCATTCCGGGGGCGGCGGCACTCCTGGATGCGGGAGTCAGCGGAACGGTCAGCCTGGAGTCGGAGGGACTAAACATCAGTCTGGACCTTAGAGATGCAACACGCCTCATCACCGGCGCCGTCTTCTTTGTCTTCGACCGCGGGCAATTGATTGCCGAGGTCGTGCGCCCGGTCCGGACAACAGACGTCCTGAGTTTCTTCCTTGACCTGCCCGGCACCAGGGCCTCTCTCACGAGGCTGGGCGTTGAGGTCCGGCTGATCTACGGCGGCGGGGAGATCAGTCCCCTGATGCCGATCGAGTAGGCCCCTGCTCGGCTCCGCAGCGGGCGTTCGGACACCATGACGTCGGTGGGTCCCAGCAGATACCTCCTGGTGCTGCCTCCAGCCCTGTGGGCTCTGGCTCTTTACGGGTCCAGCCTAGCCTTTCCTTTTCAATTCGACGACAGCATCTTTCTCAGGGACGACAACGTCACTCTGGCACGCTGGTCGGCTTTTCTGTGGCCTCCCTCGCCCCGGATCCTGGTCTGGTTCTCTTTCACTGCCCAGTTCTCCATCTGGGGTCCCGATCCAGCCCCCTTCCGCCTGCTGAACCTGCTGCTCCACTCGGCCAATTCCCTGCTGGGTGTTCTCCTCCTCTTCAAGATCCAGGAATTGCCGGGCGGCCTGAAAAGGCCGGGATCCTGGCGAGAACCCGCTGCTGCAGGGCTCATTTTTGCCCTTCACCCTCTTCACATCGAGAGTGTCGTCTACATCTACCAGCGCTCGACCCTGATGGCTGCCTTTTTCTGCCTGCTGGCTTTACTCCTGTGGGCACACCGCCCCTCGACCGGGTTGGAGGCTGCTGCTCTCGTCTGCTTCCTTCTGGCCGTGCTGTCCAAGGAATACGCCCTCGTCCTGCCTCTTGTTCTGTGGGCGTGGGACGTCTATCGAAGCGGTCGCTTCCGGCCCGGCCCGGCCCTGGCTGCGAGTCTTGCGTCTTCCCTTCTCGTGGGCGGACTCCTGCTCTGGTGGGGAGTCCATTCCGGAGCGACCAGCTTTGGCGCCCCGGGTGAATCACTGACTTACGCGCGAACGCAGGTCGAGGTGTTCTGGCGCTACCTGAAACTGTTCGTTTTGCCCCTGGGTCAAACGGTGGACCCGCACGTGGAGGCGGTTCAAACCTGGCTGAGCCCTGCCTGGTGGATTCGCCGTCTCCCTCCTTGGTGGCGTCGTCGGAGCCATCGGGTGGACGTTCCCGAGGCACCGGCGGCTCTCCTTCTGGCTCCTTTTCTCGCTACTCTGGCTGCTCCCGACTTCCAGCCTGATTCCCAGCCCAGACTTTATGTTCGAACATCGTACCTATGTGTCTTTGTTGGGCTTCTCGGGGACCCTGGGGATCCTTCTTTCGGAAATCCCCATGTCCATCCGAACCTGGAGAGCTGTGGTGGCGCTCATCGTTCTGGGTCTGGGGTTGCTGACCTGGCAGAGAATCCAGATCTGGAAGTCTCCCGAGTCCCTGTGGGAAGACGCGTCCGTCAAGTCCCCTGGCAAGTATCGCCCCGTTTACAACCTTGGGACCGCTCTCATGAAAACCTCACCGGCTCGTGCCGAGGACTACCTGAGCAAGGCGATACAACTCGATCCGACGCTCCCCCTTGCCTACCGGAGCCTGGGTCAGTTGAAGTGGGATCGGGGCGACGTGGAAGACGCCAGACAACTCTTGGAAACGGCCCTTGCGCAGGATCCCGACCATCGAGAGACGCTTCTTGCCGTGGGGCAACTTCGACTGCTTGAAGACGACTTTTTCGGGGCGCAGCAGCTCCTGCAAAAGGCCGTAAACGAGGACCCAACCGACTGGCAGGCCCGCTACCTGCTGGGTCAGCTCTACTACCGGTTCGGGCTGATTCAAAAGGCTCTCGAGGAGGCGGAGGCAGGGCTGGCTCGCCACCCCCGCCAGGCCGGCCTTCGGGTGCTCCTGGCGGACTGCGTTCGTCGCCAACACAACTGGGGCCGGGCGATCGAACTCTATGAAGAGTCTCTGCGTGACTTTCCCCGCAACAGCAGCGCCTACCTGGGACTGGCTGAGGCCTATGCGCGCTCAGGCCGCAGCAGTGAGGCTCTACAGGCGGCCCACCGGGCCGCTGCAACCGCACAAGACCCCGCCGCACGCGACCGGGCCCTGGGTCTGGTGAAGATGCTGGAGAGTCGGTGAAGTGTGGTTGGTTGAAGGTTCGCCGCGTAGAATCCCAAAGTGGGAGGGGTGGGGTGCAGCGGCCGTTTAAATCCCCCCGGCCGCTGCACCCCACCCCTCCCACTTTGGGACTCGGCCCCACACAATCTCGGCCCCTACCCCCGTTCCATGGCCATCCCCGGCTCCATCAAGTCGAAATCGGGCAGGACCCGGGTGCCGAAGCCCGGGCCACCCAGACTTCCCAGGTCCAGCCCCCCCTCCCGAATCTTCAGGCAGACGGTTGAGCCAACCCTTCGATAAAGGTCTGGATGTTCCTCCAGAAAGTGGGTCTGCTCGGCCGCAGAAACCCCTGAAAAGCCCTTGACGTAGTGGTGACCGTTTCGTTCGATGTGATGCAGTCCCAGGAGAGCGGCCAGCGCCAGATCCTGCTGAACGGCGACCCCAGCCTGGGTGGTCAGGTCTTCCCCCGACATGAAAAACTGCCCTGGCGCGCTTTGCCGGTTCCAGAGGCTGCATCGCGCCCGGTTCAGAATCGACTTGTAAAAACCTTTACAGGTCTTGGAGGTGATCCCACGGTATCCCAGTTGACGGGCCCGCAGGAACGAGTCCAGCGTCCCGTCGGATTCATCCACGATCACGGGCCGTCCCGGACAGGCGTCCTGGAGATCACAATCCAGGGCGATCCGACGATCCAGGGGTTGTTCTATGAAGAGGATCGAGTTCCAGAAGCGCCTCAGCGACTTCCGGGTCGCCAGCCGGCCGGTGAAATCCCTGAGCTGCTCACGAGTCTCGAACTGCTCGTTGGCATCAAGAGTTACATGGTAATGTTCCAGGCGATCCAGAACCCCGGCAATCGCTTCCATCCGAAGCATGTTGCTTTCCAGACCGCCGCTCACCTTCACTTTGAAAAAGCGGTGTCCGTACTCCTGAATCGCTTCTTCGAGCGTCTCCGGAAGCCCGTCATCGATCCGGTCGCCCGGCGCCTGGTCCAGGCTGGTGATCGGATCGGCCAGGCCCACTGTGTGCCGTGCCTGGACTCTTGTCAGCGGCCGGAGTTTGCGGAGGTACTGGTGCCAGTCATGGCCCTGTAGATCGGGCGCTTCCGGGTGGGGGTTCAAGCCCGGTAGATTGTATCTGACGGACTCCCAGAAGGAGACTCCTTCCAGACGGCAAACGGCGTCTAAAACGGCGCGGTCGAGCAGGGCCGGTCCGAACCCGGCAACCAACGGGTTGAGTCCGCTCTTTCCGCCTTCCTGCTGAATAGATCGGTAGCCGTTCAGAGAGAGCTCGAAAGGCGACTGAAATCGAGAGGAAGCCAGGTAGAGATTGGCCGCTATTCGAATGGCGGCCCGCAGCTGCTCGAAGTTATCCTCATTGCTGAGCTCCGGGTTCTTGTCGAACCATTTGGGGGCCAGCACCTCGGCGGCAATGCCCTGCCCGGTTCTCCCTGCCTCGTCGCTGATCCGGGCTCTCAGGAAGGCCTGCGGGGCCTCGGTCAAAACCATTATTCCGTAGCGGAAGGGGAGCCGTAGCCGAACCGGTCTCTCGAAGGTCTCGACTCGGTCAAGTTTGATCCTCATCCGGCGCGTTCCCGTCGGCTAAAGGTTTCTTTGCTGTCCTGTCTCAGGGGCTCCATCCAGGAGATCTCATCTTGGCATCAACGACGGGTCGCGGGCAAGGTTGATCGATTCCCCGGATTGGGCAAGAATAGCCAGGTGAAAGTCGCCCTCTGTAACGAAGTCCTCAGGGATCTGTCCTTCCGCCAGCAGTGCCTGTTCTCCGCCGCGGTTGGCTACGACGGCCTGGAGCTCGCACCCTTCACTCTGAGCGAAACCCCCCACCGGCTTCCCCGGCCCCGGATTCGGGAGATACGCCAGTGTGCCGAGGACGCAGGACTGGGGGTCGCCGGGCTTCACTGGTTGCTGGTCACGCCTACGGGTCTTTCCATCACGTCGCCGGATGCTGCGGTGCGTCTGCGGACCAGAGATGTTCTGCTGGGTCTCATCGACCTTTGTGCCGAACTGGGAGGACCGGTCCTGGTGCACGGTTCCCCGGCAGAGAGGATGATCGGCCCCGAAGAAGACCGGGACGGGGTGTTCGAACGCGTGGTGGATTTCTTCAGCGAAATTGCCGACCAGGCAGGTGATCGGAATCTGGTCTACTGCATCGAGGCCCTGACCAGCGCGGAGACCAACTTCATCAACCATCTCGAGGAATCCAACGAGCTGGTGCAATCCGTCAACCACCCGGCGTTCAAGACCATGTTCGACAACCGGTCCGTCAGGGCCATGGAATCCGCCCCACCCGCGGCGGTGCTGGAAAAGTGGCTGCCCTCCGGGAACATCGCCCACATCCACCTGAATGATTCCAACTCCAGAGGACCGGGGGAAGGCGAGGATTCCTTCGCAGAAATCCTGCAGGTGGCACAGAGGTTCAACTACCCGGGATGGCTCAGCGTCGAACCCTTTATTTATGAACCGGACGGCAAGGCCTGCGCCGCCCGCTCGATCGGCTTCGTGAGGGGTCTGCTCGACGGGCTCACCGGATGTAGGCCTGATATTCGCCATCGAGACGCTGCTTGCTGACGTCTGCGGAATAGACGGACAGGCGGTAGCGGAACAGCATGCTTTCGCCAACCCGGATTTCAAAGCCGACCGGCACGGCTCCCTTTACGAAATCCTTTCTTCCCAGTGGATTGACGGAAAACAGCCCGTAATCCCGCGCGTGCCAGTAGGCGGGGTGATTGAAGCTGGTCGGGTGATCGAAGATAGCAATCGTCAAAGGCGCGCCCGAAAGCTCTCCCTGCAGCGCCAGCCAGGGTGCACGGGTCCCCCAGACCGACTTGGCTCCCCGGCGACCGAAGGCATCCAGGTACTCCGAATTCCCCCGGTCTTCCCGGAACGTCGCCGCCACCCGGATGGCAAACAATCCTTCTTTGCTCTCGTTGATCCTGACCGGCCTCCGGTGGGCCAGGAGCCGGCTCGTGTGATCCAGCCACCGGGAATCTTCGCCGCCGCCAAACTCCATCCGCCGAATCTCCTGCAGAATCGTCCGGCCTTCCGAATCGAGCCAGTCCAGGAGCACGCGTAGAAGTCCCGTCTCACCACCTTTCATTTCCAGGATCGATCGGTGAACGATGCGAACGCCCTCCTGGCCCATCCAGAAATCAAGTCCCTCCACGTCGCCAAAGGCGAAGAAAACAGACGCCTGGTGGGGATGATCGAGTTCCTCACCGGGGGTCTCTTCGCCGAATGGGTAGATCCGGTTGACGATTCTTCCTCCTGGAGCTCTCAACGGAAAGAGGACGGGCTTGGCTCTCCCCTCTCCGAAAAGGTAACTCGTGAAGGCCTGCCCCCGGATGGCGACGTCCACGCGGGCATTCTCGGAGTTCAGAGTCAGCTCAGTCTGGGCCGGCAGTTGGCTGAAGCAGAGCAGGGTCACCGCCAAGAGGAATCCGGGGCTCGAAGCGGAAAGCACGCGCCTCATGAGGTCCCGGCAAGCACATAGGGCGGCCGGTAACTCCGCGAGAGCATGCCATTGGCTTCATCCTCCTTGCCGAAGGTCTCAGTTTCAGAGTCAAAGTCGAGTGAGCGACCGGTTCGATAGGAGACATTCGCCAGGTGGCTCAGCGTTGCACTGAGATGGCCCTCTTCGATGTCGCAGTTGAGGAGATCCGGGTCCTCCGACCGCACGGCCGAAATGAAGTTGGCGAAGTGGTCACCACCTGCGTCGGCGTGAGGTCCGGGCTGCCGCTCCTCTCCCAGGTAGGCCCTCCAGCTGCTGTAGCTGTCCACGACCAGGTAGCCCTTCGACCCGTAAAAGATCACTCCTACCGTGTCTCTGACACCCTCACCAATATGGGCTTCTTGGTTGGTCATCCAGTGGCGCACCTCGAACTGGAGGATCAGAGGAGCCTGGCCTGCGCGCTCGTAGGTAAAAGAGGCGTGTAGCACATTAGGAGTTTCCTGGTCGTCGTCGAACATGACGTGAGCTCCGGTCGCGCTGACCCGGTCGGGATGGCGTTCCAGGCCCAGGCCCCAGCGCGCGACATCCAACTGGTGGACGCCCTGGTTGCCGATGTCTCCATCTCCGTAGTCCCATTGCCAGTGCCACTCGTAGTGGAAGCGGTTGCGTGAAAAAGGACGGTTTGGTGCCGGACCCAGCCACAGGTCGTAGTCCACGCCCTCCGGTACGGGCTCGTCGGGCTTCGTGGAGATCGTATTCCTCCACTTGTAGCAAAGACCCTTGGCCATGTAGACCTCGCCCAGCTGGCCTGACCGCAGATAGTCAACGGCAGCCTGCACCCCGATCGAGCTGCGAATCTGGTGACCCACCTGGACGACTCGACCGTATCTCCGGGCCGCCTCGACCATCAGGCGCCCTTCGCGCACGTTGTGACTTGCGGGTTTTTCCACATACACATGCTTGCCCGCCTGGCAGGCCCAGACCGTGCCCAGCGCGTGCCAGTGGTTGGGCGTCGCAAAGGAGACCGCGTCGACGTCGTCTTCAAAGAGTGCGCGCATATCCTTGTGGACGCGGGGACGATCCCAGCCGTTGTCGTCAAAACTGCTCTGAGCGGCCGCGATGATCTCGTCATCGACATCGCAGATGGCTGTGACTCGGACACCCGGGAGCTGCTGGAATCCGGTCAGGTGCTCCTTTCCCCGACCTCGCAGGCCGACGACACCCACCCGAACGGTATCGCTCCTGGCGTCGTTGCTCCCCGGCAACACGAAGGGTGCGCCTGCCGCCACGGTCGAGCTCTTGACAAATTCTCTTCGATTTATGGGCTTCATGGTCGGGTCCTCCAGAGTTTTCTCCAGTTTATCGCCTTTCCCCGCACGGGGACAATTTCGGGGGACGCGCTTGTTGTCACGCGCGCTACTGTCGTCGCAGCCACCCCGACAGTAGCGCGCACGAAGTAAGCGCGTGAACCTTCAACCAAAACGAGTATCCAGTATCCAAAACTTTTCGGGGTTACACAAAACGACCAGATCGGTAGAATGGAGCGGCTTTTTCCGGAGGTGTCCTCGCTGGAAAAAATGGACGAAACTCGGATCGGGCGTTACGTCATCCAGAAAGAAATCGGCCGGGGAGGTCAGAGTCGAGCCTATCTGGCACACGATCCGGCTATCGAGCGCACGGTCGCGATCAAGCAGATCCGCGCCGCTACGGAGCTTCAGGAAGAGAGTCGCGATGAGTTCGTCGCTCGCTTCTTGCAAGAGGCCAGGGTGGCCGGTACGCTCTCCCACCCCAACATTGTTTCCATCCATGACCTGGGAGAGGACAAGAACGGACCTTACATCGTCATGGAGTTCGTAGATGGACAGACTCTTGACGAGTTGATCGAGGGCTCCGACGGGCTCGATCAGGAAACGGTCGCCCGGATTTTTCTGCAGATTTGCGCAGGGTTGAGCTTTGCCCACGAGCACGGCGTCGTACACCGTGACGTCAAGCCCGCCAACATCATGTTGACGAAAGACGGGCAGGTCAAGCTCCTCGATTTTGGGATCGCTCGCGTTGCGACAGCCCACCTGACTCAGACTGGCACGCTCCTCGGAACTCCCAGCTATATGTCTCCCGAACAGATTCAGGGCCAGACAGTTGACCTGCGATCCGACATCTTCTCTCTGGGGATCGTGCTTTTCGAGGTTCTGACCGCCCGTCTTCCCTTCGGCGGTCAGAATCCCACGACCATGATCTTTCGAATCGTCAACGATCCCCACTCTCCGCTGGCGGAAATCGATGCATCGCTGGCCGGAGTCTTTGGAGCCATCATCGATCGTTGCCTGGAAAAGTCACCCGCGGATCGATTTCAGGGATGCCGCGAGCTGGCTGATGCCCTGCGTGTCCTGCTCCCCGACGAATCCAGACCCGATCATCCCTTCGACACGACGATGGGGACCGCGGCGGCGATCTCGAGGAGGTTGGAGGCGGATGCGGGGAATAACGCGACCCTGGTGGCGGGTTCTGGAGGAGGTATGGTGCCCGAAACGCAGCTCGCGGTTGAAGCGCCCGGATCCAGCTTTCCCTTAAGTCCCAGGAGCCTGGCCATGGTGGGGGGCGCAGTCGCAGTCGTCCTGCTGCTGGCCGTTTTTCTGGTCGTTTCCAGACTGGGTCCCGACGAGACCGATGTCTCTCCGGCGACGGCTGCCGATCTGGAGGCCCTCGAGATCTCTCCTGCTACGCAGCTTCTACGAGAAGCGCGGGCGGCACTGGAAGACGGAAAGCTGGTCGGGGAAGACCGGGACGACGCCCTTTTTCTGGCGGGAGACGCGCTGGAGCTTGGCGAGCCTGCCGCCCGGGAAGTTGTCGATCAGGTCCGCGAGCGCCTGCGCGAGCAGACCTTGAGGGAGGCACGGAACGCCCGCCCGGAAACAGCTGTCGCCAGTTATGACCGCTTCCTCACCTATTTTCCCGGAGATGAGCAGATGCAAACCCTCAGGGAACAGATGAGCGGCCAGATCGTCCAGGCCGACCGTCTGCGGGAGGTCGAAGACCTGGCCGCTCAGGGTCAGGCGGCGCTGGCCGATGGAGACCTCGACACCGCGGCAGAGAACTTCCAGGGGATCCTGAGGGCTGCACCCAACGACTCCTACGCCGCCCACATGCTGGGGAGGACCCAGGCGGCCCGCGGAGAGCTGGAATCGGCCCGCCGCTATCTGGAGCGGGCCGTCTCACTCTCTCCCCTGGACCCGACCATGCAGATGGACCTGGCCGATGTCCTGGAAAGACTTCACCAATATGATGCCGCGGCCGCAGCTGTTCACCGAGCGATTGGACTGGGGGCGGGCAAGGCGTCTGGAGCGGAGGTCCTGAAAGCACGACTGAGGAAGCTGGAAGTCAAAAAGGAACTGGCTGACCTCCTGCCCATCCGGGCCGAGGGCAAACACACCCACTTTTTGAGGCGTTCCTGCAAAGGGCAGCTCACCGTTACCTCGGATTCGATCGAGTTCCAGCCTGAAGAAAACCCGGAACACGCCTTCCAGTTCGATCTCAAGAAATTGCAGTCGTTCAGAACCGAGAAACAGAGCCTGGCCATCTCCTCGCCTGAAGGGGAAAAGTACAATTTCGATGACCTTCCCGAGGACGCTGTCGCAGCGCTCGCCAAGCTCCAGCAGGTGCTGGACAAAGGATAGTTACTCGTGGAACGAGGAGCTGCAAGAATCCGAGGCCCCTTGCGGCGGCGACGGCAGGAGCCGGTCTTGTGCCAGCCCGTTTTGCGGGCGACCACCAGGGCCGCCCCTGCGAATTCACTACGGCATGCCCTTAGTTGGCCTCGTATTCTGCCACCAGAGAGCGCAGCCGCCGGGCGACCTGGGGATGTTGCTCCAGGAGATTTCGCGACTCTCCCGGATCGGCCTCGAGATCGAAAAGCTGATCCGGAGTCTGGGGGGTGGGACCAGCAGGCTGCAGGTGAAGCTTCCAGCGACCCGCACGCACAGCCGCCACTCGCTCCCGAAGAAAGAAGAAAATAGGGTCCCCCGGGCGGCGGGCGGCGGGTGCACCGGGTCTTTCCCCGTCCACCAGGCCGAGCAGGTGGCGCCCGTCCAGACCTTCCGGCTCCGTTTCCCCCAGCATGCGCACAAGAGTCGGGAAGAGATCACACATCATGGCCGGAGCATCGATAACTCGGGGCGGACCGGGGAGGCCGGGGTAGGCAACGATGAGGGGCACCCGGATCCCGCCCTCATACACAGACTTTTTCGCGCCTCGCAGCCCGCCGTTGGAACGAAGCCTCCACGATCCATTGTCGCTGGTGAACGCGATGACCGTTCTCCGATCCAGCTTCAAATCCTCCAGACGCTGCAGAAGTCTCCCCAGATTCCAGTCCATGTACTCGACTGAGTCGATGTACAGGCTGCGGCTCCGATTTCGCCACGCGTCAGGCACAGCCAGGGGTACATGGGGTGTCTTTAGCGACAGATAAAGGAAAAAAGGGTTCCCCGCATTGCGGTCCACGAAGTTGATGGCTTCGTCCGTAAAATCCCGGGTCAGGAAGGCCTGGGTAGGATTCGGGTCGATGACCGTGGAGTCGCGGACGAGACGCAGGGGCACCATGTCATTACTGTAGGGAATGCCGAAAAACTCGTGGAACCCGTGCCCGGCCGGAAGGTGAGGAACAGCGTCGCCGAGATGCCATTTGCCAACCGCGGCTGTGACATAGCCCCGAGCCTGGAGAACTTCGGGCAGCGTTTCGAGATTCCCAGGCAGCCCCTGCCGCGCTCCCGGATGCAGAACCCGAATAATCCCCGTCCGCGGAGGAAGGAGTCCCGTGAGGAGGGCGGCGCGCGAGGGGCTGCACACGGGAGAAACGCTGTAAAACTGAGTGAACCGGACTCCGACGTGGGCCAGTCCATCCAATACCGGGGTGCGGATCTCTTTCGATCCGTACACGGACAGATCTCCCCAGCCAAGATCATCGGCAACAATCAGGATCAGATTGGGTTTGTGTCCCGAAACCGGGGCGGTTAGCATCAGGGACAGGACGAAGCTCGATAGCGGCATCTGATTTCCTGCCTTTTTTACCAGAAAGGGCAATACTGCGCCATGGACTCCGGAGCCGGAATTCTCGGCCTTGCCCCCTGTTCTACAATGCTCGTACCACGCAGCAATGGAAAAGAGAATCTCCACCACCAGTCTCCGATTCTTACCCGACTCACTCGGCCTCTTCTCGCTTTTCGGGTTGAGCGTGGCCCAGCCGCTACTCGATCTACTGATTCACCACCCCCAGTTTTTCGTCGCCAGGCAGGCCGCCCCATCGGAAATCATCTTCCTGGTTCTTTTTCTTTGCTTTCTGGCCCCGGGGTGCCTGGTGCTCTGGTGCTGGTGCACGGCGAAGTGGAGCCGCACTCTGTGGGTATGGCTTCACCTTGCCGCTGTCGCCACTGGAAGTGCGACGTTCGTACTCCTTTTCCTCAACGATCAGCTCGAGCTCTCCAGCGGACTCTGGCTTCTGCCCGCCGCTGCCGCGGGAGTCCTTGTGGCTGCCGTGTACCGTCATCTTGGGGCCCTGCGTCTCTTCTTCAACATTCTCTTCCCGGCGGTGTTCGTTTTTGCCGGGGCGTTCCTTTTCAGCCCGGCCATCTCACCGCTTCTCACCAACTCGGCCTCGACCCGCGCCGAGTTGCCCGACGTGGAAATTGAAAACCCGCTCCCTGTTGTTCTGGTCGTTTTTGACGAACTTCCCCTTGGTTCGCTCTTGCGCGCGGGCGGAGAGATGGACTCCTCACGCTTCCCCAACTTTGGGGCCCTGGCCCGGGAATCAACCTGGTATCGACAGGCAACCGTGGTGGCCGACTTTACGCAATTTTCGCTTCCGTCCATTCTCACCGGTCGTTTCCCCGACCCGTCGGTCATCAAATTAGCCACTGACGTCTATCACCCGGAAAGCCTTTTCACCCTGCTGGGGCGACACTACGATGTGCGTTCCCTTGAATCCATCACCTCACTGTGCCCCGAAGCCGTTTGTGCACCCGCGGACCTGCATGTGGTCCCGCGGTTCCTGGCCACCATCATCGACATGGCTGTCCTCCACCTGCATCTTCTACTTCCCTCCCGGCTGGCTGACCGGGTGCCGGGCGTCAACCAGACGTGGGGTAACTTTGTCAGATTCGCCGGGCTCGATCTTTCCCTGCAACGCGAACCGGGTGAGGAGTTCTCCCGATTCATCGACACGATCCGACCCGACTCACAGCCCGCTTTCCACTTTCTGCACTCCAACCTTCCACACCCGCCCTGGGTTTATCTTCCCTCGGGCAGGCAGTACCTTCCCTGGAAGATTGACTTCACCACTCCGGCACGGTGGGGAGAGGAGCCTTCGCTGGTCGCTCTGGGCTGGCAGCGTCACTTCCTTCAGGTGCTGCTTGCGGATCGACTTCTTGGGACCCTGGTCCGCCACCTTCGCACGACGGGTCTTTACGAACAGACTCTCCTCATCGTGGCTGCCGATCACGGGGCAAGCTTTCGTCCAGGGGTGTCGCGCCGGAACCTGACCGCTCAAAACTATCCCGATATCGCATCGGTTCCGCTCCTGATCAAGTTCCCGGGCCAGAAAACGGGCCGAGTCTCAACCCAACCAGCCGAGACCATCGACATCATGCCCACGGTGGCGGATGTGCTGGGTATCCGGATCCCCTGGCCGGTGGATGGGACATCTCTGCTGGACGACCAACAGGCTGACAGGCAGCGGCGAGTCTTTGCAGCAGAGAGCCGCTCAACCCTGGTCATTTCCAGCGATCAGACATCTCACTACTACCCGGTCGTTTGTCTGGGTGAAAATGCTGTACCGGTCCGTCGGGGCTCAATGACGGCCTACCTGGATGTGGTGGAGCGCCGGGGGGGGAAAGTCCTCTTCCTGGGCTGGGCGGCAGACCTCCAGGCCTCTCGACCAGCCGACAGCATTCTCATCTTCGTTAACCGCCGCAAGGTGCACCAGGGAGGCACGGGTTTTTCCCGGCCTGATGTGCTGAGAGTCCATTCCGATCCGGGCCTGTCCGGTTCGGGCTTTTCTTTCGAGGTCGATGCCGGCGCGTTCGGCGAGCAGGCCGACGTTCGAGTTTTCGCAGCTCGGGGCGAATCGATTTCGGAAGTCGTGTATCCGGTCAATTTCCCCTGGAGACACACAACGGCCGGGGAAAATGACAATGAGAGCGACTTGACCGTCCGCTGCGGTGAGAGAGATGAACCTGCGGTGGGTCAGGCGGCTGCTCCATTTGAGAACAGGGGGAAGGACTTCCTCGAGCAGCTGCGGCGAATGGCGGAGTCAGCTGACCAGGAGGGCCTCTTCCAGTTCTCTCCCTGCGGCCGGCTGGCTGGCAAGTCCGCCCCTGAGAGAGCACTTCCTGCCCGTTCGTCGCTGGTTGCCACTCTCTTTGAAAGCTGGAGGTACGGGCAGGTCACGCGGGATGGGCACTTTGTCCCGACAGGAGTGAGAGGCCAACTCCGAGTCGTCCAACCCGGCGCTGAAGTCCCCGCGCAGGTAGCGGTTTCCGTCAATGGCCTCATCCGCAGCGTTGCGCCGGTCTTCACGTCCCCGGCCGGTGATGCCGAGTTTCTGGTCCTGGTTCCGGAAGACTCGTTTCGAACGGGCCGCAACGAAATCGGGGTCTCCGCCATCCATGACCTCGAGTCCTGCAGCCTGGAGCATGTTCCCCTGCACTGACGCCGGAATGAAACAAATACGCCCCAGAGGAGTCTTAGCTAGTGGGGAAACGAATTGACGGTTATGATTCTCGTGCTCATCGTTTTCTGGATCCTGCTGGTTGCCATCATGTTGAGCATGCGTCCCCGGCAGCCCGCCCTCAACCGCTCATCTGCAACCTCGACGGGACCACAGCCTGCCGTCGCGGGGACCGACCCCGCTCAGGCCCACGTCGCTGCCCGCCGTGGAACTCCCAAGGGCGAAGTGCCTCGTTCTCCCCTCGTCTGGTAGGAGGAGCCGCTTCCACGCAGCGATCGGATGGTACATCGTAGGGGCGAC
Organism: Acidobacteriota bacterium; assembly: GCA_965205615.1. Taxonomy (GTDB): domain Bacteria; phylum Acidobacteriota; class UBA6911; order RPQK01; family CBDAPI01; genus CBDAPI01. Next base: position 286,576 of record CBDBHK010000024.1, on the reverse strand, counting down.
CCTGGTGGTCGCCCGTTACCCGGGCCGGCACAAGGCCGGCCCCTACGAACGGACCTGATCGGACTTCGTAATGCCCGGGGCACGTCCCTCGGCGCGTCTCATCCGTGCCAGTCGCCTTTTTTGTAAAGGTAGGGCGGCGGTTCGAAAGAGATCGGGAAGCCGGCCCAGCCGGCCCTTTTTCAAGTCCTGAAAGGCTCGCCGGCCCCGGTACTCGGTGTGGATAGTGCGGTGAAGCTGTCGGTAGAAACCAGTCGAAAAGGGCCCGTCATAGAGCATCGCCAGATCATCACTGTCGACCCAGTTCTGCCGGGTGCCAAGTTCCTCCCGGACCCTCTCGTAGAAGCCCGTGCCCGGCAGGGGATAGGCCACGGAGATTCCAATATCGTCAGGCCTGCAGTCACGCACCATCTGGACGGTCTTTTCGATATCCGACCAGTCCTCCCCCGGATAACCGAACTGCAGAAAAAAGCCCACCTGGATAGCCGCAGCCCTGAGAAGACGGGTCGCCGCCCGGGTGCCTTCTACAGTAGCGCCTTTTTGCATGGCGTCCAGGATAGCTTGAGAACCGGACTCCACACCCATCCACACCGACTCACAGCCCGCTCTGGCCAGGGCGCCGGCAGTTTCGGAGGTGACGAGGTCGGTCCTCAACAGACACTTAAAGGGCGTTTCAAGTCGCCGGGCCGTCACCAGTTGGGAAAAGCACCTGATCCAATCGGGCTTAAGCCCGAAGATGTCGTCGCAGAACGAGATGTGATCGGGATCGACCAGGCGGCGAAGCCACTCCAGTTCCTCGACAACGTTGGCGGGGGACCGACAATGATATTTTTGACCGTAGATCGGTTTGGCACACCAGTTGCACTGATAGGGACAGCCCCGTGTGGAAACCATATTGACGGAAAAGCGTCCGTGGTTCCGCATCCAGATCTCCCTGTAGCGGTCGACGTCCACGAGGTCCCAGGCCGGGAACGGCAGGCTATCAAGGTCGCGCAGCAACTCCCGCTGCGGACCCTCAAAACCTTTTGCGCGAACGCCGGGGATCTTCCCCGGTTTCGCCTCGCTGCGTCCCTCCTTCAGCGACTCCAGGAGATCTCCCAGAGTGATCTCCCCTTCTCCAACCACAACGTAGTCGGCTCCCTTGTCAAAATAGGCTCGGCTGTGGTCGGTAGCGTCGGAACCGGAGACAATGACGACAGCTCCGACACCGCGAGCCATCTCGATCATTTCGAATGCGGCCTCGCGCATTCGCAGCAGACACATCTTGCTCAGGTAATTGAAGCCGTCTTCATCAATGACGGCGAAACGGGGTCGGTGGTACTGCAGAGTCCTCTGCCAGTCGCCGGTAGAGTCTGCCAGCATAGCGTCGAAAAGCGCGGTCTGAAAGCCTCTGGACCGAACATAGCTGGCAGCGTAGAGCGCACCCAGAGGGGGGTAGGGCTGCATCGCCTTCCACAACTTGGGGTCGAAGCGCAGGAAGTAAGACTGTCCTATGAGTACCTCGGTCGCCATCCTGTCCCCAATAGTTTACTAGCAGTCCGTGGTAAAAGTCCCGCGGGTCGCGCGCCAGGGATCTGCGTTCGCTGGCAAGGCACGAGGAGGAAACCGATGCTGGTCATCGGAGACGACGAGAAACGCAGCCAGCGGGCGCAAACCCCTGGCGCCCTTGGGGTTGCGGGCGGCGCAGGCCCATCTGCCGCGTTGCCCCTCCTCGCCGATGCTTTGGCATGGACTGCGTCGGTTCGCCTTGCATCTGGACCCACGGCGCCCGCAACGCGGCCCGCGGGACTTTCACCACGGGCTTCTAGCCCGCATAGATCACCGATTTGGAAATGAAGGTGATTTTGGCAGGCCGGAACGGTTTTCTGAGAGTTTCGCTATCGATCCGGTCCAGGTCGAGTGATGCGGTGGTGTGGATGGTCGTGAATGAACCGTTTTTCGGGTTCGGAAGAGCGTGACGGAATGCATTCAGGCAGAGCTCGGCCTGAGCGATGGAACGATTTCGTTTTTGGGGGCGTTTGATCGGGACAGACCTCAGCAGCGCAGAGGAATGGCCTGGAGGTTTCGAACGACGGCAGCGAAGACCTCGCTGTAGGGATAGGCTTCCGACATGGAGATCCAGACGTGGCGGACCGTGAGGCGGACCTGGGCGCCGATCTTGAGGAGCTTCAAGCGAATCGTCTGACACTGAGCGCGAGCCAGGGGGGTCTGCTTCAGTCCGAGACGACGCAAGGCGTGCATGAGCATGTAGGCGGCGGAGGACAGATACAGCCGGAGTTGATTGGCGCGCATCGTTGCCGCGCTGGTCCGGTCGGCGAACAGACCCAACTGCTGTTCTTTTATGCGGTTCTCCATGTCGCCCCGCGCACAGTAGAAGTCTTCGTAGAGCGCGCGGGCCCCCAGGCGTTCCGGCGACAGGGAGGTGACGACGAATCGGGGATTGGCGCCTTTGTCCAGGAACTCGGCCTTGCCGACGACGCGTCGCTCCGAGGTCCAACTGTGGCGAGTCCGGTAGCGGAAATCCTTGAACACCCGCGCCGGTCGCCCGGTGGCGTTGAACTCGGCTTCGGCCTGAGTCATCGCTTCGGCGCTCTCTGACTTGAGCCGATCATTGTTGGCCAACCCCATCACGTAATCCACGTGATGGTCTTCACACCAGCGGAGCAAGTCATCCCGGCAAAAGCCCGAGTCGGCCCGGATGACGATCGAGACCTCCGGCCAGCTCTGCCGAATCCGGCCGACGATCCGTTCCAGTTCCTCCACCGATCCCGCGGCCCCATCGATATTGGAACACCGCAACCGGGCGCACAGCAGATGCTCCCCCGAGAAGATGTACAGCGGGAGATAACAGTAGTGGCGGTAGTAACCGTGAAAGAACCGGCCTTCCTGCTGGCCATGGATCGGGTCGTCGGTCGCATCCAGATCCAGCACCATCTCCTCGGGCGCCGATTCGTGGGACTCCACGAAGGCATCCACCATCCAGCCGTCGATCCGGTCCGGGTCCATCGCGATCTTCTTGTACCGCTCCTGCTCATCGACCTCGGCGCCGGTCAACTCCAACCGGTTCAGCGTACACCTGCCCGCCAGCGCCTTCCCCCGATCTGAGGCCTGCCGCCGCCTCTCCCCCAACGGATCGGCCTTATTCACCGCCACCGCCAGCATCGGATCGGTGCGCAACTGATCATGATCGTTCAGATCCTCGTACCCCAGACAGAGTCCGTAGATGCGCTGCCCCAACAACTCCTCGACCGTGTGTTCGATCAACCGCGGATCCCGGTGATCCCTGAAACACTCAGCCAGTCCGGCGATCAGACCCGTCCCCCTCTCGACCTCTCGCAACAGCAGCACCCCTGCATCGGAGGTGATCTTCCCGCCGTCGAACCGCGCCTTCACTTTGCGTTGAAATAGTTGGTGAAATTCGAACCTGGCTTGTTTACACTCTGTTCTCATAAGGGCCGCCTCCGTTTGGCTTTGAAGTCTTTCATTCAAAACGCTTTATACCAAACAGGGCGGCCTTTTGAGGTCCTATCGGTGATCTATGCGGGTTAGTGGCGCCGTCGATGGAACATCGCATCCTCTCCACCCGTTCAGAGACCAGTGCTTCCAGGGCTTTTTCGGAGGCATTGTTCAAGTTGACTCCGGCTCCAATCCTGACAACCACCCTGCTCTGTCTGGCATGATGCAAAATCCCGGGCAAATCCCTGTTCAGAAAGACTTCGCCGTAATTTCCCAGCTCCAGGTGTCTGATTTGAGGGTTGAGCGCGAGGAAACGCCGGAAGTGTGCCAGAGTCAGGTGGCCCCGACCGATCACCGCCCGATTCTGACCAGTCGTCGTGGGACACGCCGGACAGCTCAGCTGACAGGCGGAATAGACTTCGATCCGAGCGGCTTTAGGCTTGACATCCATCCCGCCCATTATAGGCAAGGCACAGAGGATTCATAATCCGGCGTTTTTTCACAGATGGCCTCGCTATGATAGGTGGGGCATTCACGGAGAGGATTCAGCGGGAGTATGCGGCGGACCGGGTCCCGGGCATTGATTCTGGCAGGGATTGTTGGGCTCGTTCTGGGCCTGGAAGCGTGCAGCGGGCTGGGTCCCAAGGCTTTGAAAGCGGGACGTCCCCGTTACAACGTTGCTCTCGCGGACACGGACAATCGCGCGCTCCTGCTCAACTTTGTCAGGCTGAAATACAACGAACTGCCCTATTTTCTAGAGGTGACGAGCATCTCTTCATCCTTGAGCCTCACGGCCAACGCCAGTGTGAGCGGGATCAAGGCCGCTCCCCGGGTCGGAGCTTCAGGCAGCTATTCTGAGAGGCCCAACATCATTTACAAGCCGCTGGGGGGTGAGCGATTTACCCGCCAGTTGATGACACCCATCGACTTACAGACGATGGTGCTGCTGCATCAGGCCGGCTGGAATCTCGACCGTATCTTTCGCGTGTGTGTGGCTTCGATAAACGAAGTCCGTAACGCCGAGCCCACCAATCGCCCGACTCCTCCCCGCCCACCGGATTTCAAGACTTTTCTCAGAATTGCCGAAGCCATGGCAGAGTTGGAGGACGATGGTCTGCTCGACCTTGGCCTCACGGTCACCAACCCTGAATCGAAGCCTGAAGTCCTGATGCTCATTGAAGAAGAGGGGAGGAATACGCCACTGGCTCAACAGCTCTTCTTAGATCTTCGACTCGATCCGGAGGCTTCCGTCTACCGGCTCACCACCGCCGCATCGGGCGGGCGGGGAGACACGATTGCGATCATCACCCGACCGCTGACGGCAGCCATGTTTTTCCTGTCTCAAGGGATCGAGATACCGCAGAGCCATCTGGAGAACGGCGTGGCTGCCGTAACCAGAGACGACCAGAACATCCTCTTCGACTGGTCTGAAGTCCTGGGAAGCCTCATGCGCATCCGATCCTCTGAGGGTTCCCTGCCGAGTACCGCGTTTGTGGCGGTTCGATTCCGGAATGCCTGGTACTACATCGATGATCGGGATATCGAGTCCCGGACCACGTTTTCCTTCGTGCACCTTCTTTTTGGGAATTATATACTTAGCTTTAAAAAATGTCCCCCCAGTCGGCTATAATGAGGACATGGGAAAAGAGCAAAAACGGAATTCGAAAGCCCCTGGAAAGTCCAATCGAAACGGCATATCCCTGCTCGAATTGGGAGCTCTTTTCCCCGACGAGAAATCGGCCGCCCGGTGGTTCGAGGAAACCTACTGGCCCAACAGACGTTGCTGCGGACGGTGCGGGAGCCTCAACACCCGCGAAGTCAAGAACCGCCATCCCATGCCCTATTGGTGCAAGGACTGCCGGAAGTATTTCTCTGTTAGGACCGGCACGGCCCTGGAAAGCTCCCGGCTCCCCCTTCGCAAGTGGGCCTTCGCGGTCTATATCTACGTCACCTGCCTCAAGAGCGTCTCCAGCATGAAGCTCTCCAGGGATTTGAAGGTCACCCAGAAGACGGCCTGGTTCATGCTTCACCGGTTGCGGGAAGCCTGGGACGGCAGCGGCATTGAGCCTTTAGAAGGACCGGTCGAAGCCGACGAATCCTACTTCGGGGGGCTCCGGAGCAACATGACTAAGGCCAAGCGAGAATCCCTGACGGGCCGGGGTACCACGGGCAAAACCGCCGTGATCGGTATCCGGGACCGAGCCACCAATTGGATCCGGGCCCAGGTCATCCAGCAGACCGACGCCAAAACGCTCCAGGGATTCGTCGCCGAGAACACCGGTCCCACGGCCCAGGTCTATACCGACGACGCCACCGCCTACCAGGGGCTTCCCCGGCAGCACGAGGTCGTGAAGCACAGTACCGGGGAATACGTCAAAAAGATGGCTCACGTCAACGGGATCGAGTCGTTCTGGGCAACACTGAAACGAGCCCATAAGGGAACCTTTCACAAGCTCTCCCCCAAGCACTTGAACCGTTACATCCGTGAGTTTTCGGGGAAGCACAACCGGCGTCCCCTGGACACTATCGACCAGATGCGGTCGGTGATTGCCGGGCTGATCGGGCGTCGTCTCATGTACCGGGAGCTGATCGCAGACAACGGCCTGGATTCTGCTGCTCGGTCCTCCTGAGTCCAAAACCTATTTCCCGGACTTCCTCTCCAAAATCTTGTGGACCTCCTGGGAAATGAGCCTGGGTTGCTCGGAAAACTGATCCTGCATGTTGTCCTGGAGGGTATCCACCTTATTCTCCAGTTTGCCCATACGCTTTCCCAGGGGTTCCACCCCCTCCTCGACGGCCTCCTTGAACACCCGCTTCATGGCCTTAGCCAGAAGGTCAACACCACTGCCCTTTGAATTGTTGTTCTTTCCCATGTCGCCTTTTCTCCTTTATACCTTTGGGAATTATACGCTTGACTCCACTTACGTTCCGATCCCCGAACTTAGTTGGTGATAGGCAAAAGACTATTGGCGCAGTCTTTGTCAATACCGAGATGCCGAACTAGGCTGCGAACATGCCCGAGTTCGATTTCATCGTGCTTTGGTAAGCTGGGGTATATCTTGTCGTTGTACGTGACGCGACGATGGTGAACACTTAGCCTGATGCTGTAACCCTCGGCGCAATCGTCCAACATTTTTTTGACCTTGCCGAATCGAACGGATGCCGACACTAAGCAGCCAGCAGCTCGGGGTGTTCTTGAAAGACAGAGGGCGGCAGATTATCGGACGGGGACGACTTGCTAGGTTCGAATTCCACTACGCTTATTTCTGGTTCGTTTTGCTCGGGGGGTTTTTGGGGGAGACTTGCGAACGGCTCCTCGGGGTCTACATCCCCTGCACGTATTAACCTGAAAGCATTGGTCCACTGACGCTCGATAGTCTCTTCCGAATCGTTAAAAAATTTCCGAACTTCGGTCTCCAACTGGTCGATGTCCGCAGCGTCTGTAGCGAAATCGTATAGGACACGTTTGTACCGTTCTCGAAAACGAAGCGAGGTTTCTTGAGGAGTTTTCCCGTTCTCGGCTATTGCGGATGGGCGCACTCCGTACATCCACCATTCATCGTCCTCTCCTGCTTCTTGGATCATCAGTGCCCGGCCTGAAATCTCTACACAAGCCAGAAAACCGGACCCTGCTACATAGTCTTTATAGCGGAACAACAAAGGGTAGCGGATGGAGGCGACCTGTTCTTTATCCGAGCTCATCTATGCCGCTCCGACTGGCAAGGAGAATCGAACCTAACCCTTCTTTCAGACATTTCCGGTCGAAATCTATACCAACTCCATCAACTAATTGTCAAGAAAGAAACAATGCCCCTTTTAAAGCTAAGTATATAATTCCCCTTGATTTCCTCCGAGTCGCTCGTGACCTCCATCCAGCCACTGACTTCCGAGTCCAGATCGAAGCCGAAGAGGTCGCGGGGAAAGCGGGCCAGCTGGCTGCGGGGACCCAGTTCCAGGGTTACGGGATTGGTCACACCGGCTCCGCCCAGCAGGTCTCCCCCCACGCCATAGGCAGTGAACGTGACCTCGGTGGCCTCTCCCAGGGGATTGAGGACGGCGTAGCCGACATCGACGCTTTCGGCCTGGATCAGGTCGGGAAAGATGAGCCGCGTCGCCGCCACTCCTGCCGTAGCGGATAGTGAGGAGCAACAGGCAATGAGAGTTGAGAAAAGAGCCAGGCGCAAGTGGTGTGAGAGAGCCTCGAGCCGCATAAGGTGCCTCCAGCAGACGGTGTTTTCTGGAAAGACACGCGGGCATCGCGAGATTGCACAAACTCGCCTTGACGATTGCGGAACCCCCCACCTACACTTGCCGCAAGTTCACTGATCTCTGTTAACAGGTCCTTCGGAGATCGTCATCGAAAAGGAGAGGCAAATGCAGAAGTTCATCGTTGCGCTACTGGTCGTTTTGCTCGCTCTGCTGGGGAGCGTGTCAGCCCTGGCTGAGGATGAGCCCCAGCTCATATTTCCCAACCCCGTACAGCCCACTTTGAACGGGGCGCGGGTTGCCCTGGTCAAGGGGAATTTTCTATCTGGGCATTCCGATTATCGTCCCCCTTCCGCCTGCGATTCTGTGTGACCTGGTTCTAAAATCAGGAGCCAGGTTCGAGGATTGGGAAGTCGGTAAAGCGATCGGTCGAGGTGACATGAGGGACTATGCAGGTAGCCTCGCGACCGGTGGTCTCCTTAGTCCTCTGGGCGACCGAATCATCCCGGTCTCGGCGACCGAAGCCTTCTGGGATATCAACGATGACAGTATACAACAGTCGGACGAGCCGATCTTCCTGTTAATCGACGAATTCACCGTCAGATTGACCAACCTGTCCGTTGTCTCCGCTCGTCTCATCTTCGGATGCCTCGACTTCGTATTCTGGCACGGTTTCGTTATCCTCAATCCAAACAAAGTCGATTTCTGCATCTGGTCCATCCATGGCGAGAGCAAGCAGCTGGAGCCGGCGGGTTCGAACGGTCTTTATGAGGGCCATATCCTTCGAACGGTGGGAGGCGGAAAGCTCCTTCCAGGCCTCTTCAGCCTCGACCTGGGCAGTATTCTTGTGCTCAGCCAGATCACCATGACCAACACCGGATACCAGCAATTGCAGGGTTTTCTCGAATTCATCGACGCCGTCACGGGGAGTTTCACCTTTCCTTTCAGTATGTCGTTCAACCTGGCCCCGGGAGCCAGCCGGATCCTGCGGCTGCCTTTTTTCGAGGCGCTGCGGGTGATGGCTTTTATCCAATCCGGCAGTTCCCTGTCCGAGCTCAGGACGGCAGTTACGTTCGCGACCTATGAGGCCAGTGACGCCGTCCAGACCGCCGGGGGTCCGGCCGGTCCAGTTCCTGGAGAACTGCTGGGAGCGGCCGGCCTGGCCAGTCCTCCTCTGGCCGGGAACCACGTATTGAGCGTCAGCCGGACCGCCGCGGGGAGTAACACCGGGGTGCCGATCGCCAATCCCAACGATCACATCGGCAACCTGCAGTTGACGCTCCTGGACGTCAATGACGCACAGGTCGCCGAAGCGCCTCTGGTCATGCAGCCGACGACTTCCACCTCCCAGTTCTTTCTCCAGTACTTCGGATTGGCGCCGGCCGGCGAGTTCGCTGACTTCGAAGGAACTCTCAGAATCTCAGGAGACGTTCCCACAGCCGTGATCACGCTCGGGACTCAGGATGGCTTCCAGCAGTTCAGCCTCCCGGCAGGAGGTAGCCAGATCGGCAATTAAAGGGAACCCCGGCGATGGGTTTGTAGGGGCGACCCTGGTGGTCGCCCGTTGACCGGGCCGGCACAAGGCCGGCCCCTACGATCACCCGACCGGCTTCGGGTGAAGGCACCATGAGAAAGAATCTCCTCCCATCGATCCTACTCCTCTGCCTGGGGGCCGCGTTTCTTCCTGCCGCCCCCGGGCGGCCCATGACGATCGTGGACATGCTCAACATCCCGGGTCTTCGGGATGGGCGGCTCTCGCCGGACGGCTCGGAGCTCGTCTACGTCCGATCCTCGAGTAACTGGGAGGCAAACCGCAGGATCCCTCAGATCTGGCTTGCCCCGGTTGACGGTGGTGAGAGTCGCCAGCTGACCTTTGGAGAAATGGGGGCCCGCAGCCCCCGGTGGTCGCCGGACGGCAGGACCATTGCCTTTCTGGCCACCCGTGACCCGGCCCCGAAGCCCCAGGTCTATCTGCTGCCCCGAGATGGCGGCGAATCCCAGCCTCTCACCAGTTGCGAAACGGGTGTCTCCGGCTTCGCCTGGCTGCCGGACGGGAAGTATCTCTACTTCCTGGCCACCGACCCGAAGACGAAAGAGGAAAAGCAGCGGGAAGGGGTCAAAGACGACGTCTTCCCCTTTGAGGAGGACTTCAGACACAAACACCTGTGGCGGATTTCCGTGGCGGACAGGAAGGAGGAGCAGGTCACTAAAGGAGACTACTCGATCCGGTCCTTTCGTCTTTCTCAAAACGGCGGCAGGATCCTCGTTCAACGAGCGCCCACACCGTTACTTGACGACTCGGACGAGGGTGAGATCTGGATCATGGGTCCCGACGGTGCGAGTCCCCGGAGGTCGACCGCAAACGGTGTCCAGGAATCGGGTATCCGGCTCTCCCCGGACGGGAAGAGAATCCTGTTTACGGCCGACGCCAACGCTCGTCTCGAGTCCTATTACAACGACAACCTTTTTCTCGTGCCGGTCCAGGGAGGCGCTGCACGGCTCGTCATGCCCGACTTTCCATACGAAGTGATTGAAGCCGCGTGGGCAGCCGACGGTCGCCGAGTCTTCCTGCTCGCCAATATGGGAGTTCACAGCCAGATCCTGGAGGTTGATCTGAAAAGGGCGACCTACCGACAGGTGACCCGCGGAGACCATTCCCTGGGTAACTGGGTTTTCGACGTGGAGCAGCGGCGGCATCTGTTCACCCTCGGGACCGCGCGCTCACCCGGTGACTTCTGGGTGATGGATGACTCCGGGGATCCCCGGCAGATCACCCATCATTACGACTACCTGGAAGAGGAATTCCTGCTGCCTCGGCAGGAGAAGATCGAATGGAAGGGTGAGGACGGTGTCAGAGTGGAAGGGCTGCTCTTGTATCCGATCGATTATCAACCCGGCCGCCGGTATCCCCTGGTCGTGCAGACGCATGGCGGACCCCGGGCTTCGGACCGGTTCAGCCTCGGGGGCCACCCGGGCCGCTACAACCCCGTTCTGGCCGCCTATGGCTATGCCGTTCTCAGACCCAACTACAGGGGCAGCACCGGGTATGGGAACGCCTTCCTTCGAGACATGGTCGGGCACTACTTCAACCAGGCCCACCGGGACGTCATGACCGGCGTAGATCACATCATCAAGATGGGCGTGGCCGACCCCGAGCGCCTGGTCAAGATGGGCTGGAGTGCGGGCGGCCACATGACCAACAAGATCATTACCTTTACGGACCGCTTCAAGGCAGCCTCTTCGGGAGCGGGCGCCGTCAACTGGATTTCCATGTACGGTCAGAGCGATGTCCGTATTTACCGGACGCCCTGGTTCGGCGGCACTCCCTGGGAGAAGGACGCCCCCATCCAGAACTACTGGGAGAACTCCCCTCTCAAGGACATCTGGAAAGTGAAGACGCCCACCCTGGTCCTGGTGGGAGAGAACGATGCCCGGGTTCCCGCGTCTCAATCCATGGAGCTCTACCGGGCGCTCAAGAGCAACGGGGTTCCAACGCGTCTGTACATCGCTCCCCGGCAGGGGCACGGCTGGCGCGAGCTGCGCCACCGGCTCTTCAAGGTCAATGTGGAGCTTGAATGGTTCGCTCGCCATGTCCTGGAGAAGGAGTATGAGTGGGAGAAAGCTCCAGGCGAAGAAGAAGACGAAGACAAAAAGGCAGAGAGCAGCGAAGCGGAGCCGGGAACGTGAATACCATACCGCTGGCTTCCGCCAGCGGCTCTGATCCGGTCTGACGGGGACTGTCAGAGGCCGGTGCCGGAGCGCCGGGTCTGCCACCTGAATCGGTGATCCAACGCCTTGACACCGATTTCGAGAAACCCGTAGAGTGGCTGACAGGGGGTTGCCTGTCTATCGGATCAGAAAGAAGGTAAACGTGTCCAAGAAAACAAGAATATCGCTCCTGCTTTTTTCTTCATGGCTGTGCATGTCCGTCCTCCCGGCTCTGGGTGCCGGTGCGCCGGACGCTGCGGTGAGGACGGTCGTGACCGGGCTGGGAGAAAACCGGCCGCAGGTCGTCTGGCAGGCTCTTCCAGCCAGCTATCAGAACGACGCTTCCGGGCTGATTCATGATTTTTCGAATCAGCTGGAGGACAGCGTCTGGGATCAGACCTTTGCCACGCTCTCCAAGGCGGTGCGCGTCCTCGACGAAAAGAAAGAGTTTGTGCTGGAGAATCCCCAGGTGAGCGCCCAGCTCTCCAAGTCTCCCAACGGCGAGGCGTCCTATGACGGCGTCGTGGCGCTGCTCAAGACGCTGCTCTCTTCCGACCTGTCCAGTCTGGAGCGGCTGCGCGTCTTCGACGGGGAGCACTTTCTGGCGACCACAGGAAGCCAGCTCATGTCCCAGATGGAGCATCTGGCGGCCCTGGCACCCGAGCAGACCGAGACGCTGGATGAGCTCCAGACCATGAACTTCAGGCTGCTCCGGAGCGAAGGGAACCGGGCCTGGTTGCTTTTCGAGAAGCCGGATGAGGAGCCACAGGAAATCGAGTTCGTCCTGGTGGAAGGAAAGTGGGTGCCGGCGACCATGGCCGAAGGATGGGACGACGGGATCGCGCAGGCACGAGAGCAGTTGAGCCAGGTCGCCGTAGACCCCCAGCAGATGGCTCAGGTGGGCCCCGTCCTGGCGATAGTGGACATGCAAATGGAAGGCCTGCTGGCCGCCCAGACATCCGAACAGTTCCAGGCCAGTCTCAACGGCATACTGGCCCTGGCCATGATGGGGATCATGGGCTCCGCGGCCTCCCAGGGCGCCCAGGGCTCGGGCAACTAAGAAGCAACTAAAGAAGCAACTAAAAAGAAGCAACTAAAAAGGGACAGTCTACTCTGGCACCTTTTTCCCACTCCGACCCCTGCTCGAAATTTGCGATCCCCTGGACTAGCCCGGATTATGCAAGAGATCTAAATTCAAGTGAGATGTGGGCCCAGAAAAAAGGCCGTAGCTCTCTGATATAAAAGGGTTTAGAGAAACAAAGACCCTAAACAGGAGCTACGGCAATGTCAAAAACAGTCTGCCAGAATACCCTGCCATTTCATAGCCACAGAAACATCACGGCTCGTTTTGATGGGGGGAGCCTCACTTCCGACGCAGGATGGTTGTTGTTTGGATCGCTGGATCGTCAACATCGATTGTGCGAGGGCTTCAGTTCCTGTATTTCGGAAAGTCGAGACCAACGCTACATTCGTCATGACCCGTTGAAGTTGATCCGACAACGAGTCTTGCAGATCGTGGCCGGCTACGAAGACTGTAACGACGCCGATACGCTGCGCTCGGATCCGATGCTCAAGACAGTCTGTGATCAGTTGCCAGAGAGCGATCCCGATTTGGCCACCCAGCCGACTTTCTCCCGCCTGGAGAACTCCGTCACCAAGAAGGATCTGATGCGTCTGAGCCGGTGGCTGCTAGGCCGTTATGTGCGCTCCCTGAAGAAGAGACGTCCCAGCAAGATCATCCTGGATCTGGACAGTACCGACGACCACACTCACGGCCAACAGGAGTTCTCCTTCTACCACGGGTATTACCGAAACCACATTTTGCATCCTTGGCTGATCTTCGATGCCGACACGGGAGACCTGGTCTGTGCCGTGTTGAGACCTGGCAACAAGGGGGCTGCCTCTCACATCGTGCCCATTCTGAAGCGAGTCGTGGAGGCCATCCGACAAGCAGTGGGGACGGATGTCGAGATTGAGATTCGGGCCGACAGCGGCTTTGCCACGCCTCGGCTCTACGAGTTCTGTGAATGTGAAGAGAATAAACTCCAATATGTCATCGGGTTAAGCCGAAACCCTCGCCTGCAGCGAGTGGTCGAGCCCCTGCTGGATTCGACTCGGGAAAGGTTCCTTGAGCTGGAGGAAAAACAGCGTCAGTTTGACGAGTTTCTTTATCGAGCCCACAGCTGGGATCGATCCCGTCGCGTCATTGTCAAAGTGGAGGTCGATCAGCGTGGGATCAATCGTCGCTTTGTAGTTACCAACCGGGACGATCTCTGCTCCCAATCACTTTATGACCACTACACAAACCGAGGGCAGACCGAGAACTTCATCAAGGCCTTCAAGAATCATCTGAGCATGGACCGACTCAGCTGTCATCGATTCCTGGCCAATCAGTTTCGACTCCTCCTGCATGCACTGGCTTACCAGATGTTCGTTCGCCTGCGCGACTATCTTCACGGAACCCCCTGGCACAAGCTCGAAATCGAAACCTTACGTCGTCGGGTCCTCAAGATTGGGGCCCGGATCCGACAAACCACTCGACGCATCTGGGTCCATCTTTCCTCAGCCTTTCCCGAACAACCCCTCTTCCACCTCGTCTTGAGTCGCCTGAACTCCAGTTAGCTTTTCCCAGCTCCCCCGAAAAACCGCTTCCGACACTCATCCAGGCCCAGATCTGTCTGAAATTCACTCCCCAAACCACTCAGACGCCTCGCCAACCCATATCCTTCGCAAATCCGCCTGTCACACCTGCCCGCTTCCGAGTTGGGCCACTTCTCGAGTCGTTTTTCAACACCGAACTACGGTTCTTGCATAATCCGGGCTAGAGACCCGACTACACTGACTTCACACTACTGAAACATTGGTACTACTGGGTTTCAGGAGTGATCAGCACGGCGGGCTAGGAGGACCCTCCGTGGTCCCATCAGATCGCCGGGCTCCTGCACAACTCGGGTTCCGATCAGGCATCTTCCGAACCGGCAGATTCCAGAACTCGGAACTCTGAACCCCGAAGCCCGAACCTGGTCAGCGCATCCCTTCTTCCGGCGCCATCAGAAAGCTCATCAGATCGTTGATCTGATCGGTTGAGAGTTGCTCCACGAAGTCGGGCGGCATGGGCGATTCCTCCACCTCCTGCACTCTGTCGATGTCGGCCTTCATGATGCGCGTTTCATTTTCCAGCTCGTCTATCAGAAGCAGGCTCTCGTCGTCTTCCTCGGCGGGGAAATCCCATGCGAATGGCGCCGTTGCGCAGCCAGATGACCTGGTTCTTGAAGCCCTCGGCGACATTCCGGCTGGGGTCGGCCATGTCTTCCAGCAGTCTCTCAACGCCCCGCTCCGAGATCCCGTCCAGCTGGGGCCCGATGGTCTTGCCTTGACCCGCAATCTGATGACAGCGCATGCAGTGTTCCTGGAAGATCGCCCAACCGCTGGAAGGCGAAGCGGTTTCCATGTCGACCGATTCTAGGAGTCGACGGACGATATCCTGCCGGCGTTCATCCAGTGGCGCCAGATCGGCCGTCAACTTGTCATAGCGGACAGTCAGTTCTTCTGCGTGGGTGGGCAGAACAACGCCAACGCTGCTTCTAAGTAGAACCGTAGGAGAGAACTTCCTCTCTTCAGCGGCATCGAGCAGGATCTCCGTACCTTCGCGGGTTCTGGCGAGGCGGATTGCAGCTTCTTCTTGATATCTCCTGGGCAGAATGGGAATGAGTTCTACGATCTCCTGCTTGATCCGGGTTCGACCGTCTGCCGCACTTCCCAACAAGACGTCTAACAATCGGTTGCGGAGCAGGGGGAGCTTGGCTGCCCCTCGGATGGTGCTTACGAGGAGAGGTCCATAGCCCGCCTCGTCGATCTCCAGCAGAGCCTCGGCCGCCGCCACACGGAGAACTACACCCTCTCGTTCGGATCCAAACGCACGCGCCAGCCGGGGCGCAACCTCCTTCCACTGCAGAGAACCAGCCAGCCGATAGCCCTCGGCCCGGACTTCGTCCTCTCGAGAAGCCATCATTCTCCGTGCCAGGTCAAGGCCCCACGGTCGTGCCAATCTGCCTGCGTCATCATCGCGTGGCTGGGCGCCCTTGAGTATGGAATCGAAGACCTGATGTTCTTCCTCGAGGACTGCCCAGGACCGGCGTCTTCCCCAGACGACCAGACGATTGAAATCGTCTTTGGCAAGATACCGGGCGATGTGTTCGGTGCGGGCCAGAGCAATCTTCTCTGCAGCCGTCTTCCCCAGGATCCGATCCAGCAGGAAGCCGGCGGCCGCGGCCGACTTCACGCCGACCATGACCTTCTCTAAGTGGCTCGATTCAGCCTCTCCCCAGGTCTTGCTCAGCGCGTCCTCCAGAATCTCCGGTACGCGGAGCTGATCGCGCAGGGCCATAGCAGTGACGTACGCAAGGTGGGAATCGGAATGATCGATGTGCGCTGCCAACTCGACCAGCGGCTCCAAGCTCTCGGCCGCAGGATACAATCGCAGCGCGTCGGCCGCCTGGCGCTGCACCAGCGGCTCCGGATCGGCGAGAGCCTGGTGAACCAGCGACCGCTCCAGCTCTCCGAAGGCTCCGGAGTACTGGGCCAGAATTCGCATCGCGTGGACCCGGACCTCTGCCTTCTCGTCACCCGCAGCGGCTGCCAACAGGCCACTGTCCAACCTCTTCACTCGATTAAGGACCCAGAGACCATGAATCCTCTGAAAGGAACTCGACTCCGGATCCTTCAGCATTTCAGTCACTGCGTTCACAGCAGCCTGACCCCAGCGGTCGGCCAGCTGATCCGAGGCCAGGCTTCGAACGGTCAGGTTGGGATGCCTCAGGTCTGCAATTAACTGGCTGACGGACGCCCGGGCCCAGTTCGACCGCGAGGCATTTCTAGAGGCCTGCCGGAGACCGTCCTTGTAGACAATCTTCCAGATCCTTCCCCGCTTCCGGTCACGGTCCGGATGCTTCAGAGGAACCTCGTAATGTCCGATGATGCGATTGTAGAAATCAGCCACGTAGATCGAACCGTCAGGACCCAGCTTGAGGTCAACGGGCCGAAACCACGGGTCGTCACTGAGGAAGAAATCATCGCGGTGCTCCGCCACCGGAGTTGATCCGATCGCTGTAATTCGATCTCTGTAGAGGCGGTTGGTGATGACGTCACCGGTGAGAACGTTGTGGTGGAATTCCTCCGGGTACTGCTCTGCCGCGTAGTAGACAATCCCGGCGATGGCGGTCGAGCCGTGTCTGTGGTCGATCATCTTCGGACCAAAGCCGATCCCCGTGGGCAACCGAGAAAAATGAGGATAGCTGCCCCCTTGTTGGATCTGATACACGGGCTGGCTGTGGCAGTCGACCGAGTACATGTTGCCCCCCGCGTCGAAGGTCAAACCGAAAGGGTTCACCTGTCCGTAGGTATTCTGTTCCACTCGCGATCCGTCGAGCTGAAAACGAAACGTGTTGCCCGACTCCATGGTAATGTCGTGGCCGTCTCCCCCACGGGCCGTCGAGATGTTGGCGATGCCGTGACAGGCATACACCCAGCCGTCGAACCCCCGCGTAAAGGCGTTTACCATGCCATGCGTGTCCCCATAACCAAAACGGCCGTAGAGGACAATCCTCTGGTCGGCTCGGTCATCCCCGTCCAAATCGAAGAAACGGTAGATGTACGGAATGCTGTAGACGATGGCGCCACCCTGCACCGGGAGAAGTCCGATGGGAACGTTCAAGCCATCCGCAAAGACCGTGAACTTGTCGGCCCGGCCGTCCCGGTTCGTGTCTTCAAGGACGGTGATACGGTCGCGTCCCTCTCCCTCCTTCGCAGGAATCGGATACTCTTCGCTCTGAGTCACCCACAGCCGGCCCCGACCATCAAAGGCCATGTTCATCGGCTTTCCAATGTCCGGTTCGGAGGCGAACAGCTGGACTTCGAATCCCTCGGGAAGATGGAAAGTACTACGCTGTTGCTCCGGAGTCAGGGGATCCGTCTTGCGGATGTCGACAGCCAGAAGGTCCTCGACCGTTTCCGCTTCTCGAGGAGGCGGCTTTTCCGCTACGTCGGGTTCAGGCCCCGGGCTCCCGCATCCGCTCAACAGCACTATCAGAACTACGGCTACAACCCTGCTCCCGACCCGCCGCAGTGGGTTTTGCGTCTTCAACTCGGCACCCTTTCTTCCTTTCGGGAAAACGAAGCCTTATCTTGCGATAGTCGGGGGGGAGTCTTCAAACCGCTGCTCGAGAACTGTCCGGGTGAGAGGACCCTCCGTGGTCCGATCAGATCGCCGGGCACGAGCCCAAGGGGTGGTTCACTCTTACAACGGTCGCGGCAGGGCCGAGCAGTGGATCAAGGAAGGCAAGTATGCCTTGAACTGGACGCGGCTGTCTTGCCAACGCTTTATCCCGAATCAGGTGAGGTTGGGTCTGTTCGTTTTGGCCTACAACCTGGGCATTTTTCTGCGCCGTCTGGTCCTTCCCAGAAGAATCAAACACTGGTCCCTTCGCACCCTATTGAGCAAACTGATCAAGATCGGAGCGAAGGTGGTTCACCATAGTCGGATCGTGACGTTTCAGATGGCGGAAGTCGCGGTCAGCAAGGCGGTATGGGCCGAGATGTTGTCTCGGATTAACCGCTTGAGATGGAGTACGGCTTAGCGTCCAGTGTTTCTGATCAGGTGGCTGGAGAGGTGTTTCCGCTTGTCGGATTTCGGCAAAGGCGCCTGGATACGCCAAGGATCAGAGGCCCTTTTCAGCCGAAATATGAGGAAAAACACTTGTTGCTTGGTTGGAGGGCTGATAGGTTTTGATTATTCGTCACAGGGGAGGTCGGAGGAACACGGATCCAAAGTTGATATGGGGAATGTCGGTTTGTTTAGTTGGAAAGTGTTAGAAAACTGAGCCGCCGAGGGTCTCTTAGATCCGGAGTCATTTTGTCCCATTTGCGGCTGCAGACATACAATACCGGGTCCCTGTCGATGTCAATATGAGACGCAGCCACTTCTTGAGTCTGCTAACGGTGCTTCTCACGGCACTTCCGCTTTCGGCAGGCAGCCACGCGATCAGGGTATCCATCGACGCCACAAAGACCCGAGAACCCATCTCCGAGTACATTTACGGACAGTTCATCGAGCATTTGGGCCGCTCGATTTACGGAGGAACATGGTCAGAGATGCTCGAAGATCGCAAATTCTTCTATCCCGTGACCGGCGAAGCGCCGGCCTGGACCATGTTCACACCGGGGCCCGGGGATCATGAAGGTGAGGGCCACCCCTACGAACTACTCACCCGTTCCCCCTGGATGGTTATCGGCGAGAAGAGTGCGGTCACGATGATGGCCGGGAACTCTACCCGGGGCTGGCCTGAAGAAGATCGCAGCCCGGCCATGAGCAGCTATGTCGGTGTGCACACCCCAAGAATTCGGCTGGCTGGAGACGGGAAACCGGGCGGCATCTTTCAAGAGCGTCTCGCTCTTGTCGACGGCAAGGGCTATAGCGGCCGGATTGTGCTGGCAGGTAATCCCGGCGCGGCCCCGATCAAGGTGAGTCTTGTCTGGGGAGGCGGCGCCTCGGACCGCCATACAGTGACCGTCGACAAGCTTTCTACGGTCTACGCGAAAGTGCCGCTGGAGTTCACAGCGGGTGGCACAACCGACAACGGGCGGCTGGAAATCGTGGGCAAGGGCAAGGGCAGTTTTCTGGTGGGGACGGTCTCCTTAATGCCTGCCGACAACATTCACGGCTGGCGGGCCGACACGGTGGCTCTGCTGAAGGAATTGAACGCGCCCGTCTATCGCTGGCCGGGCGGCAGCTTTGTAAGCGCATACAACTGGAAGGAAGGCATCGGCGATCCCGATCGACGTCCCCCCCGGAGAAATCTCGCCTGGAAAGGGATTGAGCACAACGACGTCGGGATTCACGAGTTTGTAGCCTTGTGCCGTGAGATCGACGCCGAACCGTTCATTCTTGTGAATACCGGCCTGGCCGGAGCCAGACTGGCGGCCGAAGAGGTCGAGTACGTTAACGGCGCCGCCAATACCCCGATGGGGAAACTGCGGGCCAGCAACGGACATCCCGAGCCCTTCCGTGTCAAGTGGTGGGGCGTCGGGAACGAGATCTTCGGTCAGCCCATTGCCGAATACGTGAAGAAACACAACCGGGTCGAGGAGGCCATGCGCGCCGTCGATCCCTCCCTGAAGACCGTGGCGGTCGGCGAATCGGAGGGATGGAGTCAACAAATGATGACGAGCTGTGCCGATCACATGGATCTGATTGGTGAGCATAAGTACTGGCGAGAGAAGGAAACAGTTGCGGCTCATGTCGGGCAAGTTCCGGCCGCCATCAAGAGACTCGCCGACAAGCACCGGGGCTACCGTAAGACGCTTGTCTCGCTCAAGGGAAAAGACATTCGTATTGTGATGGACGAATGGAGCTACTGGTATGGGCGGAATGAGTACGGTGAGGGGGGAGTGCGGTCCTTTCTAGAAGACGGTCTCGGAATCGCCGCCGGCCTGCACGAATTTTTCCGCAACAGCGACCTTTACTTCATGGCCAACTATTCCCTGACCGTGAACGTGTTTGGATCAGCCATCAAGACGACGGCTACCGAAGCCGTGTTCGACGGAACCGGACTGGTGCTCAAGCTCTACCGGCATCATTTTGGAAGGACCCCTGTGGAAGTTTCGGGAAGCTATCAGCCTCTCGACATCGCGGCTGCCTGGACCGAAGAACAGACTGGACTGACGGTGGGTGTCGTCAACCCGAGTCTGGATGCCCACACCATCTCCTTCGACGTCAGAGGCGCCAACTTGACCGGAGGCGGGCGCAAGTGGACTGTCACGGGTCCAGACAGGTGGGCGCACAATGTCCCGGGCAAGCCCCGCCAGGTCGATATCGAACCGGCTTCCTTTACTGAAACCCCGGATGGGATTGAAATAGCGCCCTTGAGCGTGACCTTGTACTCCCTGCCAGTCGAATAGCGAAGTGGTCGTCCTCGAATTCTCCGGGGTTGTTAGAAATCTGCCAGAAAACCGCCGTTTCCGACGGGTTTTCGAGAGGCTAGAATCCAGATAAGTTATCGATTATAAAGAAGTAACTCTGGTACGCCCGGCAGAAACAGTCGGCGACTTGTAGTGCTTTGGTGAGGGTACTTGGCTTGAAGGCGTGAGTCGTCACTTCGAGAAGCAGACCGCCCTTACGGTAAGGGTGGTATTCTCTTTCGCGCGACGAGGAGTCGTCCATCTATGAAACACCTCTCCATCCTTCTTTTACTCCTCTATGCAACCCTGTGCTTTCAGGCCTGTTCCCTGAACAGCGGGGAGGAAGCGACGACCACCCGCGTCCTCGTCGTGGTGGGTCCCGGCAGCCATGCGCGAGGAACCCATGAAGCGGGCGCCGGGGGCCGGCTGGTGGAATACTGTCTGGGAAACATGGAGAACCTTCCGGGTTTCCAAGCCGACGTGGTCTACGCCTGGTCGGAGGTTCCCCTGGAATTGGATGCCTACGCATCCGTGGTTTTCATCGGCGACAACTTCCCGGGAGAACGCCTGCCGGATTCCGACGAGGCTATGGCGGATCTGACCGGCATGATGAATCGGGGTTGCGGCATCGTCTGTATTCACTACGGGACTGGAATAAGGAATGAGGACGTCGGGCCGGATGGCGATCATCCGCTGCTGCACTGGATGGGAGGATACTTTGCCACGCGTTGCGACCACCATCAGTCCATTGCCAGGCGCCTTGATGCCACCATTGATGCTGCTGATCCCGGGCATCCGGTATCGCGGGGTTGGAATACCTTCACGCTGTATGACGAACCGTATATCAACAATTACTTTGGGCCGGACAACAACCAGATGCTGCCCGGGGCGTTCGCCATAGCGGTCTCAATGCTGCCACCCGAGGCGCCCAAGCGCGAGATCATAGCCTGGGGTACTGAACGACCGGATACGGGACGCGGTTTCGGGGTAACCATGCCCCACTTCTATAAAAACTGGCAGCTGGCAGACCTCCGCCGTTTCATTCTCAATGGCATTGTCTGGACCGCAAAACGGGAGGTGCCTGAAGCGGGTGTTCAAACGACCTTACCCGACCTGGAGACCTTCGAGCCCGAATCCTTAGAATTTGTACCGAAAAAAATTAAGGCTGGGAATCGGTGCGGTTCATCCGGAATTGGGGCACCGGTCCCTCCTGTTTAATCGATCCAAACAGCTTCCCGACTCTCAGTAGCTGTGAAACTCGGGCCCTTTATATTGTGCGGAAAGCCAGGTCCCGGTACCGAGTCGCACGCTCAAGAAGTCGAGCCGGGCCATGATCTCCAGTTGGAGTGCCAAGTGTGTTCTGAAGCTGGAGAAGAGCAAGGTCAGCAGCGAATAAACCACCTTGCGCATCGGCTCGAAGGTTGGCAGCCATCATGCCCAACCTCAATGATTTCAAGGGCTACTGGGTTTCTGGTAGGGACAGCTACGAGTTTCTGGTAGGGGCACCCTCACCGGTCAACGACGGGGGCATGGATCTACCGGTTGACACAGTGACCCCACCTTACGGGCACTCGATGATCCTGGTGGCCTATTCCGTGTCGGGTGACACAAGGTGGCGCATCAATCTCTCCTGATTCAGCTTCAACAGCTCCACTTGTGCGGTGAGTGTCTGCAGTTGCTCCTCTTTCTGGGCGAGGAGGGCTACCAGGTCGGGAGCTGGCCGGGCGAGGCCCACGACAGCTTTGACCAGCTTGACGGCTTCCTCGTCCGATGACTCCCAGGCACGGCCGACGATCCTTCCGAAGTCCGATACATTCATCTCATGGGCTGAAATGGCCACCCCGGTGCCGTCATTGAGTCTGGAAGGGACAATGTAGTCTCCGGCACTTACCTTACCCCTGACTTTCACCGGAACCTGACCCAGGAAGGCAATCTCTTCCCACAGGTGTTCTTCTTCCGGTGCTTCTTCAGGGAAGTGTTGTTGACTTTGTCCAGTAGCCCCGCAATCTGTTGTGCCAGCTGGATCTTCTCCGGTTTTTCTGCCATCAAACATGTATGAAGCGGAGCAGAAGACGATCTCGCTGCTGTCCAAACCCTGATTGCTTCTTGAGAGGCCAGGCCAGCAAAGGAAACATCATTCGACACTCCTTCTACATCACCTCGCAGGGCAGACGGCGTCGGTACCGTTGCAAGGAATGCGGTCGGACCTTTTCGTCGACACACGGCACTCCATATTATCGGCTCCATAAGCCCCGGTCTTTGTTCGATGAAGTCGTCCGTATGTGTGTCCACGGCATTGCGATCTCGACCATAGTTCAAATCAAGCGCATGGCCTGGGGCACAGTCGCCCGATGGCTTGAATCGGCGGCCAGATATGCACAGCGGTTCAACGATCGGATGCTGAAAGGCTTCCTCATCCGTGAACTTCAGGCCGACGAGATCAGAATATTTGTGGGAACCAAAAAGCGGGTGATCTGGATAATGACAACCCTCGAAGTATGGTCCAGACTTTGGATCTCGGTCGAGATGGGTCGCCGTAACTACCGAAACATCGAGAGAGTGATGCTCGACTCCCTGCAGCGAGGTCGTGTTGAACACCGATTCCTGTTCACCACCGACGGTTTCGAGATGTACGAGTGGGCGGCGAAAAGGTTGCTCCGAGGAGTCTGCATATACGGTCAAGTGATCAAGAAGCGACGCGAGAATCGAGTGGTCCGGGTCGATCGCAGACTGCTGCTCGGAACCCAGGCGGAACTGGAGGAGGCACTCTTCTATTCGGAGGACTCCACCACTCTCAACACCAGCTTCATCGAGCGCCACAATCTAACCATCCGCCAGGGCTGTTCCTGTCTTGGCCGTCGCACGCCTTGTCACGCCCGACGTACGGAATTCTTGGAAGGTCAGGTGGCTCTGCTCATGGCCCATTACAACTTTCTGCGACCGCACAGGGCTTTGAAGTTCGGTAAAACGCTGAGGACTCCAGCCATGCAAGCTGGACTGGTGCTTCTTCAGGCAACTGTTGTTGAGGGAGGAGGACTCCCCACCAAGACTGCTTGAGATCCGGTGTACAGTTACCTCGGATAGCCTCCGTCAGGCATGTTCCGTGCTTCGCACATGTTTGACGACTCAGTAAAGTCCAGGAATCCAGTGAGATCGTGGTTTCCGAGGCTGGTGGGGACAGTCAACAACACTTCCCTGAAGAAGCACCGGAACTTGGAGCAACGATGCTAAGAGAAAGGCACAAGCAGAGAACCTGCGAGGCCGACAGTATCGAAGCGTTGCCCAGGGGCGGACAAGCTCGTAGTAGCGATGAGGCTGTCGTAATGGCAGCGGAGCGAAGGGGCTTGGTCACTCGGCTACAGACAAGCGGCCAACTGCTAGGCAGGAGGAGCCCTTGAAAGTAGCAAAGCCATTTTGTGGCTTGAGTGATAGGAGCCGGATGAGCTGAGAGGTTCACGTCCGGTTCTTGGAGGGGCTGGGGGTGAGACTCCCCCGGCCTACTCAACCGTACGTGCCGAGTTGGGCAGGTTTCGTCTACCTGGCCGTAGTGGTCGACGCTTTCAGTCGTCGAGTGGTCGGCTGGTCGCTCAGAAATGATCTCAAGACCCGGCTAGTGACCGATGCCCTGCAAATGGCACTTCAAGAGCGTGAATCCGACGGGGTGATCCATCACTCGGACCAGGGGACGCAATACACGTCGATCGAGTTCGGGCTGCGCTGCAAGAGAGCCGGCATCAGACCCTCCATGGGCTCGGTCGGTGACTGTTATGACAACGCGCTGTGTGAGAGCTTTTTTGCCTCTCTGGAGTGTGAACTGATCGACCGGCACAGCTTCCGCAGCAAGCTGCAGGCCAGGCTTGCTGTCTTCGACTACATCGAGGGCTTTTACAACCCTCACAGGCGGCACTCGTCACTGGACTATCTGTCGCCGATCAACTATGAATCGAGGCACTCAGATGTGGCTTGATTCGAAAGCCGTAAACTGTCCACAAAAGTGGGGTAACTTCATAGGATCTCAATGCGAGGGTCTCCTGTCCCTCCTGTTTAATCAATCCAGACAACTGTTTTAATCCTGGCAACAGTCGACAGGAGGGTCTTGAGTACGGTCAAAACAATGCCGGGGCATGTTGACCCGAGATCGGTGCAAACTCAATGTTTCCAGGTAGACCGAAGAGACGGGAATCACAGCTCTGAGCAAAGGTTAACTTATCTCCCTTAGGATATCCGCAACACACGCGGCTTGGAAAGGAACCATTACATGGCAAAGGTACGATATTTCGTGGACGATGTGGACGCTGCTGTGAGCTTCTACGTCCAACATCTAGGCTTTGAATCGGTTTTTAATGCGGGGGCATTTGCGATGATAGCGAAAGATGACCTGACCCTGTGGATCAGCGGCCCGAAGACGTCGGCAGCCAGGCCCATGCTCGACGGTCGTGTGCCAGAACCCGGAGGATGGAATCGATTCGTCTTCGAGGTTGACGACATTGAGGCCGTGGTCGCATCAATGAGGCAGGCAGGCATCAACTTCCACAACGATATCATCAGCGGCGTTGGCGGGAAGCAAATCCTCGCCGAGGACCCGTTTGGCAACCCGATTGAAGTGTTCCAGGCGGCTTGACGCTTGCCCACTTCAAGGTGTCCCTCCCGTTTTATCAATCCGGACAACTCTCCTAATCCTGGCAACAGTGAAACTCGGGGCGGTGGATCATTGACCAGCAGCAGCCCGAGTGCCTCTTAAGCCCCGGGGCCACTTTGTCCCATTTTCGCTGACGACATACAGCGTGGGGATTCCCACTTTCCACTTTTGACTTTCGACCTTCCACAGGGTATCCATGAATCCGGCATCAATCCGAAGAGGTCAATTCCAATGCAAAGAAGACTTTTTCTGAAATCCGCGCTGGCGGGAGGAGCTTTGGTGGCGACCCCTCGTATAGCCACTGCTCAATCTCCCCGGATGACTATCAAGCGAGTCCGCTTTTATCACTCACCGAACCCTCGTCCCATCTTCAACCAGAGCACTCATGTGGTCGAGGTTGAGACCGATCAGGGAATTCGGGGCATCGGAGAGGGAGGTACCAAGGAGACGGTTGAGCAGTGCGCCGGACTGCTGATCGGAGAGGATCCGTCCAGAATCGAGCATTTGTGGCAGTTGATGTACCGGGGCTACTTCTACCCTCCGGCCCGGGAGAAACTGCATGCTCTGGGAGCCCTCGACACAGCCCTCTGGGACCTGAAAGGGAAGGCCCTGGGCGTGCCTGTTCACGAGTTGCTGGGCGGTCTGACAAGAGATCACATGGAATGCTACTCCACTGGCTTCCCATGGAAGGGAAACTTCCAGGAGACGGCCCGGGCCTGCATGGAGGCCGGCTTCAGGGCCTTTCGCACGGAGGTGGGGGACCCGGATGATCAGCTCACCTTCAATGCCCGCCAGAGTGTAGAGAAGACCTACCGGCAATGCGTAGAGATTCGCGAAGGAGTGGGAAGTAGCGGAGACTGGGCAATCGACTTTCACACACGGCTGGACCGTGCCGATGCGATCCGACTGGCCCAGTTGATCGAAGACCTGAATCCCTATTTCGCAGAAGACCTGATCCGCTCTGAGAATCCCGGTGTTTATCGGGGCCTGCGCCAGCAGGTCCGGATTCCTATCGCCGTGGGAGAGCATTTCGGCGACCGCTGGGAAATCAATGAGCTGGTGGAGGGACGTCTGATCGATTACTCACGGGTCTCTCTCCCGAATTGCGGGGGCATCACTGAATTCGTCAAGCTGGCGGCCCTCTGCGAAACGCACTATGTCGGACTGATCCCCCACTTTACCGGACCCATCTCGACGGCCGCGCTGGCCCACGTTTGTGGCACCTTCTCGGGCCCGGTATTGATGGAGATCGTGAGAGCCGGCCCTCAGGAGGAACCACACTTGCCCCGGTCCTACGACTTCAAGAGCGGCAAGGTGTGGCCCAACCACCGGCCGGGTCTGGGGGTCGAGTTCGATCCCAGCCGGGCCGAGCTGGTCAGTGAAGTGACGAAGCGGTTTCAACCAGTGCCCCTTTTCCGGCGTCCCGACGGCTCCATCACCAACTGGTAGGCTCGCCTCTAGCCCGCATAGATCACCGATTTGGAAATGAAGGTGATTTTGGCAGGCCGGAACGGTTTTCTGAGAGTTTCGCTATCGATCCGGTCCAGGTCGAGTGATGCGGTGGTGTGGATGGTCGTGAATGGAGCGTTTTTCGGGTTCGGAAGAGCGTGACGGAATGCATTCAGGCAGAGCTCGGCCTGAGCGATGGAACGATTTCGTTTTTGGGGGCGTTTGATCGGGACAGACCTCAGCAGCGCAGAGGAATGGCCTGGAGGTTTCGAACGACGGCAGCGAAGACCTCGCTGTAGGGATAGGCTTCCGACATGGAGATCCAGACGTGGCGGACCGTGAGGCGGACCTGGGCGCCGATCTTCAGGAGCTTCAAGCGAATCGTCTGACACTGAGCGCGAGCCAGGGGGGTCTGCTTCAGTCCGAGACGACGCAAGGCGTGCATGAGCATGTAGGCGGCGGAGGACAGATACAGCCGGAGTTGATTGGCGCGCATCGTTGCCGCGCTGGTCCGGTCGGCGAACAGACCCAACTGCTGTTCTTTTATGCGGTTCTCCATGTCGCCCCGCGCACAGTAGAAGTCTGCGTAGAGCGCGCGGGCCCCCAGGCGTTCCGGCGACAGGGAGGTGACGACGAATCGGGGATTGGCGCCTTTGTCCAGGAACTCGGCCTTGCCGACGACGCGTCGCTCCGAGGTCCAACTGTGGCGAGTCCGGTAGCGGAAATCCTTGAACACCCGCGCCGGTCGCCCGGTGGCGTTGAACTCGGCTTCGGCCTGAGTCATCGCTTCGGCGCTCTCTGACTTGAGCCGATCATTGTTGGCCAACCCCATCACGTAATCCACGTGATGGTCTTCACACCAGCGGAGCAAGTCATCCCGGCAAAAGCCCGAGTCGGCCCGGATGACGATCGAGACCTCCGGCCAGCTCTGCCGAATCCGGCCGACGATCCGTTCCAGTTCCTCCACCGATCCCGCGGCCCCATCGATATTGGAACACCGCAACCGGGCGCACAGCAGATGCTCCCCCGAGAAGATGTACAGCGGGAGATAACAGTAGTGGCGGTAGTAACCGTGAAAGAACCGGCCTTCCTGCTGGCCATGGATCGGGTCGTCGGTCGCATCCAGATCCAGCACCATCTCCTCGGGCGCCGATTCGTGGGACTCCACGAAGGCATCCACCATCCAGCCGTCGATCCGGTCCGGGTCCATCGCGATCTTCTTGTACCGCTCCTGCTCATCGACCTCGGCGCCGGTCAACTCCAACCGGTTCAGCGTACACCTGCCCGCCAGCGCCTTCCCCCGATCTGAGGCCTGCCGCCGCCTCTCCCCCAACGGATCGGCCTTATTCACCGCCACCGCCAGCATCGGATCGGTGCGCAACTGATCATGATCGTTCAGATCCTCGTACCCCAGACAGAGTCCGTAGATGCGCTGCCCCAACAACTCCTCGACCGTGTGTTCGATCAACCGCGGATCCCGGTGATCCCTGAAACACTCAGCCAGTCCGGCGATCAGACCCGTCCCCCTCTCGACCTCTCGCAACAGCAGCACCCCTGCATCGGAGGTGATCTTCCCGCCGTCGAATCGCGCCTTCACTTTGCGTTGAAATAGTCCGTGAAATTCGAACCTGGCTTGTTTACACTCTGTTCTCATAAGGGCCGCCTCCGTTTGCGTGTGAAAACGTTCATTCAAAACGCTTTATACCAAACAGGGCGGCCTTTTCAGGTCCCATCGGTGAGAAATGGCGGCTAGGCCACTCCGGCGGGATTGAAATAGCCAGGTTCGGCGCCTTCTTTCCACTTAATGTTGCAGCCGATGCTGGGTTTTTGCGGCTCGGGAATCGGGTTGCCTGCCAATGCTGCGTCTACGGCGCTTCGCAAGTCGGCGCCGGTGACGGGAATGCCGGAATCGGGGCGGCTGTCGTCGAATTGTCCACGGTATACGAGCGCCTGGTCCTTGTCGAAAACATAGAAGTCCGGCGTGCAAGCCGCTCGGTATGCTTTGGCAACGTCCTGTGTATCGTCGTAAAGATAGGCGAACGTGTAACCGCGCTCTTCGACTTCGTGAATCATTTGCTCGGGCGAGTCTTCCGGGTGCGTACTGACGTCGTTCGAGCTGATCCCGACGACCGCGACGCCTTTGGCCTGACAATCACGTCCGAAGTTGGCGAGTTCGGGGGCAAGGTGTTTCACGAACGGGCAGTGGTTGCACATGAAAACGACAACCAGCGCGGGCGCGTCCTGGAAATCCAACAATGAAACCGTCGTCCCGTCGACGTTCGGCAACGAGAAATCAGGCGCCCTCCGCCCCAATTCCAACATCGTGCTTGCTGTCTTGACCATAGCCAGTGACTCCGTTTGATTTTTTAGTTGAATGTCTCCATGCGAAATACATCGATGTAGCATGTTAACGGTCGGTGCTCATTGGGTACAATGGCGGATTCGCCGTGACCGCTAGGAGAAGCATCGTACTTGCCTTAGTGTTGCTATGGTGTCGGACGACTTCGACCCTGGCTGGCCCATCAGTGTGCGATGGTCTTTTCTCAGGGGACAGCCACCTTGGTGAATAAAATGGTCCCGCCCGTCGATTCCCCTTCATCCAGGTCGACTACCACGAAAGAGGTCAGCACCACCTCCTGGTCGAATGAGAAATCAATCCCCACAAAGGCCCCCAACTCCAGCTCTTCATCCTCGTCCACGGCAAACGTCACTCGAAGCACTCCGTTGTTCAAGTTACCCGCGATCGGGATCAACTCAGGATTCTCTAAGGGCACCCCCTCCTCTACTCTGACTTCCAGATAGCCTCTGACAAAGTTCCCGTCGGCCCACAGGGTCATTTTGCCGGTCACGACTTCTTCCCCGGGCTCGGAATCGGTGGCCAAAAAGTCGTATTCGATTCGAGTGGGCTGCAGGGGCAGGGTCGAAATCTGGCCGTCGAGAAACGTCACAGCCGTTCCAAAGATCAGCTCGTTTGACTCGATGTCGACGCGCCCCCCGGCCACCGTCTTTCCGGCCACCGTCGTTGTCTCAAAGATCTGGTCCAGGAAGCGGGCGTCATGGGCGTTTCCCGCCAGCTGGACATTCTTTGTTTCCTGCAGAGTTCCGTCCGCCTGGCGAAGCTTGAGCATAACGTCTTTCGTGGTCGGATCCTGGTTAGCCAGGGCCAGAGCGATGGTCGAAAAGTCCTGGAAGGGAATCGTGGACCGGTAGATTTCAGTGGAGGGCCCAACGCCGATGCTGTCCGTCAGTGCCCCGGCAGTCACAAAAAAGTAGGTCAGGTTGCCGTCGATGGCCGTATCCGGAGGCCCCGTACCGCGCAAGATCGCCGAGCCCGACTCAATCTCCGCTCCGCTTAAGGTCAGGGATATAGTCTCGAAGGGTAGTATCGAAATCGAGTGCTGACCGTTGCTGATTTCAACCCCGTCCACCAGAGGGTTCCAAACTGTACCGTCTCCGGTAAAGAAGGAGAAGTCGCCCTCGTAAGTGATGGAGCCGAAATTGGTGGCCGAGATAACCGACTGGATCTCCAGATCTCCCTGCGACCCTATGGCGACCTGGCCAAAGAGGAGTTGGGCAATCATCGGGACCGGCAGGCCCGGACCAGGGCTGATGAAGTCTCCGAAGGCAGCGGGACCACTCCCTACCTGTACCGTGGCCACCACCATGTTATTGGACGTGTCGATTACGGAAACCGTTCGGGAGTTACTATTCGCCACGTAAACCCGGCTGCCGTCCGGCATTACCGCGACTCCTCGGGGGCTATTC
This sequence comes from Acidobacteriota bacterium, assembly GCA_965205615.1. Classification (GTDB taxonomy): domain Bacteria; phylum Acidobacteriota; class UBA6911; order RPQK01; family CBDAPI01; genus CBDAPI01. Next base: position 256,401 of record CBDBHK010000024.1, on the reverse strand, counting down.
CCAACTGCCACGGTCGCCACCACTGCGTTGGTGGCCGTGTCGATTCCGGACACCGTTTCGGAGTTTTTATTCGCCACGTAAACCCGGCTGCCGTCCGGCGTTACCGCAACTCCTTGGGGGCCATCCCCCACCGTCACCGTCGCCACCACTGCGTTGGTGGCTGTGTCGATTACGGACACCGTTTGGGAGGTACCATTCACCACGTAGACCCGGCTGCCGTCCGGCGTTACCGCGACTCCAAACGGCCTGCTCTCCACTGTGACCGTAGCCGTCACCAAGTTGGTGGCCGTGTCGATTACGGACACCGTTCCGGAGAAACTATTCGCCAGGTAAACCCGGCTGCCGTCCGGGCTTACATCGATTCCCGACGGGCTACCGCCCACTGTCACCGTAGCCGTCACCAAGTTGGTGGCCGTGTCGATCACCGAGACCGTGGCAGCAGAACGATTCGTCACGTAGACCCGGCTGCCTTCCGGCGTTACCACGACTCCTTGGGTGCCATCCTCCACCGTCACCGTCGCCACCACTGCGTTGGTGGCCGTGTCGATTACGGACACCGTTCCGGAGGTAAAATTCGCCACGTAAACCCGGCTGCCGTCCGGCGTTGCCGCGACTCCGAACGGACCATCCCCTACCGTCACAGTTGCCGTCACCGTGTTGGTGGCCGTGTCGATCACCGAGACCGTGCCGTCGCCGTTATTCGTAATGTAGGCAAAGGGCTGGGCTGCCAGCGGACTGGTCGGCAGTCCCAGAAGAAAAAGACCGAGCGGGACAACGAAGACACCTACGAACCGAACCATGATGCACCTCCACTTCTGAGCTAATGTGAGGAACAGGGACTATCACTGCGCCAGGACATGAGCCAGTTTGTAAACTCGGAAGTGTTTGGCCACAAAAGGGGGGTTCTTGGGCCTGGGGACTGGCTTCGTTCATCATTGAAATCCGGCGCACTCTGGAGGCCAATAGGATGGAACACGGCGTCCATCTCAGGGTGACTGTCCCTCCTATTTAATGATTCACTTTTTCAGCGAAGCTTTTGACCCGACTTTGTCGAATGTGGAATAATCCCGAAACCTGGTCTTAAGACAATGAAACCTGTCAGGGTGTAGCCGTGGGTCGGCTTTCCCCGGCTAATCGTAATTCGCTCAGGTCATGAACGCCCACTTAGCCTGGAGGTTCCCATTAACGACGTGACCGACCGTGATCCTCCACGAGATCCCCAGCGGCCTTTAACGCTGGCGCAATACCTGCAAGAGCTGGACGTCTCCGGGTTGCCCCGGCGCCTCAAGTTCATCCTGGTGGCTGTGGTGGTCCTGCTGCTCCTGACGGGTCTGAACTGGGCCCGTACTTTCTACACGGATTGGCTCTGGTTCAGTCATCTGGGCTACCAGCAGGTCCTGCTGAAGATCGTAGCCACTAAAGTGTGGCTCTTTCTGGCGGGTGGACTCGTGTTTGCAGTCATTGCCGGGACCAACCTCCACTTCGTATTCCGTTCTACACGGAGACAATTGCTTCTGGCCAACAGTCCGGTTAGCTCAGCTGTCTATGGAACGGTGAGACAACTCCTGGCCTGGTTGTCTGTCGGGACCGTAGTGCTTGTCAGCTTCTTCGTTGGGGCCACTGCGGCCCGCCAGTGGGATAGCATCTTGCGTTTTTTCTCCGCAGTGCCTTTTGGTCAGGTGGATCCCATCTTCCAAAAGGATCTGGGCTTTTTCGTCTTTACACTGCCAGTCCTTCACTTCTTTCAGCAGTGGCTGCTGGTCGTTTTGGTTCTGGGAACTTTGATAGTGGGGGTCCTCTACTACCTGTTTTCCCGATTGCGAGGGGAAGTCTCGATGTTTACGGGTGGGGCCCCGGCCCACCTGGCCGGTCTGGGAACCACCATCTTTCTTCTCGTGGCAGTCGGACACTGGCTTGGGCGTTACGATCTGTTGTACTCCACTGCGGGAGCGGTCATAGGTGTTGGCTATACGGAGGCCCACGCGGGGCTGCCGCTGCATGTTCTGATGGCCGTTGCAGCGATTCTAAGCGGCGTCCTTCTGAGCGCCGGGCGCTTTGCCTCCTTCCCCAAGCTGGCCTACTGGGCGATCGGTCTGTGGTTTGGGCTGAACATCCTGACTGGATCCGTCCTGCCGTTCCTGGTCCAGCGGTTGTATGTAGAACCAAGTGAGCTTGCGAGGGAGAAGCCCTACCTGGAAAACCACATCCAGTTAACCCGCGAGGCATACGCTCTGGACCGTCTCGAGTCGCAGAGCCACCCGGCCGGCCGAGCCGTCGAAGCCGAGGCTGTTGCCCAGAACCAGGGCACGGTTCAGAACGTGCGACTATGGGATGAAGGTCCTCTTCTTCAGAGTTACAACCAGATCCAGTTCTTCCGACTTTACTACGACTTTTTGTCGGTTACGACTGACCGTTATGTCATCGATGAGAAGTTGCGACAGGTCATGCTTTCCACGCGTGAGATCGCTGCCGAAAAACTCCCCCAGGAGGCTCAACGGTGGGTGAACCGTCACCTGCAGTTTACCCACGGCTATGGCGTTGCGATGAGCCCCGTCACCGAGGTCGACTCGGGGGGCCGTCCGGCTTTCTTCGTGAAAGATGTTCCACCCCAGGGCAAGGTTCCGCTCGAGCGCCCCGAGATCTACTATGGTCTAAAAAGCCTGGATTCGATCATTGTCCATACCAGGATGCAGGAGTTTAACTATCCCGGCCGGGATGGTCCCGTCTACACTCGCTACCAGGGAAAAGGAGGAGTCCTTCTCAACTCTTTGTTGCGGCGGGCGGTCTATGCCTGGCAGTTCCGTGACCTCAACATTTTGATTTCCGGGGAAATTGAGCCGGAAAGCCGAATCCAATATCGACGAACCGTTCCTGAGCGCTTCAAAGCGCTGGCCCCGTTTCTCCTGGGGGACCAGAACCCTTACGTTGTGGTTGCCGACGGGGGTTTGTTCTGGATTCAAGACGCCTATACTGTGACCAATCGGTTTCCGTATTCGACGAATTGGCAGCGCCAATTCAATTACATCCGCAATAGCGTCAAAGCGGTCATCGACGCCTATGAAGGCAGCGTGGACTTCTACGTTGCCGATACGTCGGATCCCCTGATCCAGACCTATCAGCGTATCTTTCCCGGGCTTTTCAAGCCGATGGAAGAGATGCCTGGCTATTTGAAGCCCCACCTCCGCTATCCCCTGGACCTCTTTACGATCCAGGTGCAAATGCTGCTTCAATATCACATGCAGGATCCCGGTGTGTTCTATAACAAGGAGGATCAGTGGGCTCTTCCACTGCAGACTTCATTCGGCCGGACCTCAACCCTGGCGCCCTACTACATCGTGGCGCGCCTTCCGGGTGAAGAGCGAGAAGAGTTCCTCCTGATTCAACCGTTTACCCCGGTCGATCGCCACAACCTGGTTGCCTGGATTGCAGCTCGCAGCGATGGTTCCCACTATGGCGAGCTCGTGCTCTTCCGCTTTCCCCCGGGACGACATGTGGACGGTCCCAACCAGGTCGAGGCCCGTATTGACAATGACGCCATTATTTCAGAGCAGTTCACATTGTGGGGACAGGTGGGATCCGAGGTATCGCGGGGAATCTTACTCGTCATCCCGCTGGAGGATTCGATACTGTATGCCGAGCCTGTCTTTCTAAAACCGGAGGCCCTGGAGTTCCCCGAGCTACGCAGGATCATTCTCGCCGATGCCAACAAGGTGGTCATGCGCGCTACCCTCGACGAGAGTGTTCAAGCTCTTGTAGGAGCCCTGCCCGAGGTTGCTCCTGCCGGAAGAGTGGTAGAAGCGCGGGATGCATCGTCCCTCGCATCGCCCGAGTTGGAGGCGCTCGCGGCCGGGCTGGAGGAGGCCCTCGAAAAGCTCCGCCAGGTGCTCGATCGGCTCCAGCAACAATAAACAAGCCAGGCCTTGAGCAGGGCTCAAATCTCAGATTAACCGGCATGCCGGGATCCGATCCTCGATTCTGCTCCCACCGACACACCGGAAGTCCCAACCCGACTAAGATCGCTCGACTCCAGTTCGCTCGCTCGATATGATCCTGCCGAATACTACTTGGCGCGAGAAACGGCGGCAGACGCAAGACCGTACCCATGACTTTTGAAATTGGACTGACTCTCGGCATCGTGGCGGCCGCAGTGGTGCTGTTTGCCACCGAGAAGCTGCGCGTTGACCTGATCGCCCTGATCGTGCTGCTGACGGTCGCCTTGACCCAGCTCGTCGATACCAAACAGGCGTTTGCAGGTTTTTCCTCTCCGGCCGTGATCACCGTCTGGGCGGTCTACATCGTTTCGGGGGGGCTCTTTGCCACCGGCGTGGCCGATCTGATGGGTCGTGGAATCCTGCGTCTGGCGGGCGACAGTGAAATCCGCCTGATTGTGGTGATCATGATTAGCTGTGGTGTCATGTCTGCTTTTATGAACAACGTGGGAGCCACAGCGATGCTGCTGCCTGCGGTAATTGGCATCTCCCGTCGGAGCAACGTGCCGGTTTCCCGGCTGCTGATCCCGCTGTCGTTTTCCTCGCTGATGGGCGGCAACATGACACTTATCGGCACTCCCGCCAATATTCTCGGCGCCAACATCCTGGTCGATCGAGGGCTTCCCAGCTTCGGCTTTTTCGACTTCCTGCCCACGGGGTTGATCGTCTTTGCTGTGGGGGTGGTCTACATGGCGCTGTTGGGTCGAAAGCTCCTCCCGGTCCGGGAGACCCCGGAAAAAGTGGGAACTTCGGCGCGTCGGTTGCGGAAGCACCTCAGCGAAGTCAAGGTCCGGGACGACAGTCCGCTCGCCGGTAAATCGCTCGGAGAAGCCGCCCTGGGTGAACGATACGATCTCACCGTGGTTTCGATGAACCGCGGAGGCCGCGTCCGCACCAATCTCTATCGGAATTCTCGGATCCAGGCCGGCGATCTTCTCTGTATCCGTGGCGGAGTAGACGACCTCATCCGGGCTCGCCAGGAGTTAAGACTCCGTGTCGAAGAGGAATCGGAAGACGATCTCGCCGCCATCGAGGGGAAGGATGTCGCCATCGTCGAAGCCACCCTGGCCCCCAACACCCATCTGGCGGGGAGAAGCCTGCGCCAGATTTTTTTCCGGGATCGCTACGGTCTCAACGTGTTGGCGATCTGGAGGCGCGGCAAGATCATCACCGAGCACCTGCGCTCGGTCAAGCTCCGATTCGGAGACGCTCTGCTCCTGCTCGGCCCCGCTCACCGCGTCGATTCTCTGGAAGAGGGCGACGACTTCCTGCTACTGGAGCCACGCGAGGTCAAGCCGAACCGGCGCGGCAAGGCTCCCGTCGCCGTGGCCACCATGCTTCTCGTCCTCGGGCTGGTGATGTTCGCAGACCTATCGATCGCTACGGCCATGGTGGTAGGGGCCGTTTTGATGGTTGTCAGCGGGTGCCTGAGCATGGACGAGGCCTACCAGAGCATCGAGTGGAAAACGGTCTTCCTCGTCGCCGGAATGCTGCCGCTGGGAACGGCGATGGAGGTGACGGGAACGGCCCGTTATGTCTCCGACGTCCTGCTGGACGTAGCGGGAGGTTGGGGGCCCGTGGCGGTTCTGGCAGGTATCTATCTCTTATCGGCCTTGATTACTCAACCGATGTCCAACGCGGCTGCCGTCGTGCTCATGGTTCCCATCGCCATTGACGCCGCCGTCGGCCTGGGCGCCAACATCGAGCCTTTTGTCCTGGCGACCGTCATCGGAGCCTCCACCAGCTTCTTGACTCCCGTGGGGCACAAAGCGAACGTGCTCGTATTCGGCCCCGGGGGATATCGTTTCTTCGACTACACACGGGTGGGCGCCCCCCTGAATCTCGTCATTCTAATCGTCACCCTGATCACCTTGCCTTTGATCTGGCCCATTTTCTAGAAATTTTGTCGGGTGTCCGCCCGAAAGGAGTAGCGAACCATCCTGGCCTCGAATTTTGCGTGGTCGCAGGACAGAATCAGTTTGAGGGTCTATGCTCATGGGGCAGGCCTGGTAAACTCGGGCAGTTTTGCTTTGACCTCCAGAGTTGGGGGTAAGCTATTCACGAGGAGGAGGTATTTCATGCGAAGCTCAATCCATGCTGCAGGTGTCATCTTTCTGGGCCTAACTTTGGCCGCCTGTGCCCAGGTCGGAAAAAAGCCTGAGACGGGAAAAGCGTCCGCGGACAAGAGCGCCTGTGAGGGCTTACCCGGCCATGCCGACCTGAAGGCAGCACTCACCAAGGCTCGTCAGGAAGCAAATGGCGGTTTCAACCTTGATATGTGGGGAACGATCGTGAGTCGGGATGGAGTCGTATGTGCGGTCGCCTTTACCGGCGGGGATCGAGGAGACCAGTGGCCCGGCAGTCGGGTCATCTCCGCTCAAAAGGCCAACACCGCCAATGCCTTTAGTTTGCCGGGTCTTGCCCTTTCGACGGCCAACCTCTTTACCGCGGTCCAGCCGGGAGGCAGCCTCTTTGGCCTGCAGCACAGCAACCCCGTTAATACCCAGGTGGTCTATGGCGGCGATTCGGCACAGAACGGACAGGAAAACGACTCGATGCTAGGCGGCAAGGTAGGCGGAGTCAACGTATTCGGAGGCGGCCTTGCACTCTATGACAGTTCGGGCAAGTTGCTGGGAGCGATTGGGGTCAGTGGTGATTCTTCCTGTGCGGATCACAATATTGGGTGGAAAACCAGAGATTTTCTGAATCTGGACAATACTCCCGGCGGCGTGAATCCGATCAGCAGCGACGACAATATCGTCTACGATACAACAGTGGATGCCTCCACCGGCCATACCACCAGTGCCAGCGGTTGGGGACACCCGGCTTGTTCCGAGGTAGCCACAGAGATTGGGAACGGGCTGCCCACTTCCCATCCCAGAGGGCCCACGATGGGTCCGGTCGCTCCGTAGCCGGAAACACTCTAATGGACCGGTCGCCGAAGCCGGTACACTCCGTCGCTGAATTCTTTGAAGTAGACGTCAATCAAGGGGTGGAAAATCGCTTCACGAGTAGGGTCAGGCTCCAAGTTCCTCTCCGCAACGTAGGTGGTGTGTCCGGCTCCGTGGACCAAGACGTGATACCAGGGTTGATCCTTAGCCGGTCGGCTGCGGGCTACTTGTTCGTACCATTGTTCGGTCCCCTGAAAGACTGGGTCTGCATCGAAGATCACTCCGCGGTAGTCGAAAAGGCAATGGTGAATTAGTTGGCCGATGCTGAATCTTGCGTCAATTGTTGCCATTGATTCGATTCTTTGGTGTTTCGTCCTCTTCCCGATAATAGACGAGCTTCAAACGTTACGGAAGGAAGGCGTAAGGTTGAAATATTCGGTCGGGCAGCGTATTCCTTGGTAGGGGAGCCCGGTCTCAGAGAATAGCCAATGGACGTTCACCTGGACGAAATCGAGGCTCGAGTGCTGGGCTGTCTCATCGAGAAAGAACTGACAACGCCGGATTACTATCCCCTCACACTGAATTCCCTGACCGCGGCCTGCAATCAGAAGTCCAACCGTGACCCGGTCATGTCGCTGCAGGAGACGGACGTCGTCCGGGGGCTGGACCGTCTGCGTGCGAAACACCTCACCGGTGAGAGGTACGGGGCGGGAATGCGTGTCGCCAAGTACGAGCACAGGGTCAAAGACAAATGGGCAGTGGAAGCCGGGGAGGTGGCCATCCTGTGTGTCCTGCTCCTTCGCGGGCCACAGACCCTGGGAGAGATTCGTGGCCGCACCGGGAGAATGTTCAGCTTCAGCGATGCAGCAGAGGTGGAGCAGATACTGCCGGGCCTGAATGCCCGGGACCAGGGGCCTTTTGTCTTGAAGCTACCCCGCCTGCACGGTCACAAGGAAAGCCGATTCATGCATCTTCTGTCGGGGGAGCCCGACCTTGGCGCCATTGAGCCAATCCTGGCACCCGAACCGGCCACCCTTCAGGTGCGAGCCGAAAACGAACGGATCGAGACTCTCGAGGCGCAGGTTGAGTCTCTCCAGGAGCAAATGATTGAGCTGAAGGAGAGACTGGAGCAGTTCAAGAGTCAGTTCGAATAGACCTGGCAGTCCACTGGCTGCTAGAGGGCGACCATGGGTGCCTGACGACTCCGACCCTCGCCGGCCCATCTGCGTGCGATGGTCTCGTCGTTGGCTTGATAAATCCGCCCCCTGGTGCCGATAGCGCCAGCATCACGTCGCTCTCGTCGGAGTCGCACTTCCCATATCTCGACAATCCAACAGCGTGGGCGACTCCTCCGTGTCCGCCGACCTCTCGACGTTCGCTTCGATGGGCGGAAAAGTTCTGATATATCACGGTTGGATCGACAATGTGATCCCAGCCGAAAGATCGATCATGTACCGCGCCAATGTCATCGACGCTCTGGGAGCCAGCACGGTGGACGATTTCTTGCGTCTGTACATGATGCCTGGCGTGTCGCACTGCATCGATGGGTCTGGAGTACAATTCTTTGATGGAATGGGGGTCCTCGAGGATTGGGTGGAGAACGGTAATCGCCCCGACGAGATCCCGGCGGTGAACTTCTTCACGTCACTGACCGTCAAGAACCTGTGTCCGTACCCGGAGGTCGTAGCTCCCGATGGCCTCACCTGCCTGGCGCCCTGAGGATCATCGTATTACTCAGAGGGGGCCGATAGCATCACATCCATCACGGTGTTCCCACCAGGACCGGAAAAGCCGTCAGGGTACCGACATCCTGCGGCAAGGCGACAGCCGGATCGTCGTTCTGGCGCAGTGTCACCGCCGCGATCGAGCCCCCGGGGCAGGAGACGGCGAGCAATCCCCGAATCTCATTCACACCTTCAACCTTGCTGAAGATTTCGGTCACGAAGCGGGCCGTGTGCTGTCCGGGTGGCAGTTCCAGGTCTTCAGTCGCCAGCAGCTGTCCCTGCATGTCGAACAGGGAGAGTTCAATGCCTGCCGGCGGGCCGGCGGCGGCCACGGCGGTGTTGACGAGCGCCACACCCGTATCCGAATCGCCTGTAGTGTCCACAAACAGTGAACAAGCACTCTGGCCCAGCGACCCGGGGACTCCCGACTCCGTTTCCAGGATTCCACTGGGAAGGTCGACGCGAGAGAAAACTGCCGAGCCGTCCAACCCCTCCAGAGTCGAGACCCGGGCGTAACCTGCCGTCAGGACCCCTACTCCATCCGTCTTGAGCACGATCGACTCTCCCGCTTTCAATTCCAGGTCGAAAGACGAGTCGGTTCCGAATCCCGGCAGCGTCAAGACGGCCGGCTCTCCCGACGACTGAAAAAAGTCCACTGTCGCCGTCTTGGTTCCCGGCGTTGTGTTAGCGAAACTCAGTGAAGTTTGAAAGCCAATCGCACCCGCCCGGCCATTGCCGATCTGAGCGAAATAATACGCGATGGGATCGAAGCCTTGTGGATCGGGAGCTGCCATCGGCTCCACTGCATTGGGGAGGACCGGGAAGGCTGCCAGAGTCGGAACTTCATCCGGAAAGTCTAGATTTGGAGCATCATTCTGGCGCAGGGTCACCAGGGCAAAGCGCTCCAACTGGGGACTCTCCACCGTCAGTACCCCCTGCATTTCCTGAGCCTGGGCCGACATGGGGAAGAGCTGGGAGGCGAAAAGCGCTTCATGCTCTCCCGGACCCAGCAGGAGTATTGCCTCATCCACCAATGAGAAGGCCTGGTCGAACAACCGAATCTTAAACTCCCCGGGATTGTCCCCGCCCTGTGGCCCATTTACCTGGGCCACGTTGACGATGGCCAGGCCGGTCTCCAGATCCCCCAGAGAGTCCACAAAAAGAGTGGCCCTTCTGAGTCCATCGCCCGGCGCAGCCGGAACACCGGCCTGGTACAACACCGTGCCGCTGGGCGCATCCGTACGCGTGAAGATCCCGGTCACTCCCAGGCTACCTGCACTGCGAATGCGCGAGTAGCCCGCCTCGACGACGCCCTGTCCCGAGGTCTGTATGCTCAGAGTCTGCCCGGCCTCCAGGCTCCCGGAAAGCGACGACACGGGTCCGCCTGACGGCTCAGAGCCGGCGGCGCCATTGGGAAGATCCAGCATCCAGGGGTTGCCGTCCGAGTCAAAAAAATCCACGCTGAATCCGGTGGGCACCCCCGACACGCGGGCCAGATCGATCTCGGTCTGAAGAACAATGTTGCCGGCCCGGCCGTTTCCGATCTGCGTCAAGTACTGGGTGACGCCATCCTGGGAGGCCAGTTCGTAGGCTCCGATGTCGACGGCCGGACCCTCGACTCGCGCGTCTCGATCCAGATCCAGATTGCCTAGCCCGCATAGATCACCGATTTGGAAATGAAGGTGATTTTGGCAGGCCGGAACGGTTTTCTGAGAGTTTCGCTATCGATCCGGTCCAGGTCGAGTGATGCGGTGGTGTGGATGGTCGTGAATGGAGCGTTTTTCGGGTTCGGAAGAGCGTGACGGAATGTATTCAGGCAGAGCTCGGCCTGAGCGATGGAACGATTTCGTTTTTGGGGGCGTTTGATCGGGACAGACCTCAGCAGCGCAGAGGAATGGCCTGGAGGTTTCGAACGACGGCAGCGAAGACCTCGCTGTAGGGATAGGCTTCCGACATGGAGATCCAGACGTGGCGGACCGTGAGGCGGACCTGGGCGCCGATCTTGAGGAGCTTCAAGCGAATCGTCTGACACTGAGCGCGAGCCAGGGGGGTCTGCTTCAGTCCGAGACGACGCAAGGCGTGCATGAGCATGTAGGCGGCGGAGGACAGATACAGCCGGAGTTGATTGGCGCGCATCGTTGCCGCGCTGGTCCGGTCGGCGAACAGACCCAACTGCTGTTCTTTTATGCGGTTCTCCATGTCGCCCCGCGCACAGTAGAAGTCTTCGTAGAGCGCGCGGGCCCCCAGGCGTTCCGGCGACAGGGAGGTGACGACGAATCGGGGATTGGCGCCTTTGTCCAGGAACTCGGCCTTGCCGACGACGCGTCGCTCCGAGGTCCAACTGTGGCGAGTCCGGTAGCGGAAATCCTTGAACACCCGCGCCGGTCGCCCGGTGGCGTTGAACTCGGCTTCGGCCTGAGTCATCGCTTCGGCGCTCTCTGACTTGAGCCGATCATTGTTGGCCAACCCCATCACGTAATCCACGTGATGGTCTTCACACCAGCGGAGCAAGTCATCCCGGCAAAAGCCCGAGTCGGCCCGGATGACGATCGAGACCTCCGGCCAGCTCTGCCGAATCCGGCCGACGATCCGTTCCAGTTCCTCCACCGATCCCGCGGCCCCATCGATATTGGAACACCGCAACCGGGCGCACAGCAGATGCTCCCCCGAGAAGATGTACAGCGGGAGATAACAGTAGTGGCGGTAGTAACCGTGAAAGAACCGGCCTTCCTGCTGGCCATGGATCGGGTCGTCGGTCGCATCCAGATCCAGCACCATCTCCTCGGGCGCCGATTCGTGGGACTCCACGAAGGCATCCACCATCCAGCCGTCGATCCGGTCCGGGTCCATCGCGATCTTCTTGTACCGCTCCTGCTCATCGACCTCGGCGCCGGTCAACTCCAACCGGTTCAGCGTACACCTGCCCGCCAGCGCCTTCCCCCGATCTGAGGCCTGCCGCCGCCTCTCCCCCAACGGATCGGCCTTATTCACCGCCACCGCCAGCATCGGATCGGTGCGCAACTGATCATGATCGTTCAGATCCTCGTACCCCAGACAGAGTCCGTAGATGCGCTGCCCCAACAACTCCTCGACCGTGTGTTCGATCAACCGCGGATCCCGGTGATCCCTGAAACACTCAGCCAGTCCGGCGATCAGACCCGTCCCCCTCTCGACCTCTCGCAACAGCAGCACCCCTGCATCGGAGGTGATCTTCCCGCCGTCGAACCGCGCCTTCACTTTGCGTTGAAATAGTCCGTGAAATTCGAACCTGGCTTGTTTACACTCTGTTCTCATAAGGGCCGCCTCCGTTTGGCTTTGAAGTCTTTCATTCAAAACGCTTTATACCAAACAGGGCGGCCTTTTGAGGTCCTATCGGTGAGAAATGGCGGCTAGACCTCCGGGCGGCACATCGTTGCCCCCGTCGACAGCGGGCGAGCCCGGCGAGAGCCGGTAGTCACCGCCTCCAGGGTCGATAAAGAAGGGGTCAACACCAATCAGGTTATTGCCAAGATCGGTTCCCTTCCCGAATAGGGGTTCATCGCCATTGTTGAAAAACACGGAATTGTACACACTTTTGGTCCCCGGCCCGGATATGAGCAATGCTCTATTGGCGTGGTCGGCTGCCGTGATATTCACGAGTCGCATTTCAGATTCAGGATCGTCAACAAAGCTACCGATGCCTACTGAACTGCCGTCGGCGACCAGAGAATCGCGAAAAACCATGGAGGAAGAACCCTGAACGATGAGGGAGAGCTGTGGCGGGGAACTGTCCGACGTATTTGACATCCATTCCGTTCGTTCGATCACTACAGTCGCTTCACCTTTGAGCCAGATGGCTCCCCCACTGCCGACATCTCCTCCTTCTCCGGCGCTCTCATTCTCAAGTATCTGATTGTCCACGAACTCACCCTCGGCACGATCGTTAATGCCCACAAAGAGTCCGGTTCCGGTGCTCTGGCTTTCGGGGTTGGTGTGGCGGTTGCCCCGGAACTCGCTTTCCCGGATAGAAAAGACTGAGTTGTCTTCAAGGTTTAGATTCAGCCCACCTCCGACGGTGGTCGACCCAGCGGAGACGTTGCTGTTTGCGTTGAATTTGCAGGCGAAGATATCGAGGGACGAGGAATCGGCGGCAACCACATCCAATCCCGCGCCGCGAGTGGAGTCGCCGTGGTTTTGGTTGCCGATCCACCGGGACCCCTGCAAGACCGCCTGGGCCGAGCCCTTCAATTCCAGACCGACAGCTCCCAGACCTGTCGAGACTCCCCGGGTCAGATTGTTCTCAATGTCGCAATCGTCGATCTCGAGCCGTCCGGTCCCGGCCAGCACCCCGTAGATGGCCGCCCCCAGAGCCCTCTCGTCAGACTTGCTCCCGGTCGCGTCGGCCCGGTTGCCACTCAGCCGCAGTGCCGCGAACCGAGCCGTACAGGTTGAGCATTCGATGTTGATGCCGGCGCCCCTGTTGACGTGAAAGCCGTCTTGAATGGTCAGGTTCTGAATGGTCACGGCGCCGGCCGGGCTGTCGATTTCGAGTACACGGCGCATCATTTCACCGCTCAGGATCGTCAGCGACCTATCCGCTGCCCGCTGGCTGAAACCGGCTGTCCAGCCGCCATCCAGGAGCAGGCTGCCTGAGGTCAGCGCATCGGAGATCAAGACCGATGCGTTATAGGTTGCCTGCTGGAGGCGAATCTCGTTGTCGCCTCCCAGAGCGATGGCAGCGTCCACCGCATCCTGGATGCTAGCGTGCGTGCCACCCGGGCCAACCGTGAACACGTCCGCCAGCATCGGGGGGATGGTAGAGACCAGGACGATCAACAATAAGAAAGCTCGTGGCATCAAGGCCTCCTCAGGCGAGTATCGAGGCTGGTTCCTGAGAAGCAAAATGCCTCCCAGGCCGGTCTCAGGCACCTTAAGTGTCGTTGAATTCTATGATTGGAGACACGCAGGGTCCGCAGTGGCTTCACCCCAACCGCACCGGCAAGGCCTCGAGCGACCGAATTCCCATCACGGGTTTGTAGCTCACCCGATCCGTGGCGAGCTCCAGGTTCGGCATTCGCCGCATCATCGCACGGAATGCAATTCGCGCCTCGAGTCGCGCCAGGGGCGCCCCGAGACAGAAATGGGTCCCCTGGCCGAAGCCCACGTGCTTGTTCGGGTGCCGCGTGATGTCGAGCTTGTCCGGGTCCGGGAATTGCTCCGGGTCCCGATTCGCCGCCCCGATGAGGTTTGTCACGGTCTGCCCAGCGCGAATTCGGCTCCCGCGCCACTCGAAATCCACGAGGGCGCGCCGCACCCCGCGCGTCCCGGACGGCTCATAGCGCAAGAACTCCTCCACCGCGTCCTCCACGAGCCCCTCCGGATCCGCCCTCAAGAGGCGAAACTGCTCCGGGTTCTGCAACAACGCGAGGGTGCCGTTCGCGAGCAATCCCATCGTGGTTTCAAGCCCCGCCAGGAAGAGGAAAACGCACAGGGCGAACAACTCGTCCCGATCCAGGCTCTTCCCGTCCACCTCCGCGGCCGCCATGGCGCTCACAAGGTCCTCCCTGGGGTCCGACCGCCGCTGCGCGATCAGTTCATCGAAGAACTCAATGAGCTCATCGAGGCACGCCCGGGCCTGTTCGACCGTGTCATTCAATCCCGGGCCCCCCGCGGAGCTGAACGGAATCATCCCCTCCACGCATCGCCGGTATTGGGCCTCGCGCTCCTCCGGGATCCCGAGCATGTCGCAGATGACGAACGCGGGCAAGGGAAGGCAAAAGCACTCGATGAGGTCGACTTGCTCGGATCGAGCCGTTTCGTCCAGCAGCTTCTCCACGATGGCTTCGATTCGCGGCACGAGTTTCTGCAGGAGCCGGGGCGTGAATGCGAGGTTCACGAGCTTCCGCATGCGCGTATGGTCCGGCCGATCAATATTGAGGAGCCATTTGTTGATGTGATCGATCATGGGGCGCGCCCGCGGGAGGCTTTCGGGCCGCAAGGGGTCCGTGTACATCGCCTCCCGGTTCGTCGACAGGCGCGCCGTGTCCCGCAGCCCCTGGCATACGTCGTCGTAGCGCGTCACGAGCCACATGTGCAGCGGCTCGCACCAATGCACCGGGTCTTCCTCCCGGAGGCGGGCGAAAAGAGGATACGGGTCGTGGAGACATTGACGACAGTATTCGTCGTAGTCCTTGTCCTGTGCAATGGGGGTGCTCATAGGTAGGACACTTCGGCGCACCTCGTCAGGGGAAGCTTCCGCGAGGCGTTGCACCCAGGCCTGTAATCCAGTCCAGCATTCGCTCCACCAGCACCTGGAGGTTGAACTGCCATGCCAGAAACAGCGCCAGGGTTGCCAGAAAAGCGATGCCGATCATCTTGATCATGATTTTTACAAACTATGGAGCGCCTTTCACCCGATCCCTGCCAGCGTCTTATTGGACAACCGCGATATTATACTGACCAGCAATTTTCTTGTACGGTTCCCGCAGTAACTTGTGCGCTTGCTTGATCAGGGCGTGTACCAGATCGGCGAGGTGTAGGCGCGCTCCTGGAGGGTCATGGGAACCTCATCCGGCATTTCGATGCCGTAGTATTTGACATCGTATGCCGTCCAACGCGGGGTTGGAATCTCAATGACGCGCGCATAGTAGAATGCCTTGAGCGACGCATCAAAATCAGGGTCCGCCCACACTGTAATCAGCTCCGCACCGCCAATGGTGTTGGTCCAGGTGGCGTTGGCGACATCGACCGTGCTGCCCACCGCCGGAAGTTTGCCGCCGGCGCCGGGTTCTCGATTACCCGACCAAACCACGTCATAGACCTTCTCGTGGGTTTCGCCTTCGCTATCCAGCCAACCCTTGACGATCTGGATGCGATCGAGGTTGGCCCCGATGGGGTCCTTGAGCGCGCCGACGAGAAACGTCGGCGACTTGCCATCCGGGCCGCCAGTCAGATCACCGCCCATGGGAACTCCCCTGGTGTAGCCGATCCTGGCCGGGGCGCGGTTGTTGGCGTCTCCCGGCTCGAAATCCCAGCTACCAAAAAACCGTATGATCATCCGGGGACCGGTGGTGGCGTAAACTTCCTTGCGCGCCATGGCGTCGAAAATTGCCTCGCGGGTGTTCTCAGTCGCCCACACCGCGGCGTAACCGGAGGCGGTCGTTTCCCAATACTGGTACTTCAATTCTAATTTGGGATTACTGACGAAAATATGCTCCCAGCGCTCCGGGCTTGGCTCCGCCGAGACGGTCTTACCCATGAAGCTATCTTCCTCAACAGCGGGCAGTCCGGTATGCGCGTCGGTCGAGCCGACCAAGCCAATCTTGAAGGGATTTACACCGAGCTTCGCCTCCATTTTGAGACCGTTCCTGAGGGCTGAACGGGCATACTCGAACTCCAGCATCTCCGGCTTCTTCACCGCAGTCAGGGTGAGGTTGCCCGTGTCCCAGGTCTCGAAGTCGGCAAACTCGTCATTGGGCGAAAGCAATGGATGGGCCTCGCCATCACCTTTGGACTGCGTAGCTTCGTACAGCGGCTCCCAGCGACTGCGTGTTTCGGAATAATCGCGATCGATTTCTGTGCCGGCCGTCGGCTCGATGATCGAGAACATCTGGCCATTGGACACGTTCCCGTTATGGGCAATCGCCAGAACATCGCCGCCGGTCTTCTTCTCGTAATTGGCCATCCAATTCCACAAGTCGCGCGGATCGGGGCTGCCAAGCGGCCTTTCGGTGGTATAAGGCACAATCTGGCCGGCTACGTCGCCGCCATCGCGATAGATGACATTGCGGTGCAAATTATTGCCGTCGACGAGCGACGTCCACTCATATCCGATGAGCGCGGTGAAGCGTCCAGGCTCGTTTGCCCCTTCCGCCGCATCGATGATCCTGTTCCAGGTCGATCGGTAGGCGGTCGTGCCCGGCAGGTACTGCATCGGTTCGGGGAAGCCTCCCGTGGCGAAGGCAACGAGCAATTCGGTGATAGCTTCCTCAACCTTGCCCGCCTTAATCAGGTCGTACCAGCGACGGGCGGTCGGATCGGCCAGAATCTCCGGCTTTCCGGAAAAGAAATCCGGCGCCATACCCATATTGTCGGAATGGTCCGCGACGACCAGAAAGTCCAGGGGACGCGAGAGCCTGACCGGCTGGCCGGTGGAGCTGACGACCTCCTCTCCTCTGGCAAAACGGTAGGCGTCTTCCGGCCCGACCGTCGTGCCCGTCATGCCGGCGTCCATGGACAGGGATGTGTGGAGATGGGTATCGCCGAACAGCGGGCGGGTCGGAAAGTTTCGACCAGCATAAGGCGAATAAGGCGGTTTTGCCGGGAATAACTTCTCGCCTACGCTTTTGACGAGCGTACCCGCGTCACCCGATACGCCTTCCTGGGCAATCGCCGTTCCGGTGAACAGGCAAGCCCAGCAAATTCCAATCAAAAACGCATTCTGCTTCACTGCATTTCCTCCAATGGCGTCGGTGTCAGACCGTGGCGATTCTACTCCTCCCCACGGCTTTCAAACAAATCTACCAATCCGCTAGTCCACTTACACCGCACAACAGCTAGAAGGCCTCTCCCCCTATCAAGATGATGGTATGACAGCAAAATTGTATGATGCTATTATTACAAACATGAGGACGACGGTCACGCTTGATGCAGATGTGGAGCAGCGCCTGAAGGAGGCGATGCGCAGGCAGAACAAGGGGTTCAAGGCAACCTTGAATGATGCTCTGCGCCGTGGCCTGGGCCCAGCCCGTGCTGAGTCCGATGGACAGCCGTTCGAAGTCGAGTCTCGTCCGCTTCGCTTGCGAACCGGACTGGATCCCGCCCGTTTGCGCAAACTGGACGACGATCTGGAGATCGAAGAGTTCCTCAGGAAGACCGCACGGCTGGACGGGAGCAAGGGATGATCATCCCCGACGCCAACCTGCTGCTGTACGCCTACGACGAAGCGTCTCCATTTCACGCTCGTGCGAGATCATGGTGGAGCGAATGCATCTCTGGACCTGAGCCGGTCGGGCTTGTAGCCGTGGTACTTTTTGCGTTTATACGTTTAGGGACCAATCCCAAGGTGTTTGAGATGCCCTTCTCGATTTCCGAAGCCGCGCGGCACGTGAAGCGATGGCTGGATGCTCCATCGACAGAGCTGCTGGCAGTAGCACGCGCTGATGTCGATCAGGCTCTGGAGTGGCTGACCGAAGCGGGATCCGGCGGTAATCTTACTACGGACGCGCAGATTGCCGCTGTCGCCAAGAGGTGCCGTGCGCTCGTGCACACTGCCGACACCGATTTCGCACGATTCCCAGGCGTGCGTTGGAAGAATCCTCTTCTCTGACGCCGGATTACCAGTGGTGTCCTGTCCCTCCTGTTTAATCAATCCAGACAACTCTTCTAATCGTTCCGGTAGGATAGGCGCGGTTGACTGGAAGTTCTCGGGCGACGAGTCATCCAGCTACGAGCACGAAGATGCCCATTAGCCTGAAATCAGATTCGGATTCGCGGCCGGTCTCAAAGCCTACCCGGGTGGCGATTCTCCTGTTTCTGTTCTCATGGAGCGCTCGTTGGTGGATTCAGGACGCGGCCATGTTAAGGCTGCTTCTCTGGATCGGCACCCTCAGCCTTATCTGGATTGGCTATCGTCTTGTCAATCTTGTGTTTGGTGATTCCTGGAACAGTTTTCAAATCTCCCGTCTTCTGCGCGACAATCGCCCAGAAGAGGCAATCCGGCGAGTCGACAGGTTCAGCCGTCGCGCCTCCCCGCCGTCTTTCACGGCCGTGAACGCGAACAACAAGGCCCTGGCTCTGTGCCAGCTGTCGCGCTGGAAAGAAGCGGCAGCTCTTCTGGAGGGCATAGATCCCGGAAAGCTGAGGGGGACATTTCGGAGAGTCCTTCTGTGCAACTTCCTACACGTGCTACTGCATTCGGACGTGGACCGGGCGCGCTCGCTATACGAGCAACACCGCTCCACCTTTGAACAGCGTCCACGATTCAGGTCTGAGAGGCGGGCGATGGAGCAGACACTCAACGGCTACAAGCTGGTTGTCGAAGGAGATCTGTCCACTGAGTTCTTCTTCCGTCAGGCGCTGGCCGATTGCACGGAGGACAGCAGACGAGCCGGTTTCGTGTATTACCTGGGCCTTGTGGAGGCCAAGAAGGGAAATCTTGTGAGTGCCGAGGAGATGTGGGGACGAAGCCGGGAACTGAATCCCAGTTTGGATGTCATCACACTACAGGGCTTACATGGATTCCCTGGAAGTCTTCCCGGACAGTCGAAATAACTTCTTAGAACGCGGCGCAGACCAGACTCGTTGACTTCGTCAATCCGTGCAGATGCGGAGACCGAAAAGTCGTTCCTGGGGAAAGGCCGGGTTGAATCCTTCCCCTGGCAGAACGGGCCCGCAGCCGGCTCTTGTCAAAGCGGCAACGTATATAATCGCATCACGTGTGACCCCGGAATCAGAGAGGAGTAAAGCGTGAAGAAGAGATGGTGCATGGCAGCCTGCTGGATCGCCCTGACGAGCTCAGCCCAGGCCAAGGAGGGCATGTTCACGCCCGATCAATTACCTGAGATTGGGCGGGATCTGCGCCAGACCGGTCTTCGAGTCGATCCGGTTCAGCTGACGGACCTGACCGGCCTTCCAATGAGTGCGGTGATTTCGCTCGGGAACTGCACGGCCTCATTCGTTTCCCCTCGGGGCCTGGTCGTCACCAACCATCACTGCGCCAGGGGCTCGGTGCAGTTCAATTCCACCCAGGAAAGCAACCTTTTGGAGAAAGGATTCCTGGCCCAGGACCTGCAATCCGAATTGCCGGCGGCCCCGGGCTCGCGCGTTTATGTGACCGTGGAGGTGAAGGACGTAACGCCGCAGGTGACGTCGGACCTGACCGCCTCCTTATCGGGACGCGATCGCTATGAGCGAATCGAGCGTCGGGAAAAAGAGCTGATCGCGGAGTGCGAGTCGGATCCCGGGCACCGCTGCCAGGTCGCCTCTTTTTACGGAGGCCTGCAGTACAAGTTGAACAAGCGCCTGGAGATTCGCGACGTGCGCCTGGTCTATGCCCCGGCCGATGCCATCGGCCGCTACGGGGGCGACGTCGACAACTGGCAGTGGCCGCGCCACACCGGCGACTTTGCCGTCTACCGCGCCTACGTCGGGCCCGGTGGGAAAGCTGCGGACCACGCAAAGGAGAATATCCCCTACCGGCCCCGCCATTTTTTGAAAGTCTCGGCCGCAGGCGTGGAGGATGGCGACTTTGTAATGGCTGCTGGTTATCCCGGCTCCACGGCGCGCTATGCCCGTCTGGCGGAGATCAAACACACGTTCGAGTGGCGGTACCCGACCTACCTGGGGCTGATCGAAGATTGGATTGCCACCATCGAAAAGGCCGCCCCGGAAGAGAGTGAGGCGCGGATCAGGTACGAGGCCCGCCTGGTCGGCTTGAGCAACGTTCTGAAGAACCTGGGCGGTCAGATTGAGGGTGCGCGCCGGGTCGGCCTCGTCGAACGCCGGGCTGGGAGGGAAGCGGCCCTGAATGACTGGATCGCCAAGGATCCAGGGCGTTCACACTATGCGGAGGCGATCCGTCAACTGGATGCTCTGGCTGAAGAAAGCGCGCGCACCAGCCGCCGAGATTTCTGGTACCTCAACGCCACGCGGCCCCAGTTGCTGGGCGTGGCGCAGCGTATTTACCGTCTGGCCAGGGAAAAGCTGAAGCCCGATCCCGAGCGGGAGCCGGGCTATCAGGAACGGGACATGACCTTCTTTCGGCAGAGCCTGGAGGTCATCGATCGGCGCTTCGATGCTACAGTGGATCAGGCGGAATGGCTGCTTTTTCTGAGATACTACCTCAAACAGCCGCTGGACCTGCGCGTGCAGGCTTACGATCAGGCACTGGGCCTGCCGGACAGCTTCGATGAGATCCGGATCGCCACCCGGCTGGACCACTACTATGCCGACACCGCGCTCAAGGACAAAGAGAAGCGGCTGGCCCTGATGTCGGTCACTCCCGAGGAACTGGAGGCCAGTGAGGATCCCTTCGTGGAACTGGCCGTTGCGCTCTATGAAACCAGACGGGCTCAGGAAGAGGCCTCCAAGGAGCGGCGAGGACGCAGCACAGCGCTGCGGCCGCAGTATATGTCTGCCATCATCGATTGGCAGAGATCGCAGGGCTATACGGCTTACCCGGACGCCAACTCCACGCTGCGCGTCACTTACGGCAAGGTCCTGGGCGGCTCGCCCAGGGATGGGCTGATCTACGAACCCTTCACCCGGCTGGAAGGCATTGTGGAGAAGAACACGGGCCAGGATCCATTTGATGCCCCGCAGCGACAGCTGGATCTAATCCGGGCTCGCGAGTACGGCCGCTACGAGCTGTCTTCGATTGGCTCGGTGCCGGTTAACTTCTTGTCCGATCTAGACTCGACCGGCGGGAACTCGGGTTCTCCCACCCTGAACGCCCGCGGTGAACTGGTCGGACTCCTCTTCGACGGGACTATCGAGAGTGTGAATTCCGACTGGGACTTCGATTCCCGCACGACACGCACGATCCATGTCGACAGCCGCTATATGTTGTGGGTGATGGAGAAAGTCGATCAGGCCGATCACCTGATCGAGGAAATGGACATTGTGTCGGCGCCGTCGCGGTAGGGACGATCCTTTCGGATCGCCCCCCGCACAGATCCCAGCGAGCGGAACTACCGCACTGGGCTCTTACCTCAGGTAATAACGCGCAGTCGCTGTTCGGGATAAGAGTGTACAACTGCGCAGTGCAGGAAGCCATCTTGTCGCTAGGCGGTTCATCCGCTCTCCAGTGATCCGATGACGCTGGCTACGACGCCTTAGCGCACGCAGCCAGAGTCGATAGACCTGATACTTGAAAGCGGCCGGCTTGCGATGGTTACGCGGTACGGCATAGTACTGGAAATGTCCCTGTACTACACTGCGCAACCACTGACCCACTACCGGGACGGGTTCATGCAGGCGATACCGAAGCTCGCGAGCGATCTCGCGCAGTTTCGCTTGCATGCGCTTCCGCATGGTCTGCCGCAGCACGATGAATCTCCCGTTCCGGGTTCTGTCGCACGTGTGCGTAAAACCCAGGAAGTCGAAAGACTCGGGCTTCCCTTCTCCACGGCGCTTGCGATCCCGAGCGGCGTACCGCCCGAACTCGATCAAGCGCGTTTTGTCGGGGTGCAGTTCCAGGTGAAACGTGTGGAACCGGTCCCGCAAGTCTGCCAGAAAACGCTCGGCATCTTCACGAAACTCGAAACCCACTGTGAAGTCGTCGGCAAACCGGACGATGATTACATCGCCACGAGCGTGCCTGCGTCTCCATTGGTCGGCCCATAGATCGAACACATAATGAAGGTACACATTAGCCAACACGGGTGAAACACTCCCGCCTTGAGGCGTACCGGATTCGATCTCGGTTCGCTTCCCATCCTCCACGATCCCCGCCTTGAGCCACTTTTTAAGGTGGCGGATAACACGTGGATCGGCGATTCTGTGCTCGATGAACTTCAACAGCCATTTGTGGTCGATGGCATCGAAAAACCCACCAACGTCCGCATCCAGCACCCAGTTCACTCGCTTGCGCATGATTCCGACATAGAGCGCGTCCAACGCATGGTGTGGACTGCGCCCCGGGCGGAAACCATACGAGAAGCCGAGAAAGTCGGTTTCGTAGATGGCGTTCAATACCTGGACCGTAGACCGCTGGACGATCTTATCCTCCAATGCAGTCACTCCGAGCGGACGCTGCCGCCCATCGGCCTTCGGTATATAGGCCCTCCGAACCGGCTTGGCTCGGTACGCTCCGCGTTTGAGCCTTGCGGATAGATCCTGGAGGTTCTCCTCGAGGCTCTCTCCGTATTGCTGCCACGTCAATCCATCCACGCCCGGTGCGGCATTGCGCTTGAGGCCGAAGTAAGCCTGCCGGAGTCGATCGATGTTAGTGACGTGGTGCCAGAGCGACGTGAACCGTAGCTCCTTATCCCGGCAGGCTACCTGCCGTATCCGTTCCAGCGCACTTTGCAAGTCCTCGGTTTCGACGTAGGTGCGGTCTCTTGGCTGTGTCCGCGATTTCCCGCTTGGTGCCCGTTTAGAGTCCTCCATATCGATTCCTCTCCCGGCTCTGTGTCCGGCACTTGTTTTGCTAGGACGAATTCCCTTTGGCCAGGCCGCTTGGCTCCACCCTCTCCGCCGACCGCGGCGCACCGCCGTCTTTGTTCGAGCGCTTCTCAGCTACTATCAGCCTGTCCGACTTCCCGCCTCCGTGCATCGCTGTCGTGCTCCTTTCGGATTCACAGCGCGGACCTTGGGGCCATCCCCCTGGGGTCAGAGGCGGGATCTCCCGGCTCCCGTGTAAGCAACTTCCGTACGTGCACAGGGTCTCGGGACCACGCGGGGGCGGAATCGTTCTCGCGATTAGCGAACGGTTCCATGTTGCCTTCCGATCCTACGACTACGTCGGCCCCCCGAAGTCATTTTCCTTCCGCGGCTCAATACCTGGCCCGCACGTGCCCCTGTCAATGCTTCGCCTGCACTCTTACGAGTGCACACGCATGACTCGGGGTCAGCATGGTTCGCTACTCCTTTCCTGTGAGAGACTCTCGCTCTCTGCTACTCACCGGTTTGCGCCGGCGCACCGTAAGGTCAAAATATGAGTCGAGAACCTTTCCGTTCTCAGGAAAACTGTTCGATGGTCCTGGCCAGGGCATCGGCCTGCAGCCTGGCCCGATCGAGATCGAAGTAGTTCGTCTTCAGCAGGATGAGTCGCGGCTGGATGGATTCCCACACGGGGCAGCTCACCCGGCGGTAGTCGGGAAGCGTCTTGGCCCACTGCGGGTAGCGTTCGGGGTTTTTCCTGACCTTCTCGGTTAGAGACGGGAAGCACGGTTCCCGATGGAGAGGCTGATACGCTCCGTAGTAGCCGTCGCCGCCCCGGTCGACGAATGTCTTCCGGATATCCGCTCAATCCAGGTCGTCCCGCGCGATCCGCATCGCGTAGGTCCACCAGCTGTGGACGTAGCCGCGGGGAGTCTTCTGGGGCACCAGCCAATCGCACTCCCTGACCACCTCATCGTAGAGGGCCGCAACGGCCCGGCGCATCTCGACGAGCTCGTCGAGTCGCTCGAACTCGCCGAGCGCCATGGCGACGGCGAGCTCGGGCATGCGAAAGCTGTAGCCGAGGTCGGGGTGCCTCTGAAAGCTCGGGTGACAGCGGACTTCCTTGGGAATCCTGGACTTTCCCGGCTCCGCGGTCAGCGTCGCGAAACCACAGGCAGCGGCCTTTCGGGCGCGTGTCGCCAGTTCCTCGTCGTCGCACAAGAGGATGCCTCCCTCGCCGGATGTCATATGCTTCGAGCCCTGGAAGCTGAAGCTCGCGAAGTCGCCGATGGAGCCGACGATCCGGCTCTTATAGTAGCCCAGAAAGCACTGGGCATTGTCCTCGAGCACCAGCAAGTCGTGCTCCCGCGCGATTTCCATCAGAGGGTCGTAGTCGGGGGCGAGACCGCAGATCGAGACGGGGATGATCGCCCTGGTGCGCGGTGTCAGCTTGCGCCGCACATCAGCGGGATCGAGGGTCCACGTGTCGGGGTCCACGTCGCAGACGATAGGGACGGCGTTGGCGTGCAGGGCCACCGCCGCCGTCATGTATACCGTGAACGCGGGTACGATCACCTCATCGCCGACGCCGATATCGGCGGCAAGGAGAGCCGAGTGCATGGTCGTCGTGCCGTTCGAGTTGAGGATTCCGTACCTGCGCCCGAATCTCCGAGCGAAGGAACTCTCAAGCTTGGCATCGTGCCCCAGCGTTCGCGTGTTGTGGATGCCGTAATCCAGCACGGCGTTGACGTACTCGCGGGCCTTGGCCGAGACTCGGGGGATAGACGTTCTCGCCTTCATTACTCGGATCATATGTCACAGCGGCGACGCGGGACAATCTTCGTGTGGACTTGCGTCGGCAGCCCGGGATTCCTTCTCACGCTTCTTGCTGAAGTGAAGAGAAACTGTGATTCTCACGCGCAGGTTGAAGTCC
This sequence comes from Acidobacteriota bacterium, assembly GCA_965205615.1. Classification (GTDB taxonomy): domain Bacteria; phylum Acidobacteriota; class UBA6911; order RPQK01; family CBDAPI01; genus CBDAPI01. The sequence goes on along the minus strand of CBDBHK010000024.1, from coordinate 231,782 downwards.
CGAGCACCGCTGCTTTGACACCCCGAAATCACCAGGCCGTCCAACCGCCATCGACCAACAGATTCTGCCCGGTGATATAACTCCCCGCATCGCTTGCCAGCAATACGAGTGCCCCTTTCAGTTCCTCTGGCCTGCCCATGCGCCCGAGCGGCACTTTCTCTTCGAGGCGTGGAATAAAGCCTTGAATATTGTTCTGAACCGCAGGGCTCGGAAATGGTCCGGGGCTGATCGCGTTGACTCGAATATTGTACTTCGCCCAGTATGCTGCCAAATGACGGGTCAGATGCACTACGCTGCCTTTCAGCGCGTGATAGTTCGGGGGACTATTGACGGGAAGTCCTTCGTAGGCGGATGGGTAACTTGCCACTACCCCGTACATGCTGGCGATGTTAATAATCGAGCCGGGAGCACCCCGTTGGCGCAGATGGAGCATGACATCGCGGGCCAGCAGGAAATAGCCGGTCACGCCGACATGGTACGTCTCATCGAAATCCTCGGCTGTCGCCGTTTCAATGTCGGGCGCAGCACCGCCGTAGGCATTGTTGACGAGGACATCGACGCTTCCCATCCGCTCCACCACATGGGCGACGAAATCGGGAACCGTGTCGGTTTCGCCTTGACTGAATCTGAGTCCCAGATGATCGCTGCCGGGGAGCGTGGCAGCAAACTCTTCCGCTTTCTCCGCTTCACGGCTTGTGACAACCACTTGTGCTCCCGCCTCGGCTAATGCTCGACTCATCGCGGAACCGAGCCAGCCGGAGGCACCGGTTGCAATGGCCACTTTGCCTCTCAGGCTGAAGAGTTCCATCGCAGTTCTTTCAGGGGTCTTCATGATCTTCTTCCCTTCGTGATCTCGCAGGGCGCTCCTACATTCCCCCCCGATCCTCGCAGGACTCGGAGCTGATGGCGCAAAGCCATGCTCTCAAGCTGGAGTGCCAGTTGTGTTTTGAAGCCGGAGAAGAGCCGGGTCAGCAGCGCACCGCAACCGAACGCTCCAGTTCTTCAGAGAATGACCTCGAAGCCTTCGAATTGAGGGTGGCCCAGCAAGGTTCCTTCAGGGGAACGTGCCTGGGCATGCGCCTTACGAAAAGCTTCCGATTCCGTCCAACTCTCAAAGGCCTCCCGCGATGCCCAGACCGAATGGGAAGCGTAAAGAGTGGCCTCCTCATGGCTCGGTCCTCGCAGCAGGTGAAACTCTCGAAAGCCGGGGACGGCATCCAGGTAAGACTCGCGCTTGCGCCACAGATCCTCGAAGATCGCCTCACGACCCGTGGCAACCCGAAAGCGGTTCATTGCGATAAACATTTCGAGGAAGATACCTTTTTGCACCGAGGCAGTCTACTCCGCACCCGGGTGGACGTTGGGACTGATTCAATGAACGGTGACCGACCCGGAAGCCGGTTGAGGCTGAGACTCCTTGGGCGCCGTCATCCTCACGAAAAACCGGCACGAGCCCACTTTTGTGTCACCGTAATAGAGTTCGAGCCGGTGCTCTCCCTCCTGCTTGAGCGGGAGGCCCTGAAGCTGGACATAGCCCTGAACGGTGCCGTGGTGGCCGACCTTCACCTCCATATTCGGAAGGCTGTCGGTCTCGCCGCCGGGGCGCTGCAGGAGGAGCCTCAGGGTGCGAGTCTGATCCTCATCGGCTCCCTCGCCGTCCTCCAGGAGAAAGCGGAAGAAGACCCACATCCGGCCGTGTCTGGTGGGTAGCTGAAAGGTATTGATGACATCGAACAGACCCTGAAGCTGGACTTTTCCCTCGGGCGTCGTTACGACGAGGTCACAGAGTAAGAGAGCCTGCAACTGCGCCATCCAGCCGACTATACCAATGGGGGTTTGACTTTCACAATAGCCAGGTCTTAGGATTCGCGCAAATCTGAACACAGGAGGCGGCGCATGCGAGTCGGCATTGTGGGTTACGGGTGGGCCGGTCAGGCCCACGCCAGCGAATACAACGGAATCGAGGGAGTTGAGACCAGGGCCGTCTGTTCTCTTCGCGAACTGGACGCGGAAGAACTCTCGGCGCGGCACGGGTCCAGGATTCGGGTTTTCAACGACCTCCAGGAGATGTGCAATTCGGACATCGATCTGGTGTCCATATGCACGGCCCATCCTTTACATCCGGAGCAGGTCGAGATTGCCGCTCGGGCCGGCCTGGATATCGTCATTGAAAAGCCGGTGGCGATCGATCTGGAGGGTGTTCGGAGAGTCGAGCAGGCGGTGCAGTCCTCGGGGGTTCAGGCCGCTGTCTGTTTCGAAGCCAAGGTTGTCGGGCACTTCCAGACCATGCAGGAAATGATCCGCCAGGGATTGCTGGGCGATCTTCACTATGGAGAGTCCGATTACTACCACGGGATCGGGCCCTGGTACGGTCAGTATCGCTGGAATGTGCGCAAGGATTCCGGTGGCTCCTCACTCCTGACTGCCGGATGCCACGCCATGGACGGGCTGATCTGGTTGATGGGATCGCGACCCGTCGAGGTCTTCAGTTATTCAACCCGATCCAGCGCCCCCGAGTTTGAGCCGTACGAGTATCCAACCACGACCAGTACAGTCATGCGCTTTGAGAGTGGAGCCATCGGTAAAGTCGCGTCCGCAATCGACGCCATTCAGCCATACCAGCTCAACGTCTACCTGGCGGGCTCGGACGGTGCCATCCGGAACGACAAGTTCTTTACGCGCAAGTTGGGAGGCCTCGACCAGAAAGGCTGGAGCACCATGAACGCCCAGATGATTGACTCCGGGGACGTGGCCAGCCACCCCTACAGGGCGCTCTTCGCCGATTTCATCGAGTCTATCAGGCAGCCACGAGAACCCCTGTTCTCATTCGAGGACGCGATTTTTTCCCACCGGGTCTGCCTGGCAGCCGACCGTTCAGCCGAAGAGGGGCGGCCGGTGAGACTCGAAGAACTGGAGTAGTTCAGCCACTCTCACGCCCACTTCTTGTCTGCGTCGTTCCATTCCAGCATGCGGTGGGAGAACCAGGACTGATTGGCTCCCCGGACGGCGGTAACCCCGTAGACTCCCAGTTCCACGGGGCAGTGGAGCTCTTCGTCATTGCGGATGGCTCCCTGCAGGTTCCCGTGATGCAGTGCAATGTCCTCAGCTCCCGACTTTTCGTGGGTCTCCAGAACCTCTCGATCGCTCTCGGAGACGATCTCCCAACCCGTTGAACTGAAAACCAGGGAGGCGTCCTTGCCGCGAATGACATGACGGTTCCCGTTGCTGTTTGCCATCGTGCCCAGAATATGCACCGTCATGCCGTTGGTGACTCCCTCCAGGGCGGGATACTCGAGCAGCACCTCGAAGTTGTCAGGCAGCTCCCGGCCGTCGTCCCAGACGTAGATGCCCCCCATGCCGGTGACGCGGGAGGGGTAAGTCAACCCGCATGCCTTGAGGACCCGGGTCAGCCGGTGGACGAACAGATCCGTGGAAATTCCGCCTGAATAGTCCTGGTAGCAACGCCACTCAAAGAATCTGCGGGGATCCCAGGGCCGTCCGGGCGCAGGGCCCAGCCAGGTTTCCCAGTCCAGGTCGGAGGGTCTGGGGAGATCGGGGCTCACGCCGGTGCGCCAGGGTCCGCGGTCAGGCGGGTGGTTGCGCACGTAGTCGACCTGGGCCTCAACGACCGTACCGAGCTTACCGGCTCGAATGGCGCGGCCCGCCGTCTCGTAGCTGTCGTCGCTCATGCCCTGGACACCGACCTGCAGCTTGTGGCCGGACTCCCGGACCTTGGACCAGACGTCGTGAGCCTCTCCCACCGTGAGGGTCAAAGGCTTCTCACAGTAGACGTGCAGACCGGCATCCAGAGCGTCGATAGTCAGTTGCGCGTGCCAGTGCTCGGGAGTGGCGACGACCACGTAGTCAAGATCGGGAGCCTCCAGAATACTGCGGTGGTCCGTGAACACCTTGACCTGCTCACCCGCGCTGGAGAGCCGGTCATGAAAGCTCCGGGCGCGGGTCTCGTAGACGTCGCAGACTCCCCGCACCTCGACATTCTGGTCCTTTCTCACGTCCAATAGCGATTGCAGGTGGGCCCGTCCAATGGCGCCGCACCCAATGATCCCAACGGCGAGGCGATTGTTCGCCCCACTGACCCGTGCGTAGCTTCTCGCGCTCAGGGCGGGCAGCGCCGCGCCGGCCACGCCCGAGGTCTTCATGAACTCTCGTCGGCTCAACTTGTCTTGATTGGTCATAGGCATAACTATAAATCGGATAGACGGATTCAGAAACCCGACCCGCGCGTCAGGGTCGGTCCTCCTCCAGGGGAAACCTGGCGATGAGATCGTTCACGAGCGGACCGATCGGACCCTCGTAGTATTCGACCTCGTCCGGCGGATACCCCTGGTCGACAAACTTCAGCACAATCTCCCGATCGTTTTTCATGGCAGGTCCGATCAACCTGTGTCCCCAGTAGTAGTCACCGTGGGGGACGGTGGTGTCCTTTTCGCTGGGCATCGCCAGGGCTTCTCGCCACTCCTGATCGTCGTCCTTCTGCAGCAGAGCGAGCATCTGCTCCAGGTGGGCCATGACGCGCGGCTTGTAGTAGGAGGAGATCAACTCGGACAGGTCGTCACTGTAGTAGTCCAAAAGCCACACATCTCGGGGTAGAGTCGAGAGGTGGCGCGGTGGTTTAGGTCGAAGTTTGTGTTCCCTGTTGGCTCGCCCTTTCGTTTGCGAGTGTCACACGATCTCGACCATACTCCGTTTCCACCCCCCGCTCATCAAACCGGACGTGCGGATTTCCCGCATCCGGCTTTCGGCCAAGGACTCGTGCTTTCGCCCACGGAAGGTTGCGGTCACACAAGCGCAGCTGGACAAGTCCAAGCTCATCATGCAGGTATGCGTCGGAGAAACGTGAATAACCCCAACCCTGCACCTTATGTTTACGGCGCAACCAGCGACGGAGCCTTTGTCGGGCATGTTGGGTAATCCTTCGATAGGCGCTGGACGCCGGGCCTTGGCAGAAGTAGTTGGCCCACCCAACCATCATTCGGTTGAGTCGGTCGACTTGTTCTTCAGCGTCTAGCCAACACCAGCGCAAGGCGGTCCACTCACTGATCTGGCGACAAGCCGCCCTGATCTTCTTCTTGGACGGGCGTTGACCAATATAGCGAAAACCCGCCCTCGAGTAGCAGCGCCCGAAGGTGTAACCCAGAAAGTCGAACGATTCGTCCGGAAGCCGACAAATATGCGTCTTCTCTTCGTTAACCGTCAGCTTCAGTTCTCGCATCACGCTTCGCATTGCGCCCATGGCCTGTTCGGCGTGGGGGCTGTGGCAGCAGATCACGAGATCATCCGCGTAATTGACGACCTTCGCTTGAAAACGCTCCTCGTGTCCGAGCACCTTCCATCCCAGAATGAATCGCCGCATATAGAGATTCGCCAACAGAGGTGAGATCGGCGCGCCCTGAGGACACCCCCGACCTTCACTCTTGTTCCGGTTCGTTCGATGTTTGCGACCCCGCCTATCGGTCTCTTCCACCGGGGCTTGAAGCCACATCTTGATCAATCGCAACAAGTGCCGATCGCTGATGCGGCGTGCCACCGACTTCATTAACTCGAAATGCGGGATCGTGTCGAAGTAGCCGGACAAATCTGCGTCGATTACCTCCCAATGCCGCGACTTCAGAAGCGCGTGGACGCGGCGAACCGCGTCCACGCGCACTTCGCTTCGGGCGGTAGGCGTATTGTTCGGGCTGCAAGTCAGCCTCGAAGATCGCTTCGAGAACCCACATCGCCGCCGTCATCACGACACGATCCTTGATCCTCGGGATTCCGAGCGGTCTGGTCCGCCCTGGCTGGCCCGGTTTGGGTATATGGACCCGCCGGACAGCTTCCGGGCGATACCGTTTCGTCCGAAGTTCTTCCGCCAGTTCGTCCAGCCACCGTTTCTGTCCGTACTGCTCGATGTCCTCGAACGTCTGTCCATCGACGCCTGCTGCTCCACCATTGGTCTGGCAAAGACGGTAGGCGTGATCGATCACATCGGCTCGATACACCTTGTCGTACAGCGCATAAAAGCAGTAGTCGGGCGATCCCTTCGCTTTGGCATGCAACGTCTCCCGTAGCTTCCCAACCTTTAATGGAGGTACTAGACTCACGCCAATCTCCCGGCTGTCACCACTTCGGCCGTTGACCTTGACCTAAGGCCCCTTCGCTCCACCGGCATTACCCAGCTTCTTCACTAATACGGGCCTCTCCGCCACCCCACACGGCCTGGCCTGGCCCTCGCGGGAGTCCAGTTGAGGGTCACGCGCCCTCGCCGTTGGGGCTTCCCGTGTTGCGGTCGATCTCCATGTACATACATGCCGACGCCACTACCCCGGCGGGATCGGGTGGGTGCACTGTCGCTTCTTCCCCACTCGACGGCGGCCTTCCCCGAAATACTGCCGGGTCGGCTCCCGCGATTTGGTCTTTCGAGGCCTGCTCAGCGTTCACTCACGTTTCGGCCTGCATGTTCGCTGAATCGCCCAAGGCGATCCGTTTCATCAGAGGCTTCGACGGATTTGTTACCTCCTCCTCCGCTCCGACTGCTACCGGCTGGAACGACCCGTCGCCGGGTGGGAATTGCACCCACTGGAAATCGCCGCCTTTGCACGGCGCACAGTACAGGACCGTACGGCCGACCCTGTTGCAGTAGGCGTTAGACGCGCCGGGAAACATCTCCGGCCATTGGCCTGCCCAGTCCTCCTCCGTCTTGAGCCGGAACCAGGGATGAGCAGACGTCAGTTTGGCCTGAAAGTCCAATCCCTCTCGCGCCCGCTTTGTCCAGGTCCGCAGCGACTCCAGATCCTTTCTCCCGAACGCCCGCCCTGGCCTTGATCACGTAGTCCGTGATTTTCTGACCCAGGTAGTTCCTGCCCACCTCAACCATATCGAACCGATACAGTGGGTCGTCGGCAAGCAGCACCTGCTGGATAGCCATAATCCGGAGGGCCTTCCAGGTATCGGGCCTGAACCTGATCAGGTTTCGGTTATTCAGCTCGACCACCTCTCCGGCCGCCCCGAGCATTCGATAGAGAGGAATGTTTCCACAGCGGTTGCTGTTGAATGCATAGACGGAGTCCGTCAGGTGCCGGAGAGCCGGAACCAGGAGGTAGCCTGCCTTCTTGCCGTATCGGGCGTCCGCATAACGGCGCAGGAAGCCTTCCAGAGTAACCGTTCTGGGATCCTCCCAACCCAAACGCATATACAGGTCAACGGCCATGATGTTTCTTCTCAGGGCCTCGGGCCAGACCATGTAGCCTTCCAAATTCGCAGCAGCCGTCGGGTTGTTGACCATGATCTGCAGCTCCCGAATCGTGCCCGCCAGATCGCCAAAGAAGTTCACCGTGCCGGCGCCCATCCCGATGACTCCGGTCCACCAGGGCGCTCCCTCGAACACGTTACCCTTCAGATAAGAGCGTTCCTGCCGGTAGCGGCCAGGCTCTATTCCCGGGCACATGATGTAAGTGAAGCCCATCTTCAGTGCTTCCCTGATCGCCGTGTGCTGCGCCTCGATAACGTGAGTCGGGCTGAACTCCCAATACCAGCCGCCCTCGACTCTTGCCTCAGGATCCACCTCCCGGATGACTTTACGCATGTCCACCATCATCGACCAGATGACTTCCCGCTGCTCTTTTTCGCTCAGCCCGACATAGCTGTCCTCGGAGGGCTGGCGGATGGAGTAGAGGTGGTCGGTGCCGAACATTTTGATCAACTCTTCCACACCGATGTGTATCACCTTCCGGGCAAAGTCGGTTCGGGGGTCGATCACGGGAAAAGGCTCGCCGTGGTGGCTGTTCGTCAGGGTCGGAACGGGGTTCGGTGACCGATCAATGAACTGATCCCACTGCCACACCTGAGGGCGAGCCGTGCCGCCGGGCTTGTGAGAACCGGGGGTTTCCAGAAAATTGCAGGAATACTGGATCTTCATTCCCAGCATTCGGGCGTATTCGAACACCTTTTTGCGCAGGGCGATCTGGCCTTTTTGCCAGTCGGTGGACTCGATCTCAACACCCAGGCGGCGCCAGATGTTGAGCTTCACGTGCCCCTCCAGGAAATTCTCCTGCTGATCCAGCACGTTGAATCGTTTCTTTGCCCCCCAGTCCAGGTGCCTCCTCCACTCCTCGAGATTCCACCAGCGCGTGCCCTACATCTCGAGGCCGGCCATAAGGAAGCGCCGGTACTTGTAAAATGGTTTCTCCACATCGTTCAGCGCAGGAACCGCCACCGATGCCTGCCTGGGCACATGGTCTCCGTCCTCGAAGAAGCCGCACCCCAGGTAATTCTCCAGCAGGTGGTAGACGGCATAGAGGCACGAGTAGGGCCTGGCACCGGTCAGAACGATGTTTCCCCCGACGGTCTTGACCACATAGCCGTCCTCGCCCAGCGCGCTTTTCGAAAGGTCGAGTTCGCGGACCGGAGCGGCGCTGCCGATGTAGATGCTGGGCCCGTCACCGCGGGAGCCGGTTCTCACCGGAAGTTCCGCCCCTGTCATCCGCTGCACATACTTGCGCAACTCCCGGGCAGCATGGCGTTCCACCGCGGGCGCTTTTTTGGCGACGACAATGGAGGCTGTGGGTTTTCCAGCGGCAACGAGTACGATCCTCGGGACGGATTCCACTTCACCTGCTTCAAGGGATAACGAAGCAGCGACCAGCGCCACCACTGTCGCAAGGCCCGTTCTCGACAGGCTCATTACTCCATTTCTCCAGGTCACAGCCCTTGTCGGAGGGATCACTTCGCAGTGACCTCCCTCGGCAACCCCACGTACTTCCGTGGCGTGGGCCGGCGTCGCTCCCAGCATTCACTCCAGGGTCCTGTCGGCCGCTTGCCGGCGGCATAGAGCAGATAAGTCTGTCTGGCAGAGGTGGCGAAGTCAGCCACCCCTTCCGCGACCCGTGCCTGGAGAGTACCTACGGGCTCGGCGGTCCGGGGATCAAGATTGCTCCACGGTCACGTCGCTCCAGCCCGGTAGCGCCACTCGGCAGGTGGCTCCCTTGAGGCTCTGGATGGCGATGAAGGGCACCCGGGGACGGTTATCGGCACCCAAAATCCGTTCGGATGCAACCAGAAAGCCGTTCGTCGCCCCCAGGCCTGCGAAGCGGGCGGGTCCCGGTTTTCCGTCGGCCGTTTGAGGAGGGGCGGAGAAAACCCGAATCACCCCGTCGTACAGGCTCCGGCACAACCCCTCCGTGATCGCTGCCTGAGCCCAGGGCCCGCTCTCGTTAACCAGAATGAAGGGGTAGGATCGGCCGTAAGGCGCAACGTCCTCCATGACGTGCTCTCCGACCATCGCGTTGGGAAACAGATGACGCTTGAACCACCGCTGCAGGGCCCGCGTCAGCACGTCGGGTCGGTCCAGCCACGCTGCCGAGGCTGCCCACATCTGCCCCGTGAAGCACTGGCCACCCATTCCCAGGCGATCCTGCGCCAGCAGCGTGGCCAACGCCCGCGGATCGTTCCGATCCACGGCGCCGGTGGGAAAAACCGTCGTCAGGTTGGTGTGGACGAGACCCTCCATGGCTCCGGATTCGTTGATCGTGAACTCCTTTCCGTTGGAAGGAATTGGCGCCAGCCCGGCCAGCACCTCTTTCCAGCGCCGGCGTTCTTCGCTGTCCACGCCCAGGTGTTGTGAGGCCTCAATGGCCGAAAGGTAGAGGCGGCGGATGGCCGCCAGGTCCAGGGCGTCGTTTCGAATCCCCCAGGCGGCGGCGCTGCCAGCCTCGTTCAGACTGCAGGAAGGGACGGGGATCCGGTAGTGGTTCTTCTGTTTGTCCCATTCCAGGAAGCCTTCGTAAAAAAGGCTCGCGTCCTTGAGGAAGGGATAGACTTCATCGGCGAGCAGTTCTTCGTCCAGGCTGTACAGGTACCGCCAGTACTGCATGATGCCGGTCAACGCCGTGTTGAAATATCGGAAGCGCCAGTAGGCGGGGGCGATCTCGTAGCCTTCGGGCCCGTAGGTGGATGGCATGAAGATGCCCCGCGAACCGTAGAGCTGTCTGGCGTTTGCCCGGAAGCCCGGCATGGCCCGCTGAATCATTCTCCAGAACGGTGCGCCCAGTTCGGAATGGTTGGTACTGTGGATAGCCGTATACATGGCCGGAGTATTGAAATCCCAGTACCCGCCCTGCCACGGCCAGTCCGCGAACTGGTGCCACAGATTGCAGATCGGAGGGGCGATCGGCGCCCGGGAACTGGAGGCCAGCAGATAGCTCTGCGCGTACCAGTAGGTCTCTGCGTCCGGGTCGGCCACCTCCACAAACGACCTGGCCCAGAAAGCGTGCCACCAGGCCTTGTGCGCGGCCTCCCTTTGCGCCAGGTCTTCCTGACGTGCCCGTCTCAGCAGGGCCAGCGCCGCCGCTGTGGGATCCGTGGCCTCCTGGCTGGTGACGAGGGCTACCAGTACGGTCACGTCCAGCTCCCGGGCAGGATCTGTCTCGAACACCGCGTTGCCCTCGACGATCTCGTAGTTGTCCGAGGGGGCCCCGTTCCAGGAATGCCATCGGAACGTGGGCTTGTCGGTTTCTCCCGTCGGGTCGATCACCAGACGGACGCCGGCCCCCTGCACCGCACACGCCATCGCGTACTTCAGACCGCTGACGTTGGAATACTCCAGGACGATCGCTTCTTCGTCCCGATTCCCGCGGACGTGAAACTCCTCGCGACCTTTCCACCGCTCCCATCGGTAGCGCTGGAGACGGATTCGCCGGGCGACCTGTTTTCCATTCGTTCCCGTGTCCCGGAATCGCATCACGGCCACGTTCTTGTTGCTGTCTACCAGCGCATGAGCCCTGGTCCGCGACCGACCCGGCCAGGTAAAGGTCGTCTCAACGGTTGCATCGTAGAGGCTCAGTCGTTGCTCGAAGTCGGTCACTTTCTCCTTCAGAGCAGGAGACGTCACGTGTTGTAGAGGCTGGCCGTCCACCAGGAGGACACTGGCGACGCGGCCTCCAACGCGCGGACGAACGTTCTGAGAGGGATAGTGGTTGTTCTCTGTCTCTTCTCGCGACAGCAGGTCCTGGACCGCCTCAGGGCCCTTTTTCTCAGCGGCCTGCCATTCCCTTAAAGTCCCGTATCCTTCCAGGGGATTCGCGGGGTCGTTGTGTCGCTTGAGCCAGATATCCACCTTGTTGATCCACCCGCCCATACCCTGTGAACCGAAGGGATCCACCTGCATTCCGAGGTCACCGTTGCCCAGGGGCAGGTAGTCGCCGTTTCGCACCGGAGGCTGCAGATACACGATTTCCTGTCGTTTTACGACCCGGGCATGGTCGATCTGGAAACGAGCAGCGACGGCCGGTCCCTGCTCGAGGGCTGAGGTGCCGGGGTTCGGAGACGCCGGGACGGGGGTCTGAGCCAGCCCGGACAGCGCATTCAGCCCCACAAGCAGTATCGCTGCGTGGCTGCTCAAACGACTCGCTTTCAGCGCTGGTAAACCAAAAAAGCGCTGCTGCTGACCCGACACCTTCAATTCTCAGCCTTAAGGCTCTTGTACACGGTGCTCAAGAAACTCGTGGGGTTGATGAACCCGGCTCCCCATGCGTCATCAAACTCCGCCATCGGCCGCGCCGCCAGTACCTGCTCCAGCGACTTACCCTCGGCCAGCAGCCTGCCGACCCTCCCCCGGGCGGTTCCCAACACTTCCCGGTAGTCCTTCAGCTCTTTTTTGGTCGCCAGGTCCCCATGTCCCGGAATGATCCTGGATTCGTCGTTGGCGATCGCCAGCACACCGTCAATTCCAGCCAGGATCCCCGTCAGGGAACCCCCGCTGTCGAGGTCAATAAAAGGATAACTGCCGTTGAAGAAAAGGTCTCCCAGGTGAAAGACGTTGGCATGCTTGAAGTGGATGACCGAGTCGCCGTCCGTGTGAGCCGGGTCGACATGGAAAACGCGAATTTCATCCCCGTTGAGGTGGAAGGTAACGCCCTCGCCGAAGGTCACCACCGGCAGGGCCTCTTTGGGTGAGGCAGGAACACTCGTGTTGAAGGCTTCCATGAACTGCTGGACGCTCATCCGTGTACGCACATTCTCGTGGGCCACGATCAGCGCCCCCGCTTTGCCGAGATTCTCGTTGCCTCCCGTATGGTCGCCATGCCAGTGGGTATTGACGACGAACTCGACCGGATGGGAGGCCACCTCACGGATCGCCTCCTGGATCTTCTCCGTCAGAGGGGCGAACTGATCGTCGATCACAAAGGTCGAATCCTTGCCTGCGGAGACTCCGATGTTTCCCCCTTGTCCCTTCAGCATATAGACACCATCCACAACCTTGATGACCTTGATCTGAACATCGGCACCCTGAAACGAGAATGCCTGGACGGACATCACCAGGACGGCGAGAACCCCGGAGACGTAGACTTTGCCTCTGAACATCATGCTCATTACTCCCTGTTCGTGTCGTTTACCGTATCCGTGTACTGCACGCGCGTGTTGACGATACCGATTTCAACGCGGCGATTTCGAGCCCGGTCCCGGGGTGAAGTCCCCTCTACCAGGGGTCTCGTCATTCCGAATCCCCTGGTCTCAATCATCTGGGAGGCGATGCCGGTCTCGACCAGATAATCCCGCACCGAACGGGCCCGATTTTCCGACAGCTTCATGTTGTAGCTGTCCGATCCAATGTCGTCCGTATGTCCGTAGACGTAAATGGCGTAGTCCGGAGAGGTCAGGAGAATGCCTGCGATACGGCTCAGAAGTTCCCGGTTCTCGGGGCGCAGATGGGCCTTGTCAAAGTCGAATTCGAGGGCATCGCTTCCCAGGTTCATGACCAGGCCCAGAGCCGTGCGCCGGGTCTCTGCAATCTGCCCCAGGGCCTCATGGAGGCGGTCCATCTCGGTTTCCGCCTGATTTCGCACCTTCTCCATGTCGCGACGGGACTGGGCGGCTTCCCGCCGCGCCTGATTCGCCGTCACCTGAGCCCGGGCAGCCTGTGCTTCGGCCTGATCCCGCCCGCTGGCGGCGAGAGCCGCATTCTCCTCGGCAGCAGAGGCTCGCTGAAGGGCCTCCGCCGCCTCCTGCCCGGCTGCGGTGGCCATGGCCGCCACTCTTTCGACCTTCAGGGCCTGATTGTCGAGTTTCTTCTCGAGTTGGAAGAGCCGGACCCCCAGCGCCACGGAAATCACCAGGAGGATCGCCACAACCGCGAAAGCTGCCAGCAGGGCCGGGGGAAACTTGCCTTCTTTGCGGAGCCAGGCCATAGGCAACATTCTGCCACAACCCGGCTGCGGGTTGCGGCGGCACCCGGCATAATGACTGGGATGATCAGGCCAGGCTGTTCCCTGTGTCGGAGCCCGGATACCTCCGAGTTATTTCAGAAAATGAACTTCCGGTATCACCGCTGCCGGGCCTGCTCCCAGGTCTTCGTCTTCCCTTTGCCGTCGGCCGGTGAGAATGCCCGGTACTACGGTTACGTGTACAGCGAAAGCTATCTGGCTCAAAACCGCAAATGGTTTGAGTATCTGGGCGCCCGGAGGATGGACATCATCACCGGGTACCGGGCCCATCCGGGGCGACTCCTGGATATCGGTTCCGGCTATGGATTCTTTCTCGGTGAGGCTGCAAGGCGTGGCTGGGATGGGCTGGGCATTGAAATTGCGCAGGATCCTTCGCGTTTTGCCAGGGAGGAGCTGGGGGTGCAGGTCGTCCAGCAGCCCATAGAGCAGGGCCTGCCCGAACTGGACCCGAAGTCGTTTGATGTGGTGACGTGCTGGCATGTGCTGGAGCACCTGGAAGAGCCAGGGCGGGTGCTTAGCGAAGCCATCAGCAAATTGAAGCCGGGTGGTCATCTGGTGATCAACTCGCCGAATATGGCTTCCGCCATTTACCGGACCGTCGGGAGTCTTTGGAGCTGGATCTACACGCCGGGGCACCTTCAGTACTTCACGCTGGAATCGCTCTCCCGGTGGTTGAGGGGCCAGGGTTGCCGGATTGTTGGAGAGGATACATGGACGGATGCTCCCAACTTCTACTTTCTTGTAGAAGAAGCGATTCTGCTGCGCCTGAGGGAAGCTCTGCGAAGGTCTCAAAGCCCGCACTGGCGACTCCGCGGTAACCGGCTCAGTGAATACCTGACGAAACCCGAGCACACTCTGGACATGCAGTTTCGATTGAAAAAACTGTATGAGTTGACGCCGTTTCTGGACCGCTTGCTCCGCCGCTTCAAACGGGGTCACGAGTTGCTCATTGTAGCGGTTCCGGAGCAGGATGACCCGCGGCAATAGTACTGTAACTTTATGATAGTTAGGGTCCCACTCTGGGATGGGTGAACCCCCTCGCCTTTAGGCGAAGCCTTCAGGAGGCTTGGGGGTACACTGCGGAGGTGTCTGAGTATCGGAAAAGTTCGCATGCAGTGTATCGGCTGAGATATCACTTTGTGTTCATCACCAAGTACCGCAAGCCGGCTCTGCGAGGAGAGATCGGGAAAGAGGTGCGGGATCTGACGCGAGAGATTTGCCGATCGTTGGATATCGAGATCGTGAAGGGGCATGTGCGACCCGATCATGTGCATTTGTTGTTGGATGTGCCGCCGAGATTGGCGCCGAGCCGAGTGATGCAGGCGATCAAAGGGAAAACGTCGCATCATCTACTGCAAGATCACCGCAAGTTGCGCAAGGAGTTTTGGGGACGACATCTTTGGGCACGAGGGTACTTCGTGGCGACGACTGGGAATGTGAGCGATACGATGGTTGCAGAGTATATAGAAACCCAAGATGTCGAGACCCGAGACGACGATTTTCGGGTCACTGAGTAGTCAGCCTGCGAGCGAAGCGAGGTCTTTAGGCGACTTCAGTCGCATGTCGAATCCACCGCCGTCAGGCGGTGGAGAGTGGGACCCTTCTCAAGAGTAGTTTGAAAGTTAATAGTTGATGTGTTTCATTATGTGATTAGCGGGGACTCGCAACCAGCACGCCCAGCAACCGCTGCGACCCGTCTTCCCGGTCCTCGAAGAGGCGGACCGTTCCGGATTTTCCATCCAGGTGCCGGCAGGGGTGGAATCGATCATCCAGCGGGGGGAGGATGTATTCGATTGCCGTATAGTCCCAGGAGATCACCTTGAGGGCTCGCCCTTTCGCCTCTACGGTCATTTCCAGATAGGCAGGCTCCGTGCATTTGACGGAGGAGAACTTTCCCTCGACTTCGTGGATGAGGCTGGAAGGTATCGCGGCGCCCCCACCGGAGCCCTCCTCCAGGGAGTAATCGTAGGTCCACCCGGGCGTCGTGTCGGGCGTGGTCGGCGTTTCCCGGCTCTCGATTTGCCGGGCCAGGGATTCGGGAATCCTGCGTTCCTCCCGCGTTTCGGCCACCCGCCGCATGCGTTGCACGATGTCGTCGGCTTCGTTGAGTCTTCCCAGAGACAGCAGAGCATACCCCAGCACCTGCATATTTCGCAGGTTCCTGGGCTCCAGCCGACAGGCCTCCACCGCCAGCTCGAGGGCTTCGTCCAGTTTCTCGCCGCGGCGCAGAAAATGCCGGGCAAGACTGGAATAAGAGTGGGGGAAGGTCGGTCGCAGCCGAATGGCCTCGCGCAGACTCGGCTCGATCCGCTTCCAGGACGGGTCCGTTTGATGTTTCTCTCTCAGAGCCAGATTCGCGTAAAGGTAATGAGACAGGTAGCTGGTCGTCTGCAGGTCAACGGCGGCCTCAAAGGCTTCAAAGGCGTCATGCCAGCGCTTGGCCCGGTAGTGGAGATAGCCCAGGCTCTCGAAGGCCAGGGCCTCGTTGGGGTTTATGCTGAGAGCTTTGTAGATCAGTGTCTGGGCTTCGGCGGCCCGGTCGTTGCGAACCAGGAAGGCCGCTCGGATGGACGCGGCCTCGGATGGTGTCAGGTGGGAAGCCACAAGCCTCATTCGGCTGGTCACTCCCAGGGGATAGGTGTAAAAGCGGAACTCGTTTTGCGCGATGTACTCGGCCAGGGCCTTCTCCAGCCTGTGGAAAGGCCCCAGCGCCAGTTCGACCGCCTGATCCGTGTGGACACCCTGGGAAAGGAAGCCCAGCAGCTCGTCAATCCGGCTTCTCGTACCCTGCCGGCCGGCGGTCATGAGGTAGTGAGTCAGGGCCCAGGACTGGCTGTAAAAGATAGAGGCTTTTTGCGCCTCGTTGTAGTAACTCGTTGTAGTAAGAGGACTTCCGGTCAACTCGAAACAGTGTTTTTGCGGGCAGGAGTTCTTGAGTCCGAAGGCGCGCAATGTGAGTCTCGCTGGGGAGTCCCACCGCAATGTCATCCTCAGAAATGCGAGTGTGACCGTAGAATTCCGCCAGCCCCTCGCTGAGCCACAGGGGAACACGGGGATGATTGATTCGCAGGAGCAAGTGAAAGTACTCATGATAAAGAGTGCGGTACGGCGTCTTCCCCCGGACGTCCAGGCGCAGGGCCACATAGTGCCTTTCCGGTCCGGCCAGAAACACACCCGTGGGCTTGAGCGAACCGGCTCGCTCCCAGTACTGGGGTAACAGTTCCTGCAGGGACGCCTCGTCCTTGACAGCCAGGACCACGATAGGCTGTCCGGGGTCGGTTCTGGCCTGGGGGAGCGCCTGGCGGAAAGCGTGCCGAATCTGTTCAAACTGGAGAACGGCGTCGCTGGCGGTTTCGACGCCGGCGTTGGAAACCAGCGTGAAGTGCGGACTCCTCACTTCGATCCAGTCGCTTTGGGCCAGCAGCGAGGCTCCAGGAAGCACGAGCACCCCCCACCAGAGCGGCATCGAATAAAGGGAGAAGCGACGTCGTCCCGGCATTGGTTCCAGTACCCGTTTCAAACGTGTTTGAGTCCGGTCAGGAAAGAAAGAACAATGGCACCTGCCGTCAAGGCCAGGCAGATCCCCGCTGCCGCCAGGTGATTCAAACGCTCGGGAAGCAGAGGATTCAGGAAAGCGGCTGTTGCAAATCCTCCTGCGAATCCGCCGGCGTGGGCCCAGTTGTCGATCCCGTCAACGACCAGACCGAAGACAAACAGGACCACGGCGTAGGTCCGTGCCTGGCGGCTGATCTGGGAAGCAATGCCCCGCCGGCCCGCGTAAACCAGGGCGCCGAGAAGCCCAAAGATGGCGGCCGAGGCGCCCAGCGTGTAGGGAGCGCTTCCCAGAAACAGGCCGGCCACGCTGCTCAGAGTGAAGCCCAGCACGGAAGCAAGAGTGTAAATCACGATCATCCGTCCGGGACCGTAGATCTCGGCGGTCACGGGTGCCAGCTGCCGGACCCACATCAGGTTGAAGGCGATGTGAAGGAGGCTGCCGTGCAGCCAACCCGCACTCAGCACGGTCCACCACCGCTCCAGATAAAAGACAGGCAGAGACCCGCTGGAGCCAAGCAGGAACGATGCTTTGATGCTTGGAGACAACATTCGCAGCAGCCCCCCGGCACCGATTCCGCCCGGGTCCAGAGCCAGAGCGGCAACATAGAGGAGAATGCAGGAGCCCATGACGATATTGGTAAAGCCCAGATCGCTTCCGAGGCCCCGCAGCGCCGGCGCAAAGCCCCACAGACCGGGATAGTTGCTGCCGCAGTGGTAGCAGGTGGTGTCGTTGACGCCCACCAGCAGGCCGCAGGAGCGACAGACGACCGAGCCCCCCGTTTGCCTGAGTGCCATGTTTCTACCTTCCGGCCTCGCTCCTCGCGACCGAGGCCAATCGGGCCGCCCGTTTGCGGGCGGGGAAGTCCCATCATACAACGACTCCGGCGTGCCGGATGGGAACTCTGCTCACGCCTGCCCCCCGGCTCACGGATTGCTGTGCTTCTGACGTACACTGAAGATCTGGGAGCCCGTGGGATCGTCACCACCGGCTGTCAGGACCCGGCCCGAGCAGCGGAGTGCACGGATTGACCATGATGAGGCGAGTTCCCCTACTTCTGTTCCTCCTCTCCGTCACCGATCTCAAGGCGGAGGAGGGCATCGTACTGATGAACGGACAGGGTGTTGCCAACGCTACGGTAACGATCCTCGGGCACTCCGGCAGCGCGAGAACGGACGCTGCCGGCCGCTTCCGCTGGAATCCTCTCCCGCGTACCCCGTTCCAGGTGCTCGTGGTCCTTTCCAATGGTCGGTACCTGGCTCCGGTTCTGATCCGGGAGATCCCCGATGACGGTGTCATCCCGGTGACGTTAGCGGCCATGGCGGAAAATGAGGTAACCGTGACGTCGGGCGTGACTCCCAACATTGAGGTTCCGAGCGCCAACGCAAAGTCAGTCTTCACCGCTGCTGAACTGGAGATGGAACAACCCGCACGGGTCGTGGACGTCTTGTGGGGACTTCCGGGTGTTGACCGGATCTCCGAGGGCCATGCCGCGGTTCCAACGATTCGCGGTCTGGCCCGAGGCCGGACCCTTGTCCTCATGGACGGTGGAAGAGTCACTACGGAGAGGCGGGCCGGTCCCAGCCTGTCCTTCGTCGATCCGTTTCTCCTGGAGGGTGTCGAGGTGGCTCGGGGGCCGGGTTCGGTGGCTTACGGTTCCGATGCTTTCGGCGGGGTGATTCACGTCAGGACCAGACGCCCCACACTGGACCAGGACCTGAACTTCCGCCTCATGGCGGGAGCCGGATTTGGAGTGCCTTCACAGACCGGGGGCGCACAGATCTCCCAGGGGTTCCAGGAGTGGGCCTACCTGGTGCAAGGCAGTGTGAGCGAGTTCCAGGACTATCAGAGCCCCCGGGGGGAAATCACGAACTCGGGTGCGAAGAACAGGAATGTTCACATCGCCACGACCCACCGCCTCTCCGATGGTCTCCTGACGCTTGCCTGGCAAACCGACCTGGGACGGGATATCGGACGGCCGCGGACCAACTCGTCGACGGACCGGTTCTACTACCCCGAGGAGGGATCGAACCGGTTGACTGCGACTTATGAGTTTCCGCCTTTCTCCGGGTTGTCGCGGCTGAAAATGGACTTTTTCGTTGGACAGTATGGGCTGGTCACCTCCCGGGACCGCCCTTTTCAAGGCGGTGAGGGGCGCAGCCTTTCCACCTCCGACGTGGAAGCCTCCGACTTCGGATTCCGCGCTCTCGGAATCAAGCCTTTGAGTCGTGCCCGGCTCGAGTTCGGTCTCGACGTCAAGGGTCGATTCGGTCTGGGGGCCGTGGGAACGGAGCAGGTCTTTGACGCTTCCGGTGCACTCGTGTCGAGCGAAACAGAAACGGCGATTGAAAGCGCGAGAGATCTGGGCGCTGCCCTTTTCTCCAGTGCTGAGGTTGCCCTGAGCCGTTTGCTGACCCTTGCGGGCGGCGTCAGATTCGATCATGTTTCGAGCCACAACGAGGGTGGAAGTTTTGGAGATCTGACCACCTCCGATTCAGCCTTTTCGGGCTTTGGCTCGTTGACCCTGGATTTCCCGGGTGGCTTCGCCGTCTCCGGGCAGGTTTCCCGGGGCTTTCGAGACCCTGGTCTTTCGGATCGTTACTTCCGGGGCCTGAGCGGTCGGGGCCTGGTCACAGGCAACCCTTTCCTCCAGGCAGAGACGAGCACCCAGTACGATCTTTCGGCTCGTTACACCTTCCAGTCAGGAGTCCTGGCTCTTTATCTGTACCGCTATCGTATCGATGATCTGATCGAACGTTTCGAGACCGAGCCGGACACATTCTTTTTTCGCAATCGAGGCCAGGCTCTGATTCGGGGCATCGAACTGGAAGCTCGTTTCAGCCTGTCCCGCGGCTGGGGTTTGGGAGCGGGCGGCCAGTGGCTGCAAGGAGAGAGTGAGGAGAAGGATCCCCTGGCCGATATTCCGGCGCCCAATCTGAGCGTGCTGGTCTCGAAGCGGATTTACGAAAGAGCCGAAATCGAGCTGAGATCGACGCTCGTTGACCGGGATGAGAGGGCTGGCCCGACCGAGGTTGCGACTCCGGGACACGCCCGCTTTGACTTGCTGGGGAGGATCCGATTGGGGTCGGTTGCCACCCTGGTCGGCGAACTGAGGAACCTCCTCGACAAGGACTATCCCGCCAGTCCCGACTCGCGCGCCACTCTCGCCCCGGGGCGGTCGGGGGGATTTACCGTCCTCTTTGATTTTTAGCAGTCCGTGGCGGAAGCCGGGGGTGGATGAATCTGAGCAGATCGGCCAGATGTTCGTCCCGGGCGCTCCCGCACCCGGCTCTGATCGCTCTGTCGGCCGGGAAATCAGAGCCCCTGGCGGAAGCCGGGGGAGCCATCGTTCTCCGACACAGTAGACTGTGCCCTTTTTTAACGTACACTGGGGGTCACTTGTGAACGATTCAAGCGGGCAAAGCAGGTATTCAGTTCGGATCTACCGGGAGGACTTGAACTTCTCGGCCGCCCACATCTCTACATACGGAGAAGTGATGGAAGGCCAGCACGGACACAATTATCAGCTGTCTGTGGAGTTCCGGGGCCGGTTGAACGAGGACAGCCTGGTCATTGACTTCAGGGCCGTGAAGGATATCCTGAAAACGATCAAGAACACTCTGAATCACCGGTCGCTGGTCCCGCTCCAGAACTCTCACCTCACCGTTGAAAGTGGCGAGAAGTCCACTCGGATCCGGTTTGGCGACGAACGGCTCGAACTGCCCACCCGGGATGTGGTGCTGCTCGACGTGGCCAACGTCACGTCTGAGATGCTCGCCCTCCACGTTTTCCAGTCCATCCAGCGAGAACTTGCGGATGAGGAGCTGGAAAGACTGGAGACCCTCAGTGTCGAGGTCGTTGAATCTCCGGGCCAATCGGCCCGTTATACAGCACCCCTGGGCAGCTGAGCCGGTTTGTGGCCCGATCAAAGCTCAACGCAGGGGCCGGTCTTGTGCCGGCCCGCTGGACGGGCGACCACCAGGGTCGCCCCTACGTCGGGCCGTGCTCGTCAGCCGCCGGTCGGATCCAACCAGGTAACGGGCGGCAGGTCGGCCATGCTGAGCAGACCGGGGCGTGCCTCACAGAGAACAGGAATGGAGTTCACGGTGATGGCAATCGTGCCGACATCTCCATTGATCCCCCCCTCGGCCAGGAAGTCGATGGGGGGCGTTCCGAACATCCGGATTCGATCAAAGGAACGGGGTTCCCCCATGTTGGCCCTGAAGACCAGGCGGATGACCTCGTGCCCGCCTCGCATGCCGGATCCGATCTGCTGCAGCCCCGAAACTCGTCCGGCCGGGATTTCCCGATC
Source organism: Acidobacteriota bacterium (assembly GCA_965205615.1). Lineage (GTDB taxonomy): Bacteria > Acidobacteriota > UBA6911 > RPQK01 > CBDAPI01 > CBDAPI01. Next base: position 210,697 of record CBDBHK010000024.1, on the reverse strand, counting down.
TATCAGAAGAAACGGGGAAGTAGCCACAACCGGTTCGATCTCATCCGTGGTCCGGTCGAGGGTCCAGCCCAGGCAGCCGGCAACCATGTGAAGAGACTCGGTGAGGCCGACGTGGCCCAGCAGCCCCCTCGAGACCAGGTCCCTGAACTCGCCGGGCTTCTTTCCGGCACCAATCTTGAGCTGGAACGGCACCCTTCTCAAACAGGCATCCTGAACTCGTTCCACCTGGACTTTCTCGACGTGACTGCAGACTCCACTCATGACGATGGGAAGCAGGTCCATGAGAAATCCCGGATTGATGCCCGTGCCGAGGATGGACACGCCTTGTCGCTTCGACTCTGCGTCCAGTTGCCTGGAGAGCTCGGGATGGGCCAGCCAGGGGAAGGAGAGCTCTTCACAGGTCGAAACAATGTTCCAACCGCGCTCGAGCAGCTCGAAGAGCAGGGGAGAAGTCCGCTCCAGCGATGAGGTCGTGGTGACGACCGCGACGTTCACCCCATCGCTCGGGTAGGGGCTGAGATCCTCGTTGACGGCGACGCCCAGGTTGTCAAGGCCAGCCAGCTCGCCCACATCCTTCCCCTGCATGGCGGGGTCGATATCGACGACGCCGACGATAAGCAGCCGCGCATGCTCGAACAGGTAGCGCGTCACACTCAGTCCGATCGGCCCGAGGCCGACCTGCAGTACTCGAATCATGAATCTGAGATTAACAGAACGGCAAGGCGTAAGCCTGCCGTTTCTCACCGGTGAGCTGGACGCTTTACCTATCCGACGGCGATCAGATCCTGCTGGGTTGCCTGGCTCCGGTAGCCGTACAGGTTCACAAGTCTGCGTTCTGTCTGACTCTTGCTGGCAGGCATCGAGTAGAGGCTGCCCTGACCGTATTCGCACTTCAAACTGCGGAGCAGGGCGGCGTGCTCGGCCGACTGAATGCCCTCCGCAATTACCGCAACTCCCAGGGAGTGACTGAGGCGTACCATGGCCTCGACCAGGTTGGTCGTACTCTCTTCACCGATGCGCCCCACCAGGCTGCGATTGATCTTGATGGCCTCGATGGGCAGTTGATGGAGATGATGAAGCGAGAAATACCCGGTTCCAAAGTCATCCAACTGGACCCCGACCCCGAGTTTCTGAACCTGCAGGAGGCGTTCGACGCCTTCGCCTTTCTCGGGGGTCTCAGGCAGCTCGAGCTTGAGGCAGAGTGGATCCAGGCTCGTTTTGGCCAGGTTCTCCTGCAACCGGCTGACCAGGTCCGGTTGACTCAGCATACTGGCCTCGATATTGACACTGACCCAGAGGGCCTCCGATCTGGGAATGAGTCTGTTCCATACCTGGACTTGCTGGCAGGCCTCATCCAAAACCCACCAGTTCAGATCCGTCGCCAGTCCACACTCGCGAGCCAGGGGTACGAAGTCTTTCGGCTCCAGCAGTCCTTTTTTCGGATGGCGCCACCTGACGAGTGCTTCAAAGCCGACGATCTCGGAGCTCTCGATCCTGACGATCGGCTGGTAGTAGACCGTGAACTCGCCACGGTCCAGAGCCTCATCGAGATCGCTTTCCAGGTTCCGCTGTTCCCTGGACTGGGCCCGCATTTCCTGATCGAAGACCCGAAAACCTCCCGGGCCGGCCAGCTTCGCCCGGTACATGGCCGCATCGGCATCGCTCATCATGTCCTTGGGGCGATCGTACCCGTACGCGCTCAAGGCGATTCCTATGCTGGCCGAGAGGTCGACCTCCTGATCCGAAACCTGGAAGGGCTCCTTGAAACGTGAGCATATCCTCTCGGCAATGCGAGTAGCGTCCCTGTCCTTGTGGACTCTTTCACACAGGATGGTGTATTCGTCGCCGCCCACGCGAGCCACCAGATCCGCAGGCCCCACACAGGACTGCAGCCTTCGCCCGGTTTCCGCCAGCAGGCGGTCTCCGGCGTCGTGGCCGAATGTATCGTTGACCATTTTCAACTTGTCCAGGTCCAGGAAGAGAAGGGCAAAGTGAAAAGCCTTGTTTCGCTTTGTCCGCTCCAGAGCCCGGGCGAGTCTTTCCTGAAAGTGGGCCCGGTTCGCCAGACCTGTGAGAGGATCGTGCAAAGCGTCGTGCTGCAGCTGTTCCTCGGTGACTTTGAAGCTGGTGATATCGGTTTGGGAGCCCACAATGCGGATCGGCACGTTTTCGGACCGCTCCGCCAGACCGCTGCATCGGACCCAGAGATAATTCCCGTTTCGATGCTGGATCCGGTACTCCGCCGAGAGACGTTCGTTGGGTCCCTGGACCAGCGAAGTCAGGGTGATCTTCAACGGTCGCCGGTCTTCTGGATGTACCCGGTCGAGCCACTCGTCCAGACTGTCTCCAATTTCCTCTTCATCGAAGCCCAGCATGGATTTCCAGCGGGGTGAGAAATAGAGCGTGTTGTTACGAAGATTCCACTCCCAGATGCCGTCGTTGGTTCCGCGAGCCGCCATGTCGAAGCGGCGACGGCTATCCTCCAGTTTGTCGCGCAGATGGTTCTCCCGTGACGGATCCCGAACGATCACTGAAATCTCCCTGACCTGGTTTCTGGATACGATCGGAATGAAAGTCAGCTCCATTCTGGGAGAGGCCGAGTCGCCGCCGGTAAAGCTGGCTTCCGTGATCGCAGATTCGTTCAGGCCGGCGCCCTCCAGCGCCTCCTCCAGTGCGGGGACGTCATCGTCGAGCACGACGTTTCGGAGATTAGAATCCTGAAGTTCGTCGCCCTCGCAACCAGTAAGCTCGTCAAAATCGCTGCTGACACGAACGATCCGACCGGCGGGCGTGAGAGTCATGACACAGCCTCCCGACTCCTTGACTGCCTTCTCGAAGTGGGTATGGAAGTACGCGTGAAGCTGGTCAACATCCTCCGACAGACGCTCCAGGGTTCCCGATGCCGGCGCCGGGCGATGGGCGGCGAGGTCGTATCCAAAGCGCAGCGATGCGGCCAGGAACACTCCCACAGCCAGCGAATTCCAGTATCCGGCCAGCTCGGCGTCAAATTGCACCAGAAAGTACAGGAGGAGGACTCCAAAGGCGATGTAGATAATGTCGCGACTGGGGAGGAAGGCACACAGCACAGCCAGGGTGGCCAGAGCGAAGTGTAAACCAGTTAGTTCTCGACTTACCGACAACACCAGCAAAACCGAGAGGGCCGGCAGGATCATGGCCCCCTGGGCCAGAAGGGACTTCGGCTGCTCGGACTGGACTCGCTGGCGGCCCAGCAGAACTCTCAGCAACAGGAGTGCCACTGCCGCCAGGGTAAAGGCCCAGCTCTGGAGCAAACCCAGCCCCAGAATAGAGGAATTCAGGGCGCAGATCGCCGACAGTGCGGCCGCGACCGTCAACGTGCGGAGATTGACTTCGCTCGTCTCCGGAGGCTCTACCGGGGGATTGCTTTCCTGACCCGGCTGCTGTTCATTCTGGCCCATGACGTCACCTGTTAACCCTGGCAACAATTTTCGCATTCAGGAGGCCCCTACGACTGTGACAATCAGCACTGACCGGCCGCCGGCGCCGAGAGTCACTGTTAAAGTAAACTAGTGTACTGTCCGGAAAGTTCTTGTAGTTAACAGTCAGGGTACTTTTCTATCCTTGGGCATGGCAAGACCACATATTCGACTCGATCTACCCCAACAACACAAAGCAATTCTACAGTCCTGGCTGCGGGCCTCCAACACCAAAAGAATCCTCGCCGAGCGAGCCCAGATGATCTTACTGTGCGGGGACGGACTCACAGCAATTGAGGTCTCCCAAAGGCTGTCCAAGCGCCTGGGCAGCATACAGAAGTGGCGAAAGCGCTACCTTGAGGTGGGGCTATCAGGGTTGGAGGATCAGCCCCGTTCGGGTCGACCACGGCGACTATCGCCAGCGAAGGTACGAAAAATTCTCAAGGCCACCGTGCAGACCATCCCCAGGGAATCGACTCATTGGAGCCTGCGCCTCATGGCAGAGTATGCCCAAGTCAGCAAACATCAGGTGACTGAAATCTGGAAAGCCGCAGATCTTAAGCCCCACCGGATTCGCTCTTTCAAGATCAGCAACGATCCTGATTTCGCCGAGAAGGTGATCGACGTGGTGGGCCTGTACATGGACCCGCCCGACAACGCTTTGGTTTTGTCTGTAGACGAAAAAACTCAGATTCAGGCTCTGGACCGAACCCAGCCCATGCTTCAGCTCAAACCCGGGCAGGTCCAACGCAGAACCCACGATTACAAACGCCACGGGACGGCCAGTCTGTTTGCCGCCTTCGACGTGGCCACCGGTGAAGTAATGGGCCGAATCACGAAACGGCATCGGGCCATAGAGTTTTTAGCCTTCTTACGTCAGATCGAGCAAGTCGTCCATCCAGATCTGGACGTTCACCTCATTCTCGATAACTCGAGCACTCACAAGACCCAGAAAATCCGAAACTGGTTCCTACGACGCCCACGTTTTCATCTCCACTTTACTCCTACCAGTGCTTCCTGGTTAAACGCTGTCGAAACCTGGTTTTCACAGCTTGAGCGGCGTTCCCTTTACCGCAACTCTTTCACTAGTGTTCAAGAGTTGAGGAACGAAATACGAAGATATATTCGAGTGCATAACCAACACCTGGCCAAGCCCTTTAAGTGGCGGGCCAACGCTACTTCGATCTTAGACAAGGTCGAAAGAGCTCAAAGATCCATCGATCAATGTTAACAACAGGAATTTCTCGGACAGCACACTAGTGTCTTCGACTCCCGGGAGAACCGACCCCATGGACTTCCACCCTCTGGTAAAGCAATGGTTTGAGAGCCGCTTCGAAGGACCAAGTCCGCCCCAGCAGGAAGGCTGGCCCCTGATCCAGGACCATCACAACGTTCTCATCGCAGCCCCGACCGGCTCCGGGAAAACGCTCGCCGCGTTCTTGTCCGCCATCGACGAGCTGGTGCGGCTGGGACTGGCGGGCCGTCGGGGCGAGGAGACCAGTGTCGTCTATGTTTCTCCTCTCAAAGCCCTGGCCAACGACATCGGAGCCAACCTGCTGGAGCCCCTGGGGGAGATCCAGAAGCTGGCCCGGTCGCAGGGACTCGACCTGCCGGAGATCCGCGTGAGCGTCCGCACCGGGGACACTCCCCAGAGTGAGCGGCGAAAAACGCTGGATAGGCCTCCACATATCTTCGTCACGACCCCGGAGTCGCTCTTTATACTCCTGACCACCGTCCGGGGCCGCGACCTGTTAAAGACCGCCGGTTCCGTTATCGTTGACGAAATCCACTCCCTGGCTCGAGACAAGAGAGGGTCCCACCTGGCTCTTTCCCTGGAGTTTCTCGATGAGCTGGTGGCGCATCCTCTTCAGCGGATCGGTTTGTCGGCAACACAAAAGCCCATCCGCCGGATTGCCCGGTTCCTGTCAGGCGAACGTCCCACCAGCATCGTTGACAGTGGTCACGCGCGGACTATGGACCTGCGGATTGAGGTCCCGCCGATCGAGCTGGGAGCAATGGCCACCCACGAGATCTGGGAGGAAATCTACGATCGACTTTCGCTGCTGATTGAAAGCCATGACACCACCCTGGTCTTCGTGAATACACGCCGCCTGGCCGAGAGACTGGCCCAGCAATTGACGGAACGTCTGGGACCTGAGCGGGTGGCAGCCCACCATGGGAGCCTGGCTAAAGAGATCCGGCTGGACGCGGAGCGCCGGCTCAAGCAGGGGAGCCTCAGGGTGGTGGTGGCGACCGCCTCCCTGGAGCTTGGCATCGACATCGGCTCGGTAGACCTCGTTTGCCAGATCGGCTCCACCCGTTCCATCGCGCTGGCCCTGCAGCGGGTCGGTCGATCGGGGCATTTTCTGAAGGGGCGGCCCAGGGGCTTTTTCTTTCCGACCACGCGCGATGACCTGGTCGAGTGCTCGGCGCTGCTGCGATCGATGGCGCGCCGGGAACTCGACAGCATTCGAATACCTGAAGGGCCCCTGGACATCCTGGCGCAGCACCTGGTGGCGGCTGTTTCGATGAACGAATGGGAAGAGGGAGCACTGCTGCAGACTGTGCGCCGGGCGTTTCCCTACCGGGCACTTAGCGAACAGGATTTCGAGGCACTGCTGTGCATGCTCTCTGAAGGCATCGCCACCCGGAAAGGGAGACGTAAGGCCCCCGTTCATCGAGATCGCATTCATCGTAAAGTCAAGGGGCGGCGTGGGGCTCAGTTGCTGGCGATCACGTCGGGCGGAGCGATCCCCGAGAATGCCACCTATCTGGTCAAAGCGGACCCGGACGAAGCCATTGTCGGAAATCTGGACGAGGATTTCGCTGTGGAGAGCAACCGTGGAGACATCTTTCTGCTGGGTAACACCTCGTGGAGGATTCGCCGCGTGGAGGCCGGAGTCGTGCGGGTTGAAGACGCCAGTGGAATGCCTCCCACAATTCCGTTCTGGCGGGGCGAAGCACCGGGTCGCACGGTCGAGTTGAGCCGCAGCGTCTCAGACTTGCGCGAGGAGGAGGTGTCTACCTTGCCCCGAAACGAGGCCGGTACTCGTCTCATGACCGAGTGCGGGTGTTCGGAAAGCGCGGCCGAGCAGGTGGTGGCCTACTTGCGGTCCGGGCGGGCAGGGTTGACGGCGATGCCCACCATGAACCGGGTCGTGGCGGAGCGGTTTTTCGACGAGGGAGGCGGCATGCAGCTTGTTTTGCACGCACCCTTTGGAAGCCGCATTAACAAGGCCTGGGGCCTGGCACTGCGAAAGCGCTTTTGCCGGTCCTTCAACTTCGAGCTCCAGGCCGCCGCCACCGATGATGGAATCGTCATATCCCTGAGCGACCAGCACAGCTTTCCACTGGACAGCGTTTTTGCGTTCCTCACTTCGGCAACTGTTCGAGAGGTCCTGATCCAGGCCCTCCTGGCCGTACCCCTGTTCGGCACCAGGTGGCGCTGGACGGCGACCCGTGCCCTCCAGGTCAGCAGGTTTTCGGGTGGACGCAAAGTTCCGCCCCCCCTGCAAAGGTTTCGCTCCGATGATTTGCTGGCCGCCGTCTTTCCGGAGCAGGCAGCCTGCCAGGAACACATTCACGGGGACATTGAGATTCCGGATCACCCCCTTGTCAGAGAAACCGTGCGGGATTGTCTGACCGACGCCATGGATCTGGCCGGCCTCCAGGAGCTTCTCAGGGGCATCGAGTCCGGAGCCATCGAATGCCTGGCCATCGACACCCGCGAACCGTCGCCTCTGAGCCACCAGATTCTGAACGCCCATCCCTATGCGTTTCTGGATGATGCTCCTCTGGAGGAAAGGAGAGCCAGGGCTGTCATGGCCCGGCGCAGCATTCTCCCCGAACAGGCGGGCGATCTGGCGGCCCTGGACCCAAAAGCCATCGCCAGGGTGCGAGAAGAAGCCTGGCCTCTCATGCGCGATCTCGATGAAGTGCACGACGCGCTCCTGACCCTGGCGCTGCTGAGCCCGGAGCACCTGTCCCAGGTGCCGACTCTGCTGCAGGAACTCCTGGCCGACGGCAGGGCTGTTCTCGTGGAAACCGGCGGCGGAAATCAGATGGTGGCCGCCACCGAGCGCCTCCAGCTGGTTCTGACGGCCCACCCGGGGATGCGCCCACCCGAACTGTGGGATGACTCTGCGGTCCAGGCAGCCCAGTGGAAAAGGGACCGGGAACTGGATCGGGCCGCGGCCGCAAGGGAACTGGTCCGCGCGCTGGCGGAATGCAGTGGACCCTTGACCGAACGGCAACTGGGGGCAGCCCTGAGTCTCAGTGACCGAGAGGTGCACAAGGCGGCGCTGGCCCTGGAAGCCCAGGGACAGGTCCTGAGGGGCAGCTTCACTCCGGGAGTCGACAGCCTCGAGTGGTGTGATCGTACGCTGCTGGCCAGGATCCACCGCCTGACACTGGGAAGGCTGCGCCGGGAAATCCAGCCGGTGACCCCCGCCGACTTCATGAGATTCCTGTTCAAATGGCAGAAGGTGTCACCCGGGACCGGCCTGCACGGGCAGGATGGGGTCAATGCTGTTCTAGAGCAATTGCAGGGCTTTGAGGCGCCGGCCTCGGGCTGGGAGACCTTCCTGCTGCCGGCCAGAGTCCCCGACTATTCCCCCCAATCCCTGGATTCGCTGTGTCTCTCCGGCCATTTCACCTGGGGTCGTCTGTATCGGGAACGAAAGGGCAGCCGGCGTGGCGTCCCCCGGCGCACCAGGCCTTCGAAGATTGCCCCCCTGGCGTTTCTGCGCCGAAAACACCTGCACCGGTTTCTGGCTCTTTCCGAGCAGAATCCCGGAGGGACGGGTCATGACGGGCAGGACGACAACGGCCTCTCCCACGCAGCCCGGGAGGTGGCGGGCCGGTTGCAGAGCTCCGGAGCCTTGTTCTTCAACGACCTGGTTGGTCTAACCGGTCTGCTTCCTGTCGAAGTCGAATCGGGTCTGTGGGAACTCGTTGCGGCGGGTGTCGTGACTGCTGACGGGTTCGCCACCCTGAGGGCGTTGATCGATCCCAAACAGCGAGGGGGAGGGAACCGATGTCCTGCCCGCAAGCGCCTGCGCCAGAAAAACCTGTCCAGCGGCCGATGGACCCTCATCCGACCCCCGGGGCCGGTCCGCAGTCCGGAAGAGTCCACTTCCGGTCTGTCCGGCGACCTGGAGTGGTTTGCCTGGCTGCTGTTGCGCAGATGGGGCGTTGTGTTCAGGGATATCTTGAAACGGGAGACCTTTGTGCCCGCCTGGAGAGACCTGGTCCGGGTTTTTCGTTCTCTGGAGGCCCGGGGAAGGATCCGGGCGGGGCGGTTTGTTTCCGGATTTGCCGGGGAGCAGTTCGCGGTGCCGGAGGCCGTAGACGCCCTGCGGGCCGTACGCCGTGCGCCTCCCGGGGAGGATTTGATTCGAATATCCGCCGCCGATCCGCTCAACCTGGTGGGGATCATCACCCCGGGATCACGGGTCCGCCCGCACCCGCAGACCTTTCTCTATTTCAAGGCCGGCGTTCAGGTGGAGGAAGGACGCTTCAGCGCTGTCAGTCCGCCGCAGCGCCAGTGAGGAGTTCCCAGGCGTTCTCCACATGTTCCAGGGAGGTAGCACTTTGACCGATGCACACGCGCAGGACGAGGTCCCCGTTGAGGCGGGTGTGGGTCAGGTAGATTTTTCCGGAGCCATTGACCCGGTCCATGATTTCCCGAGTCACCTCGTCACCACCTCTGTGGCGGAAACACACCAGGTTCAAGGGTGCGGGTGCAGCCAGCACGAAATCCTCCGACGCCTCGACCCAGCCCCGGAAGATCTGAGCCAGGCGCACGTGCTCCCTGATATGGTGCCGAAGGCCTTCAATCCCGTAACTTCTGATCACGAACCACAGTTTGAGTGCTCGGAACCGCCGGCCCAGCGGGATCTGCCAGTCCCGGTAGTCGATGACCCCGCCGGCTTCTGAGGCCGGATTCCTGAGGTACTCCGGAACCACGCTCAACGATCGCACCAGATCGGCCCGCTCGGCCACGTAGAAGCAGGTACAATCGAAGTTAACGAGCATCCACTTGTGCGGGTTGAAGCAGTAGCTGTCCGCCAGTTCCAGGCCCTCATTGAGCCAGCGAAACTCGGGACAGACTGCGGCGCTGCCGCTCATGGCGGCGTCGACGTGGAGCCAGAGTCCGTACTTCCGACAGATCTCACCGATTGGCTTGACGGGATCAAAAGCCGTCGAGGAAGTGGTCCCCAGCGTGGCGCACACCAGGAATGGGACGAGATCCTGTTTCAGGTCCCGGCGGATCGCCTCTTCCAGCAAGCCGGGCTGCAGAGCAAATCTGTGATCAACCTCGATCTTCCGCAGGTGGTCCTGCCCGACCCCCGCTATGCGAACGGCCTTGTCCAGCGAGGAATGTGTCTGGGTCGACCCGTAAGCGACCAACCCCCTGCCGGCGGCCATTCCGGACCGGTTCGTCCGCCCTTCGGTCTGGCGCTCTCGAGCGGCCAGCAGTGCACACAGCGTGGCGCTGGAAGCGGAATCCTGAATCATGCCCCCTCCTCGTCCCGTCGAGAAGAACTTGCGGGGCAGATTCAGCATCATGGCCGTCCAGTCGGTGACGTGAGTTTCCAACTCGGTGCAGGCCGGGCTCGTAATCCAGAGCATGCCCTGCACACCCAACGCGGCCGAGATGGTTTCGCCCAGGACGGACGGGGCCGAGCTGCCGCCCGGGAAAAAGGCAAAGAAGCCGGGAGACTGCCAGTGCGTCAACCCGGGCACGATGATGCGGTCCAGATCCGCCAGGATCTCGTCCATTTTCTCTGGATGTTCGGGTGGCGACTCGGGGAGCCGGGATCGAATGTCTCCGGGTCTGGCCGGCGAAAGAACCGGCAAACTCGCGACCTGTTCCATGTAGCGGGCAATCCATTCGACGGTCTGATGGCCGTAACGGCGGAAATCGTCGGCACTGAAGTGGTAGCCGCGGGAATCAGGGGGGTTGGGCGACATGGCAAGACCTCAATAGCCCACAGCGGCACCGTCCCAGCTTCGCGGGTCTGAGGCGCCCCGAAACAAACCGCTGTCCGGGTCGATCAGTATGCCCATGGCGCGGCCCTGTGAGCGGGATGTCTCGAATGGGGAGATCTCGTGCCCCATGTCGCGAAGCAGGCGCAGAGTGTCGGCCGAGAACCCAAAGGGTTCGAATCTCAATTCATCGGGAAGCCACTGGTGGTGAATACGGGGCGCATGGATGGCCTCCGAGATATCCATGTTGAAGTCGACGACATTGACGATCAGCTGAAAGACGGTGTTGATAATCGTTCTCCCCCCGGGCGATCCAACCAGGAGAAAGGGCCGGTCATTTTTGAGTACGATCGTGGGCGACATGGAAGAAAGCATCCGTTTTCCCGGGGCGACGAGGTTGGGAGCGGTGCCGATCTGCCCCTCTCGGTCCGTCCCTCCGGGCACCGCATTGAAGTCGCCCATCTCGTTGTTGAGCAAAAACCCCGTGCCCTCGATGGCTATCCTGGAGCCATAGAGGTCCTCCAGCGTGTAGGTGACGACGACGGCATTTCCCAGGGAATCTGCTACGGAGTAATGTGTCGTTTCCTCCGATTCGTAGGCATCGTTGAAACGGGTGGGATCGCTGACCGAAGCCCGGTTGACGTTGATTCCTGTGCGCAGCTTTCGGGCATATTCCTTGGACAGCAGCCGGTCGATTGGCATGTCCGGGTTGAAATCGGGGTCGCCCAGGAACCGGGCTCTATCGGCAAAGGCCCGGCGCATGGATTCCGCCAATAGATGCAGATGCTGTGCCGAGCCATAGCCCGCCTTCACCAGGTCAAAGCCCTCCACAATATTGAGCATCTCGATCAGCGCCACCCCGCCTGAACTGGGCGGACACATCGAAATGATGCGGTGACCCCGGTAGCGTCCTTGCACCGGCCGGCGTTCCGTGGCTTCGTAGCGGAGGAAATCCTCTTTCGTGAGGAGCCCGCCCCGGGTGCGCATTTCCTCGGCCACCAGCCGCGCTGTCTTGCCCCGGTAGAAACCGTCGCGGCCCTGTCTCTGGATACGGCGCAGTGTGCGCGCCAGGTCAGGCTGTCTCCAGATTTCACCCGCCCCGTAGGGCGCGCCACCCGGCTTCAGGAAGGCTCTGGCCGAGCCCGCATACTTGCGAAATTCGGCGGCCTCTTGGCGCATATCCGCTGCCAGCCTGGGCGTGACGACGAATCCTTCCCGGGCCATTCTAAGGGCGGGTTCAATGAGCCTTCTCATCGGAAGGGTTCCAAAGCGCCGATGTGCGAGAAAAAGCCCGGCCACGGTTCCCGGTACGGCCACGGCAAGATAGCCCTGGTGGTTGATATCGCCGTCGTAGTTTCCGTTCTCGTCCAGGAACATATCGCGACGCGCAGCCAGGGGGGCCTTCTCCCGGAAGTCAAAGGCCGTGGTTTCGCCGTCGGCCCGGTAAATGACCATAAAGCCGCCGCCGCCGATGTTCCCACCCGAGGGGAGGTTCACGGCCAGGGCAAAGCCGGTGGCAATGGCTGCGTCAACCGCGTTTCCGCCATTCTCCAATATTTCGAGACCCACCCGGGACGACAGAAGGTGGCCGGAAACAACCATCCCGTTCCTGGCCTCCACGGGCCGAGGCGAGGCAGCTCCATTCAGATGCGGCAGGCAGGACAGGAGCAGTGCCGGGATTATGGATCGCTTCGTTCCAGAGAGAAGCTCCATGAGAACAAGCTACTTGGGCCGCATGAAAGAAGCAAGGCGCTGGACTTCGTGGTTCCAGATTTCAGGTTCCAGGCTTCACGTTCCAGACACCTGCGAACCTCAAGATTAGACTTTCGACTTGAGACTCCAGACAGTAAACTCTGTGGAAAACTTGTGCTGAGATCAGTCGAGGTTCTCCGCTACGAGGAAGTCGGGTTCTTAATTTCGTCTTCAGGAGGGAAGTTTTGATGGCAAAGCTGCTGACAGAATTCATTGGTACCTTTTTCCTGGTTCTCACGATTGGTCTGACGGTCATGGGGGGTGTGAGCATGGCTCCGCTGGCCATCGGTGCCGCGCTGATGGTCATGGTCTACATGGGCGGGCACGTGTCCGGAGCGCACTATAATCCGGCGGTTTCGCTGGCTGTGTTCCTGCGGGGCAAACTCTCGGCTGCCGACCTGATCCCCTATTGGCTGGCCCAGATTGCGGGAGCCGTGGCCGCGGCTCTGGTGGCCTTCGTGATCATGGGAAGCACCTTCGCCCCGGCGCCGGGCGGTGACGTCCTTTTCGTACCGGCGCTGGTGGTGGAGATCCTCTTTACGTTCGCCCTGGCTCTCGTGGTGCTCAACTCGGCGACCGCCGCAGCCACGGAGGGGAACTCCTTTTACGGCCTGGCGATCGGGTTTACGATCACCGCGGCGGCATTTGCCGGGGGACCTATCTCTGGAGGCGCTTTCAATCCGGCGGTGGGCATCGGCCCCATCCTCGTGGATGCGGTCGTAGGAGGAGGCTCTCTCGGGAATCTCCTTCTCTACATCCTGGGTCCGCTGATTGGAGGAGCGCTGGCTGCAGCGGTGTTCAAGATTCAGGAATCCTGAACCCCTGTTGAGAAATCGACTTTTTCTCCTTTCGCCCTGAGACATTTTCCGCTCCGCCACGTATATATGGGTGAAAGGAGAAAAGTTGATGAAAACGCTAAGACCGCACCGCGGAATCCTCATAGATCAAATTCCAGCAGCCGGCCCCGGAGGCCTCATTTTTGCCCTGGGTACGATGGCGATTTTCCTGGTTGGAGTTCCCGAGATCAGGCAGGTCTTCCCCGTCGTCCTGCTGGGAGGACTGCTGGTGGCCTCTGGCCGCTACTACTGGAACAATCAGACCACCTGGTAAATGGTGTAACCCCGCCCACGGAACCGGCCTCTTCGTAGGGGCCGACCGCGTGCCGGCCCGTTCAGCGGGCGACCACCAGGGTCGCCCCTACGGACGCCGTCAGCCAGCCCCCCTAGTTTTCACCACGGCCCCTAGTTTTCACCACGGACTGTTACCGTATTCAGGTGCAGGGAATCGGCTGGCTCTCCATACTTCCACCTGTCGTCGCCATTGCCCTGGCCATAAGGACGAGGCAGGTTTATCTCGCCCTGGGCCTGTACATCTGGCTGGGCTGGACCCTGATCCACGGCGGCAACCCGGTGGCCGGGCTGATCGCCTCGGTGGACGCCCTTGTCCTGGCCGTCAGCCAGCCCGGCAATCTCCGAACCCTGATCTTCAGCGCTCTGGTGGGATCGATGATCGTTTTGACCCAGCGCTCGGGGGGCGTGCAGGGATTCATCAGGTGGATTGAAGAGAAGGGCGTGGTCACGACTCGCCGCGCCGTTCAGGTGTTGACCCTGGCCGTCAGTCTGCCGCTCTTCCTGGAGTCGAACTTCGGTTTGCTGGTTTCCGGATCGGTGGCCCGGCCCCTGTACGACAAGTTTCGGGTTTCCCGCGAGAAGCTGAGCTATGTCATCGATGCAACCTGTGCGCCGAAATGTATTCTGATTCCCATCAATGGCTGGGGCGCCTACGTGATCGGGCTACTGGCCGCCGAAGGGGTTGAGAGGCCGGTCGCCCTGCTGCTGGCCACCCTGCCCCTGAACTTTTACGCTATCCTCTCCCTGCTCCTGGTATGCGGCGTCGTCTGGTTCAACTGGAACCCCGGCCCCATGCGCAGTGCCGAACGCAGAACCCTGGAAGAGGGAAAACTCCTGGCCGATGGAGCCCAACCCCTGATCTCGTCCGAGGTCAGCATGATCCGGCCCGGGGAGGGAATCCCCGAGAGAGCCGTGAACATGGTGCTCCCACTGCTGGCCATGATGGCGACGGTTCCGCTGGTCCTCTACCGGACCGGTGGCGGGGACATGACGGCCGGAGACGGGTCAAAGGCCATTCTGTGGGGCGTGATCGTGGGACTTCTGGCCGGTGCGACCGCCTATCGAATCCAGGGAATCATGACGTTGTCCGAGTTGAGTGAGAGCCTGATTGAAGGGATCAAGGGCCTCACGCCCCTGGTCGTGATCCTGGCCCTGGCCTTCACGATTGCCTCCACCACGAGAGCCCTGGGCACCGGCCACTTCGTGGCCCGGGCCGCCGAGGCCGCTCTCCACCCGGGGCTGGTCCCGGCCCTGATTTTCTGCCTGGCCTGTTTTATTGCGTTTTCAACCGGAACCTCCTGGGGAACCTTTGCCATCATGATCCCGATCGTTCTTCCTATGGCCCGGGTCCTGGATCTGAACGCTCCCCTGGCCCTGGGAGCCGCGATGGGAGGCGGGATCTTCGGAGACCACTGTTCGCCCATTTCGGACAGTACGATCGTTGCGTCCATGGCGTCGGCCACGGACCACATCGAGCACGTCAAGACGCAGTTGCCCTATGCGCTTATGGCGGCCGCGGGAGCGCTGCTTCTGTTGCTGGTGTTCGGGTTCGTGGGCTGGGACCGGAGTTGACAATCCCGGGATTCTTACCTGGGGTTGTTGGGAGCCGGGCCAGGCGGGGGGAAGATGGAGGTCGACCAGGAAGTCAATGTCGTCCAGGTTGATCACGCCGTCCAGGTTGACGTCCATGGCGGGGTTGCCGAGGAAGCTCCCTCCCGCAGCTTCGAAAACGCCGTCTCCGTCCCCGTCGTTTTTTCTCCAGGGTCAGTAGCACGATGTCGGCCGCGTTGAAGAGCCCGTCCCCATTGGCGTCTCCCGGCGCGGCACCGACGACGGCAGCCGTGGAAGAATTATTCTCCGGGTCCTGATCACCCTCCGCCTCGGCATCGACGGTGTTGGCAAACGGGCCGATCAGACTCCCGGCCAGCTGCACCTCGAGGAGCAGGTGAAAAACCTCTCCGGGATTGATGGACACGTCGGCGCAGGAAAAGGAGGTCTCGGCCTCCGTACAGGAAATGGGATCCTCGGTCGTCAGCTCGTTGATCACCAGCCCGGCCGGCAGTTCGTCGGTTACCAGGACACCGTTCAAGGGGCCGTTCCCCAGGTTCTCAATCTCGATCTCGTACCAGCAGGGTCCCCCGGCGCCACAAATGTCAAAGACCGCCTCTTTGACGATCTTCAGGTCGATATCGCCCGGTATACTGAGCATGACCTGGGCTGTGTTGTTTTCCGTCACCGGATCTGTTGACAGAGAAGTGACCGTCGCGTCGACCGGGAAGTCGCCTCCCTGGGGGGCTGTGGCGTTGATCGAGACGCTCTCCACCTGGCCGGAAGGGAGGTTCGCGAAGTTGCAGACGACCTGGCTCCCGATGGGGTTGCAGGGGATGCTCCCGCTCACCGAGTCGATGGAGAAGGTTCCGGGAAAGACAACGCTGACGTTACCGGTGTTGGCCGCGTCGGGCCCCAGGTTGCGAAAGTTGACCAGGAAACTCGTGGGCAGGCCGAAGTAGGGCACTTCCGGCAAAAACTCCAGCTTCACCTCCAGATCCGCCGTTAACTCCACCTCGGTCAGCTCCGTAGCTGAGTTGTTGGAACCGTTGGGGTCGGTCTGCTCTCCCGAAAGGGTAGCCGTGTTACTCAGGGTCGTCTCCGGCGGTGCCTCCACCGTAACCGTGACGGCGACCTGCTTGGACTGGTCGACCGACAGGTTTCCGAAGTTGCAGGACAGGGCCCCGTTGGCAGTACAGATGGAGGGGCTGGCGGAAAAGAAAGCAACGCCCTCCGGCAGCGCATCCTCGAGCACGACCCCGGTGGCATTGGAGGGCCCGTTGTTGGTTGCCGTCAGCGTGTAGATCAGCAGGCCGCCTGTTTTCGCGGGATCGACGGAATCCGTCTTGGTGACCGAGAGATCCGTTGACGGCGTCACCTCCGTGTTGGCGGTCGTGGTGTTATTTAAGAAGTCTTCCTCATCCAGAACGGTCGAGACGTCGAACTGGCTGGACACCCCGGACGTCTGGCCCGGATTCACCGAGGCGATGATAGAGACCATAGCCCCGCCCGAGGGCGGGATGGTCCCCAGCGCGCAGGACACCATGTTTCCACTTGGGGTGCAAAGGGGCCCCCCCTGAATCGAAGTCCTGGCCGGCGGCGGTCCACTGGCCGACACGAAACTCAAGGCCGGGTCCAGGGTCACGTCCAGAACCGAGGTGGTCGCCTCGCCCGTACCCTCGTTCATGACCGTGACGTTGTAGGTGAGATCGGTTCCCGCATCGACCGGGTCGGGGACGTCCGCAACGCCTACCGACAGATCGGCGATCACATCCGGATCGACGGTCGTCATCTCGACGGCCGAGTCATTTTCTGACTGCGGGTCGGTCTGAGAGCCCTCGACGCTGGCCGTATTGCTGATCTGCCCGGGTGGAGCAGTGACGGTGACGTCGATGCTGAAGGGTGACGACTGTCCTGCCGTGAGGCTCCCGATGTTGCAGAAGATGTCTCCGTCCTCGGAGCAGATGGACGGGGTGGACGACAGGAAAGTCGTTCCCGCCGGCAGGGTGTCGGTGACGAACACGAAGGTTGCATCGGAGGGCCCGTTATTGGTTGGCGTCAGCATATAGGTCAGCGTCTGGCCCGTGATCACGGGATCAGGGGAATCCGACTTGGTGATGGAGAGATCGGCCTCGGTCGTGACCGTGGTGTCCGCCATGGCACCGTTGTTCTGATCGTCCGACTCCGTGTCGGTTGTAGAGGCGTCGAACTGGCTGGACAGTGTCGAAGTCTGGGCGGAGCTGACGGTTGCGACGATCGAGACCGGCTTCGAACCCTGAGCGGGAATGGTGCCCAGGTCGCAGGACACGTCCTGTCCGCTGGGAGTACACACGACAGTCCCCTGAAGGGAGGCCCCGCCCAGCGGCGGCGCACTGCCGGAGACGTAGGTCAGCCCAGAGTCCAGAGTGACATCCAGAACCGAACTGGTGGCAAAAGCCGTGCCACCGTTTGTGACCGTGACGTTGTAGGTGAGATTGTTTCCGGCCACCACCGGGTCCGGGTCATCGACGACGCCGACCGTCAGATCCGGTTGACCCAGGATCGTCGTCTGCTCGGTCACGGCGGTGTTGTTGGCAGGGACCGGGTCCGTCATCTCATGGGTGACTGTGACGCTGTTCGTCGCGGTTGCCGGGCCCGTGCCGGCTGTGACGTTGATGGTGACGTCCTGCATGTCGCCGGAGTCCATGTCTCCGAAATAGCAGTCCAGAGTCTCGCTCTTGGGATCGTAGAAACAGATCTTGCTCTGGTCGTCCGGAACTGAGGAATTGAAGATCACTTCCGCAGGAATGCTGTCCGTGAAATCCACGGAGTAGGGTCCAGAGGGCCCGTTGTTGGTGATGCTGACCGTGTAGTCGAAACTGTCGCCCTGAGTGACGGGGTCGAACTCGTCGGTCTTTGTGACTACGACGTCGGACGAGAAGTCGACCATCGTGTCAACCGTGACGGAGTTATCCAGCAGATCCGTGTCAAGGCGGTCACTGGAGACGTCGAAGTCGTGCTCCATCGAGGATCCGTCAAAGAAGGAGTCCGGCTGGATGACCAGGTCGAAGGAGACCATGCTCACCCCCCCGGCCGGTGCGGGTTCGGGCCCGGGGTCGGCCACCAGGGTGCCCACATTGCAGGTCACGAGGCCCGAGTTGTCGATGCAGCCTCCCGTGGAGGAGACGAAAGAGGACTGGTAGATCTGGACGGTGACCGTCGTATTGTCGGCGTCGGCGGGGCCCGAATTGTGCACGGTTACCGAGTAGGTCAGGTTGGCCCCGGCGAACACCGGGTCCGGGCTGTCGGTCACCATGATATCCAGATCGGCCGGTTCCGCGATCAGGGCCACGATGCCGTCGTTGCCGAAAACCGTCTGAGTGCCGCTGGGCACTCTGCCGCGATTTGGGAGTGACCCGCTGTCCGTCAGGTCCGGGTTGAAGCTGCCCGTCGTTCCCAGGAAATCGGTGGCGCTGGTGGCCGCAATCAACATGCCCCCGTCGGGATTGAGCGCGACTCCCCCGGTAGCGAATTCCTCGTAGGCACCGCCCAGGTAGGATGAGAAGATCAGGGACGTTGCGGTGCTGTTGAGCTTGGCCACCGCCAGGTCGGGGCTCTCCACGTCTCCGAAAAAAGTCGATTGGAACTCGTTAACGAGCGTCAGGTCGCTGGAGCTCGTCTCTCCCATGATGCAGGCTTCCCCGGCGCGGTTGACGGCGATGCCCCCGGGCCCCTCGAAGTCGGTGCCCCCGTAAAGGGTTGAGTAGATGAGCGTCGTGCTGCCGGGGCCGGCCGGGGCGATGGGAGAAGCCGTGGGGCCGGTGGTATCGAATTTGGCGATGAACAGGTCCGAGTCTCCGCCGGTGTTGGAAGTCTTGTGGACCCCGGACGTAGTGGGAAAATCCGTGCTGTCCGTGCTTCCCAGGACGAACGCATTGTCACTCAGCACGTCGACGGCATGGCCGTCGTCGAAGTCGGTACCGCCAAACAAAGTCGAATAGATCACCGCCGAGGCGGGCATCGCAGTCGTGTCGAGTCGGGTGACGAAGGCGTCGTTGAACCCCCCCGCGAACACCGACTGGAAGGCGTCCGTAGACGTCGGGAAAGGCGCAGGTGGCGGTCCCTTCCCCGCCGGCCCGATCCGGCCCGGTGCCTGGGGCGTGAGTTCGACGGTAGTGCTTCCGGTCACCGCAACTTCACCCGCTGCAATGACGGCCAGATCGTAGATGATGTCGCTGCCCTGCTCCGAGCCCAGGAAGGTCGCATAGACCAGCGTGTTAGTGGTGGTGAGGCTCGGATTGAAGACCGCAATGAAGCCTTCGCTTCTGTCTTCGTAGCAGGTCGGACAGGTGCCGTTGGAGCCAAGCGGACCGGTCGTGTCGTAGGCTCCCGCACCGGCCGTGTCGAAATCGCTGGTGTTGGCTGTGCCGCCGACGTAAATGAGCCCGCTGTCAACGTCGATGCCGTTGCACGCCTCACTGTAGAAGGAGAAGCTGGGTGCCGTAGCTCCCCCCAGGTAAGTCGAGTAGAGCAGGGAGGTCCCGTCCGAGGAGAGTTGGGCGACGAAGGCGTCTTCGGACCCCTCCAGTGTGCTCTGGTAGGCGTTGGCAGTTGGAAGGTCGGTGGAGTCGGTGCTGCCGCAGAAATAGACCTGCTGGCTTGCGTCAACGGCGATCGAGTTTCCCCACTCGCCAAAGCTGCTACTGCCGCCAAAGAAGGCCGCCCAGACAATGGCATCCCCGGCCGGAGCGATCTTGGCCACGTAGGCATCACAGCCGCTGCCCTGCCAGGTGGTTATCGTGGTAGTGACGTTACCGACCGGGAAATCTCCAGAGGAGCAAGTCTGGCCGGTCACGTAGGCGGCTCCCGTCGAATCGCTGGCGATGTCGTACGGGTCGTCAGTGTAATCGGACCCCCCCAGGTAACCCAGGTAGATGATCACCGGGTCGATGATGAGGGGGCGCGTGGGATCATAGGCGCCCACCCGGAAGGCCACCTGGCCGGAGCCGGCGAGCACATAGGACCCCTCGACAGACAGCCTCTCGCCCCCGGGGGTTTCCTGATAGACGACCGGAGGCCTCTGCACCAGCTCACCGCTCGGCAGCTTCAGAATCAGCTCTCCCCGGGGACTCAGCGAAAGTTCTTCCGTCCCCTCGAACCGCAGCCGGATCTGCTCCCAGGAGGCCCGGGAGAAACAATAAAGTCATACTCCAGCTGGCCCTGGGTCCCGTACAGGACCAGGTCGATGCCGGGGTACACTTCACTGTACAGAACCCGCCTGGTGTGGGGGACACCGGTGATCCACCTGTCGGGATCGTTGCCGAGGTAATAGTGGGTCCTGGTCTCTACGGGTTCGATCGCCTGCCCCGAAGGATCGGGGTTGGACCCCACCAGCTGCATCCGGATTCCCTGGGCGGTCTGGTCCGGACCGCCACCGCCCAGCGCGAATAGAATCTCGCTTTTTGACAGGAACAACCCGTAGCCGGGTCCCCGACTCAAATACTCGATCTCTCTGCCGGCCTGGCCCAGGTTTTCTTCAAAGGTCAGGGGCAGGTCCAGGAAAAGGCTCGTCGGGTTGGTTGGCGACGCGGACGCGCCGGAGACGGCGGTCACCAGCAGGCTTGCCGCCAGCAGTAAACTTGTTCCTCTCATAGCCGCCCTGACAGCCGGGGGAACCGTCGCATGATACCCGGGATCCTTCACAGCACTACAAATGACGCGTCTTTTCGAGCAGCGAGGCAGGCACACTCCCGACCCCGGACAGGCAATCGTACCAGCATCGCGGGGTTCACGCCCCCCTTAAAGCCTGTCTCCCGGGAAAAGTGACCCGCGGTCCGCGGCTGGAACTGATTCTGACCCGGCCGTCGGCCCCTCCAGACTATGTTGGCCGGAAACAAGACCTGTTATCCTGCGTAGACTCCAGCAGTTCTTCGGATCAAATGCTGACCGAAGAGGGTGAGCGGGGAGGGGAAAAGGAGTCACGGCAGATGACCGATCTCACAGGAATGATTAGATCAACCCTTTTGTTCTCCCTGATCTTGTTCTCGCTCCCGGTCGTGGAAGCGGAATCCCGGCTTTATTTCCCCCGGATTTCGGGATCCGGGATCAACGGACTGACCATTTTCAATCCCGGCCCGGCTGCGCCGGCCACGGCTGCGGATGAAGTCACGCTGCGGCTTTACGACTCCGACGGTGCACTGGTCAGCGGGGCGGGCATCACCAATCCGGCGGTCCTCCAGGTAGCGCCCGGGCAGAACACGGCAGTTCTGGCCACCGAGGTCTTCGGCGCGCTTGATCCGGAACTGGCTGGCTGGGTGGAGGGCACCAGCGAGCGAGAGGGTCTTACGGGCTTCTTTCTGTTTCTCTCGCCTGACCAGAGCCGGCTCGACGGCGCCGACCAACCCCGGATCAGCCGCAAGGTCGCCTTCAACGACATCCGTGACTCCGAGGAGTTCACGGCTGAGATCAACGTCTTTAATACGGCTGACACGACCACCCAGCTCGACCTGGACCTGTACACACCCCAGGACGTCCACTCCCGAACCGTCGGTGCACCTGTGGCACCCGGCTTTCCGCCCACGTTTCCCGCGCGGGGTCTGCTGCGCATCGACAATGTTGCCGATTTTTTTGATCTCCCTTCGATTCCCGAGGGTTCCTTCCTGGAGGTTTTGTCGCGGACTCCGATCGGAGGCTTCGAGTTTCTCAAGACTTCAGGAGGCGACCTTCTGGGTCTGAACGCGAAACGCCGGCTGGAGCACCTCAAGGTTCTCGATTTTCCGCAGCTGGCCGTGCGAGGGCCCTGGAAGATGGAGGTCAACGTCGTCAGTTACTGGCTCGAGCCACTCACCCTGGTTTTCACCGCCACGCGGCCCGATGGACAGCCTTACGGCGCCGAAACGGTCGCCCGGAACCCCGTCCACCGGAACCTGGATCCGTTTTTCGGGCTGGTGGAAGATGTTGAAGACCTCTTCGGATTCAGCGGTGAGGGGCCCTTCGAGGGCTCGCTGAGAGTGGAAGCTTACCGGGAAGGCGCGGCCCCTCAGGGCGGCGCCGGATCAGGCGTACCCCTTGCGGCCATCAACGGCTCGGTCCGCTACGGGGTTGTCGGCAGCGGATCGGAGGCAGCGGTAGCGGCCCTGCCGGAAGCGCTCACCAGGGCGGTGTTTTCCCATCTGGCGACCGTGGAGGGTTTCTTCACCGGATTCGCCGCCTATAACAGCTCCTCTGCTGCCTCCAACCTGCGCGTCATGGCCTTTACTGAAGGTGGCGCCGAGCTGGGCCTGTTCGACACGATTCTGGGACCGGGACAGAGGATTGCAGAGCTGATCACCAACATCATCCCGGGCGCTGCCGGCCAGAACGGCGGGTACGTGTGGGCCAAGAGCAGCCGGCCCCTTCATTTCAGTTCGCTGTTCGGTTCCGGAGACGCCACTGTGCTGGCCAATATTCCCCCTCAGCCCGTTCCGGATTCTTTTCTGCCCGATGCCGGAAAGCCGGATTTTAAGATCGATCCCCCGGCGCTGTCCGTGAACCTTGCGGAGAACGCCGTGGCCTCGACCATGGGAGGAACCGGCGCCCACGCATGGTCCATCAACGACCGGCCCGGTGGCAGCAACCTGCTGGGCCGGATTGATGCCGATGGGAATTACCAGGCACCCGGGACATTGCCGGAACCCCCCGGGCCACTGACGCTGACAGCGGCAGACGGCGACCTTATCGCCGCGGCTACGCTCGACCTGTTGGAACTGGACGCCTTCAATCAGGACGGCATTCCCGGATTCATCACCCGGCTTGCCTATGTCCCGGGCGTGGACAAGCTTTACGGGGTTCTGGAAGGTGGTACCGGGGGGAGCCTTCCAGCCGGCCCGGCCTTGAACTCGGTCATCGAAATCGAGAGGGATTCTCAGACGACGCTGGTGGATCTTCCGGGCGAAGAAGTCAGCGACCTGCTGCCCTTCGAGTCGTCTGTCGGGGAGAGCTTTCTGCTGGTCCTGAGCCGCACGACCGATCGCCTCTTCCGCGTCGATCTGGAAACGGGGACTCCCGACGAGATCGTCTCCGGTCTGGACGGCCCCATAGCTATGGCCTGGAACCCGGTCTCGGGAAATCTCATGATTGCCGATGAGAACAGTCTCTACTCCGTTTCCCGGGTCGGGCTCGAATCCGACCTGGTGTCGGGGCTTCCGGCCAACGGCCGGGAGAAGGTGGCGCTGGTGGCTCTTGATGGTGTCCTGGCGCTGGGGGTCGATGCCTGCAGCGGTCAGATCCTGTGGGCCAATGCCCTGGGTGAGGTCCAGTCCTTCGACGCGCTGACCGGAGAGGTGGCGACCGTCGTGGACGGCTTTACCCGTCCCCAATCCCTGCTGGCCCTCTACCGCAGGGATGCGGGTTGTTCCCGGGCGCTTCGTTTACTGGTTGCGGACCAGGGGGCCCATGAGATCAGGCTCTACGATCCGGCCGATTCCCAATCGCGTCTTTTCGGTCCCATCCTCCAACCGGCAGATCTTGTATTCGTTGAGGACGGCCTGGAAACGGGAGACGTGGTTCTGGCTGCGAGTCCCCCGGCCACGCCGACGGGAGGCGGTCAGCGGAGTGACATTTTGACCTGGAGGGCGCCGGCTCAGCATCAAAGCGACGCGGGCAACCGGGTGGGGAGGGGAAGCCCGGGCAGTGCCGCCGATCCTCTCGGCGATGTATTCGGGTCCGGGCCCGTGCAGCAGGACGCGCTGGATCTCTCCGCCTACTACGATGAATCGGCGATCCACCTGACGGTGGCCTTCGCCGAATCCATCAGTCCCTGCAACGAGCTTTGCGTGCAGGGACTGCCCCTGGATGCCCTGGCTGGAGCGATCGACCTGGACCTGGACCGCGATCCCGGCACCGGACTGTTGCCGTTGTCCGATCTCAATTCGCCGCCGGATTCCGGCCTGGGAGCAGATGGCTGCGCCTCCTTCTCGCTGTACGACGAAAACCTGGGGGGACTCCCCATTTTTGTGCTCGTCGGCGACTTTTTCGAAGAGGTGGGCCGGGTGCCGGTTGATTTCAGCAGCCATGCCGCCTCCTTCTCGATTCCGCTTGCCATGATCGGCGGCGAGGGTGCCGTAAACGTTGCAGGAGTATTTGGAACCTCTGAGCAACCGACCGAAGTCGTCCCAAATGTCGGCTTCATCACCTCCATATCCGCCCAGGAGGGTGCGTCCCAGAGTGCCACGGCCGCATTCGCCCCTGCGTCCCGTGGGTCGGCGCGGCAGTTTCGCCATGGCCCGGTGGCGGGCTGGACAGCCCTCCATCCGGTGAAGGCGACCGTAGGGGCCGGCCTCGTGCCGGCCCGTTGAGGCGGGCGACCACGAGGGTCGCCCCTGCGATTTACGCCGGGCCTGTGGCGGCAAAAAGCAACCTTCGTGCAGCCCAGGTGTATTTCTTCAGGGGAGAAAAGCGACCTTAGCCCGGATTATGCAAGAACCGTAGTTCGGTGTTGAAAAACGACTCGAGAAGTGGCCCAACTCGGAAGCGGGCAGGTGTGACAGGCGGATTTGCGAAGGATATGGGTTGGCGAGGCGTTTGAGTGGTTTGGGGAGTGAATTTCAGACAGATCTGGGCCTGGATGAGTGTCGGAAGCGGTTTTTCGGGGGAGCTGGGAAAAGCTAACTGGAGTTCAGGCGACTCAAGACGAGGTGGAAGAGGGGTTGTTCGGGAAAGGCTGAGGAAAGATGGACCCAGATGCGTCGAGTGGTTTGTCGGATCCGGGCCCCAATCTTGAGGATCCGACGACGTAAGGTTTCGATTTCGAGCTTGTGCCAGGGGGTTCCGTGAAGATAGTCGCGCAGGCGAACGAACATCTGGTAAGCCAGTGCATGCAGGAGGAGTCGAAACTGATTGGCCAGGAATCGATGACAGCTGAGTCGGTCCATGCTCAGATGATTCTTGAAGGCCTTGATGAAGTTCTCGGTCTGCCCTCGGTTTGTGTAGTGGTCATAAAGTGATTGGGAGCAGAGATCGTCCCGGTTGGTAACTACAAAGCGACGATTGATCCCACGCTGATCGACCTCCACTTTGACAATGACGCGACGGGATCGATCCCAGCTGTGGGCTCGATAAAGAAACTCGTCAAACTGACGCTGTTTTTCCTCCAGCTCAAGGAACCTTTCCCGAGTCGAATCCAGCAGGGGCTCGACCACTCGCTGCAGGCGAGGGTTTCGGCTTAACCCGATGACATATTGGAGTTTATTCTCTTCACATTCACAGAACTCGTAGAGCCGAGGCGTGGCAAAGCCGCTGTCGGCCCGAATCTCAATCTCGACATCCGTCCCCACTGCTTGTCGGATGGCCTCCACGACTCGCTTCAGAATGGGCACGATGTGAGAGGCAGCCCCCTTGTTGCCAGGTCTCAACACGGCACAGACCAGGTCTCCCGTGTCGGCATCGAAGATCAGCAAAGGATGCAAAATGTGGTTTCGGTAATACCCGTGGTAGAAGGAGAACTCCTGTTGGCCGTGAGTGTGGTCGTCGGTACTGTCCAGATCCAGGATGATCTTGCTGGGACGTCTCTTCTTCAGGGAGCGCACATAACGGCCTAGCAGCCACCGGCTCAGACGCATCAGATCCTTCTTGGTGACGGAGTTCTCCAGGCGGGAGAAAGTCGGCTGGGTGGCCAAATCGGGATCGCTCTCTGGCAACTGATCACAGACTGTCTTGAGCATCGGATCCGAGCGCAGCGTATCGGCGTCGTTACAGTCTTCGTAGCCGGCCACGATCTGCAAGACTCGTTGTCGGATCAACTTCAACAGGTCATGACGAATGTAGCGTTGGTCTCGACTTTCCGAAATACAGGAACTGAAGCCCTCGCACAATCGATGTTGACGATCCAGCGATCCAAACAACAACCATCCTGCGTCGGAAGTGAGGCTCCCCCCATCAAAACGAGCCGTGATGTTTCTGTGGCTATGAAATGGCAGGGTATTCTGGCAGACTGTTTTTGACATTGCCGTAGCTCCTGTTTAGGGTCTTTGTTTCTCTAAACCCTTTTATATCAGAGAGCTACGGCCTTTTTTCTGGGCCCACATCTCACTTGAATTTAGATCTCTTGCATAATCCGGGTTAGTGTGCCTCAAAACGGGGACGTCGCTCACAAGAGCAGCAGGTCATAATATGATTGATGCCTCCGAGCATCCAGAATGTCGGGCTTCTAGCCCGCATAGATCACCGATTTGGAAATGAAGGTGCTTTTGGCAGGCCGGAACGGTTTTCTGAGAGTTTCGCTATCGATCCGGTCCAGGTCGAGTGATGCGGTGGTGTGGATGGTCGTGAATGAACCGTTTTTCGGGTTCGGAAGAGCGTGACGGAATGTATTCAGGCAGAGCTCGGCCTGAGCGATGGAACGATTTCGTTTTTGGGGGCGTTTGATCGGGACAGACCTCAGCAGCGCAGAGGAATGGCCTGGAGGTTTCGAACGACGGCAGCGAAGACCTCGCTGTAGGGATAGGCTTCCGACATGGAGATCCAGACGTGGCGGACCGTGAGGCGGACTTGGGCGCCGATCTTGAGGAGCTTCAAGCGAATCGTCTGACACTGAGCGCGAGCCAGGGGGGTCTGCTTCAGTCCGAGACGACGCAAGGCGTGCATGAGCATGTAGGCGGCGGAGGACAGATACAGCCGGAGTTGATTGGCGCGCTGGTCCGGTCGGCGAACAGACCCAACTGCTGTTCTTTTATGCGGTTCTCCATGTCGCCCCGCGCACAGTAGAAGTCTTCGTAGAGCGCGCGGGCCCCCAGGCGTTCCGGCGACAGGGAGGTGACGACGAATCGGGGATTGGCGCCTTTGTCCAGGAACTCGGCCTTGCCGACGACGCGTCGCTCCGAGGTCCAACTGTGGCGAGTCCGGTAGCGGAAATCCTTGAACACCCGCGCCGGTCGCCCGGTGGCGTTGAACTCGGCTTCGGCCTGAGTCATCGCTTCGGCGCTCTCTGACTTGAGCCGATCATTGTTGGCCAACCCCATCACGTAATCCACGTGATGGTCTTCACACCAGCGGAGCAAGTCATCCCGGCAAAAGCCCGAGTCGGCCCGGATGACGATCGAGACCTCCGGCCAGCTCTGCCGAATCCGGCCGACGATCCGTTCCAGTTCCTCCACCGATCCCGCGGCCCCATCGATATTGGAACACCGCAACCGGGCGCACAGCAGATGCTCCCCCGAGAAGATGTACAGCGGGAGATAACAGTAGTGGCGGTAGTAACCGTGAAAGAACCGGCCTTCCTGCTGGCCATGGATCGGGTCGTCGGTCGCATCCAGATCCAGCACCATCTCCTCGGGCGCCGATTCGTGGGACTCCACGAAGGCATCCACCATCCAGCCGTCGATCCGGTCCGGGTCCATCGCGATCTTCTTGTACCGCTCCTGCTCATCGACCTCGGCGCCGGTCAACTCCAACCGGTTCAGCGTACACCTGCCCGCCAGCGCCTTCCCCCGATCTGAGGCCTGCCGCCGCCTCTCCCCCAACGGATCGGCCTTATTCACCGCCACCGCCAGCATCGGATCGGTGCGCAACTGATCATGATCGTTCAGATCCTCGTACCCCAGACAGAGTCCGTAGATGCGCTGCCCCAACAACTCCTCGACCGTGTGTTCGATCAACCGCGGATCCCGGTGATCCCTGAAACACTCAGCCAGTCCGGCGATCAGACCCGTCCCCCTCTCGACCTCTCGCAACAGCAGCACCCCTGCATCGGAGGTGATCTTCCCGCCGTCGAACCGCGCCTTCACTTTGCGTTGAAATAGTCCGTGAAATTCGAACCTGGCTTGTTTACACTCTGTTCTCATAAGGGCCGCCTCCGTTTGGCTTTGAAGTCGTTCTCGTCAAACGCTTTATACCAAACAGGGCGGCCTTTTGAGGTCCTATCGGTGATCTATGCGGGCTAGCAGCCCGTGGTCGGCGCCGGTATCAACGACGCCCTTTCCTGACAAGACTTCGGCTTCCGACGTGCGGTATTCGGAGAATTGCGAAATCTTCGCGGACGTCCGGGGAGTCGAAGTTGACCTTATTGATCCGCTGGGCCAGCATCTCATAGTCCAGACAGTCAACTGTCTGCAAAGCATATTCCGTCTCAGCCAGTTCAATGACAACCCGGACGGGCTCTGAAAAACCCTCGAACTTCCCCTCCAGATCAAAGCCGATGAAAGAAGACGGCAGGACTCTCAGGTAGCTCGTGAGGTAGGGCTCGAAGCCGGTTTCTATGGCGAAGCGCTTGACCTCTGCCGTTCGTTCGTGCGGGTTGAAAAGACGGATCTGTTCGGGTTTCAGTGGGGCTTCTTCGATCTCGAACGTAATGATGTTGACGATCGGGACCGGAGGTTGATCGAACTCCTCGACGATTTCTACGGTCCAGATGACCTGCTCGTCGATATAGATGTGGCAGCTGGATTGGTCGCGCTTCTCCAGTCGGGGCTCAGGAGCCGGCTGAAGAGCGGCCCACCAGAGCAACAGCAGTGGCATCGCGCCCAGCCCCGGGACGGCTAACACGAGAGGAGCTCCCGGTTGATCGTGCGGGCCGCCCGCAACGGGTCGGCACTCCCGGTGATGGGGCGTCCGATGACGAGATAGTTTGCACCGGCCCGTACCGCCTCCACGGGCGTCATCGTTCTTTTCTGATCGTCCCGGGCCGCCCCGGCGGGCCGGACTCCCGGGGTGACTCGAAGCAGACGATTGAGTGGTTCCCGCTCCAGAAGATCCAGCTCGCGGGGTGAAGTTACGACACCGTCCAAGCCCGCGTCGACGGCCAGTTGGGCAAGCTTCAAAACCGAGGCGTCCGGAGTTCCGGAGACTCCAACCCTGGCCATTTCTTCCTGATCCATGCTGGTCAGGATGGTCACTCCCAGCAACCTGGGAGGAGCTTGCTCCAGTGCTCCCGCTGCTCCATCGACACTCTCCCGCACGGAGCGCAGCATCTGCAGCCCACCCAGGGTGTGCACCGTCATCATCGAACATCCGAGCCGGACCGCTTCACCCGCTGCCCGGGCTGCGGTGTTGGGAATGTCGTGCAGCTTGACATCGAGAAACACCTTGACCCCGATCTCGAGAAGATCGCGAACCAGATCCGGTCCACAAGCCGTAAACAGCTGCAGGCCTACCTTGAAAAAAGCGATTTCTTCGCTCAGGAGCTCGGCAAGCGTCAGGGCTTCGGCCTTTGAACCGACGTCCAGAGCCAGAATGATTCGCCGCGCTTGGGCCATCAAATTGCGACTGTAGCACACCCCGACCGTGACGGGCGGATTCCAATCTTGCCTGCAAGTTCGAACTCAGGAACTCACAGAGCGGGAGGACGTTCAAGGACCCCGGGGCAGGTCAGCATTGTCGCTTGTGTGACAGAACCGCCGGACAGTTACCTTTTTTGTGACGGAACGTGCAGTTTAGCGGGACCAGTTCTGATAACATCCAAATTTTTGGATAAAAGCCGCAGTGGGAATGCAGGGCCAGCCGTTTCTTAGGATACGAAAAACCTAGCCTTGTCAGATATTTAGGAAGCACCGCCCGGTAAGAGCATGGCTTTTGCCTGCATTATCGGCAGACGGCTACCTTATAACTGGTCGCCATAAAAGGGTCACCAAGACGGTTAGGAGTAAGAAACGGTTAGGAGTAAGAAGATGAGAAAGCATTTGCAGCTTCTTCCCTTGAGACTCACCCTGCTGGCCCTGCTGGGCTGCCCGCTCTTTTTTCAGGCCAACCAGGGTTCACTGAGTGGAACGGTCAAGGATCAGACGGGTGGTTCAGTGCCCGGGGCTGACGTTACGGTCACGAACCAGGGCACGAATGCGGCTCAGCTCCTGGTCACAACGGACAGGGGCAACTTCCATGCCACCAAGTTAGCACCCGGCCTCTATAAAGTGCAGGTCGTTGTGCCCGGCTTCAACACTCATGTGGCTCGCGACGTCAAAGTCAATGTGGGAGAGGAGCACTCGCTCAGCGTTTCCCTGGAAGTGGGCGACGTGAGTTCCGTGGTGATGGTGACCGCCGGCGTGGACCTGGTGAACACTGCCGATGCTTCGGTCAGCACTACCGTGCAGACCCGCCAGATTCAAGATCTGCCCTTGCAGGCTCGAAACCCCCTGAACCTGATTAAGATGCAGGCGGGAACGGCCGCCAACGGCAACGTCCCCACATCGATTGTCGGCCTGAGACCCACCTACACGAACATGACCCTGGACGGCATCAACATTCAGGACAACTTCATACGGGAGAATCCCACCACCTTTACCCCGACGCGGTTGACCCAGAGCATGGTCAGCGAGTTCACACTGACCAGTGTGAACCAGGGTTCGGTGTCGGGATTCGGGGCTTCCCAGGTCAGCTTCGTGTCGCCTGCCGGCACCAACGACCTGCACGGAGAAGTCTACTGGGTACACCGCAACAACGCTACCAAGGCCAACGAGTTCTTCAACAACCTGTCCGGCGTGGACAAGCCTTTTCTGCTGCGCAACCAGTTCGGAGTAACGGCCAATGGTCCCCTCGTCAAGGACAGGCTTTTCTGGTACGCCAACTACGAGGGTTTTCGAGAGCGGGCACAATCGGACTTCCTGGCCCTGGTTCTCAGCCAGGAAGCCCGGCAGGGGATCTACCAGTATGAGGCAGCAGACGGCAGCGGCCTGCAGGAAATCGATTTGCTGCCGTTGCGCAGCGCCGCCGCCGATTCTTTCATGGCCGATCAAATTGCTCAGACCCCGCTGGGCAACGATTCCACCAGAGGCGACGGATTCAACACGCTGGGCTATCGATACAACCTCCCCAGCAACGAAGACCGGGATCAGTTTGGATTCCGACTCGATTTCATCCTCAACGATTCCCATTCTTTTGAGGGGGTCTATCGCTACAACGACCTGGTGAACCAACGGCCCGACTTTCTCTCGGGCTTTGAGGAGACCTTCAGCCGGACGATTTCAAAACCCGACTTCGTTTCCACGGCCTGGCACTGGACGGCTGGCCCGAGCTTCATTAACGAAGTCCGTTTTGGCGGAACTTTTTCGAACGTGGTATTTACCGACGAGCGGGACTTTCTGCGAGAAAGGGGGTTCAAGGTCGTTGCGGCCAGTTACACCGACCCGGAAGGCGATGGTGATATGGAGCGGCAGGGCCGCGACACGAACACCTGGAACTACGCCGACAACGCCAGCTGGACCCGGGGCGATCACTCCTTTCGCTTCGGCTTTCAGGGGCAGAACATCCGTAACCTGAGCTTTGCCGCCTTTAACGTAGTCCCCACGTACGGGATTGGTGCCAACTTTTCAAACGGTTTCGAGCTTGGCACCGAAGAGTTTCCAGGCGGCGCCGGCCAGACAGATGCCGACCGGGCCACGGGCATCCTCACCGATCTGGCGGGAATGCTCAACGATGCGACCGGAGAGTTTCACGTTCGCAGCCGCACCAATCCGGCCTTCATCGCTGCAGAGGAGGCTTTCAACTGGGAAAACGACATCTATGCCTTTTACTTCGGTGACACCTGGCGGGTGAGCCCCGGGGTGACCCTGACCGGGGGGTGCGCTGGGAATGGTACCGAAACCTGCGGGAGCGGGATGACCTCATTACCCAGCCCGTGATCGGCAGCGACGGCGCCAGAGCCGCGGTTTTAGACGAGAACAATGTGGTGGACTTTCAGGACGGCAACATCACCCACAACGATCTCAACAACTTCGCTCCCAATATCGGAATCGCCTGGGACCTTTTCGGGAACGGCAGGACGGCCCTTCGCGCGGGCTACGGCATCGCCTACGCCAACGACCACATGGTGACCAATCTTCGAAACGCGTTGAACCGGTACGGGGTGACCTCTTTTGTCCAACTGGCGAGTCTGGGGAGCCTGACCGAGACGATCAGTAACCGGCCACCCATCCCGGTGCCGGAGTTCAAGCTGCCTCTGAGCTGGCCCGACATCAACAACCCGGCCTCACCCAACTTCGTCGAGGACTTCCCGGCCGCATTCGTGGTCGACCCGAACCTGGTCGCTCCTTATGCCCAGACCTGGCAGGTGGGCGTCACGCACGAGGTGGGCTGGAATACGGCTCTCGAGTTTCGCTGGGCAGGCAGCAAGGGCACCAAGCTGGTCCGGGCCGTCGATTTCAACCAGGTCGACATCCGCGGAACAGGGTTCCTGGACGACGTCAAGCGGGCCCAGAGCAACGGGGAGATCGCCGAGGCGGCCGGACTGGGCTACGATCCGGCCCACAATCCGGACCTGGATGGGAGCCAGGTCCTTCCGGTCTTCGATGCGCTCTTCGGGGGCGCTCTGTTTATTCCGTTCATCCGGGACTTCGTTCGCACCGGAGAAGCGGGTCTGCTGCTCTCGGACATCTACGCCTTCAACTTTTTTTGCGTCGAAGTGCAGTGTCACCCGAACAGCCAGGTTCTGGTTGGCGACGTGGTCGGGAACGGCGGCGACTCTATCTACCATTCCTTCCAGGTCGAGGCCCGGCGGCGTTTCTCGGCCGGGCTCACGTTCAACGCCAACTACACCTTCGGGAAGGTCCTCTCCAACCAGGTAGAGAACGGCCAGGCCAGCTTCGAGCCCCACCTGGATGACGCCAATCCGGGCTACGATCGCGGTCGCACGGCTTTCGACGTCACTCATGTCTTTAACACCAACTTCACGTGGGAGCTGCCCGTCGGGCAGGGCCGGCGCGTCGATATCTCGAACTCGGTCGCCAACCAGATCCTGGGCGGCTGGGACATGACCTCCATTTTCAATATTCAGAGCGGAGAGCCTTTCAGCTTCTTTTCACACCGGGGCACAGTCAACCGATTTGGAAGGAGCTTTGGCCGCAACCGCGCTAACTCGACGCTGGGAAACAGCGGTATACGTGACTCGCTGGGAATTGGCAGCGACGACCGGGGCCCCTTCTTTTTCCCAACCGATGCCCCGCATGACGACCGCCTATCTCACCCGGGCGCCGGAGAACTGGGCGGACTCCCGCGTTTCGGATTCAACGGTCCGGGGCAGTTTTCCTGGGATCTGGGCGTCATCAAGAAGTTTCCAGTGAAGGAAGACCTGGCCATCGAGTTCCGTGGGGAATTCTTCAACCTCACGAACACCACCAATTTCAACACCGGTAATGCAGAGGATCAGAGAAGCGGGACTCTTGACATTGAATCGGGAAGTTTCGGTCGGCTGCAGCTCACCAATACTGAAGCCCGCATCATCCAGTTTTCGCTGAAGGTCATTTTCTCGTCCGAGAGCCCGAGTTTTCGGCAGCAGCTTATAATTCAAGGTCGTGGTACATCTCAGGAACCGGCTTTCGGTTGCCACCTTTCTCCTGGCCTGGCTCACTTGTTTCGCGCCGGTGCCCTCCCAGAGCCGCCGGCCCCAGGCCGAGGAAGCTGAGGACTACTACCGGAAATGGCTGAAAGAGAACGCCGTCTACCTCATTTCGGAGCAGGAGCGGGCCGTTTTCGAAACCCTCTCAACCAGTGAGGAAAAGGACCACTTCATCGAGCAGTTCTGGTTCCGGCGGGATCCCGATGCGCGCACGGCACACAATGAATTCAAGGAAGAACATTATCGCCGCATCGCTTACGCCAACGACAAGTACCACTCCGGTATCGCAGGATGGAGAACCGACCGGGGCATGATCTACATCCTCTTCGGACCACCGGACGGCGTGGAGAAACATCCCGAAGGCGGAACCTACCAGCGAAAGGTCGAGGAAGGAGGGGGCCAAACCTACACGTATCCGTTCGAGGTGTGGTTCTATCGTCACCTGGAAGGAGTCGGCCAGGGGATCGAGATCGAGTTCGTCGACGCCTCCCGCACCAACGAGTATCGGATCGCCATGGACTCCGATCAGAAGGACGCGCTCTTCCACATCCCGGGGGCGGGGCAGACCCTCGCCGAGCAACTGGGTACGATGAGCCGCATCGACCGCATCCGGACCCGCTGGCTGGGCAACCCTGAGGGCTATCGTCGCTTTGACTCGGCCACTCGGACGATGCGCTACCGCGACTACCCTCTGCAGCGACTGGAGACCCTCTACCGGCTGCAGAAGGGACCGGCGGTCAAGTACAAGGACCTGGAACAAATGGTCAGTGCACGGATCAGCTATGACCAGCTGCCGGTTCGAGTCCAGGTCGATGTGATGCGCTATTCGGAAAGCCATTCGCTGGTTCCGGTCACGATCTTCTTGAAGGATAAGGAGTTGCAGTTCGGACTGAAGGAGGGATCGGAGAACACCCTTGCGGCCAGCCTGGCAATCTTCGGTCAGATTCAAACTCTTTCAGGCCGTAGAATGTACACCTTCGAAGACGACGTGCAGAGGCACAGATCGTCCACGGGCCCCGCACCCGGGGGTCAAGCAGAAACCGTTTATCAGAAGCGATTTCCCCTCGAAGCGGGGCGATACAAACTCTCACTGGTCATTCAGGATCTGGGTTCCGGTAAGATGGCTACGCGGGAAGAGCTTCTGGTGGTTCCGCAGTCGCACAAAGATGAACTGGAGACAAGCAGCGTCGTTCTGACGCCGCGCGTGAGCGAAGCCGGTTACGATGAAACCGTGGGCGATCCCTTCGTTGTGGGTAAGTACCGGGTAGTTCCCTGCCCGGACAATCGGTTTCGACCCGAGGAACAGTTCGCGCAGGCTTACTTTGAAGTCTACAACCTCGCCCTGGACCAGACGACCGACAGCCCGCCCCCAGGGTCGAAATCTCCCTCCTGCGGGAAGGGAAGCCCGTCTTTCCTTTCACTGAGATCGAACAGGAGATGGATTTTGACGGAGACCGGCTGCTGATCCACAAGACGATCCCATTCAAGGGGCTGATCGAAGGTCGATATACGCTCCAATTCAACGTGAGTGACCAGATCCGCCGGCAGTCCGTACGCAAGGACGTGGATTTCGTCATCGAATAGGGACAAATGCTCCTCCCCGGCAAAAGCGAGTCAGCCGAGGTTCGGTCCCAGCGCCATGGCAATCGTCAAGTCAGTCCTGATAGTGGGGGCTTCGGTCCTGCTCTTTCGTACCGGGGGGGTGAAGGCTGTCCCTCCCCAGGAGGAGAAACTCACGGCCGAGGAAGTGGTCCGGCTCCACCTCGAGTCGCTGGGCGATGCGGAGATGGTTCTGCAACGCCAGACGTTTGCCCTGGTGGGAACCTGTAAGCATGAGGTTCTTGTCGGTCCCAAGACGACCACGGGCGCCGTGGGAAGTGCCCAGCTCGTCTCGAAGGGAAACGGCATCAATTTTCTGATTGACTTCGGGCGACCCGACTACAACGGCGAGCAATTCATCACAGACGGCAAGAAAGCCACGACGGGCGCCAGCGCCGCCGGCACCCGTTTTCCTCTGGCCGAGTTTTTGTTCACACAGAAGGCCATCTTGAGAGAGGGACTTTTCGGAGGCGCGCTAACCGTTGCCTGGCCGCTTTTGAAGCTGGAAGAGAAACAGCCCCGACTCAAATGGAAAGGAAAGAAGAAGAAAGATGGGCGGGAATTACACGAGCTGGAATACCGCATCCGCAAACGCGGGGGAGAGGACTTCAGCGGAGTGAACCTCCCGGCCACCTGGGTGGTGCAGGTCTCGACGCAGCAAACAGGACGGACCTCCCTCTGGCAGTGGACGATGAAGTTCGATCAGAGTTCGGCCAGCCAGGAGATTCCGGATTCGTTTTTCCAGGTGAAGTGAACAGCGTGCGAGACGATCAGAGCCGGCTGCGGGAGCAGCCGGGAGGAAAGGTGGCTGTTTGTTCCTGGCTTATTCCCCCGGCTTCCGCCGGGGGCTCTGATTTTGGCCAATCAATAGTAGAAGAACTGACCTTCTCTGATCTCCAGACTGCCCACGATCTCATTGATGTCCCGGATTCCCTGCTCCCGGCAATGCTGTCCGAGTCCCTCGATGACCTTGACTGCCACCGTGGGGTCGTAGAAGTTGGCCGTTCCGATCTGCACTGCCCGTGCTCCCGCCACCAGGAACTCGAGGGCATCCCGGGCCGTTGAGATTCCTCCAATTCCAATAATTGGAATCGCTACCACCTGATTCACTTCGTGAACCATCCGCACAGCCAGCGGCCGTATGGCCGGGCCGGACAACCCACCGGTCGTATTGGAGAGCATGGGCCGGCGCTTGTCGACGTCCACGCTCATCCCCACGAAGGTGTTCACCAGACTGATGGCGTCGGCCCCTGCGTCTTCGCAGGCGCGGCCAAAAAGACCGATTTCCGTGACATTCGGGGACAGCTTGACCCAGAGTGGCTTGGAGGTGACGTTGCGGACGGCTTCGGTCACGACAAAGGTCATGCGGGGATCGTGGCCAAACTCGATGCCCCCTTCCTTGAGATTGGGACAGGAGATGTTCAATTCCAGGGCCGCGACCCTGGGCAGCGGGTCCAGGCGGCCGGCAATAGTTTTGAATTCGTCAATCGACTTGCCCAGGATGTTGGCAACGATGTGGCTCCCACACTTCTCCAGTCGGGGTAGTTTTTGCTCGATGAACCCGTCGACGCCGACATTCTCGAGACCAATGGCGTTGAGCATGCCGGCAGGGGTTTCGTGAATGCGGCCGGGAGCCGTACCCGCCATGGGTTCCAGAGACAGTCCCTTGGTGCAAAAACCGCCCAGCCGTGAAATGTCGAAAAACTGTTCGAATTCCAGACCGTACCCGAACGTGCCCGAGGCCGTCAGCACCGGGTTCTTGAGAGTCAGCGAGCCGACCTGGACTTCCAGGTTGACCGGTGTTGTCATGCGATCGTCCCCGCCACTGCCGCTTCCTCCCACTCAAAGCCGGCAGCGTCGAACACCGGCCCGTGAGTACAGGCCAGACGATATCGACCCTCGACCTTGACGCTGCACCCGAGACAGACTCCGAAACCACACGCCATTTTCGTCTCCACCGAGATCTGGCAGGGTACGCCCAGGCGCACGACCTCATCGGAAACGGCCTTCATCATCGGGTTGGGGCCGCACGCATACACGGCACTTCCAGTAGCTGAGAGCTCCGGGAGATAGCCCGAAAGCGCCTCTGTAACGCGCCCGGCCAGACCTCGACTCCCATCCTCGGTGGTGAACACCGTCGAGAGGCCAAGGTCCTCGAAATAGCCGACGCAGACCAGATCGGCGGCCGCTCTCCCCCCGTAGATGAGCTGCACGTCGGTCCCTTTTCCGACGAGTTGCTCAGCCAGCAGGTAAACGGAAGCGATGCCGATTCCACCCGCCACGATCAAGGCCTTCCGTCCGCGAGCCAGTTCCGTGTCAAAGCCGCGACCCAGGGGGCCGGTCATGTTGATGAACTCCCCGGCCTGCAGGGAAGCCAGTTTTCGTGTTCCATCGCCCACGATTTTCAGAAGCAGCGTCAGGAGGCCCCCATCAGACCCTTCGATCGAGAACACCGCCAGGGCGCGCCGGAGCAGGGGCGACGGCAGCGAGAAGGGCTCGGCGGCGGCAGCCATTACAAACTGCCCGGGGAGACAATGGGCGGCGATGGAGGGAGCCTCCACCTTGATGAGGTAGTTATCGCGTCCGAGGGGCTCATTAGCCAGGACTTCACCCTCGACATCGACGATCATGGCGCAAGGATAGCACAGCGTTCCCGAGCAGCTTTTCACCGATCACCGGCCCCGGCCTGTGTTAGAATCCCCCAGATTTTCTCAGTGGAGGGTGCGTGGAAAAGTATCTCCGGCAACTGATGACCGACCGGGAGATGGACCTGGCCCTTTCCCGTATGAGCGGCGAAATTGTCCAGAATCACCCGAGTCTGGATCGCAGCGTCATCGTGGGGATTCGACGCCGCGGAGTCCCCCTGGCCGAGATCCTGCAGGAGAAGTTGAGGGCCCGCATCGGCCGGGCCGTCGAATGCGGCAGCCTGGATATCACCTTCTATCGAGACGACTTCTCGCTGGTCGCGAAGCAGCCGGTGGTACACGGGTCTCATCTCCCGTTTGAGATCGATCAGAAAGAAGTCTTCCTGGTGGATGACGTTCTGAATACGGGTCGAACCATCCGCGCCGCTTTGGAGAGCATTCTGGACTACGGTCGTCCCGACAGAGTCGAACTGGTGGTCCTGGTCGATCGAGGCCACCGCGAGCTTCCGATCCAGGCCAACTATACGGGGCTGCAGGTGGAGACGGCCGAGAACGAAGTGATCGAGGTGCGGCTGCCACCGGTGGACCCGGATCAGGGCGTCTACTTGAGCACGATTGAACTCATGCAGCAGGGGGCGGAGTCGGAGCCGCTGGAATAGCCATGGTCTTGGAGTCACGGCACCTTCTGGGAATCGAAGACTTGAACCCGGAGACGATCAGCGACGTCCTCGAGACGGCGGTGAAGTTTCGCGAGATCTCGGAGCGCAGGATCAAGAAGGTTCCTACGCTGAGAGGACGAACCGTCATCAATGCCTTTTTCGAAGCGTCCACTCGAACGCGATCCTCCTTCGAACTTGCAGCCAAGAGATTGGGCGCCGACGCCATCAACTTCAGCGCCCCCACCAGCAGCATCAGCAAGGGTGAAAGCCTGAAGGACACAGGGTTGACCCTGCAGGCCATGCGACCGGACGTTCTGGTGGTACGGCATCCTCACTCGGGGGCCCCTGCCTACCTCAGCCGCTACTGCACCAAGACACACATCATCAATGGCGGAGACGGGACCCATGAGCATCCCACCCAGGCCCTGCTGGACGCCATGACCATCCTGGACCACAAGGATTCGCTGCAGGGCCTGGTGGCTGCCATCGTTGGCGATATCTCCCACAGCCGCGTGGCTCGCTCGAACGCTCTGTTGTTGACGAGCATGGGCGCAAGGGTGCGTGTCTGTGGCCCTCCCACACTGATCCCGCCAGGCTTTGAGAGTTACGGAGCCGAAGTGACCTATGACCTTTCGAAGGCTGTCGAGGAGGCAGATGTCGTCATGCTGCTGCGCACCCAGTGGGAGCGCCAGAGGGAAGTCTACTTCCCTTCGATTCGAGAATACTTTCGTCTCTTCGGTCTCACCGAGGAAAAGATGCGCGGGGCCCGGAAAGACGCCATCGTGATGCACCCGGGCCCCCTCAACCGAGGAGTAGAAATCGACCCCCGGATGGCCGACGGTCCCTACTCGGTTATCCTCGACCAGGTGTCCAACGGCGTCGCCCTCAGAATGGCGCTCCTGTATCTGATTCTGGGCGGACAGGAAGGAACGGCGGGATCATGACCCTCTTACTCAAGAACGGGACCGTAGTCGATCCCAGCCAGGACCTCGACCAGGTGAAGCTGGATGTGCTGATCGAGGACGGACACGTCTCGGAACTGGGCCAGGTCGATGCCAGGCAGGAGTGGGAGGTCGTCGATCTGGCCGGATGCCTGGTCGTACCCGGCTTCATCGATATGCACGTCCATCTTCGCGAGCCCGGGCGCGAGGACAAAGAGACCATCGAGTCCGGATCCAGGGCGGCGGCCGCCGGAGGCTTCACCAGTATCCTGTGCATGCCCAATACGCAGCCCGTGAATGACAGCTCTTCGATCACCCGCTTCATCATCGAAAAAGCCCATCGGCTCGGCCTGGTCAACGTGCATCCCTGCGGAGCCATCAGCAAGGGGTCGAAGGGAGAAGAACTGGCCGAAATCGGGGAAATGGTGGAAGCTGGAGCGATGGCCATCAGCGACGATGGCCATCCCGTCGAGAATTCGCAGTTGATGCGGCGCGCCCTCGAATACTCCCGGATTTTCGGCATCCCGGTCATCGATCATTGCGAAAATCCGGCTCTGGCGGCCGGCGGGTGCATGAACGAAGGGGTCACGTCCACCCGGCTCGGACTCCCGGGAATGAATCGGACAGCGGAGGAACTCGACGTCGTGCGGGACATTATCCTGGCGCGCACTACAGGCGGGCACGCCCACATTGCCCATCTCTCGACGGCCGAATCCCTGGACTGGATCAGGCAGGCCAAAGAACAGGCCATTCCTGTCACCTGCGAGATCACACCCCATCACTTCATTCTCCAAGACGAGCACATCGGTTCCTACGATACAAACTACAAGATGAATCCGCCGCTGCGGGAGAGTCGCGACGTCGAAGCCATGCTGGAAGGTCTTCGCGATGGGTCGATCGACTGCATCGCCACCGATCATGCCCCCCACACCGCGCTGGAGAAAGACACGACGTTCGATGACGCGGCCAATGGCGTCATCGGAATGGAATGCGCCGTTTCACTGGCGTGGGAATTCCTGGTCAAGAAGGAGATCGTCACGGTCACCCGTCTGGTGGAGCTTCTGAGCATCAACCCCAGTCGTATCCTCAGGCTCGAGAGGGGAACGCTCAAGGGAGGCAGCCCGGCCGACGTGACGGTCATCGATCCTGACAGGAAGGTCACGGTTGACGTGGGAAGCTTCCATTCTCTGAGCCGCAACTGCCCCTTCGACGGATGGGAACTCCAGGGTGCGCCCGTCATGACCATCGTGGGCGGCCGAATCGTTCATCGCGATATCTGAACCGCCTGCCGCGGGTTAAAGGTTGAAGGTTGAAGGTTTCGCGTCTAGAGAGTGGGAGGGGCCTTCGGCAGCGGCCGTTTAAATCCCCCCGGTCGCGGCCGGAGGCCCCTCCCACTCTCCTGGGCTGCCAGGCCGGCAATCGCTACACGACCTTCCCGGCATGTTCACGCGAAATTTGGAACATTCTAGCGCGAAAAAACCGAAACGGTGGACCGGGATCATTCGTCTTGTAAGATATAGTCGACACGACTGGATTGGGCACCGATGGTGGCACAGCGAATTCTGAAATATTGGATGCCTGCGATTCTGTGCGCGGGGATGGCTCTCGGGTCGGCCGCTGCCCAGAATGAAGTTCGTTTCCAGATTCTGCCCCTGGAGGGAAATTTTGCTCCAGGCAGCGAGCTCGTACTTACGCTGCGGGCGACCATGGCGCCATCCTGGCACCTGTACTCCACGACGCCCTATCCCGAGGATGTGCTGGCGGCTCCACAGCCGACCCAGATCCGACTCGAGAAGAGCCCGATCCTGGAGCCGAACGGGCCGGTCAGACAGCCCAGGCCTGAGACTGACTACGACCCGAACTTTGAAATCGAAACCGAATACTTCGAGGGAATCGTCGACTTCGAAGTCCCCGCCCGGGTTGCCCCGAACGCTCCCGAAGGCGAACACCAGGCACTTGTCAAGATCCGGTTCATGGCCTGCAACGACCGGCTGTGTCTCCCCCCCCGGAACGTAGAGGAGGGTATCGTCTTGACCGTGTCCCGGAAGCCGGGCAGCTTGGCCGCGGCACCCGGCCAGGCTGGGGGCCAGCCGGCAGGCGGCGCAGTAAAGGACCCACCTCCCCGGGCACCTGGGAACCGGCTCCCACCGGCCTCCGGGGGGCTGCCGGCAGGTTTCCTGGCGTACGTGCTGTTCGCCATGGCAGGGGGCGCACTGGCACTTCTCACGCCCTGCGTCTTCCCCATGATCCCGATCACGGTCTCTTACTTTACAAAGAGGGAGGTGGATAGAAGGCAGGCTGTGCGCGACGCTCTTCTCTACTCCTTCGGGATCATCCTCACCTTTACAGCGCTGGGATTCCTGTTGACTCGCCTTTTTGGCATTGGAGGGATCAATCGGGTCGCCACCAGTCCCGTGGTCAACATCGCCATCGCTACATTGTTCATCGTCTTCGCACTCAACCTCTTCGGAGCCATCGAGATCCGCCTCCCCTCCAGCTGGCTCACCGCGGTCGACAAGAAGTCCTCCAGCGCGGGCGGCGCGGTGGGGATCCTTCTCATGGCACTCGCCTTCTCGCTGACCTCCTTCACCTGTACCGTTCCGTTCGTGGGCACCGTGATGGTCGCCGCCGCCCGGGGAGACTGGGTCTGGTCCCTGCTGGGCGTGACAGCTTTTGCCACGGTGTTTGCGGCACCTTTCTTCCTCCTGGCCCTTTTCCCGTCCTGGCTGAGATCACTCCCCAAGGCCGGCTCCTGGATGAACACAATGAAGGTGACCATGGGCTTTCTGGAGCTGGCTGCAGCGATGAAGTTCATCAGCAACGTGGATCTCGTCTACCAGCTGGAGATCATCACCCGACCCGTTTTTATTACCGTATGGCTGGCCATTTCCCTCGTACTGGTCCTCTATCTGCTGGGGCACTTTTCCTTTACCCATGAGGAACCCGCGTTGCGCCTGGGAGCTACCCGGGTCTTGAGCGCGGTCTTTTTTCTTTCCGTTTCGTTTTACCTGCTGCGAGGGCTCTTTGGAGCCTCCCTGGGGGAACTCGACGCTTTCCTGCCACCCCGCGACTACGGTGTCGACCAGTGGGGCCTGGTGAGCGGCCCTGGGGCAGACGGCTCCGGCAGGGCGGACTCGGAACACTGGTTGACCGATTATGAACGGGCGCTCGAGCTGGCGGGTACCACCGGGAAGCCCGTTCTCATTGACTTCACAGGCTACACCTGCACCAATTGCCGGTGGATGGAAGCCAACATTTTCGCCCTGCCCAGGGTCAAAGAGTTGCTTCGGGAGTACACGCTGGTGCGCCTCTACACGGATGGCGGCAAGCCCGAACACGAGGCGAACCTGCAAATGGAGAAGGAGCGCTTTCGCACCATCGCCCTGCCGCTGTACGCGCTCATGACCCCAGACGACCAGATCATCGACACTTTCCCCGGGCTCACCCGCAATGAAGACGAGTTTATTTCCTTCCTGGAGCGGGGCCTGGCTTCGTCCGGAATCTTAGGGTCCCACTCTGGGATGGGTGAACCCCCTCGCCTTTAGGCGAAGCCTTCAGGAGGCTTGGGGGTACACTGCGGAGG
The DNA here is from genome assembly GCA_965205615.1 of Acidobacteriota bacterium. Classification (GTDB taxonomy): domain Bacteria; phylum Acidobacteriota; class UBA6911; order RPQK01; family CBDAPI01; genus CBDAPI01. The sequence continues at coordinate 168,118 of CBDBHK010000024.1, read as the reverse complement.
TGTCTGAGTATCGGAAAAGTTCGCATGCAGTGTATCGGCTGAGATATCACTTTGTGTTCATCACCAAGTACCGCAAGCCGGCTCTGCGAGGAGAGATCGGGAAAGAGGTGCGGGATCTGACGCGAGAGATTTGCCGATCGTTGGATATCGAGATCGTGAAGGGGCATGTGCGACCCGATCATGTGCATTTGTTGTTGGATGTGCCGCCGAGATTGGCGCCGAGCCGAGTGATGCAGGCGATCAAAGGGAAAACGTCGCATCATCTACTGCAAGATCACCGCAAGTTGCGCAAGGAGTTTTGGGGACGACATCTTTGGGCACGAGGGTACTTCGTGGCGACGACTGGGAATGTGAGCGATACGATGGTTGCAGAGTATATAGAAACCCAAGATGTCGAGACCCGAGACGACGATTTTCGGGTCACTGAGTAGTCAGCCTGCGAGCGAAGCGAGGTCTTTAGGCGACTTCAGTCGCATGTCGAATCCACCGCCTTCAGGCGGTGGAGAGTGGGACCCTTCTCAATATCGCCGCCCTGGCATCCCTCCCACTTTTTTCTGTCGGCAAGTCAACGGGCGGACCTTGACATAAGCATATCTTCATATCTATACTTCTGCAATGCACGAGCTGGTCACCGCTCTGAGAGCCGCTGCCGAACCGACTCGCCTGAGGCTTTTGGCCCTATGCTCCAGTTCGGATCTGACAGTATCCGAACTGACACAGATCCTGGGCCAGAGCCAGCCTCGGGTTTCACGCCATTTGAAACTCCTCCACCAGGCCGGTCTGCTGGATCGCCAGCGGGAAGGAAGCTGGGTCTACTTTGGCCTGGCCGGCGAAGGGCCGGCGGCCGACCTGGCCAGGACCCTGATCGGGTCGATGCCGTTAAACGACCCCACTCTTGCCCTCGACGTGGAACGCCTGCAGAACGTGTTTCACGTGCGTAACAAGAAAGCGGCGGCCTATTTTCGAAAAAACGCACAACGCTGGAATCAGATTCGATCTCTGCACGTCGATGAAGCTGAAGTGGAGCGGGCTCTTGTCGAGCTGGTTCACAGCGAAAAGGTCCAAAGCCTGCTCGACATCGGCACCGGGACGGGGAGGCTTCTGGAGTTGTTCTCGAGCCGCGTTGAACGGCTGACCGGTATCGATTCTTCGGCCGAGATGCTGCAGGTCGCACGAGTGACCCTGGCCCGGAAGAAGATCCGGAATTGCCTGCTGCGTCGCTGCGACATGTACCATCTTCCCTTCCCGACGGACAGTTTCCAGGCCGTCACCATTCACCAGGTTCTGCATTTTGCTGCAAGCCCTCTGGAAGTACTCCGGGAGGCGGGCCGGGTGCTGAGTCCGGGAGGCCGAGCGTTTGTGGCAGACTTTGAAGAGCACGATCTGGAGGAACTGAGAGAGGAGCACGCCCACCGCTGGCTGGGCTTTAACCCCGGGGCGCTGCAAGCCTGGTTGCGTGAGGCCGGGCTGGAACCGGAAGAGCACGTCTCCCTGGCCGGGGGCGCCCTCACTGTGGGTATCTGGACGGCGCGGCAGTCCGGAGCCAAACTCGATTCCTCCTGAGACAGAAAGATGGCGAATTCCCCTGACTCCTCACAGGCTCTGAAGGACGCGCTGCGCGAGCGGATTCTCGTCCTCGACGGGGCCTTCGGCACCATGGTTCAGGACCAGCGTCTGTCCGAAGAGGCCTGTCGCGGGCAACGCTTCCAGGATCACCCGGTGGATTTGAAGGGCAACCACGACATTCTGAACCTGACCCAGCCTGACCTCGTGTTCGACCTCCATCGAGTCTACCTGGAAGCCGGCGCGGACATTATTGAAACAAACACCTTTAATTCGACGGCCCTCTCCCAATCCGAGTACCAGCTGCAGGAGCTGGCCTACGAGATGAACCTGGAGGGCGCCCGCCTGGCTCGCCGGGCGGTTCAGCAGCAGCTTCAGGACAACGAGAACCCTCGATTTGTGGCAGGTGTCCTGGGCCCAACCAGCCGTACTGCCTCGATGTCTCCGGACGTCAACGACCCGGGCTACAGGAACGTGACTTTTGAGGAGCTCACCGCTGCATACCGGGAAGCCGCTCGGGGCCTGGTCGACGGCGGAGTCGACTTGCTTTTGATTGAGACCGTCTTCGATACCCTCAACTGCAAGGCTACAGTCGCTGGCCTGGCCGAGTTGTTCGAGTCTATCGGGCGACGGCTTCCCGTGATGATCTCCGGAACGATCGTTGATCTCTCCGGACGAACGCTTTCCGGCCAGACAGTCGAGGCATTCTGGTACTCGCTGCGACATGCCGGTCCCTTGATCGTAGGTTTGAACTGTTCGCTGGGTCCCGGTCAGCTCCGGCCCTATCTCGCCGAGCTGGCCAGGGTTGCAGATACCCACGTGAGCTGCCATCCCAACGCAGGGCTGCCCAATGATCTGGGAGGGTATGATGAAACGCCCGAACAGATGGCCCTCGATCTCACCGAATGGGCAGAATCAGGCCTGGTTAACCTCGTCGGAGGCTGCTGCGGCACCACCCCGGATCACATCTCAGCCTTCAAAAAGGCCGTTGCAGGAATTGCTCCCCGGGAGGTTCCGACCGGCCCGTCGCTGATGTGTCTGGCGGGCCTCGAGCCGCTTCGAATCGAGAAAGGCAGCGGTCGCTTCGTCAACATCGGCGAACGCTGCAACATAACTGGATCGGCGCGTTTCAGGCGACTGATCCTGGAGGAGGACTTTGAGGCCGCCCTCCAGGTGGCCCGAGATCAAGTCGACAACGGGGCTCAGATTCTTGACGTCAATCTGGATCACGCCATGATTGATTCCGAGGCCACCATGACCCGATTTCTGCACCTGCTGGTCTCAGAACCCGACATCAGCCGAATCCCGATCATGATCGACTCCTCCAAATGGTCCGTGATCCGGGCAGGACTGAAATGTCTTCAGGGGAAATGCGTCGTCAACTCGATCAGCCTCAAAGAGGGTGAAGAAGCCTTTGTCCGGCAGGCGCGCGAGGTCCAGAGGTTTGGAGCTGCCGTGGTGGTGATGGCCTTTGACGAGCGAGGCCAGGCTGACACGGCAGATCGTAAGTTCGAAATCTGCAGGCGGTGCTACGAAATCCTGCTCGAAAAGGTTGGATTTCCGCCTCAGGACATCATTTTCGATCCCAATATCTTCGCCGTGGCAACCGGGATCGAAGAGCACAATGAGTATGGCATGGCTTTCCTGAAAGCGGCTCAAAGGATCCGTCAGGAACTGCCCCTGGTCCACGTATCCGGTGGTCTATCCAACGTCTCCTTTTCGTTTCGCGGGAACAACGGGGTGCGCGAGGCGATGCACTCGGTCTTTCTCTATCACGCCATCCAGGCGGGCATGGATATGGGTATCGTCAACGCGGGTCAGATCGTGATCTACGAAGACATTCCCACAGACCTGCGGGAGAGAATCGAAGACGTTTTCTTCAATCGCAGGCCTGATGCAACCGACAGACTTCTGGAGGTCGCCGGCCGCTTTCAGGGCGAGACGACCAGAACGGAGGCGGATCTTTCGTGGCGAGATGCCCCGGTTCAAAAACGCCTCACTCATGCCCTGGTCAACGGGATCACCCAGTTCATCGAGGCTGACACGGAAGAGGCCCGGCAGGGCTATTCCCGTCCTCTCGAGGTCATCGAGGGCCCGCTCATGGAGGGAATGCAGATTGTGGGAGACCTGTTCGGCTCGGGAAAGATGTTTCTTCCCCAGGTCGTCAAGAGCGCCCGCGTCATGAAGAAAGCGGTTTCCTGGCTGGAACCCTTCATGGAAGCGGAAAAACAGACGGCGGCCTCGATTTCGAAAGGCCGCATCGTCATGGCAACCGTAAAGGGAGATGTTCACGACATTGGTAAGAACATCGTCGGGGTCGTGCTTCAGTGCAACAACTACGACGTGATCGATCTCGGCGTCATGGTCCCGGGAGCCAAGATCCTGGACACGGCCCGCCGGGAAGGGGCCGATGCGATTGGTCTTTCCGGGTTGATTACTCCCAGCCTGGAGGAGATGTGCATCGTTGCGGGAGAGATGTCGCGCCAGAGCTATCAGCTGCCTCTCCTGATCGGTGGCGCCACCACCTCGAAAGTCCACACGGCTTTGAAGATCGCCCCCTGCTATCAGGGGCCCACGGTTTACATCCCCGACGCCTCGCGAGTAACGGGAGCTATGCGGGGCCTGCTCGATGAAGGAAAGCGGGAGGACCTGTTTCAGGAGATCAAGCAAGAGTATGAAAGGTTGCGTGAGAAACACCTGGCGAAGTCCCCGGCCATCCTATCTCTGGGCGCTGCCCGGCGTAACCGTTGCCGTCTGGAGTGGGGCTCTGAACATCCCGTGGAGCCGCAGTTTACAGGTCAACTGGTTCTGCAGGACTATGACCTGGAAGAACTGATTGGCTGCATTGACTGGCGGCCATTCTTCCAGGCCTGGGAGCTGGTGGGCCGGTTTCCAGACCTGCTCGAAGATCCCAGGATTGGCGAAGCAGCACGCCAGCTGTTCGGCGATGCCCGGGAACTCCTGGACAAGGTGGTTCGAGAAGAGTGGATTACCGCCCACGCGGTCCTTGGGTTCTGGCCGGCGAACGCTACGGGTGACAGCATTCAGATCTACAAGAACGAGACCCGCGATGAAGTACTGCTCGAATTCCCGATGCTGCGACAGCAGGTGAAATACCACGGCGGGCAGTCGAACCTGAGTTTGAGTGACTTCCTGGCTACAGCAGAAAGCGGAATCCAGGACTATCTCGGGGCGTTCGTGGTCACGGCCGGCATCGGTGTGGATGAAAGGTCCAGACAGTTCGAGGCGGAGCAGGACGACTACGGGAGCATTATGCTCAAGGCCCTTGCGGACCGTCTGGCCGAAGCCTTTGCGGAGCGGCTCCACCAGCGAGTTCGTCAAGAGTACTGGGCTTACGCGGCGGGTGAAGAACTGACGCCCCAAGAACTCATCAGCGAAAAGTACGCCGGGATCCGCCCGGCCCCGGGCTACCCGGCCTGCCCGGACCACTCCGAAAAGGGCAAGTTGTTTCAGCTTCTCGGCGCCGAGGAGGCGATTGGAGTGCGTCTGACCGAGAACTTTGCCATGCATCCCGCTGCCTCAGTGTGCGGATTCTACTTCTCGCATCCCCAGAGCCGCTATTTCGGTGTCGGGAAAATCGGTCGAGATCAGGTAGCGGACTACGCTGCCAGAAAAGGTGTCTCTGGCGAGGCCGTAGAGTCCGGGCTTCTTTCTAACCTGGCATACGAACCCCGCACCCCGGTTGTTCCTTGATGGTCTTCAAGCAATGGCGCGGGATCGGACCGCTGGTGCAATAGAATAGAAAGAGTGAGCGCTTTCGGTCTTCCTCTTCTCATTCTGCTCTGTGTGTTCCTGGCGGCGGCGGTTTCCTGTTCCGGCCCCTCGGAAAAAGCCGCATCCCCGCCTCCCGAGTTCGACCCGCACTCTTTTTCGAGGCCGGGCCAGGTGACCGTGCAGCACCTTGATCTGGACCTGGTTGTGGACTTCGAGCAAAAGCGGCTGCGGGGCAAGGCATCGCTTCAAATTGAGAACCTCGCACACACCGACGAGCTATCCCTCGATACTCGCGACCTGGAGATCGAGAAAGTGACGCTTGGCCCGGAGGAAAGAGAGACCAACTTTCTCAGAGGTGACACCGTTGAACACCTCGGCGAGCCGTTGAGTATCGGGATCCGCCCACAGACCCGCCTGGTTCACATCTACTATCGCACCTCGACGCGGGCCGCGGCTCTGCAATGGCTCGAACCGGGGCAGACGGCCGGCGGGCGCCGCCCCTTCCTGCTGTCTCAGTCTCAAGCTGTTCTGGCGCGAAGCTGGATCCCCTGCCAGGACACTCCTTCAGTACGGATGACCTACACCGCGCGAGTCCGGGTGCCGCCCGGCCTGATGGCGGTCATGAGCGCCGCAAATCCGACCTCCCGGAACCGCTCGGGAGTCTACGAATTCGAAATGCCTCAGCCGATTCCCTCCTATCTGCTGGCCATCGCTGTTGGGGATCTGCGTTTTCAATCCCTCGGTCCGAGGACCGGGGTCTACGCAGAACCGGCTCTTCTGAAAGCAGCGGCCTGGGAACTGACGGACACCGAGAAAATGATCCAAGCTGCAGAGCAGCTCTATGGCCCCTACCGCTGGGATCGATACGACCTGATTGTGCTGCCGCCCAGTTTCCCCTTTGGAGGAATGGAAAACCCTCGCCTCACCTTCCTCACTCCCACCATTCTGGCAGGCGACCGATCACTGGTGTCCCTGATCGCTCATGAACTGGCCCACTCCTGGTCGGGGAACCTGGTCACCAACCGCACCTGGAACGACTTCTGGCTCAACGAAGGGTTCACAACCTACTTTGAACATCGAATCATGGAAAAGGTCTACGGCCACGAACTGGAGGCGATGCTCTCCGTGCTGGAACTGGCGGGACTCAGGGAATCCCTAAAGGTCGATTTCCGCAGCAGACAGCGCGACACCTGGCTCTATCTGGATCTGGCAGGGCGCGATCCCGACGAAGGACTTACGGTCATCCCTTACGACAAAGGACACTTTTTCCTTCGAGCGCTGGAAGAGGCCGTGGGTCGAGACAAGTGGGATGCGTTTCTGACAGGCTACTTCGAGCGCTACGCTTTTCAGACGATGGATTCGGCAACTTTCCTGGAGGATCTGCGCGAACATCTCATCGGCGTGGACCGATCTCTCGAAGAAAGGCTTCAACTCGACGCCTGGGTGTACGGGCCGGGCCTCCCCTCCAACTGCCCGGACCCGGTCTCCGAGGCGCTGGAGCAGGTTCAAGCCCAGGTCAGGGCCTTTGCCGGCGGCGCTTCGGCCGGGTCCCTGACTACCGAGAGCTGGACCACCCACCACTTCCTGTACTTTCTGCGCCACCTGCCGGTGCAGCTGGAGCCGGCCGCGCTGGCCGATTTGGACCGCGTGTTCAGGTTCACCCATTCGCGGAATTCCGAGATTCTCCACGACTGGCTTCTCTTGTCCGTCAAAATCGGTTACTCCAAGACCGACGGGGTGCTGGAAGAGTTTCTGGTCCGACAGGGCCGACGGAAATTCCTGGTCCCGCTTTACCGCGAGCTGGCCCACAGCCCGGAGGGACTGGAGAAGGCACGAAGGATCTATGCACAGGCCAGTCGCGGATATCACAGCATCTCCCGACACAGCGTGGAAGAGCTGCTCGGTGACTGACCCGTAGAACAGTAGCGCGCACGCAGTAAGCGCGTCTTGACTCGACAGTAGCGCGCACGCAGTAAGCGCGTCCTGGCGCTACGGTCGCCCGGTCGAGGCACGCTATCGTGTCACGCGCGCTGCCGTCAGGCCGGAACGGTTCGCCGTCTGATCAACAGTGTGAGCGAGCCAAGGATCATCCCGATAACGGTCAGCCCCACGACACTCAGGACCAGGTTCATCGCCGGCATGACGATCATTCCCTGCAGCGCCGAGTCATGACCGACACCGCCGTTTCCCTCCAGGCTGAAGCGATAGGCATCCCAGTTCAGAACATAGGCGAGCATATAGGTGACCATCACGATCAGACGCGTGTAGAGCGCGAAAAGAAAAACGGGCATGAACAGCGCTTTGAACGGACTCGAGCTACCCGCGGATGCGATGCGAAAGCCTAGATAAATGGGGACCAGGAGATTCAACCACGTGACACCGAGGGCGTGGGTGATCGCGCCCGGAGCGCCTGCCAACTCCAGAAGGATCCTGCCCACAATAAAGACGACTGCAATGATCAGGGGAGTCTTGATGAGACCCTTCATTTGTCCTCCTCAGATGATTTGTTGCCGGCGAGTCTAGCAGACCGGCTGAGCCGTGTCCTGAAACTTTCAGGACACGGACCCTTGTTCTGGAGAACTTCATTGAGGCAAAATAATGGTTTCGGACGGGCACCGAGGTGCGATTATGAAGTCAGGCATTCATCCAAAATACTGTCCGGTCGTTTTTGTAGACAGCAGCACGGACGAAGAACTCGTAACCATGTCCACCGCCAAGAGCGACGTGACTCGAGAGATTGAGGGCGTTGAGCACTACGAGATTCGCGTTGAGATCTCTTCATCCAGTCATCCGTTCTGGACCGGCCAGCAGAAGCTCGTTGACTCCGAGGGCAGGGTCGAACGTTTTCGCCGCAAGTACGGTCACACGCTCAGCGAGGGAGATTGACGAAATGCGAGAGAAAATCAAACTGGTTTCGACGGCGGGCACGGGACACTACTACACCACCAAGAAGAACAGAAGAAATACGACCGGCAAGCTGGTGCGGAAGAAATACGATCCGGTCATTCGCAAGCACGTCCTTTATAAAGAGAGCAAGCTGAATTAGTGAATCAGCGGTTGGCGCTGCTCTTTTCCATCATCCTGTACACCACGCAGGCTCTGGCCGCCACACCCTCGGACGGAGATCTCGGATTCATTGACTTTCCGAACTCCGGTTCTCCTGAGTCCCAGCCTCATTTTCAGAAAGGTGTGCTCCTGCTTCACAGCTTCGAGTACGAGGATGCCCGCCACGAGTTCATGCAGGCCCGGCAGGTTGACCCCGACTTCGCCCTCTCCTACTGGGGTGAGGCGATGACCCACAATCACCCTCTGTGGCGTCAGCAGGACAAAGCAAAAGCGCAGGCTGTGCTACTGAAGTTGGGCGAAAACCGTGAACAGCGACTGTCAAAGGCAGGTACTGAACGCGAAAAAGGGTACCTCTCGTCGCTGGACGAGCTTTACTGCGAGGAGGACAAACCCGTTTGCGACTGGCGCTATTCGATCGCGATGCGGAAGCTTCACGAGGCCTATCCCGAGGATCTTGAAGCCGCCAGCTTCTATGCGCTTTCGCTTCTGGGAACCGCCGGGGGGCGGCGCAATATTCGGACCTACATGCGGGCGGCCGCCGTGGTCGAGGAAGTGTTTGTCCGAAACCCGCGCCATCCCGGCGCCGTGCACTACCTGATTCACTCTTACGACGAGCCGGTACACGCACCGCTGGGACTGCGAGCAGCACGTGTATACGCTGGGATTGCCCCCAGTGCACCCCACGCGCTGCACATGCCTGCCCACATCTTTATGGCCATGGGTCGATGGATGGACTCGGTAGACTCGAACACTGCTTCGGCCCGGGCCGCACTCGAAAAAGACCGTCCCGAAAGTGCCTTCCATGCCCTCTGGTGGAAGCACTACAGTCTCCTTCAACTGGGGCGCTATGCAGAGGCGTCGTCTGTCCTGGCCCGTCTGGACGCGCTGGCGTTGCAGCACCCCTCCAGATCTCTGCGCCGCCACCAGGCCTACATGCGGGCCAGCCACATCCTTGAGACCCGAGACTGGGAGTCGGACCTGCTGAAAGATTTCGACCACTCGGACCTGCGGGTAAAGGCCCAGGCCGTTGTTTTGTTCACCCGGGGAGTGCAGGCGGCCTTCCGGGGCCTGGCCAGCGAGGCACTCGAGACTGTCGAGGAAATGAAAGCCCTTCCCGACCCGGAGAAACGTCTGGCGGAGGACAAAGAGGTGGTTCGCATCATGACCTTGCAACTGGAGGCGGTGCTCTTGCTCCGGCTGGGCCAACAGCGCCAGGCCCTGCGCAATGCTGCCGAGGCAGCCAGACGGCAGACCCGGCGGGCAGTCGAGTTTGGCCCGCCCATTCCTGTGAAGCCGGTCTTCGAACTGCTGGGAGATGTGCACCTGGCCATGGGCAAACCTCAAGAGGCCCAGGCGGCCTACGCAGAATCGATGCAAAACAACCCGGGGCGATCGTTGTCTCTGCTGGGCATGGCGACGGCCGCAGCCGCAACGGAAAACACCCCTGTCCATGCCCTGGCCGCGGACGAACTCAGGGCTAACTGGAAAGATGGCGATCCGAGCCTTCCGCCGATCCCCGAGATGTCCCCGGGAGATGGCACCCGGTGAACCACGCTGCTTTGAAGGTAACCCGCCTGTTGTTTCCGGCTCTGCTTGTCTGCCCCCTCGTGGCGGCCGGCCTGGCCTCTGACTGGCCTGCCTGGAGAGGACCCCACGGAAACGGGCTCTCTGCCGAGAAGGGGCTGATTTCGAGGTGGTCTCAGGACGGCACGAATCTCCTCTGGAGCGTGCCCTTCACGGGTCGATCCACGCCTATCGTCATAGGGAGAAGGGTTTGTGCAAACGGTCGGATCGGCGAGGGTATTCACCGGCAGGCGATGGTCGCCTGTTTCGACATCGAGGACGGGCGAAAGCTGTGGGAACATCGGTTCAATGTTTACCTGACAACCGTACCCTGGAACCGGGTCGGGTGGGCCAATCTTGCCGGTGATCCGGAGACCGGGCACATCTTCGCTCAGGGAGTCGGAGGCACCTTGCTCTGCCTGGACGAAACGGGACAGGTTGTCTGGTCTCGGTCGCTAACTGAAGATCTGGGCTTCTTCTCCGGCTACGGGGGACGAACCCAGACCCCGCTTGTCGACGGTTCACGGGTCATTGTCACATTCGTCAGCGGAAGCTGGGGAAAATGGTCGGCTCCACGCCACCGGACCTTCGCTTTCGACAAGAGAACCGGAGAGGTGCTCTGGGTCTCAGCCCCCGGCCAGCGTCCCCCTGATTTCAACACCCAGTCCACCCCTGCGATAGCCACGATCGGAACGCAGCGCCTGCTCATTCAGGGCAATGCCGACGGGTCTATCTGCGCCATCCAGGCGCTCACCGGAAAGCCGGTCTGGCGGTTTCGACTGAGCAAGCGGGGCCTCAACACTTCGGTTGTGGTGGACGGAGAAACCGTCTATGCCAGTCACAGCGAGGAGAACCTCGCGGGCGGTCCGATGGGAGCCGTCGTGGCCATCGATGCAGGCGGCTCCGGAGATGTCACGGAAACTCACGAAAGGTGGAGGACGACTCTGGCTGCCGGCTTTTCTTCACCGCTGCTCAAGGATGGAAAGCTCCTGGTTGTGGATAACTCGGCCAACCTTCACTGCCTGGATGCCTCCACTGGATCTGAATCGTGGGACTTCAGCATCGGTACGGTAGGAAAAGGGTCTCCGGTTTGGGCCGACGGCAAGATTTTTGTTACGGAAGTCAACGGACATTTCCACATTCTGGGGCTTGACGACACCGGGATCCGTCGTCTCGACGAAGAGCTCCTGACTGTTGAATCGGGGCGGTATGCCGAGATCTACGGCTCCCCGGCAATCGCACACGGTCGGATTTTTTTTACGACCGAGGGAGGCTTGTACAGTCTTGGCGCCTCCGATGCCGCTGTACGGCTCGACGACATCCCTGCCCCCCCGCCGATTGCGCGTGGAGAGGGCGACACGGCCACGATTCTGGTCGTACCGGCCGAAACCAGGATGTCCCCCGGCGAAACCAGACAGTTCAGAGTCCACGCCTTTGACGATCTGGGCCGGCCGCTTGATAAACAGGTGGTGACGTGGAGTCTGGAAGGGCTGAAGGGCCGGTTGAGCCGGGAAGGCCGGTTCGAGGTTGACGGGGCATCTCCAGTACAGGCGGGGGTGCTCCGGGCCCGACTGGGCGAACTGACTGCCGAGGCTCGGGTTCGCGTGTTCGGCGGCCCGCATCTCCAGGAAGATTTCCAGTCGACCGCCGCGGGCCGGCGGCCGGGTTACTTTCTCGGCGGGCTGGTACACTTCAAGGTTGAGTCTGAAGAGAGCGGCAACCATTACCTGGTCAAGTACCCGGCGGCCCGGGGGATCCATCGACATCGCACCTTCATCGGCCCCTCGGACTGGAGCGGGTATACGATCGAAGCCGACTTAAGGGCAACTCGCACCCGCCGCAGAGTACCGGATATGGGCTTGATCAACAGCGGATATACCCTGGATCTGATGGGAACTCACCAGCAGATCCAGATTCGGTCCTGGACGGCCGAGCGCCGAATGGCCCGCCAGGTTCTTTTCGAGTGGGAGGCGAACCGCTGGTACCGGGTCAAGGTGCGCGTGGAGGCAAGTGGGGACGAAGCCATTATCCGGGGTAAAGCCTGGCCCAGGGCAGACCCGGAACCGGAGAATTGGACGATCGTTGCGCGGGATCCCCACCCGATACGAAGCGGAAGTCCCGCACTTTTCGGCAACTCGCCCGCTCCTGTCCACTATGACAATGTCCGGGTCCGCAAGAATCCCTAGCGACCAGGTGCAGGATATGAAACGTCTCATTCTCAGTTCTTGTGTCATCCCCTGGGTCTTCTCGCTCTCGCTGCTGCAGGCTCAAGAGAGCGCCTCCATGTTCGGAGGAACGCCTTCGCGCAACATGGTTTCCTCTGAGAAGGAGCTCCCTTCACGGTGGGATCTGGAGACGGGCGAGAATATCCTCTGGCAGCAGGACCTCGGAACTCAAAGCTACGGGGGCCCGGTGGTCTTCGACGGCCGAATCTACGTGGGAACCAACAACGAGGGCGCTCGCAACCCCAAATTGAAGGGGGATCGCGGCAACATGATGGCCTTCCGAACCTCCGACGGCGCGTTCCTGTGGCAGGCGGCCCATCCCAAGCTGGCAGCCGGCCGGGTTCATGACTGGCCGCAGCAGGGCGTCTGCTCGGGACCGTATGTCGAGGGAAACCGGCTTTACTATGTCTCGAACCGGGCCGAGATCGTCTGCGCCGACACTGAGGGATTCCGTGACGGGCAAAACGACGGTCCCTTCCAGGACGAGGAAAACACCAGCGAACTCGATGAAGACGTGATCTGGAAGGTCGACATGATTGGAGAGCTCGATGTCTTCCCGCACAATCTGGCCGCCGGAAACCCTCTGATCGTCGGGGACCTCCTCTTCACGGTGAGTGGAAACGGAGTGGATGAAGGCCACTTCAACGTCCCCGTTCCCCTGGCGCCCAGCTTCCTGGCGCTGCACAAGAAGACGGGCGCCGTTGTGTGGGAGGACGATTCCCCGCGAACCGAGATTCTGCACGGCTCCTGGTCGAACCCCGCCTATGGCGTGGTCCAGGGTAAGCCGCAGGTTGTCTTTCCTGGAGGAGACGGCTGGATCTACTCGTTCGTACCAGAAACCGGCAAGCTGATCTGGAAGTTCGACTGCAATCCCAGGGGATCCAAATGGGAACTGGGAGGAGCCGGTACCAAAAACAACATTATTTCGACACCGGTCGTGTACAAGGACAGGGTGTACATCGGCGTGGGACAGGATCCGGAACACGGAGAGGCGCCGGGGAACTTCTGGGCCATCGATGCAACGATGACAGGAGACGTCACCGGGAAGGCGGCACTCTGGCACCGCGGCGGTGCGGACTTCCACCGGACGATGTCCACGGTTGCCATCGCGGACGGGCTTCTTTACGTGGCGGATCTGTCGGGATTCCTGTACTGCCTGGATGCCGACACAGGCCGGCACTTCTGGACTTACGATGCGTTTGCGGCGGTCTGGGGTTCGGCCCTGGTCGCCGACGGCAAGGTCTATCTGGGCGACGAAGACGGCGATGTCGCCATCCTCAGGACCGGCAGGAAAATGGAGTTACTGGCGGAAACCAACCTGGGAAGCGCCGTGTACACCACTCCGGTGGCCCGGGACGGGGTCCTTTTCATCGCGACCCGAACCAGGCTCTTCGCCCTCAAGGAAGGGGCGAAGCGGGCCGGGAACTGATCTGGAAGCGGACAGGCGGGCGGAAGGGCTGACAGGCTGATGGGCCTGTCAGGTGTGGAGCCATGCCTCCAGATGCTCTCTTAGCCGCCATTTCTCACCGATGGGACCTGAAAAGGCCGCCCTGTTTGGTATGAAGCGTTTTGAATGAAAGACTTCAAAGCCAAACGGAGGCGGCCCTTATGAGAACAGAGTGTAAACAAGCCAGGTTCGAATTTCACGGACTATTATCAACGCAAAGTGAAGGCGCGGTTCGACGGCGGGAAGATCACCTCCGATGCAGGGGTGCTGCTGTTGCGAGAGGTCGAGAGGGGGACGGGTCTGATCGCCGGACTGGCTGAGTGTTTCAGGGATCACCGGGATCCGCGGTTGATCGAACACACGGTCGAGGAGTTGTTGGGGCAGCGCATCTACGGACTCTGTCTGGGGTACGAGGATCTGAACGATCATGATCAGTTGCGCACCGATCCGATGCTGGCGGTGGCGGTGAATAAGGCCGATCCGTTGGGGGAGAGGCGGCGGCAGGCCTCAGATCGGGGGAAGGCGCTGGCGGGCAGGTGTACGCTGAACCGGTTGGAGTTGACCGGCGCCGAGGTCGATGAGCAGGAGCGGTACAAGAAGATCGCGATGGACCCGGACCGGATCGACGGCTGGATGGTGGATGCCTTCGTGGAGTCCCACGAATCGGCGGCCGAGGAGATGGTGCTGGATCTGGATGCGACCGACGACCCGATCCATGGCCAGCAGGAAGGCCGGTTCTTTCACGGTTACTACCGCCACTACTGTTATCTCCCGCTGTACATCTTCTCGGGGGAGCATCTGCTGTGCGCCCGGTTGCGGTGTTCCAATATCGATGGGGCCGCGGGATCGGTGGAGGAACTGGAACGGATCGTCGGCCGGATTCGGCAGAGCTGGCCGGAGGTCTCGATCGTCATCCGGGCCGACTCGGGCTTTTGCCGGGATGACTTGCTCCGCTGGTGTGAAGACCATCACGTGGATTACGTGATGGGGTTGGCCAACAATGATCGGCTCAAGTCAGAGAGCGCCGAAGCGATGACTCAGGCCGAAGCCGAGTTCAACGCCACCGGGCGACCGGCGCGGGTGTTCAAGGATTTCCGCTACCGGACTCGCCACAGTTGGACCTCGGAGCGACGCGTCGTCGGCAAGGCCGAGTTCCTGGACAAAGGCGCCAATCCCCGATTCGTCGTCACCTCCCTGTCGCCGGAACGCCTGGGGGCCCGCGCGCTCTACGAAGACTTCTACTGTGCGCGGGGCGACATGGAGAACCGCATAAAAGAACAGCAGTTGGATCTGTTCGCCGACCGGACCAGCGCGGCAACGATGCGCGCCAATCAACTCCGGCTGTATCTGTCCTCCGCCGCCTACATGCTCATGCACGCCTTGCGTCGTCTCGGACTGAAGCAGACCCCCCTGGCTCGCGCTCAGTGTCAGACGATTCGCTTGAAGCTCCTCAAGATCGGCGCCCAGGTCCGCCTCACGGTCCGCCACGTCTGGATCTCCATGTCGGAAGCCTATCCCTACAGCGAGGTCTTCGCTGCCGTCGTTCGAAACCTCCAGGCCATTCCTCTGCGCTGCTGAGGTCTGTCCCGATCAAACGCCCCCAAAAACGAAATCGTTCCATCGCTCAGGCCGAGCTCTGCCTGAATACATTCCGTCACGCTCTTCCGAACCCGAAAAACGCTCCATTCACGACCCTCCACACCACCGCATCACTCGACCTGGACCGGATCGATAGCGAAACTCTCAGAAAACCGTTCCGGCCTGCCAAAATCACCTTCATTTCCAAATCGGTGATCTATGCGGGCTAGAGCCAGGGCCAGTAATTTCTTCTTCATGAGTCCGGCAGCTGCGAGGCCTTCCGCTCGCAGCCAGGGGTCACGGGTTGAAAGCCGAGCCCCCCATCTTCTTGACGATTTCGAATTCGGCGGGCCTGACCGGCTGGACCGACAGGCGGCTCCTCTTGGTCACGACCATCTCTTGAAGGCCTGGCTGCCGCTTCAGCGCCTCCAGAGAAACCATGGCGGGGAACCGGGTCACAAACTCGATGTCCACCATGAACCAGCGCGGATTGCCGGGATCGGACCTGGCATCATAGTGCTTGTCTTTGGGATCGAAAGCAGTATGGTCGGGATAGCTCTCCCTGATGATTCGGGCCAGCCCCACGACTCCCGGAGGTTTGCAGTTACTGTGATAGTACAGGACCCCATCTCCGATGCGCATGTCGTCACGCATGAAATTCCGCGCCTGGTAATTTCGCACACCGTCCCAGCAGGTTTGCCCGTCCCGCTCGAGATCATCGATCGAGTACGCATCGGGTTCGCTTTTCATCAACCAGTAGCGCCTGGCCATTTCTGCTCCTCCCTGAATTTCTACTCGAGAGGCTCCGACTTTGGGGCATTGGTGATGTAAACATCGCGTTTCGGGTAGGGGATCTCGATCCCCGCCCGGTCAAAAGCGATCTTGACGCCATCCGTGAGTTGATCTTCAACATCTCGCCGCTTGCGGGCGTTCCGGACCCACACCCTGGCCTCCAGGTCGACGGAAGAATTTCCGAAGCGGCGGATGATAACCACGGGTGCCGGTTCTTCCATCACTCCCTCGATGCCGTCTGCCACCTCCAGGACCAGTTGCTTGGCCTTTTCCACGTCGGCGCCGTAGCCGATACCGATCGGGACGCGCAGGCGGATGTCATCGCCGGAAGCCGTGTAATTGATAATGTCCCTCTGCATGATCTCGGCATTCGGGATCACAACGACGAGATTGTCGGTTGTCTTGATCTTGGTGGCCCGCAAACCAATCTCCATCACGTCTCCCCAGGTAGCGGTGTTCCTGGGAGCGCTCCAGATCTCGATTCGGTCGCCGACCTGGAAGGGCCGGTCCAGGATGACAAGAAACCCGGCGATCAGATTGGAGAGAGAGTCTTTAGCGGCGAAGGAGAGGGCCAGACCCGCCACACCGCCGACTCCGAGGAGAGGGGTGATCTCCCAGTCCATGACCAGCATTCCGCTGAGCAGACCCACGCCTACAACCAGGAATTGTATGAAGCGGTTGGCCAGGGGCAGGACCGTGTCGTCCAACTTGGTTTCTGTCCGGGCGACAACCTTGTTTTCGAGAATCTCCAAAAGATCCCCAACAAACCGGGCCACCGGAAAGGACAGTGCCACGACCCACAAAGCTGAGAGTACGCGTCCCGTTGCTGTCTGGTCCCAGACAAGAGCAATGCGCCACAATGTGCCGAAAGCGACGGACATCAGAAGACCGCGTCGCAGCAGGCGCACAATGCAGTCATCTATTTCCGTTTCGGTCTGGGCCGCGAATCGGTGCTGGATGGAGTGCAAGAGCCAGCGGGCTACGTAGTAGATGACAGCCGCAGCCGCCAGAATCAGCAGCGACTGCCACAGTCTGGGAGCGGAGAACTCCCACGCTTGCTGTAGCCAGAGTTCCAAATCGGCTCGGGAAATACTCAAACTCGGTGCTCAAGCGCCCACTGATGAAGTATCGTCGCGCCCCAAAACAGGGTCAGGCTTTAATCACAACCGGGTCAAATCCATTCCGGCGTCCCACTGCTGGTTCGACTCCAGCAGTTGATACCAGTTGATCACGTCACCTGTGTACGCCGCCTCTCGCCCGAGGATAGCGCTCAGGGCTGACTCGGCTGCCTGCCCGGCCTGGTTGTGGTATTCGCCCGACCGGATGCTGCGTTCGAAGGCCTTCTGCTTCTCCGGATCCGCGTCCTCGAGGGCACCTCCAAAATCACCGGTCGCGGAGAACTTGTCGTCCTTCGCGCTCATCCCGGCGGCCAGCTCCTTGAAATAGTCCCAGGGCTCGTCCCCGTAGATAACAACAGGCTGGCTGTAGTGGGCTTCCGAAACCCCCTCGCTCCCGAAAAACCGTTCGCACACGTCATACCAGCCCTTCAGATGCTGGGTCGAGGCGAAGGTGATCACCACGTCATTCGGATAGGTGTAAGTGACGTTGAAGTGGTCATAGCAATTGCCGCTGTTCGTGACTACTTTTCGGCCACCGGCTGCGGAGGCTTTGAGGGGATGGCCCTGCAGAACCCAGTTGCATACATCGATCACGTGGATGTTTTGCTCGACGATGATGTCACCCGAGAGCGTGCGGTCCCACACCCAGTTTCGCAGGCGCTTTTCCAGCGCTGAGGCGTTCGGATACGCGGGTTTCTTGAGGGCACCGGCATAGTAGTAAGCGAGCCCCGAACTGATCCGGCCCAGGGCGCCAGCGTGGATGCGGCGGGTCAATTCGACGAAGGGTGGAGCACTGCGAATCTGAAAACCTACGTCCAGGCTGAGCCGCCCCTGGGCCTGCCGGCCGATCTTCATGACGTGCTTGCATCCGGCCACATCGACGGCAACCGGTTTCTCACAGTAGGCATGCTTCCCGGCGTCCACCACAGCCTGCAGATGTTCGGGGTGATAGTAAGGCGGACTGGTAATCAGGACGGCATCAACCTCGCGGCATCCAGCCAGCTCTTTGAAGGCATCGGGGCCCTTGAAAACGAGCGCACGGTCGACCCCAGCAGTTCCCTTCTTCAGATAGACGTCATTGAGACCTCCGGCGTACTGATCCAGGCGGTCCTGGAAGACGTCCGCCAGCGCGTGCATACGGGTATTCGTGTTGCGGAGAAAACCGTTACCGACACTCGTGCCGCGACCGCCACAGCCAATCACACCCATCTGCAACGCAGAGTTGGCGGCGGTACCCCGCACCAGACTCGAGTTCAGAATCATGAAACCGGCGGCCGTGGCCGTCTTTTCGACGAATCCGCGGCGATGGATTTCGTTGTTGTGGTTTGTCCCGGCTCCATTTTCTCCCATGAGTGGCTCCTTCGCAGCTTGCTGTTGGCCCTCAATCTACCAGGTTCCAGGTTGCAGGTTCCATCTTAGCTCGAGCGAAGGCGAATCCGCTCGCGCGTGTGCAACAAGCGCGTCGGGTGCCGGACCCAACAGTAGCGCGCGTGCAACAAGCGCGTCAGGTGCGCATCCTATAAAATCATCCGGATTCGGCATGGAACGACAGGAGAGATCCGTACAAGTGGAGGGCGGGCTATTCGTATCCACGCTCTGGGCGGTCCCCCCGGGTTACCGCTCCGACCCCGGTACCGCCGTGATTCTTGCTCACGGGGCTGGCGCCGACATGAAGCACGAATTCATGTTCGACTTCCAGGAGCGGCTGACGAAAGCAGGGCATCTGACCGTCCTGTTCAACTTTCCTTACAAGGAGCAGGGGAGACGGGCCCCAGACCGGCGCCCCCGTCTGGAGAGCACCTATCGGGCGGTGGTTGAGGAGCTCCGGAGCAGCCGCCTGAACCCCACCCGGCTGTTCATCGGTGGAAAGTCGATGGGGGGAAGAATTGCCTCCTATCTAGCGGCCCACGAAGAAGCCTTCGAAGGACTTGTTTTTCTCGGCTATCCGCTCCACCCGCCGGGTCGCCAGGATCGGCTGCGCACTTCTCACTGGCCTGACATAAAATGCCCTGGCCTTTTCGTCCAGGGAACGCGAGACGCGTTGTGCAACCTTGACCTTCTGGGAAAGGAGCTTGCAGGATGGGGGGGAAAGGCTGCCCTTCACATCGTTGAAGGAGGAGACCATTCTTTCAGGGTTCTGAAGAGGCTGGGCCGAACACCGGAAGACGTTCGAAGCGAAATCAGTGAGGTCATCTCAAATTGGCTGAAAAAGGTTTGAGCAGCCGGCCTGGCCGGTCCAGGACATCAGCCAGGCCGCAACTAAAGCCCATGACGCACAATCATGTCGGCCTGGTGATGGAGATCGAAAAAGCTACATTCCAGCCCGCCTGGACAGACATCTCTTTCCATATTCTGATTGATCGAGGCTGCGAGTGCTGGATTCTGGAGGAGGACGGCTGCATTGCGGGATACTCCGTCTGTCAGGTTGAAAGTGAGGTAGCCCATATTCTAAACCTCTGCGTCCGAGTAGGCTCGCGGGGGCGGGGCTACGGCCGATTACTTCTGGATCACCTGCTGAGGGCGGTCGGATCCAGTATTGAATACGCTCGACTCGAGGTGCGCGAGTCCAATCACGAGGCACTCAACCTCTACCTTTCCAGCGGTTTCCAGCGGCATTCGATCAAACCCGACTACTACCCGCAGGGGACGGGTCGCGAGAATGCCATCGTGCTGGTCAAACGCTTCGACGGCTAGGCTGCCTTGATGGCGTCCTCAACCGCGTCGCAGAAGACATCCAGTTCCGGAAGCGTTGTGTAAACGGCCGGGGCCACCCGTACCCCGTTGCAGTCCGGATGCCTGACCCGAGTCACCAGAATTCCATGACTTCTCCACAGCCGCTGGACCAGGGCTTTGCTGTCAAGGCCGTCGACCCGGAAGTTGGCGAGCGCACAGGAAACCTCCGGCTTCAAGCTGGTATTGAGGTGCACTCGATCGTTTTCCAGCAGCCGTTCCGCCCAGTATCGAGTCAGGTATTGAAGCCTCGCTGCTTTGCGGGCCGGACCGATCGCTTGGTGGAAAGTGAGCGCCTCTGCAATAGCGAGAAAGTTGGCGGCAGGATGGGTTCCAACTTCCTCGAACTTTCGGATATTTCCATCCATCCCGGCCGGGGCTGCCATCATAGGCCACAATTCCCTGATTTTCTTTCGCCGCACGTAAAGCAATCCGGTGCCGTGTGGCGCAAACAGCCATTTGTGCAGACTCGACGCGTAGTAATCGCAGTTCAGGTCCCCGTGTTTGAAATCGATATGCGCGAAGGCGTGGGCCCCGTCGACAATGACCGGCACCCCATGACCACGAGCCATCTCGACGACTTCCCTGACCGGAAGAATCTGACCTGTCTTATTGATCACGTGGCACATGAGAATAATCCTGGTTCGCGGTGTCAGATGCTGCTCGAAAAGCTCCACGATCCGGGTCGGGTCCTCCGCCGGTACCGGTATTGAAAACTGCCGGAGAACGATTCCGTCCCGCCTTTCTCGCTGCTTCCAGGTCGTGATCATTCGGGGATAGTCCTGATCGGTGGTCAGGACTTCGTCACCGGCCTCGAGATCGTGGCCCAGCTGGCAGATCTGCAGACTCTCCGAGGCGTTTCGGGTCACGGCGATTTCCTCGGCAGAGCATCCAAAAGCCGCGGCAAGTCGACGGCGGACCCCTTCGCGCTGAGGCTCGAGAATCCGCCACATGGTGTAGGCGGGTGCCTGATTCGAGTAGTCCAGGTGCCTCTTCATGGCGTCCTGGACCACGGCCGGCGACGGACACACGCCGCCGTTGTTGAGATTGACCAGGCTTCGGTCCACGGTAAAGGCCTGTTGAATCTCAAACCAGAAGTCCTCGTCGGGCGCACTTGCCGACGCGGATATACCCTTGCGGTTGAGGGCCTCTGCCGCCTGCAGGGCCCGATTCATTCCTGACCCCGAGAATCCGGCCACGGCCGCAATTCCCGCGGATTGAAGAAAATGGCGCCTGTTAGACATGGATACGACCTGGCAGCGCCTGAGCTGCCAACCTGAAAACGAAATCCCGGATCAAGTCTCGCATGACGGAAGAAAAAGCCGTATCCTGACCAGCATCATACTATGAACACGATATAGGATCTCTGCTCCGTACTCCCGTTCCGGCAGCCCGCGGCAGAAATCGGAAGTGTTGGCAGAGTCAGGACAACCATGAACCGAATCGGATTGGTGCTCTTGATTCTGCTCTTTCCCAGCGCCCTGCTTTTTTTCTTTCACTTCCTCAGCGCATGCTGATTGGCTGGTTCGTGAGTTTCGGGTTGTCATTTTCGCTCACTGCCACCGCCGACGGTAGCGCGCGTGATAAAAAGCGCGTCTCTGCCGGACCATAACGCGCTTACTTCGTGCGCGCTACTGTTGGGCTGGCTGCTAGAGCTCCCAAACCCGAGCCGTCGCGAGTTCGACAGAATTGCCGGCTGGATCTCGAAAGTAAAGGGAGCGCCCACCTCCGGGCCACGAGAAATCCGTCTCCAGTGCGACACCATTTTGAGCCAGGTGTTCCTTCCAGGCCTCCACTTCGGCGGCCCCAATCTGGAAGGCCACGTGACCCGGGCCGACCGAGCCGTGGGTGGGGACCGGCACACGCCCGATCTTGGAGGTCTCCTCAGGGTTGAAAACGAGAAACATGGCGCGACCACACCGAAAAAACACGTCCCGGCCGCGATTCCTTGAATGAACTTCGAGTCCCAGGATGCTCCCGTAGAAGAATTCCGCGGCATCCAGGTCATCGGCATACAAACAGGCTTCCAGGATACCGGTGGGTGTGGGCATCCTAGAAGACCAGGCAAAAAAGGCCCCAGGCGAGAAGGCAAGGGACAGCCAGAACGCAGAGGATCATCACGACCGGTACAAGAATAAGCACAACCGGCAGGAGGACCACTGCGATAGCGATGCCAATGACTCCGACTGCCAGACTGACCAGCAGGTGAAGAACACCCCGATGATCTTCACGGGCAAGAGCAAGAGCCCCAGCATGAACTTCAAGAATCCCACTGCCAGAATCATCCCACCGAGGACTAGAGCCAAGACAACGAGGAGCTCAAACATGACGTTCTCCTATTCAAAAAAGCCTGCCGGATCGCCCGGCCGCCTCTCCATTGTGACGTAGCAGGCGCGTTTTCTGTTACGATTCACAGGCTCTGCTTATTCTCTCCCATATCGTCGAGAAGTTCATTGCATGACCCACCTGATTCTCTTCGATATTGACGGAACCCTGATCAGCGCCAGGGGCGCCGGGAGCCAAGCCCTGAAGAAGGCGGTTTGGGCCTGCTACGGCGTGGAGGCTCCGCTGCAGCAGATCCGGCTGGATGGCAAGACCGATCCCATGATCGTACGCGAGGCGCTGGCTCTGGCGGGCGAAACCCACAGATTCCAGGGAGGGTTGACCAAAGACTTCCTGGAAACCTACGAACGCCATCTTGGCGAGGAACTCGAGGAATGCCACCACTACCGGGTGCTGCCCGGCGTGGCGGGTCTCCTGGAGCGCCTGCAGCTGGAAGAAAGGTTTCTAATTGGACTGGCGACCGGCAATGTCGCTGCCGGTGCCCGCCGGAAGCTGGAAAAGGGTGGGCTTTTGCCTTATTTTCGCTTCGGGGGGTTCGGCTCCGATAGCGAGTCCCGCACCGAGATTGTGCTCCGGGCCGTGAGACGGGGCAGGAAGCTGCTGGGTGACCGTTTCAGCGGAAAATCGGTTGTCATCGGGGATACGCCTCGCGACATCAGTCACGGTCGCGAAGCAGGCGCCCGAACGGTGGCCGTGGCCACCGGGAATTTCGATCTCGAAAAGTTGAAAGCCTGCGGCCCCGACGCGGCCTTCCCGTCATTGCAAGAAACGGAGGAAGTCCTGCGGGTGCTCCAGGAGATCTGACCTCACCCCGGGCAGCTAGAAACTGTAGCGCAGTTCCAGCAGGTAACTCCTGCCGTGCTTGAATAGTGAGCGGTTTCTCAACACGCCCCGATTCGACTCCAGCAGCCGATCCTCGAGCGCCTCCGACCAGTCGCGTCCCAGCGCCTCTTTGCTGCTCGGCTTGCCCTGGGCCAGATTGACGCTGCACCGCTCGTCCAGAAAGCTGTACAATCGGAACCCCTGCGCCCGGTACATAGGGGTCTTAAAAACAAACAGTCGCCCCCACTCCCGATTGGTTTCCTTCACTTTCTGCCGCGCTACCAGATCCGTCTCACGGGCCAGCATTCTCTCCTCAGCGGTGGCAAAATCGATCAGGTCCTGCAACTGACTCGCCCACGACTTGTGCTCGAATTCGGAAGAGAAGTCTAATCTTAAATACTTATCTTTACTATATTTTTTAGAAATATCAGGAAAGACAAGGATCTCCGAGACACGGACCCAGGCTTTCTGGGATCCGTAGGCCGCAAGCGCCCAATCCCCGTCTATTCTCTCAATCTCGAGGAGCGAGCGATCGGAGATTTCAAAGACAGGCGTCGACGTCTCGGCGGGAAGGATATATCCTTTCGGCGGGTCTTGTGAACACACGACACACCACAATATCCAGATCGCTGAGAAACAGGGAAGTATCCGAGAAACCACCACGAGAACTAGTCCAGAACCTCCTTCTACGTTACTTAAGATGCGCGATGACGGGAAAAGGTGCACGCGAATGCAGCTTCCACGAAACAATGACGCCTGAAGCAGGATTTTGGCGACTCGCGGGAGCACGGAGCGACGACAGTTGAAAGGTGTTTTCTTCGGATTTCCCGTTCATGGCCATACCCATCCGACTCTCCCGGTGGTCCGACGACTGGTGGATCAGGGAGAGGAGATTACGTACTACAGCTCGCCTGCGTTTCAGGAGCAGATTCTCCAGGTCGGCGCCTCCTACCGGAAATACGAGAACAATTTCCTGGAAGACCCCAGAAAGTTTCTCTCGACTCTAAGCCGCTTGCCTTATTTGATGATGGAGGCCGTAGAATCGGTCATTGAAAATGAGCTGCCAAGGCTCGAAGGCGACCGCTACGACTATCTGATCCACGATGCAATGGCACCCTGGGGCAAATGCCTGGCCGAACTCACCGGTTTGCCGGCGATTTCCTCAATGACCACTTTCGCGCTCAACAAACGTGTGGCCTCACTGGGGCGAGGGCTGTACCGACCCCGGGTGTCGACGGGTCGATTCCTGGCCAAGACCTACTCGATTTTTCGGTCGCTTCGCGTGAGAAAGCGGATCCGAACCCGCTTTAAGACCCGGCACCCCCATCTGATGGAGCTCTACTTCTGCCCTGAGCAGATCAATCTGGTTTTCACGTCGCGCAGGTTCCAGCCTTTTTCCGAGAGCTTCGATGACACCTTTCGTTTCGTGGGTGCCTCGCTTGGCGATAGAGGCCCGCAACCGTCGTCGGACTGGAAAGCAGCCGGGAGCGGACCCCTGGTCTTTGTTTCGATGGGAACGCTGTTTAATGACCAGCCCGACCTGTACAGGTGTTTCTTCAGTGTACTGAAGAGGATGCCGTACCGTGTCGTTGCCGCGGTGGGCCAGCGAGTGTCACCGGACGAACTGGGTGAACTTCCGGAAAGCTGGCATATACGCCCCTTCGTGCCCCAGTTGGAGGTCCTCCCTCGATCCGTCCTGTTCATTAGCCGGGGGGGAATGAACAGCGTCAGTGAAGCACTCTATTTCGGCAAACCTCTTCTCATCGTTCCCCATCTGCTGGAGCAGGCAATCATCGCCCGCCGGGTGACGGATCTGGGCGCGGGACTCGCCTTGTCAGCCTCGGAGCTCACGCCTCAGAAGCTGCGCAAGAGCATCAACGAGCTACTCTTTAACCCCGAATACGCCGCAGCAGCCAGGGAACTGGGGAAAGGGCTCAGGGAGGGTGGTGGTGCGAGCCGTGCGGCAAGCGAAATCCTGACCTATGTCCGGGAGGGACGGTGCACGCCTGACGCTTGATCACACCCCCCCGCCGCGAAGACAATCAGAGCCCCCGGCGGGAATTTAATCAGAGCCCCCGGCGGAAGCCGGGGGAAGGTAATCACACACACACCCGGCGGAAGCCGGGGGGAAAGACAGAAACGGCCTGTCACTTTTCCTTCCGGACGCTGCCGCACCCGGCTCTGAATTGTAGTCAGGCGGGCCGGCACAAGGCCGGCCCCTACGAAGCCGAACCCATTTCCTTTAATCGCTGGTGGTCGACCTTGCCGCGAGAAGTGCGGGGCAGCCGGGCCAACAGTTTGACCCGGTCGGGAAGCATGTATTCCGGGAGGCTCTTGCGGAGGATGCCGTCAACCGTCCTCTCATCTCCAGAGCCCGGCTTCTGAAAAACGACAAACGCTTCGACAAAGGGTTGTTCACCCTCACGCGGTATCACCTCAACACAAGCTTCCTGGATCCGAGGGTCTTGATTCAGGCAGGCTTCGATCTCACCCAGCTCAATCCGATATCCCCTCCTCTTGATCATTGAATCGACTCGACCTGCAAAGATTAGATTGCCCTCCGGATCGATGCGTACCAGGTCGCCCGTCCGAAAGACGGGAGAGTCCGAGGGGATCGCCGGGGGCGGGGGCGAAAGCAGGGCCCGACGGGTCGCCGCCGACCGCTGCCAGTACCCGGACATCAGCGAATCACCCGCCACGTACAGCTCTCCCGTCTCTCCTGTCACGGCCAGGAGCCCGTTCGCTTTGAGGACCCATACCTGCGAGTAGGGACAAGGTTTTCCGATCGGGATCGGCTCGTCCGGACTGATTCCGAGCACAGCGTGAACTGTACAGACATTCGTCTCCGTCGGACCGTACAGATTGAAAAAGTGGGTTTTCGGAAGCAATCGACTCAGGGACAGAAAATTCCGTGTCTGGAACACCTCGCCGGCAAACAAGACCAGCCTCAAGGCCTGATCCCCGCCCGCTAGAATCTCCTCCTGCCGGGCCAGCCGGGAGAGGATGGTGGGCACGGAATACCAGACCGTGATGCCCTGATCTCGTATGAACTCTGCCAGGCTGGCCGGAAAGGCCGACAGTTCAGGCGGGATCAGGACAACGCTGGCACCGGCACTGAGCGAAGCAAACAGATCGAAGATGGAAAGATCAAAGTGAAAAGGAGCATGGCTGGAGACGCGATCTCTGGAACTGAGCTGGAATAGCCCGGCCGACCAGTCCACAAATGCCCGTGCCGCGCCGTGTGAGATCACCACCCCTTTGGGTTCCCCGGTCGATCCGGAGGTGTAGAGCAGATAGGCGGGATCCTGCCCGGCGGTGCGTCTGCAGGGCGGGCGCGGCGGAGAAGCCAGGATGTCGTCCCAGCCGGCACCCCTCGGGCCTGCGGGAGCTCCTGCCTCTGAGCCGACTACGACAATGGTAGCCGGGGAGCCGGTAAGGACGGGGTCGGCGAGAAGAGGAGAGGAGCCAGTCAAGAAAACAGCGTCGGCCCGGCTATCTCCAACCTGCTCCGCAACGCGACGCTCCGGGGCAAGAGGATCAAGAGGTACGTAGGCTGCCCCTGCCTTCAGGACTCCCAGGATGACGACGACCGCCTCGATTGACTTCTCCAGAAGGACGGCGACCCGGCGCTCAGGACCAATTTCACGATCGTGAAGAAACGAAGCCACCCGGCCGGACTGATCGTCGAGCTCCCGGTAACTGATGCTCCGGCCCCGGTCGACAACGGCTGGATGGTCGGGCTGATTCAACGCCAGCCGGGAGAAGCGATGTAGCAGCAGATTGATCACCCGGAGGGGATAAGTTAGAGACCCATCAAACCGGCGGCAGTCAGTCGCTGTATTTCCGGCGTTCCCGAGTGGAACTGACTCCCCATCGCGTCTCTCAGCTCCTTCTCGATTCCCACATCAGTGAGGTACCCGTAGCCGCCATGGACACCCATTGCGTCCAAACAATTCTGGATCCAACAGTCACTGACGTAGAGTTTAGCGAGCGAAGCCTCCATCAGCACGGATCTTCCCCGATCTTTCAGTTCGCCGACCTGCTCCAGAAGGAGACGAGAAGTATCGACTCTCGTCTTCATCTGAAGGATCCTGCGGGCCACCTCAGGCTGCCGGGAGATGGGCCTGTCGAATTGAACACGCTCCTTTGCGTGCTCGATCGTGCGCTCGAGGAGAGCCTGCATCGAACCGACCGCAGGAGCCATAATGCAAGCCCTCTCCCATTCCATGACGAGTCCAAACAAAGCCTGACCGATGCCCTCGGGGCCGATTCGGTTCTCAGCCGGGACCCTGCATTCCGAGAGGTGAATCTGTGCCATTTCGGCAGTTCGCAGTCCCATCTTGCCCAGCTTCTTTTTGACCTGAAACCCCGGAAAGTCCTTCTCCACGAGAAACGCCGAGAGTGCTCCCGGTTCGCCTTTTTCGTCGCAGCGGGCCAGGACAACGACCAGATCCGCCACCGTCCCGTTGGTGACAAAGGTCTTGACGCCATCCAAAAGATACTCATCACCATGACGCCGGGCACGGGTAGAGAGGCTGAAGGCATCAGATCCTGCCTCCGGTTCACTGACGGCGTGGGCCCCAACCAGTTCGCCGGAGACCAGTGAGGACAGGAATCTTCCCTGCAGGCTGCTGGATCCGAATGCTGCGACCGGAAGCTGGCACCCCCAAAGATGAGCGCTAATGGACAAGAGCAAGCCGTTGTCACGACATCCGTGGCCCAGGCCTCGAAACGCCTCGATGATCCGACGCATGCCGGCACCTTCACCTCCAAACGCAGGGGCGGCGGGCAAGGCCATCACCCCGAACCGGGCGCAACTCTGCCAGCCCTCCCGGTTGAATTCCTCCCGCTCCTCGAGTTCGCGTTGGGTCCTGCCCAGGGCCTGCTCAGCAAATTTCCGGAACCGGTCGCGAGTTTCCTCCAGACTTTCTTTCCCGGCGGTACGAGTCAAAACCTTCTCCTATGACCCCCTATTGTCGAGCAAGAGCACCGTTTTTCTCAAATGGTTGACGGTAAATCAGAGCCCCCGGCGGAAGCCGGGGGAAAGGACGGGAACAGTCCCAGCTTTCCCCTCCGGCTGCTCCCGCAGCCGGCTCTGTTCATCTTGCCAGCCGCCTGTGGCGGCCGTGAGGCCCTTTCAACCCTGGTTTTCCAGCGTCAGCACGTAGCACCCTACCAGGAACTGTGGAATTTCGCACGCCCCCGAGTTAAGGTCTAACCGTGAACGATCTGGCGATTGACGTACGGGGGCTCAAGAAGGACTATCCACTGCTTCACGATCGGAAGGCCTGGTCGAGACGGCTGCTCCATCCGACCAGAAGCTTTCCGGTCTTCACCGCTCTCGACGACCTGAGTTTTACGCTCCCCCGGGGATCCTCCCTGGGTATAGTCGGAGACAACGGTGCAGGAAAGAGCACACTGCTCAAGGTCCTGTGCGGCACCACCAGCCCGACTTCGGGTGAGGTAAGGGTTCGTGGGCTGGTCGGGGCCCTCCTGGAACTTGGCACCGGGTTTCACCCCGAGTTCAGCGGGCGGGAAAATATCTTTTTCAGCGGCTCCCTGCTGGGATTGAGCCGCCGGGAGATTCGAAAACTCGAGGCTGAGATCATCCAATTCAGCGAACTCGAGGAGTTCATCGATGCGCCCCTGAAGACCTACTCAACCGGAATGTCGCTGCGCTTGGGATTCGCCGTGGCCACGGGCTTTTCACCCGACGTTCTGGTCATCGACGAGGCGCTGGCAGTGGGTGACCAGATGTTTCAGAAGAAATGCACGGACCGCATCCGGGGTTATCAGGCAGACGGGACGACCATCGTTTTCTGCTCCCACAACCTGACGCAAGTCAAGTCCCTCTGTGCGCAGGCTCTGTGGCTGGACAAAGGCACTCTGGTCACAGGCGGCCGGGCCGACCAGGTTGTCGATGAGTACCGAGATTCGTGTCGGGGGAGGATCCAGTCGGGCCACGCCGGGTCCAGTGGCTCTCCACAAACGCGGGTCAAGGACAGGAGTGCGAGCAGTATCGAACGGGTCGCACTCTCCGGAGCCGTGGGTCTCGGGGACCGAAGCTTCAGGCCCGGGGATTCCCTGCGCCTGGACGTGTGGGCGCGTTTTCCGGGAGGTCAACGTGAAGATCCGGGTATCGGCGTCGCACTCGTTCGTAATGACGGGGTGCTGGTCTATGCCACCACCACGAACATCGACTCCTTTCAGCTCGAAGAAGATGCTGCGGGCCTCTATCACGCCGCTTTGTGCCTGCCTGACACACAACTCCTTCCCGGCCGCTACGCATTCAATGTTTTCACGACGGATTCGGCAAGTCTGCAAAGTTATGCCCAATTGCAGGGCGTCGAGGAGTTCCGTATTTCGAGTTCGACCGTCGAGCGGGGTGTCGCTCGAATTCAGCACTACTGGGCGTGAACAGGCTGTTGATGGTTCGTGAAACCTGGAACCTGGCAGACGAGCTGACAGGCTGACAGGCTGACAAGAGTGAGAGTTGAGGTCAGACTTTTCGCAAGTATCGAGTGAAGTTCCCAACTTCCCAGAAGCCCAGCAGGAGATTGGCGAGTCCCAGTCCGGAGACGGCACCCCGAAAAAAGTTGTTCAGGATGACTGCCTTCAAGTCCGGGTAGTAGCTCAAGAGTGAGTGCTGATCCCACATCGCAAGCCAGGGAAAGATGAGCAAAAACACCCCGACCTCGAAACAGTAAAGGACGTACAGAAAGAACAGGGCTTTTGCGATCAGCACACCGCGTTACCCTCAGGGGACGCTGAGCACCCAGAAGATCCAGACCTACCGAATCTCCTTGATTCTGGCGGCTTTGCCCCGGCGCTGGCGGAGGTAATAGAGCTTGGCGCGGCGAACCTTTCCCTTCTTGACACGTTCGACGCTTTGGAGATTCGGGGAGTAGAGGGGGAATGCCCGTTCAACACCGTATCCAAATGAAACTTTCCGCACGGTAAAGGTGGAGCGAAGGCCCCTTTTTCGGATGCGAATAACCACGCCCTCGAACGCCTGAATTCGCTCTTTACCTCCCTCTTGAATTCTGACATTCACGCGAACTGTGTCTCCCGGTGTGAACTCCGGGAACTCGCGCTCCATTTGCTCTTTTTCAATCTCGTCGATGATGTTCATGACTGAATGCCTTGCCTGTCTATTCATCCTCGCCTGAATTCAAAGAATCCGTGAAGAGATCCGGTCTTCTTGCCAGAGTCTCCTTGCAAGCTTGCTCCTCACGCCACTTTCGGATCTGCGCATGGTCGCCACACAATAGCACAGGCGGGACACTCCAGCCACGAAAGTCGGCGGGGCGAGTGTACTGCGGATGCTCCAATTGTCCACACGCAAAAGAGTCCTGCAAAACGGAATCCGGGTTGCCCAGTGCACCCGGGATAAGGCGACAGACGACGTCGGTGACGACCATGGCCGCGAATTCCCCCCCACTCAAGACATAGTCGCCAATCGAGAGTTCCTCGTCGGCTAGGTGGTCGGCCACCCGCTGATCGACGCCTTCGTAACGACCACACACCAGGACAAGATGCATTTTCCCGGCCAGGCGCGTGGCCGTCGACTGCCCGAGCCGTTGCCCCCGCGGTGACAAGAGCACAACATGGGGTCGATGAGGGCTTTTTCCCCTGCAGGCTTCCACGGCTTTGAAAACCGGCTCAGGCTTCAGAACCATCCCTTCACCTCCCCCGAAGGGTCGATCATCAACGGTTCTGTGCCGGTCCGTCGTGAAATGCCTCAAATCGGTGATTCTGATCTCGATCAGCCCCTTCTTGATCGCCCGCTGAATAATGCCCTCCTGGAAAGAAGCGTCAAATAGACGGGGAAAGATGGTCAGAATCTCTATCAGCATGAGTCACTCAAGGCGGGCCGGATTGGTCCGGTTCCCTGCTCTTTGGAGACGCCTCAGCCAGTTCTAAGAGCCCTTCAGGCAATGTGACCCGCAGCAGCTCTGCTTCGAGGTCGACCCTGTCGATGAAGCGTTCGGCCAGGGGAATCATGAAATCCGTTCCCTCCCCCGTCCTCACCACCAGATTCGCACCACCACCCGTTTCCAGTACCTCTACGACCCGGCCCAGAGGCTTCTCCTGATCGACAACTCGACAGCCGATCAACTGGAAATGGAAATAAACCCCTGCGGGCAGATCCACCGCCTCGTCCTCGGGGATCTGGACTTCACTCCCCGCCAGGCGGCGCGCCTCCTCCGGACTGTCGAAGCCCTGAAACTTGAGGATGATCCGCTTGCCCTGAAACCGGAATCTCTCCAGCTCCGTCCACACGACCCGGTCGGTGGACAGGAGTCGGAGCCTGGAGACTCTGCAGAAGCGATCAGGAAAGTCGGTCAGCACTTCAGCTGCGACTTCTCCTTTTACGCCTCGGGCCTTGACGATCCTTGCAATGGTGATGAAATCACCCAATTACTCGAGGATCTCCAGTACGAAGCGCTTCCGCAATTTCATGCCTGCAGCCCCCAGCAGCGTACGCATAGCCCGTGCGGTCCGGCCCTGCCTTCCGATCACTTTGCCTAGATCAGACTGGTCGACCTGCAGTTCCAGAACCGTTGTCTGTTGACCTTCTACCTCGGTTACGTGAACGGCATCAGGATTGTCTACCAGGGCCCTGGCGATCTGTTCGACTAGCTCTTTCATCGGGCACCTCCCACGGGTCAGCAGGAGTACCAGGCTTTCGCAGCTTCCGATTCGGCTCCTCAGGTGCCAGTCTTAGCGAGGGATTGAAGACTTCAAGCTTCCTGTGCTTCAGGCTCGGGCTGGGATTCTTTCCTGACCCGACTCATCAGACTTTGGACCGTCGTAGAAGGCCGTGCCCCCTGGCCGACCCAGTAATCAACTCTTTCAAGATCCAAATGCAGGCGAACAGGTTTTAAGGCCGGATTGTAGTAACCGACGACTTCCACAAAGCGTCCGTCACGGGGATTCCTTCGATCCGTGACCACGACACGATAGTGTGGATCTTTCTTAGCTCCATGCCGACTAAGGCGAATTCGCAGCAATGCTGTCCTCCGGGAGATTAACTTTTAATTTTAACAGGTTTCGATTCATATGGGAAAATTGAACTTTGGTAACTTCTTTCCAAACAATCCTTTACTGGCTTTCTTCATTAGCTTTCGGGTCTGTACGTACTGCTTCAAGAGGCGATTCACTTCTGAGACAGGACGTCCGCAACCCACAGCGATGCGCTTTCTCCGGGAGCCGTTGATGATCCTGTGGTTCAGCCGCTCCCCGGGAGTCATCGAGCAGATAATTGCCTCCAGATGGCCAAGCTGCTTTTCGTCTACCTGCAGTTTGTCGAGACCTTTCAGGGCTCCGGCCCTGGGGAGCATGCCCAGGATCTGATCCAGGGGACCCAGCCGACGCAGTTGCCGCAGCTGGGCCAGAAAGTCCTCCAGCGTAAACTCGTTTCGCCGGATTCTTCGGATCATATCCTCAGCTTGCTTCTCATCCACGACCTGCTCGGCCTTTTCGATGAGACTCAGGACATCGCCCATTCCCAGAATCCGGTTCGCCATTCTGTCGGGATGAAACGTCTCCAGCGCATCGTACTTCTCGCCCACGCCCACAAACTTGATGGGTCTACCGGTCACGGTTCGGATGGAGAGGGCGGCACCGCCTCGTGCATCGCCGTCCAGCTTGGTCAACACCACTCCCGTCAGTCCGACTCGCTCATCGAACAAGGTTGCCGACGTCACGGTATCCTGGCCCGTCATCGCGTCCGCCACCAGCAAGGTCTCCGCAGGCGCCAGGATGCCCTGCAGCTCTTCCAACTCGGACATCAGCGACTCGTCCACATGGAGCCGGCCGGCCGTGTCAACGAGCAGCACATCCCGACCACTCTTCAGACACTCGGCGTGAGCCTTTCGCGCCAGGTCCAGGGCGTCCCGGCTGGTGTCCGAGAAGACTGGTATCTGCACCGCCTCTCCGATGACGCGGAGCTGCTCCAGCGCGGCCGGGCGGTACACATCGGTTGACACCAGCAGGGGCCGATGCCCCTGGTTACGAAGCCAGAGGGCCAGTTTTCCCGCACTCGTGGTCTTGCCGCTTCCCTGCAATCCAACCAGCATGATCGTAGACGGTTTGACCTGCCCGAATTCGAGTGGTGACGCGCTGCCCCCGAGCAACTCGATCAGCTCGTCACGGACAATCTTGACAACCTGCTGGCCCGGGGTGAGACTGCTGAGAACCGCCTCTCCCAGAGCCTGGCCCCGAATCCTGCCAATAAAAGCCCTGGCAACCTGGAAATTGACGTCCGCCTCCAGCAAAGCAATACGAATCTCTCGCAGGCTTCGGTCGACGTGAGCTTCCGTGATTCGGGCTTCGCTGCGAAGCCCCTTCAGTACACCCTGGATTCGGTTGGACAGGCTCTCAAACATAAGAGCCTAATATTTTACAGACTGGCCGGAAACGGAGTCAAAGGTCCGTCGGCGGAGGTGCGCAACCGTCCCATCCGGGCGGGCCGGCACAAGGCCGGCCCCTACGATCAACCGCAAACCGAAACCAGCGTAGGGGCGACCCTGGTGGTCGCCCGTCGGGTATACTTCTGAGCGGATTGAGCTGTCATGCAATACCTGATTATCGGAACCGCGGGGCACATTGATCATGGTAAGACCCGTCTGGTTCAGGCGTTAACCGGAACCAACGCTGATCGTCTCAAGGAAGAGCAGCAGCGCGGCATTACCATCGATCTTGGGTTCGCGCACACCCGAATCGGGGGGTTTCAGATCGGCTTCATCGATGTTCCCGGCCACGAACGATTCGTCAAGAACATGCTGGCCGGCATAGCCGGAATCCAGTTGGTGCTGCTGGTCGTCGCAGCAGACGAGTCGATCATGCCCCAGACCCGGGAACATTTTGAGATTTGTCGTCTGCTGGGCATTGGGGACGGAGTTGTGGTCCTCACCAAGAGCGATCTTGTCGATTCCGAACTTATCGATCTCGTCAAAAGTGAGCTGCTTGAGTTACTGGAGGGCACTTTCCTGGAAAAAGCTACCGTCGCAGCCGTCGACAGCCATACGGGCCGGGGCATCGAAGATCTTCGAACCCTTCTCGAAAAGAAACTGGCCGCCTATGATCCGCAACCCCATCTCGCCTCGCAATACATGTTCCGCCTTCCGGTTGATCGAGTCTTCTCCCTCAAGGGCTTCGGGACGGTCGTTACCGGTACAGCCTGGCAGGGAACGGTTCGGCCGGCAGAAATAGTCCAGGCCTACCCTTCCGGTTTGCAGGGGCGCATCCGAAACCTGCAAGTCTACGGCAACGATGCCGAGGCCGCTCAAGTGGGGCAGCGAACGGCCCTCAATCTCACTGGACTGAACAAAGACCAGCTCCAGAGGGGAATGGTTCTGGGACCGCCGGGTGTGTTCCGTCCGGCTTCTGTCCTGGATGTGAGCCTGGAGCTCCTCGCCTCCGCCCCCGCCCCGCTCCAACACCGCACACCCGTTCGATTTCATCACGGAAGTGCCGAAGTCATCGGGCGAGTCTATCCCATGGCCTCCCGGGTCATAGGCCCCGGCGAGACGGGACTGCTTCAGCTTCGACTGGAGGCACCCGTAACGGCCTGCGCGGGGGATCGCTTCATCATCAGGCGCTATTCCCCGCTCATGACCATCGGAGGAGGCATCATCCTCGACCCTCGAGCACGAAAACGCGGGACTGCGGAACTCGAGAAGGTATCCCCGGCCCTCAAAGACCTGCAGAAGGTGTGGATCGAGAAACACCAGGACCGGCTTTCGAAATCGATTCAGTACTACGTCCGGGGAGAGGGCTTTCGAGGAGCTTCACTCGGTGAGCTCCAGGCTCGCACAGGACTCACCAGGAGCGCCCTTCGAGAGCTGCTTCAGATGGCTTCGGGTCTTGTTTTCTTTGAGACCGTCGACCTTCTCGTGTCCGAAAACGCCGTGTCCGGACTCGAGGACCGAATCGTCGGCTACGTGCAGCAGTTTCACAGCGAAAATCCGCTCACCGAAGGGGTTCCCAGGGAGGAACTCAAAGAGCATTTCATGAGCTGGGCATCGAATGGCTATTTTGGTGCGGTCCTGCACAACCTCCAGAGAACCAGTCGCGTCCGAGCCTCTGCCCATACTGTTTCAGACTACAATCACAGGGTTGCCCTGACCCCCCCTCAGGAACAACTCCGGAAAAGCATCCTGAAAGTACTGGACACCGATGGTCACGCGGCACTCAGAGTGGAGGAACTTGCGGCTCTCCTGAATCAACAGGTCAACGATCTCAACGACGTCTTTTTCTTCCTCATCCAGCAGGGGAAGATTTCCCGGATTTCTGAGAATCTGTTTATGAGCAGCAATCAGGTCGAGCTGTGGAAAACGCGCCTGCTTCAGGCCTATTCGCCAGGGAACTCCTTCTCGGTTACCGATTTCAAAGCGCTTTTCGGCCTCACCCGCAAGCTGGCGATTCCCTTCCTGGAGTATCTGGACAGGCACAGGCTGACCCGGCGCGTTGGGGATCGAAGGATCGTTCTGTGAGAACCTGGCCTCTTCGGGCGGTTTGACAGCCTGAAAACGACCCGGTTACCATGGTTGGGAGGAAACGAGTCTATGAATCTGCTCCTGATTGGTCTGGGACTGCCCGAGTTGGGGATCATCCTGTTGATCGTGATCGTCATTTTCGGCGCCAGCCGCCTCCCGCAGCTGGGTAAGGGCCTTGGCGAAGGTATCCGAAACTTCAAGAGTTCGATACGTGAAGGCCGGCGCTCGGGGGACAAAGAGAGCGACGACGCCGGATCCTGAACCGGGAAGCCTTTTTCTCCCCGCATGAGCCGCTCGAGCCTCTGGGCCCTCGCCTTCTTCATCGCTCTCGGCGTGCCGGTCTGCGGCCCGGTTGAGACAGAGCCCGCGAAAGCGGGCAAACCCCGGCCCCAACCCTCGGCCTCTGCCTCTCCTTCCGAGAAGGCAGTCAAGAAGAAGATGGTCCACGTCCCCACGGGACCTTTCTTCTTCGGTCTAACTGAGCAGCAGTTCATGTTTTATCTGAGTCAGACGACGCTCAACTATCCGGGGATGGTGGAGGACATGAGAGCAAGATCGACGTCTCCCCCTCGGGAACGGTTCGAGCCGGATTTCCATATCGGCCGCTTTGAGGTTACGAACCGCGAGTTCAAGGGCTTTATTGACGCGACCTCCTACAGCCCCCCTGAGCGCGCCGACTTTCTCAAGCACTGGGAAAGAAATCGGTATCCCGACTGGGCGGTGGACTTTCCGGTCGTCTGGGTATCCCGTGAGGACGCGGCAGCCTATTGCGGCTGGCTGGGCGGCAAGCTCCCTACGCAAACGCAGTGGGAAAAGGCCGCCCGGGGAGGCTCCGATGCAAGGGCCTTCCCGTGGGGAGAAGAACCTCCGTCACCGACAATGGTCAATTATTCCTCGAGTCAACTTGAGCCGGTCGGTGACCGCCCCCAGGACGTGTCCCCCTTTCAGGTCTACGATCTGGCCGGCAACGCCGCCGAACACACCCGATCAGAAACGGCGGGGCGGGCCGGCCATTCGATCGTGCGCGGGGGATCTTTTCTGGGAAGCAGCCGCTCCAGCCTGGTCGGAGTTTCCGTGCGCCTGGCGCCCCGGGGACAGCGTTTTGAAGATGTTGGGTTCCGGTGCGTGTTGGACTGAATGCCCCACGCGCTTGTTGCACGCGCGCTACTGTTTTGTTTGCTCAACTACCCACCTGAGGTAGTCCGGCGATCCGGTCTCGACGGGAATAGCCACGATCTCGGGGACGTCGTACGGGTGCAGCTCTTCGAGACGATTCATTAATGCCTCCAGCCGGCCCTCGCTGGTCTTGATCATCATGAGGTTTTCCACAGCTTTTTCCACAGTCCCCCGCCAGTGGTACACTGATGCGATTCCGGGCACGATGTTGACACAGGCGGCCAGTTTTTCACTGACCAGACCTGCTGCCAGTTCGTGCGCTTTTTCAACGTCGTCAATGGTTGAGAACACAATTCGTATCATGGCAATCCCCCTATCAGCCTGTCGGGTGCTGTGTCCGCTATGAATCTGAGCCGCAAGGCACGCCGCGAAATTCTGCTGATTTTGTTTTTCGTCTGCCTTTTCTCCTCTGCCTACCTGCTGACGTTCGGCCTGGGCGGCTTCATCCAGCTCAACCGGATTCGCGGTGAACTGCGGCAACTGGAGGTCGAAAACCAGCAGCTTCACAAGCTGAATATACAAAAGGCATCGGAACTCGAGCGAATCAAGGACAATCCCTACGACCTCGAACGAATCCTGCGCGAAAAGCTAGACTATGCGCGCCCGGGCGACGTCATCATCACGCTCCCGGACAACTCGCCCTGATGCATCAAACCTCCTGCCCGGTTTTTGGCGCGCAACCGGTCGCGCGCTAGAGTTTGAGAGCAGCTGCCTTGCCTTTTTCTTCATCGACCAGCATGAGGAAAAAGGCGCCGGCAAAAAAGAGCAGGGTCACGGCAACAATGGACGTCCTGGGACTGTCGGTCCACAGTCCAATGGACCCCATCAGCAGCGGCCCGAGCACCGCTGCGAACTTCCCCAGCATGTTATAAAAGCCGAAAAACTGGGCTGCTTTATTCTCCGGAATCAGACGGGCGAAGTAGGAGCGACTCAGGGCCTGGATCCCCCCCTGCACCAGGCCGATGGTAACGGCCAGGACGAAGAAGTCTCGTCCGCTGGAAATGAAGGCTGCTCCAATCGTGGCGAGCACATACACACCAATACAGATGAGGATGCTCGAGCGAGGCCCGATCGACCGGGCGATCCGGCCAAAAAAAAGGGCGGCGGGAACACCGACAAACTGTGTCAGCAAGAGGGCCTGGACAATTTGATTCTGATTCAGGCCGATGGAAAGCCCATAGGCTGCGGCCATCCTGACAATCGTGTCCACACCATCGATGTAAAGCCAGTATCCGATGAGGAACAGGGACACGTTTCGCAATCTTCTTGCCTCTCTGAAGGTCGACCGGAGCTGCCCGAAGCCCTTTCTCACCGCCCGAATTCCGGAAAATCGCGGCCCCCCGGAGTCCGGTTCTTTGACCCAGAGCATCAGGGGCACGGTAAACACGAGCCACCACAGCCCCACTGTCAGGAAAGAGACGCGTATCGCCTGCTCGGAATCCCGAAGCCCGAAAAAACCGGGGTAGGTGACCATAGCTATGTTGAAGGCGAGAAGAAGACCTCCTCCCAGGTACCCGAGTGAGAAGCCCAGGGCCGAAACCCAGTCTCTCTGACGGGGGGCCGCTACTCCCAGCAGAAGGGCGTCATAGAAGGCGTTGGCACCGGAAAACCCGATGGCGCCGAGAACATAGGCCAGGGCCGCCAGTTTCCATTCACCGCGGGCCAAAAGGCACAGATTGACCGTGGCGAGAGCTCCCAGGAAGGCGAAGAAGATCAAGAACTTCTTACGGCTGCTCCCCTGATCGGCGATGGCCCCGAGTATCGGGGCCATAAGGACTACGACGAGGCTGGATATCGAGTTGACCGCACCAAGCTGGAAATTGATTTCCGCCGCAGAGTGCTGGGCGCTCCAGTAACTCGAGAAGAACACCGGGAAGAAGACGGCCATCACCGTGGCGGCAAACGCGGAGTTGGCCCAATCGTAGAGAGCCCAGGAGAGAACCTCTCTTCTACTCGAGGAAAAAGCCATTCTTAGCGGACTCTTCCCCACCGTCTGGCAGATTGGATCATCGATTCGACCGTGTCCAGATCCTGTGGCCCAATTCGCCCGGACGCGATACGCAGGCCGGTCGCTTCCTCCAGGACTTCCAGAATCTCGATCAGGCCGAAAGAGTCTATCAGGCCCGAGGAGACGAGGGGAGTGTCCACGCCGACGGACACGTCGGACTGGAGTAGGCTCCGTTCGCGGAGCCCCCGGATGATGTCGCCGCTCAAGCGTTCCACGGTCCGGTCGTCCATCCGTACTGCTCTCCAAGGTCGGCGTTGGCGTCCAGGAACCTGGCCCGGGTTGCCTGCCGGGCCGGCTTCCCTGCGCTACTCTTCACGATCCAGCCTGGTTTCACGACACGGACAACCCGAGGCGCGATTCCCAGATCGGCCACGATTCTCTCTCGCACCGCCCCTTCCGCGTCCAGTGCCTTGACCAACTCACCATTCTTGTTCAATTCCGCGATCACGACCAGGTCCTGCGTACCACTTTTCCGGCTGGTGATTCCAAAAGCAACCACTCTCCCTTCTTGAATCGATGGATGCAGCGACACCACCTCCTCGATATCGGTCGGATAGACGTTCCGCCCGCCAATGATCATGACATCATCGGCCCGGCCCAGGACGTAAAGCTCACCCCCGCGGAGAAAGCCGACGTCGCCACTCTTGAACCAGTCCCCTTCGAAAACCCGTTCCGAATCGGTGCTTTGGACGTAGGAGTCGAAGAGACAATCACTCCGGATCCAGATATCTCCGACCTCTGCCTCGGCCAACTGCCGGTCATGGAAGCGAATCCTCAGCTCGGTATCCTGCAGGCAGGTCCCAGACGAAACCAGCGTCAGTGGGCGGCTTCCGGAATCGCCGGCCCGGCCAATCCGGCACCCCGGGTTCAGCCGGCTGCCATCCACCGCAACTCTGGCGGCCGGGCGGCCTCGGGCCGAGTGTGTCACGGCGAAAACATTCTCCGCCATGGCATAGCTGGTCTCCATTGCTGACGCCGAAAGGCCGTGATCCTTGAAGGTTTCATAAAACAGGTCCATCGCCGCGCTCGTCACCGGTTCGGAGCAGTTGATGATTGACCTCAGTGAAGAAAGGTCCAGCCCGATGCGCTGGGACGGCTTGACTCTTCTGCTCAGGAACGCAAACGCAAAGTTGGGCAGCCAGGACCGAGTCGCGCGGAAGCGGGTGACAATCTGAAGAAAAGAAAGGGGTCGAAGAACCCAGTCATCGGGCGATTGCATGACCACGGGAAGGCCTGACGCAAGGGGCAGCAGGAAACACGCGATCAAACCCATATCGTGATACAGCGGAAGCCAACTGACGATGCGATCGGTTCGATCCAGCTCCAGATGGCGGGCCAGCTTTCCAAGCTGCCGCAGGACCCGGCGGTGGCTGAGGACAACTCCTTTCTGAAGACCTGTGGTCCCTGCCGAGTGTTGGAGGAGAACGGGGTGATCCGGGTTGACCGCAGGGTCGGAGTCGAAGAAGGCCGCCTCCTCGATCTCTGATCGGCTGATGGGTTGAAGCGACGTCCCGCCAGGTAAGGTAATCAAGTCCTTGAAATCAGAAGGGAATTCCGAGTCGACGATGACCAGGCGGGCTTTCGTCTTGCCCGTGACACCGACCAGACCGAAGGCATACTTTTCCCGGTCTATCTTGAAATTCGGATAGGCCAGGATGGTGGGGACCGCTCCCCTTAAAACGGCGCCCCAGAAGACAACCATGAGCAGGGCCGGATGACGGATCAGCAGAATGACCGTGTCCCCGACCTCGACCCCCGTGTCCGCCATCCACCCGGCAGCTCTGCCTGAGAGTTGCTGAAAGGCCTCAAAGCTGAGCGATTCGAATTCGGGCTCCTGGCCAGGATTCCACACGGTCACACAGGCTTCCGCGGAGGGCCAGCCGCTCATGCAGTCCTGAAGTAGACCTCCCTCCCCGGGGAGGTGGACTGCTTGACTTCCGGAACCCTTACTCATTGCATTCCACTGAATTCAGAATTGGACGTAAGCGAATGGAGACTGACCTTCGCCCCACGCGAATGTCAGCAGGAACATTGCCGCCACATAGGCAGGTGAGACCAGCCGGCGAACGGCCTGAACGCGGTCTCCCGCCGTCCAGTCCCGGAACCGGCGTCTCAGCGTCAGCAGGAGAAGATGTGCCGTGAGCAGAGCCAGCACAGCGGCGTAGAAGCCGGCACTCAAACTGGCCGGCTGCCCGAACGTAAAGAGCGCCCCGTACATTCGTCCCGCCTGTTCCAGGCTGTCAACTCGAAAGAGAATCCAGCTCAGATTGATGAACAGGAGAGTCAGGGCCCACCGTACAACAAGAGGCGCCTTGATGACCCGCAAAGGACTTCTCTCCAGGACTCGCTGAGTGACCAGTACCAGACCGTGGTACAGCCCCCACGTCAGGAAAGTTGCCGCCAGGCCATGCCAGGCACCAAAAATGCACATCGCTCCAACGACGGCTATCAAACGCCCGCCCTGGCTTCTCCAACGGGCGGCCAGGGGGAAAAAAACGTAGTCTCGAATCCAGGAGGAAAGTGACATGTGCCAGCGGGTCCAGAAGTCACTGGGAGAAATCGCTTCAAAGGGCGAGTTGAAGTTCTCCCGCACCCGAATCCCCACCAGCAACGCCGATCCTATGGCGATGTGACTGTAGCCTGCAAAGTCGAAAAACAGCTGCAGACCGTACCCGAAAGCCAGGGCAACCACGTCCGTGGAGCACCAGACCTGTACCTCGTCGAAACCCCGATCGACTCCTCCCCGACCCAACAATCCCTGTGCCAGCGCATCCGCCAGGACGACCTTCATAAAAAGGCCCAGGACAATGCGCCGAACGCCTTCCCCCCTGGACTCTATGTGGAGAAGGTTCTGTCGGAACTGAGGAAGCATCTCGGGAAGTCGACAAATGGGGCCCGCCAGGATCACCGGCCAGAGAGCCATGAAAACCAGAAACTCCAACAGTGAGGGTTGCTGTTCGTATCCACGATAGCGGTCGATCACACAGCCCAGCCCCTGAAGTGTGTAAAACGAGACTTCAACCGGCAGCAGCACGTCCGCAGCGGGGCCCTGCTCCAGAAACGGCGCTAGAAACGTGCCCAGGCTCCGGGCTGCTAACAGGATCATGAGGTTGACCGCGACAGCCGGCCAGATCAGGCCGGAGTACCCCTGTCTGCCCAGAAGTCGGAACATCAGAAAGTTGAAAAGCGAGGAGGCCAGCAACAGCACGAGCAAGGTCGTGCTCCAGCTGAGATAAAAGCCGTAGCTCAACCCCAGGAACAGAAGCATCCGCCCCTGGCGGCCCCCGACCACAATCGACAGGGCAACAGCCACGACCAGAAAGAGAAGATAGATAGGTGAGTGCAGTTCCATTCTGAAGGCTCGAGCGGATATCTTATATCACTCGGTGTCCAGCCTTGGGGTTTGGAAAGGGACGCCGGCAAGAATCAGCTTCGGACGGAAGGAACGTTGTCAAGCTCAACCCGCCGCCGCACGGCCAGACCGCTGACCGCGAAGCAGTTGGCGGACGCCTATCCGCTCACGATCGTCATTCCCACGCGAAACTCCAGCATTTATCTTCGAAAATGCCTGGCGGCGCTGGGTCGAAACGACTTGACTCTGGTGGAAACGCTGGTCGTCGATGACGCGTCCTCGGACGACACCCGTTCTGCGATTCTGGACTGGCAGGAGAGTCCCGCACTGGATTTTATCCGTCATGACAGCCGCACCGGTCCGGCGGGGGCCCGGAACACAGGACTGCGAAAGGCCTCGAACCCTCATGTTCTTTTCCTCGACTCTGATGTTCTGCTACCGCCCAGAGCGATCGAATGGATTCGTGAGTCGCTGGACCTCTACTCTCACAGGCGCGAGGTCGCGGGAGTGCTGGGCCTGTACAGCGAGGAAACTCCTTATGCCGATTTTCTTTCCAACTACAAGAATCTGTACACGCGCCACCTCTACCTGAGCACGAAACCGCTCAGCCCCTATATTCACACGCCCGTTTTCTGTGTCGAGCGCAGCCTGCTGCTCGAGTTCGAGGGTTTCAACGAGGATCTGCTCACCGGGGAGGACTTTCAGCTTGGAGTAACGCTGGGAACCCGGGGATATCGCTTTGTCATCGATCGGCGCATCAACGGGATTCATCTAAAACGCCATCATCTCCGTCAGGTTCTGAATGAGAATGCCCGACGGATTCAGAACCTGACCCTGTTGCAGCTCTCACCCCGCGAGAAGGCGTTCGCCCTCCGGGCTCACCGGTGGCGGCGGCTGCTCTCTCTGACCATCCCGGGCCCTGCCCTGGCCATGGGCCTGCTGTCGCTGACTCAGCCGGGTGTGCGGTTCGTTTTGCCGCTTCTTCTCATCGTCTTCGTTTTTGTCAATCTACCCTTTCTGAAACTCTGTAAGCGAACGAGAGGTGTGTTTTTCGCCCTGCGGGCGGCGGCCTTCCTGTTTTTTGAAATGCTGGTTTCCGAGTACTTCACGCTCAGGGCTTACCTGAGAGGGTGGCTGAAAGGAGTCCCGGGCCAACGGTAAGTCAGTGCCCTCGGCGGAAGCCGGGGGAAGCACAGCCAATCCGGCGTGCCGAACCGGACAGACAGGCAACTGGATCAGACGCACGATAGTAAGCACGTCTCGGCTCGTCAGAGAGGCGCTTGTTCACACGCGCGCTACCGTCAGAAGTGGCAGTGAGCAAAGTAAACGGCAGCGAGCGCCAAAGTGGGAGGGGGCCTTGGTGCTGCAACCGGGGGGATTTAAACGGTCGCCTCACCAAGGCCCCCTCCAACTTTGCGACCCCAGATTCAGAGTGAGTTCCAGAAGATTCGGGCGGCCTTGCGGGGATTGAAGAGAGTGTTGACGCTCATGGCGCACTCATAAGTGCACTGGCAGCCCAGCTCCTTCTGGTAGCGACGGGCTTCGCGGGCCTTTTGAGCCTTCCAGAGGGCGGCAAAATCACAGTCGAAATCCCGGACATTGCCCATGCTCTTTTCCAGAGTCTCACAGACATAGACCTCTCCGGTCTCACTCAGAATGCCGATCAGTTCGCCCCCATAGCAGGGAGCAATCCGGGAGGTCGCACCCGCGGCCTGCTCAATCAGCCGGTAGGTCTCCTCCTCTTTCGCGATCACCAGACGATCCGTCCAGGCGTCACT
The DNA here is from genome assembly GCA_965205615.1 of Acidobacteriota bacterium. Taxonomy (GTDB): domain Bacteria; phylum Acidobacteriota; class UBA6911; order RPQK01; family CBDAPI01; genus CBDAPI01. The sequence continues at coordinate 124,319 of CBDBHK010000024.1, read as the reverse complement.
CAAACGGTGCGCCCTGCGATAGCGGATCACCCGCTCGGCAAATTCCTGATATTTGGGAAGGTCCACTCTCTTCAGAGCGGGGTCGATCGGATCGCCTCGCGTCAGGGTAATCGTGATGGCGTCCGGCTGCAGGTCCTTCTCCACGTATCGATAAAATTCGTCGAGCCTGGGCTGGTTCGCAGACGTGACGGTGATCGCGACCCCGACCGAGAGGTTGGGATGCTGTTTCTTCAGCTTCTTGAACTCCTGCAGACAGAGCACCGCCTGTTCGAAGCTCCGTCGGTTCTGGCGGATGTCATCGTGAATTTCCCTGGGGCCGTCGAGTGAGACACCGGTGCAAACGCGCGCCTTTTGGACCCTCTTCAACAGAGCGGCAGCCCTTTCGATCGTCTTGTCCACAAGGAGGCCATTGGAGGGAATCTGGATGTTCCGAACTCCAGAGTACTTCTCGAAGGCAGCTGCGATCCGGGGCAGATCGGGTCTCAAATAGGGCTCCCCACCCGTCAGGGACAGTGAAAGAAGATTGGGGAGACTTTTTGCGATTCTCTGAATCTCATCCAGCGAAAGTTCATTCTTGGGAAGGTTGAGCTCCTCCCAGTAAAAGCAGTGCTTGCACAGTAGATTGCATTTCGAGGTCACGAAGAAAATAAGATTGACCGGCAGGCCCTTTTTGACAAATAGCCGGCTCGCAATTTGGAGGTCTCGAGCCACCTGCAACATGCGGTCATGGTAGCACAGGGGCGTCGGGTTCCAGGCTGCGAGGGCTGAAACAGTTGACGGTAATCAGAGCCCCCGGCGGAAGCCGGGGGAACGACAGAGACGGTCCGCGACCTTGCCTCCCGACCGCTCCCGCGGCCGGCTCTGATCAGTTCACAGAACCTGGAACTCAACTCAGGTTCGGGCACTGAGGAGAAGCGCGAGGCTACTGGAGAGAAAAACCAGATTCGGTCCCCAGGCGGCCAGCAGGGGAGCCAGAAGTCCGTTCGTGCCCAGAACGCCGAAGACGCCGAACGCTCCCCAGTAAAAGATCCCCAGGAACACTGCGGCGGCCACTCCATACAGGGCCCCCTTCCTGCCTACCGAGAGGGCGAACGGGACTCCCAGAATCGCCATGACCAGGCTCACAAACGGGAAGGCGATTTTCGTGTGCAGATCGGTCCGCAAATGGTCCACCTCCAGCCCGGCCTCCTGCAACGTGTTCAAATACTGGCTGAGCTCGAGATAGGTCATCTTTGTTGACTCTTTCACTTCTCGCACGAAGTAGTCCGGCTTCTCGGGCAGGACCAGGAGATTTTCCTCGAAAGATGTGAAGCCCTCGTTTCCGGGGGTGAGGTCCCGGACCCATCCCTGGAGAAGGTTCCAGCCCTGTCTCTCACGATCCCACAGGGCCCGAAAAGCGTAGATGTGGCGGTTCAGCCTGCTTCCGGAGATGTCCATCTCGTAGATGGAAATCTCAGCAAACAGGTTTCGATCCGGATCGAAGTAGTTGTAGTTGTAAAGCCGGTAATCGTCTCCGAAGATCCAGTTGCGGCCGGGATGATAGAAGGTCTGAATGGGTCGCCCCTGTATAACGTTTCGGAGACTGTCCTGACGCTGATTGGCATACGGAAGCACGTATTCCTGTAAAAGAAACGTTGCCACGCTTGCGACAAGAGCGACCATGACGACGGGAACCACCAGCCGGTAAAGACTGATTCCGCTAGCCTTGAAGGCGATCAACTGGGCCGTCTTTTCCATCAGGCCAAAAGTCGTGAGGGTCGCAATCAGCATCGAAATCGGGATCAAGAGCATCAAGGCGTGCGGGAGGAGATAAACAAAGTATTCCGCCATCAGCGAGTAGGGCTGGTCGTTCTTAACCAGATCATCGATGAGTTCGAAAAAGGTAAACAGATAAAACAAGCCCAGGCAGACGAGAAGCGTGGGCAATGCGTACATCAGGAACGTCTTGATCAGATAAAGATCTATGACTCGGGCGAGTCCCATCCGAACACGCGGCCGGCGGCGGCGCTCGAGCTCCCGACGCACCAGATGCAATCTTCTGGCTGCCCTGCCCAGCGCGCCGGCCAGGGCCGAGAGGAGTCGTCCACTCCGACTACGCCTCCAGAAAAATGACCCGTCCCCCGATGCAAGGGAGGCGAAACGGAGACTGGCCAGGGCAGCTACGCCCAGGAGAAGATTTGCTCCCCAGATTCCGGCAATCCAATGAATCGCCCCCTGACTGGCCATTCTCGACCCAGTGGCGAAGAGCATGTAGAAGGTGAAGGCCACCACCAGGCTGACGATGGATCCGTAGCCGCGTCCTCCCCGATGAGCCCTGATCCCCAGGGTCACGCCGAGAACCGCAAAAACGAGGGGTGCAAAGGCCAGGGCAATCCGTCTGTGTATTTCGACACGGCTCTGGAACTCGACATCGCCCGGCGCCTGGCTGGCATCCCTGAGCAACTCTCGAACGGATTTCTCGATCGGCTTCTTGGGCTGACGCGCGACCGGCTCCGCTTCAGGAAGCTCGACCGAGACGCCCAGCGATCCAAAACGGCTGACGCTGTATTTGCCCGGATCGTTTTCGTTGAAGTCGTAGTTGGCTCCGTCCTCCAGAAAGACCTGGAGCCGGCGGCCATCCGGGCCGATGACGATCTGCCCGGTCCGGCTCAGGACAACCTGGTGCCTGCCTGCCTCCGGAGCCTGGGCAAGAAGAACGCCCTTCCAGACGTCACTCCCTACCTCGACATCATGAACGTAAAGAAGGATACCGGGAAAGTCCTCGTTAAAGACTCGTGGCTTGATCTGTGAACGGACCGGACGCACCCCGATCTCTTCGCGGACCAGCTTGAGGTTCCAGGCTCCCTGGGGGAGAAGAAAAAGTGTCAAAACCAGGGTGAGCAGTGAGACCCCGGTCCCGAGCTTTAGGACCGGGCTGAGGATCTGCATCAAACCGATGCCCCCGGCCCGCATCGCTACAATCTCACTTTCGGAAGAGAGCCGGCTGAACCCGATTAGAGTCCCCACCAGGAAAGCGATCGGCACGGTGAAAACCAGAATGCTGGGCAAGAGAAAGACAACGACCTTGAGTACGGTGACGCCATCGGCGTTCTTCTTGATCAGGAGCTCTGTGAGGCGTCCGAACTGGCGGCTGAACACGATGAAGGTCAGCACCATGAAGGCCAGCACACTCGGCGGAACGACCTCCTGATAGATGACGCGATTGATTCTCTTGAGAGGCAAAGCCTGTCGATTGTAGCAGCCGGTCCGGTTTTTCAGACGCGCTAACACTGATCCACGCGCTGGGATTCACGCGCTGGGATTCACGCGCTGGGATTCACGCGCTTACTTCGTGCGCGCTACCGTCGTGCGCGCTACTGTGGGTGGGCGCTCTTTACGGGTTGGCATGTTGACAGAGGTCAAGTGAGCGTAGGGGCGACCCTTGTGGTCGTCCGCGGGCCGGGCCGGCACAAGGCCGGCCCCTACGAGGAAACCTCCGTTCTCCGCCGGAGAGGAGTTAGAATGTAAGAGTGGAAATCGAAAACCTGGGGTTGACCGCTTACGATGCGGCGCTGCGTCTGCAGGAACAGACACTCGAGTCCGTGAGCCAGGGGCTCAGCCCCGAAAAAATCTTCCTGCTCGAACACCCTCATGTTTTTACGGTCGGCCGCGGCCGCCGAAGGGCCGGCCTCTCTGACTCTCAGCCCGAATCGTCTATCCCCACCTTTGTCGTCTCCCGCGGAGGAGACATCACCTACCATGGACCGGGACAACTCGTCGGCTACCCCATACTGGACCTGCGCCGCCGCGCTCGCGACGTTCACGCCTATCTGCGAAACCTCGAGGAGTGTCTCCTGCGCACGGTCTCGGAGTTTGGACTGACCTCCTACCGAAGAAAAGGCCTGAGCGGCCTCTGGACCGATGAGGGGAAGTTGGCCTCCATCGGCGTCAGGGTGAGAAGGTGGACCACCATGCACGGGTTCGCACTGAACGTCGCGCCCGAACTCAGTTACTTCAGCATGATCGATGCCTGCGGCATTGCCGACTGCCCGGTAACCTCGATGTCCGAACTGCTGGGACGCGCCGTTTCGATTCGAGAGGTGGAACCCGTCATTGCCCGGCAGCTCGTACATGTGCTGTCGCCGGCAGATTCCTCCCGGTCGAAAGCGTCGAACATCAGTCGAAATCCAGGTTCCGGGCCTGGAAAACCATCCCATCGTCCAGCCTGACCGCTGTCAGCTCCTCCCCCCAGCCACAACCGGAGTCCAGCCCTTCGCAGCACGAAAAACGGCGATAACCGAGAGCGGCCCAGTGCCCGAAAAAAATCTTCTTTTCGCCGGATCGGCGAAACTCGTACCAGGGCTTGCAGGGACTCGGCGCTGCTTCCGGCGGACCCGTGAAACGAAAACAGGGAACCCCGTCCGGGCGGCAGGTCCTCAAGCTCGTGAAGACCCGGGCCGCCGTCCCTACCCGTTGGCGCCCGCCGCCAGGCGAATCGTGCTCGCGCTGCCGCTTGTCGAAGATTCCCTTCAGGAAATCCGCCATCCCCGGTCCACCCAGCTGACCCTCCACTTCCCGCGCCAGATTCCGAGCGGTCTCCACCGTCCACTGAGGCAGCAGACCCGCATGAACAATGATGTGATCTTCGTGCTCGACCAGCAACGGCCTTCGTCGTAGCCAATCGACGAGTTGAGAGCAGTCCGGGGCACTCAGGAATGCGTCCAGGTCGTCGCTCTTCCGCGGTTTGGCGACGCCGCAGGCACAGGCCAGCAGAAAAAGGTCATGATTTCCCAGGACGGTATCGACGTTGACCTGGCTCGCTGCCCAGCGAGTCACCGCCGCAGAGTCTGGTCCGCGGTTGACGAGATCTCCCACCATCCAGATGTGATCGGCTTCGGGACGATAATCGAGGGTGGCCAGGAGAGACAGCAGGGTCCGGTAGCACCCGTGAACATCGCCTATGACGAAACTGGCCAAATGGTGCCTCGGGTGCCGAGGGTACCGGCAGCTCGTGGTGCAAATTCCAGGCGCTGCTTAAAACCACACTGAGGCGGCATTGGATGCTTCACTTCTACCCGTCGCGTTGAAAGCACGGACCCGATAGACAAAGGCCCCGTTTGTATACCTGCCTACCTCGTCCCGATGCCGCTCGGTGTTGGCGCCCACCGATCCCACAAGCGAGAAATCCTTGCCGTCGGCGGAGCGAAGTACCTCGAAGCCCAGTTCGTTGTCGGATCGGTCCTCCCATTTCAGACGGGCAATGGCCATCGCTCCCTCGACCGTGGGTTTCACCGCAAGGTTGATCGGTTTCTCTGGAATGGAGTCCTGTCCCGGGCCGCTGAGACCTGATGAAAGACCAAGCATGAGCACAAGAGCTGTCGCAGCGATCACTTTCATGACGTCTGTTCTCCCGTTCACCAGGATACTGCATTCCCGCGCTGGCTGGCACCTGTACCCCGGACAGAACCGCGAGCGCGGCAGCCGGGACGGTCGGAGCCGGCTGCGGAAGCAGCCGGGAGCAGGACGTTGCGACCGGGGCTGTGCTTTCCCCTGGCTTCCGCCGGGGGCTCTGAATCAGTGCTTGAATTCGGCGATGAGCGCCTGAAGGCTGGCTTTGGCATCACCGAAGAGCATGCGCGTGTTCTCTTTGAAAAAGAGCGGATTCTGGATCCCCGCAAAGCCCGCGGCCATGGACCTCTTGCTGACGATCACGGTTCCGGATCGGTCCACTTCGATGACGGGCATGCCGTAGATCGGACTCTTGTCATCGTCTCTAGCCGCCGGATTCACGACGTCGTTGGCCCCGATGACCATCGCAACACTCACGGTTTCCATGATCGGATTGATGTCGTCCATCTCGATCAGCTGGTCGTAGGGAACATCCGCCTCAGCCAGCAGCACGTTCATGTGTCCCGGCATTCTCCCGGCAACGGGGTGAATGGCGTAGCGCACCTCGCTGCCGTTGGCCTCCAGCAACTCCCCGAGTTCCTTGACGGCGTGCTGGGCCTGGGCTACGGCCAGTCCGTAGCCGGGCACGAACACAACCGATCCGGCGGCTTCGAGCAGGTAATAGACATCCTCGGCGGTGATCGGCCTGGCTTCTCCTTCCGGATCCTCTCCCCCGGTGGCCACCCCTGCCCCGAACCCGCTGAAAAGGACGTTCGAGAGAGACCGGTTCATGGCCTTGCACATGATTCTGGTCAGGATGATCCCACTCGCTCCGACCAGTGCCCCGGCCACGATGAGGATATTGTTCTGAAGGGCAAACCCGGCGGCGCAGGCCGCCAGGCCGGAGTAACTGTTCAGGAGCGCTATCACGACGGGCATGTCGGCTCCGCCGATGGGAATGACCGCTAGAACTCCGAGCAGAAAAGCGGCTCCGACCACAACGAGATACAACTCCGGCAAGCCACCCGGATCGAGGACCATCCAGAGACCGGCCCCGACCCCGCCCACCAGCATCAGACCGTTCAGAACCTGCTGGCCGGGGAAGATCAGGGCCTTTCCAAAGCGCTTGCCGGCCACGCTGAAGTCACGGAGTTTGAGGAAGGCCACAAGGCTTCCGGTAAACGTCAAACCGCCAATCAGGGTGGCGAGCAGGACCGGAACCGCCAGCGAGGCAGCCATTGCCGGCTGGGCCTGAAACTCCGCCCAGGCCACCAGCAGACTCGCAACCCCACCGAAGCCGTTGAACAGAGCAACCATTTCAGGCATGGCGGTCATGGCGACCTTTCGAGCGGCGATTGCGCCCGTAACCGCTCCCGCAGCCACACCGGCTGCAATCCACCTCAGGTCGACAATCTGGTGATGCAGAAGGGTGGAAGCCACGGCCAGGAACATCCCTACGGCCGAGACAAGATTGCCCCGGCGCGCCGTGTCGGGAGAGCCGAGCATCTTCAGACCCAGCCCGAACAGCAGTGCGGAAAGGATGTAGACGCAGTTGATCCAGAGCGTCATTTCTTTGGCCCCTGACCTCGTTTCCGGAACATACCCAGCATCCGGTTCGTCACAACGTAGCCTCCCACCACGTTGACGGTGGCGAAAAAGACAGCGGCGGCCCCCAGGGCCACACCTGCCCGGCTGTCGCCGGAGCCGGCTGCCAGCAGGGCTCCAACCAGAGTGATGCCGGATATTGCATTGGCTCCCGACATGAGCGGCGTATGCAGCGTCGAGGGCACTTTGGATATGAGCTCAAAGCCCAGCAAAATCGACAGGATCAGGATGAATGCGAGGAAAACATTTTCCATGGTGTGCTCGCTCAGAGTTTGTCCTTGAAGCGCTCGTGACAGATTCGGCCGTCGTGCGTCATCAGGCAGCTCTGAATGATCTCGTCCTCGTGGTCGAGGACGAAGCTTTTTTCTTCTTCATTCCAGAACTCGGAAACCAGGTTGACCAGGTTTGAGGAGTAGACCTGACTGGCGTGGGTCGGGACAAGGCCTGGAAGGTTCCTCAGGCCCACCACCTTGACCCCCTGCTCTTCGATCGTTTTCCCGGCCACCGAAGCTTCGATGTTGCCACCGGTTTCCACGGCCAGATCAACCATGACACTACCGGGTTTCATTCCCTTCAGGACATGGTTCCCGATAATGAGGGGGGCGCGACGCCCAAAAATCTGGGCCGTAGTGATGACGACGTCGGACTGGTGGCAGACTCTCTCCATGGCCTTCTGCTGCAATTCCGTTTGCTCCTTGCTCAGAGCCCCGGCGTATCCTTCCTCAGTTGATTGAGTCTCGCCCAGGTCGACTCTGAGGAACCGGGCTCCCACGGAACGGACCTGTTCCTCCACCTCGGGGCGGGTGTCGAAGGCCTCGACCCGGGCACCAAGGCGCTTTGCCGTGGCAATCGCCTGCAGTCCTGCTACACCCGCTCCAATCACGAAAACGCGGGCGGGAGGGATGGTTCCAGCGGGAGTCGTCATCATCGGAAGGATCCGGGGCAGATGGGCAGCCGCCTGGATGACGGAGACGTAGCCCGCCAGGTTGGCCTGCGAGCTCAGGGCATCCAACTTCTGAGCTCTGGTGGTGCGGGGAATCATCTCCATGCTCAGCGCCGACACCCCCTGGTGGGCCAGAGACTCGAGCAGATCCGGTTTCTCAAAGGGATCCAGAAAGCCCACGTAAACGGAACCGCTCTGCATCTGCGACACCTCGATGACTCTTGGCGGACCGAGGCGAAGGAGCAGGTTCGAACCGGAAAAGAGTTCTTCGCGGGGAGCCTCCCGGCCGCCTGCATCCCGGTAAGACTCGCCGGGAAAGCCGGCCGCCAGTCCCAGGCCCTTTTCGAAGAACACTTCAGCTCCCAGATCTACGAGCTTTTTCACTCCCGCTGGAATGATGGGAGTTCGTGATTCGCGGGGGTCAGTCTCTCTGGGAATCCCGATCTTCATTGGGCTTCTGATGCTGCATCTTCCACAGGCGGGTCATCTCAAGACTGCTTCGTATAAGCCTCTGCGAAAGTCCGCCGCAGCGGGGACAGGCAGTAATTCTCGATCAGGTCCCCCAGGATCTCCCCGTGCGCCAGCAGTTGGTCTTCATGATCGGGGTTCAGGAGAAAGTGCAAACGAACGATGTCCGCCCTGCTCTCTCGCGCATCCAGGGAAACTGTTCCTCCCAGATGCGGTTCAAAGGGCATCACATCCTCGTAGGTGTAGCGGTCGAAAGCCGGTCGAGTCCAGGGCTTCTCATTGCGGGCCCGCCAGTAGTAAGCCTTAAGCTTTTCCATGAAGGCGTCCAGGTCGAAGCCGGTCGTCTTGTTATTAACGCTCGAGACGATGACAAGCTGTCCCTCCACCTCGATCAGGCTCAGACCGTAGGTGACGTCGAGGTCCTCGGCGCGGCCGAATTTGATTCGGAAACTGTGCTGATCCTCGAAATACTTCAGTTCAGGCTCTACGCCGAGCTGCCGACTCTCCTCCTCCGTCACGTAGTGAGGCTTGCAACGCTCGTACCAGCCTTCCATAATGTGGCATATTGCGTCGTTCAGGAGCCTCTTTTTCTCTTCAGGGGAAGCCATGACAAAGCGTTTATTCTGAGGTTTTTCAGTTCAAAAGTAAACACCCGGCCAAGCGCTATCCCCGGAACTCCGGGGCGCCCGGGGGCACCGTCCTGCGGCCCGTTTGATTCACCTTCCGGCTAACTGATATTTTGGTTACCGATTCACCCGATTCGTGCGCTTATGCCCGTCGGGAGTGTGAACGAATGTCTAGCAACCCTGTCCGGATTTTCTCAGTCCTCCTGGCGGCCTCCGCAGCAGCCCTGGCTCAGCAGCCCGCCGATGATACGGATATCCGAGTGGATGTCGAGGCTGTTAATCTGCTGGTCGCCGTGACTGACCGGGTGGGCCGCTCCGTAACCACCCTGACCAAAGACAACTTTCGGGTCTCTGAGGACGGCCGCAAACAAACCATCACCAACTTCGAAATCGAATCAGACCTGCCGTTGAGCATCGCGCTCTTGATCGATACCAGTGCGAGCGTCAGGACTAAGCTCGACTTCGAGAAGCGGGCAGCCACCAATTTCGTGTTCTCGGTGATGAGGCCACAGGACCGGACCATGGTCGCCGAGTTCGATACCGGGGTCACGCTGGTCACTGACTTTACCAGCAACCCCACTGAGATCGCCGCTCAATTAAAGGGTCTACAGGCGGGCGGCGGAACGGCTCTTCTGGATGCTGTCTACATCGTCGCTCGGGACAAGCTGAACGTCCCGGCCCGGCGGAATACGGCCATCGTCATCTCCGACGGTGCCGATCTGGACAGCAAGCGCTCCACCGGGGAGGCCCTCCGGCTCGTGCAGGAAAACAACATCACGGTTTATGCGATCGGTACCAACAAAATCGGTGCCAGCGGAGACCGCCGGGGAGAGCGCATACTCGAGGAGCTCGCTGTCAAAACCGGCGGCCAGGTGTTCTTCCCCTACTCGGCCGAGCAGCTGCACCACGCCTTTGCGCTGATCGATGAAGAGCTCCGCAGTCTCTACAATCTCACTTACGTTCCGACCAGAAAGACCCGCGACGGCAAGTTCAGGAAGATCAAGGTTAAGCTTGTGAAAGCCAAAAATCTGGTCATCAGACACCGGAAAGGGTATTACGCTCCCTCCGAATCGTCCTGAACCCTCCGAACCGTCCTGAACCTTTTCCCGCACTTCCACCCTCCAAAGCAGCAACAGTTTCGCCAACGTCGAATCTATGCAAGCAACCTGCTCCGTGCTCACGGGAATCCTCCTCTCGCTCCCACTTCAGGCGGCCATAATGTCGGGAAATCGGGACTTCCCGGAGCACGAGTTGCTGGCCTTCCTCGCGCAGCACGATCTGCACTTTACCGCCTTGAAGAGCGGCGAGGGGGAGCAACTGGTACGGTCGCAGCAACTTCTGAAGCTTTTCTATCAGGATCAGGACTATCTGCTGGCGGAAGTTAGAGCCGGAGTACCGCCCCATCTGTTTACGATCGTTGAGGGCCCGCGGATCTCCTCGATAGAGGTGAACCTGCAGGGGAACGTTGCGTTCCAGGACAGGACCCTGCGCCGCCTTCTGGGTGACTCCCCGCAGATGAGCAGGATTCAGGAGGGAATGGAGAAGATTCGAAAGTTGTATCGAGACAGGGGGTATCTGCTGGTCGAGCTCAAAGGACCTGCCATTGAAGTGATGGAGCGTGCGGCCTCCCGGTGGCTTCTCCCCATTCCCGGCACCTCGACCGGTTTCCGCGCCATCCTCGGATTCTCGATTCATGAGGGACCCCGGTTTCGGATCGGCCGTGTTCAACTTCCCGTACTTCCTGCCGAATTGAAACCCGGGACTCCCCAGCGGGGTTCCTTTTACTCGGAATCAGAACTTGCCGAGTTCCAGGAAAAGATACGGGACCACTTCCGAAAAAACGGCCGTCTTCTCTCGGATTTTCAAATCCACCAACGTATCGACACCAGGACGGATTCGGTGGATCTGCAAGTCTCACTCCGAGTTCTGCCTTCTCTGTCGATTAGGACCATCGAGTTTACGGGCCATTCCGTCTTTCCCGATTCTTTTTATCGGCGGGAGTTGAAGTTGCAGGAGGGAGAGATTCTAGACTCACACCGGCTGGAGGAAAGCCTGGAGGCGCTGAGAAAAACAGGAACCCTGGAATCGCTCCGCCGCGACCATGTGGAACTTCTGGTCCACGAGGACGCCGGGGAGGCGGATCTGATCCTGCGCCTGGACGAAAAAGACCGACAGCGCGTCGATTTCTCGGTCGGGCCTGATGGCCTTCACAACCTGGAAACCTCTTTCGTTTACACCCTGGCCAATCTACTCGGTATGCAGGAAAAACTGGGACTCCGTGTGAACCTTGGCTCAAAGTCGTCCGAACTCGCGCTGGGAGTGGCAGCTCGATACCTGGTGGGCTCGAGTCTGCCCGTCGATCTGGCCCTGCATTTCTTCCGCCGCAGTACGGGGTTCAGGTTGCCGGGCCTGGAGGAACCGGTACAGCGGCTCTTCTCGCACAAATCTCGAGGCATGGGCGGCTCGATTCGATTCCGTTTCAGCCCTGCCCATGAACTGACGGCCTACTCGAGCCTGGAACAGGCTCTGGAACCCGAACCCGGGCTACGCTGGGTGGTCACGCCTTCTTCGGAGTATCGCAAACGGATGGGCCGATCGACTCAACTTTTCCGGGCGGGGCAGCGATTCTCGGTCTTCGAGAGCTCAACCCGTTCCTGGAGCTGGGCAACGGATCTGGGGTGGGAAACCCATCTCGGCCCATCGGGTTTGGCCGGAAAGCAGCCCTTTCGCCTTCGAGGCCGCGCCTCCTGGGTCAGATTCTTCGGCAACCGGGACCTCTTTGCGGAAAGACTGCTCCTGGACCCGGAGGGACCGAGAGGATTCTCTCGCTCGAGCGGCCCCTGGGGGACGGTCGCCGATGAACTGGTTCCGATCGGGGGAGATTCCCGGTTCGGCTTGAGCGGTGAATACGAAGGTCCTCTCAAGGGACGGGTTCGCCTCGTCCCCTTCGCGGACGTGGGAATCCTCTATTCCCGCGCGAAGCCTGTCTCGGCAGACCTGGTGGCATCGACGAACCGGGTCTGGAGGAGTTCTCTGGGCACCGAATTCCGGATCCGGCCGGTCAAACGGTTACCCGCAACCCGGCTGATCCTGGCCTGGAACCCACTCCGCCTGGATCGCCGGGTCTGGACTCCGAAGGGGATTGCCCACCTCAGAGACCCGGCCTTTTCCTTCCGGGTAAGGTTCTAGTCAGGAGCTGATTGACGCCGCACGGACAGAACGGTAGAGCGTCAGCTCACCGTTGACGGCCGGCTTACGCCGTGCCGTTCTGTTATCGGGATCGCCAGATTCAGTTGGTCAGGAACGAGCTGAACCCGTCTTCCTCGTCTCGCTCCCGATCCAGCAGACTGGCGTTTCTCACCGCTTGCTTCCCGAAACGCCGGGTGATCTCATCCACGCTGGCGTCCAGCCGTCTCTTCTTTTGAGCCGGAGCCTCGAAAAGCATTGGCTGCGAGGCGCCCTCCACCTTCTCGAAATCGCTGATCCCGACTCCGACCAGCCGCACGGCCTGGGCCAGCGGAAGAAAGTCCCGGCACAGTTCGAGGGCAACGCGAAAGATTGTGTGGGCATCATCCGTGGGCTCCCCCACTTTTCGTTGACGCGTGAAGGTTGAGAAATCTGCAAACCTCCATTTGAGGCGGATACAGCCGCCTCCCAGGCCATGGCTTCGGCATCGCCGGGCAACCTTCTCACTGAGGGCCAGAAGGGTTCGGTTGATTTTATCGGGATCCCGGCAATCCTCTTCAAAGGTCGATTCGTGACTGAGCGACTTGAACCCCCGCGAAGCCCGCACCGGGCGGTCGTCCAGTCCCTGCGAAAGATGCCAGAGATGGGTGCCGTGGCTACCCAGTTTTTCGACCCAGAAGGCTTGGTCCCGGTCAGCGATTTCCCCAATGGTCCGGACTCCCCATCGCTGCAGACGCTTCTCCGATTTCGGTCCCACGCCCCAGATCTTGCGAATCGGCAGACTCGCCAGGAACTTCTTCTCTTCACCCCTCGGCACCACGCACAACCCGTCCGGCTTGTTGGCGTCGCTGGCGACCTTGGCCACGAACTTGTTGCCGGCCACACCAATGGAGCATGGCAGTTCCTGCTCCCTCAGGATACGGTCCTTGACGGCTCGTGCAATTTCCTCCCCATCTCCAAAGAGCCGGGCGGAACCGGTGACATCCAGAAAGGCCTCGTCAATGCTGATGGGTTCGACCAGGTCGGTGAAACGTCGCAGAATCTCCATGATCTGTCCCGACACCTTTCTGTACAGAGCCCCATTCGGTCTCAGGTAGACACCCTGGGGGCAGAGTTGCCAGGCGCGGGAGATGGGGAGAGCGGAGTGAATTCCGTACTCGCGCGCTTCATAAGAACAGGCCGCCACAACCCCGCGACCTCTTCCCTCTTTGGGACCAGCCCCCACAATGACCGGTTGACCTCTTGTCGCGGGCCGCTCCCGCTGTTCGACAGAAGCATAGAAGGCATCCATGTCGACGTGCAGGATGGTCCGGCTTTTCATCGCGGGGCGGCTGTTACGAGGTCTCCACAGGAATTGGATCCGGGTCCACTTCGATGGCCAGCAGGAACCGGTTGACCATGTTGTAAAAGCCAATGAGGGTGATCATTTCGACGACCTGATCCGAGGTGAAGTGATTGTCGAGCGTCGTCCAGAATCCCCCTTCCGGGATGTCATCCGGGCTGTCCAGGATGTATTCCGCCAGGGCCAGTGCGTCTTTCTCGTAGTGATTGAAAAGATCGCTGTCCTGGTGGCTGGCCATGGCTTTTAATTCCTCGTCCGACCAACCGGCCTTCGCCGCCAGTTCCCTGTGCCACTGCACCGTCACCTTGCAACGATCCAGCTGGCACGTCCTGAGGATGACCAGTTGCTTCAGCTTCTCGCTCAACCCGGACTCGCCGTTGACCTTCAGGTAAAGCTCCGTCACCGGCTTCAGATAGTGGGGGCTGTGGGCCAGGGTCTTCAGGTAGTTGGGAACGATGCCCAGCTCCTTTTCGACGGCTGCATAGGTTTCCTTGATCTCCTTATAGGCCGCATCCGGTTGTACAGGAAGGTATCTGGGCATGATCTCCTCTCGCAGGTCGGGAATGGTAGCACGATCCACGATGGGGAACCAGCTACGGGTTACCGGTTAACGGTCGGCCGCTGACGCTTGATGATAGATCAGAGCCCCCGGCGGAAGCCGGGGAAGGACCAAAGCGGTCTGCGACCTTGCCTCCCGGGCCGCTCCCGCGGCCGGCTCTGATCATCTCGCGGGCCGTCGCGCTTTCACCAGGGGCTGTTAAGCTGGCAACCCATGGCAGAGCCCATCATCCAGATCCAGGGACTGACCAAGAGATTCGGGGAGAGAACCGCGATCGAGGAATTGACCCTGCAGGTCGAGAAAGGGGAGGCGGTTGCGCTGCTGGGCCCCAACGGCGCCGGAAAAACGACCACGGTTCGAGTCCTGACCTGCCTGCTCCGCCCGACCAGTGGGAGCGCCAGGGTTCTGGGCAGAAACGTCGAGGACCCAACGGAAAGCCGCTACATTCGCTCTCGTGTTGGCCTGCTGACCGAGTCGCCCGGCCTCTACGATCGCGCCACGACCCGGTACAATCTGCTCTACTTTGCGCGGCTCTACGGCCTGGACCGATGCGAACGGTCCGTCGAGAAGTACCTCCGCCAGCTCGACCTGTGGGACCACCGAAATGCTCCGGCGGCGGCCCTCTCCAAAGGGCTCAAACAGCGACTGGCCATTGCCCGTTCTCTACTCCACGAACCGGAGATCCTTGTTCTGGACGAGCCCACCAGCGGCCTGGACCCGTCCGCCGCTCGAAAGCTCAGAGATTCCCTGCTCCAACTCAAGGCCGAAGGCCGGACGGTGCTGCTGACCACGCACAATCTGGGGGAAGCGGAGCGACTGGCAGACCGAATCGTCGTTTTGAAGACCCGGCTGGTCGCGATTGACACTCCTGCGGCGCTCCGGGAACGGCTCTTCGGCCATCGCATCCGAATCGTCACGGACCGGCAATCCGAGGCGGTGTTGAGTCGCATCGGCCGCTTCCCTTTTGTCCGGGAGTTGTCGCACCACGAGGACACCATCCGCCTCCAGGTGGATGATCCAGATCGACACAATCCGCGGATCGTCGCGGCCCTGGCGGAAGCCGGCGTGGGAGTTCGCTGGGTCACCGACGATGGAGCATCTCTTGAAGACATCTATCTGGAGCTGGTTGAGGACGAAGAAAACCCATGAGAAGACCGATGTCCCGGGTTGAAGCCGTTTTACGCAAAGAAAGCCAGGCAATGTGGAGGAATCGCGGCCTGGTTTACTCATTCATGGCGCTGGTTCTCTTTTTTGTGGTGGTGCCGGTGGTGCTCCTTTTCGTCATCGGAAAGTTGGCACCAGAAGAAGCGCAGCCCGGGGAGGTGAGTCCCGCTGTGGCCCAGCTGGCCCGGCTGGTGCCGGGCCTGGAAGAAATGCCGGCTGCGGAACAGGCCGCCATTGTCATTGTTCGACACTTTACTCTGATCTTTCTGATCCTCCCGGTTATCGGCGCACTGGGATCGTCAACTTCCTCCATCGTCGGCGAGAAACAGAGCAGGAGTATGGAACCGGTCCTGGCCACGCCCGTCAAGACCTGGGAACTCCTGCTGGGCAAGAGCCTGGCCACAGTGACCCTGGCGGTCGCCGGCACCTGGACCGGGTTTCTGATTTACGCTGTACTGGTCTTCTGGGTGAGCGGTCTCAGCACGCTTCAGAGTGCGCTGGACCTGACGAGTCTGATGATGGTTTTCCTGCTAACGCCTCTCATTGCCCTTCTGGGCCTGGGTACGGGGGTCGTGATTTCGAGCCGGGTCAACGACTCCCGCTCGGCCCAGCAAATCGGGGGCGTGCTGGTGCTGCCTATCGTCGTGCTGATCGTGGGACAAATGGCGGGCCTATTCGTTCTGGGCCCGGGTGCGATTCTGGCGGCCTGTGTCGTGCTCTTTTTTCTCGACCTGGCGGTGCTGGCCGCCGGTGTCCGGCTTTTCGATCGCGAAAAGATCATCGCCGAGTGGAAATAGGGCTTCTACCGATTCGCCGCAGAACCGTTGCGGTCTCAGGACCTGGCGGCGTTGGAGTGCTGCATGGACTCGAACTGCCGGTCAGCCAGGTAACTGGAACGTACCAGCGGCCCGGCTTCCACATGCGCGAATCCAAGCTCTTCGCCGGTTGCTTTCCAGGCCTTGAATTCGTCGGGATGGTAGTAGCGGTCCACCGGGAGATGCCAGCCCGAGGGACGCAGATACTGGCCGATCGTGAGGATGGAGACACCGCGTGCGACCAGATCCTTCAATACCCCCAGCGTCTCCTCGTCTTTCTCGCCCAGACCCAGCATGATGCCGGTCTTGGTGACGATGTCCGGGGCCATGCGTCGGGAGCGCTCCAGCAACTGCAGTGAAGTGTCGTAGTCTCCCCCACCCCGGGCCGCGGGGTAGAGCCTCGGCACCGTTTCGATGTTGTGGTTGAGAATTTCGGGGCCCGCCTCCAGGATCGCCTCCAGGGCAGGTTGGGATCCCTGAAAGTCGGGGATCAGCACTTCGATCGTGCACTCGGGTGTGCGTTCGCGAATAGCTGCGATCGTGGCTGCGAACACGGATGCGCCACCATCTTCCAGGTCGTCTCGATCCACGGACGTGACCACTACGTGTCGGAGGCCCATCCGCGAAACCGCCTCCGCTACACGACCAGGCTCTTCCGTATCCAGGCCCAGCGGTATGCCCTTGTTGACGGCACAATAACGGCAGCCGCGCGTACAGGTATCCCCAAGGATCATGAATGTGGCGACCCCGTGCTGCCAGCACTCACCCATGTTGGGGCACTGTGCTTCCTGGCAAACAGTGTTCAGTTCCAGACCCACCATGAGCTTCTTGAGGTCATGAATCCTGTCTCCAAAAGGAGCACGCACCTTGAGCCAGGGGGGGTGACGCCGGGTTGGTGCTGAAACGGCAGAGTCAGTCACGGAGTTATAAGATATCAGAACCCGTTCCACGTTCCACGTTTCACGTAGTCCGGCGTGACGTGACGTGATCAGAAGCGACCGGGCAGCGATTCGCGTGGGTCCGGTGTGACGTGACGTGATCAGAGACGACCGGGCAGCAATTCGTAGGGGCGACCCTGGTGGTCGCCCGTCGCGCGGGTCGGCACAAGGCCGGCCCCTGCGAACCGCCAACGAGTAACTAGAAACCGTCAAACCTCAGCAGCGCAGCAGCAACAACTCGGAACTAAACCCGGGACCGAATGCGGCTACCAGGACAAGGTCACCGCTTGAGGCTCGCTCCTTCTCGAGAAGCCGTTTGAGAATAAACAGCACCGTGGGGCTTGACATGTTCCCGTATTGCTCGAGAACAGCCCGACTGTCCTCCAGATTCTCTGCGCCGATTTCGAGGGATTCGCACATGGATTCCAGTATCTTCGCTCCACCGGGGTGAACTGCAAAATGTCTCAAGGAAGGGATCGTCATCTTGCTGCGGCTCAGGAACCCGTCGACATTCTCACGCAGCACTTTACGCAGAAGAAAAGGAATGCTCTTGGAAAAGACGACTTCCAGGCCCCGACTGCTGAAGTCCCAGCCCATCACCTCGAGCGTATCCGGCCAGAGGGTGCTCTGCGCATCCAGGATCTCCGGCCCCTCCCAGGTTCGATCACCTCCCGTGACCAGGACAGCGCCCGCCCCATCGGCAAACAGAGCCGAAGCTACCAGGTTGCTCCTGCTGAAGTCTCCGGGCTGGAAGGTGAGAGAAGAGATTTCCACCGCCACCAGCAACACCAGGGCCTGCGGGTCGCAACGAGCCAACTGGTAGCTCCGAGCCAGACCGGCGGCACCCCCCGCACAACCCAGGCCGAAGACTGGAGTGCGGAAAACGTGGCTGTCAAAACCCAGACGGTTGATGAGCCTGGCATCGATGCTGGGTGTCGAAAAACCGCTGGTGGAGACGAAGAGAAGATGGTCGACCTGGGAAGGGTGCACGCCCAGAGGCTCCAGGCACCTCCTGATCGCGTCCACAGCAAGGTCCTCGGCCCAACGGTTGTAGAGCCCGTTTCTGTCTTCAAAAGTATGCGGCTCCCGGAACCACTCCAGGGGTACGCAGAAATGCCGCTGCTTCACCCGCACATTGTCGAAAACCGAAATCAAGCGGCCGATGTCCCGAATGGCCGGACTGAAGTGGCCCCTGGCAACCTCGCGCAGCGCAGCCTGGGTAACCGCGTGGGGCGGAACGGCTACTCCGACGCTGACAATTCTGGGCATCATTGTTTTGGCGAGCCGACTGGCGCCCGTGGGCAAAGTCCCCCGGACTGCTACGGTTTCTCCCCGTTTCCGAGACCCAGTTGTGAGCCCTCCAGAGCTGTCTGCGAGGACTTCCAGGCCTTTCTCCATTCCACATAAAGATCTTCATCCTGCCGCTCCCTGGAAAGCTCTTTGACCGGCTCCAGGCGGGGCATGAAGTCCTTTATGTTGGAGTTGAGCCAACCCAGAGACTTCCTGATATCTTTCTCAGTGGCCGTCTTGTAGGTCACCCTTTCATCGATGTTGATCATGATTCCCTCCAGGGACCGCTGATAGGCTCTCACCAGCTGGGCATACGTGTAGAACTCGAGAGGGTTCTGCTCCTCCTTGTCCCATTCGACTCCTGAGGTCCTTCTCTCGATCTCATCAAGTCGGGCCTCGGCAATGCCCAGGAAAACCTTGACACGGAGTTTTAACTCCTGGGCATCCTGGATCTTTTCGTATTCAACATTGGTGAACTGGTCACCGGTAATCGAGCTGCGGATTCTGGTCTGGCCGCCAACGCCGGTCCCCATCGGGAGTAAGCTCGCCGCCACGGGTTGGGGGGGCAAGTTCAGGGGAAAACTGGAGTCCGTCTTGGACTTGAAGATACCCTCGAGCAGCTGGTCTCGAAAGGTGCTTACCTTTTCGAGGGTCGCGTCGAAAACCTCCCACAGTGGAGCAGGAGAGGCTTTCCTCAAGTTTTCCAGTTCCTCCATCATTTTTCGAAGCCGGATCTCCATACGGCGGGCGGATCTGGAGCGAAGGACCTTCGGGTTCGTGACCTCTCCCGTGATCTGCATCCCCTTGAGGCACAGCACCTCGATGGCCTGGACGGCGCCCTTCGTTTGATCCAGATCCTCGTGCTTCACGCTCCCCTTGGCGATTTTGGCATAGCGGTCGAGGACCTGACGCAAGGCCTGCATTTCTTCCTGATACTTCGAAGCCTGGTCGAATAGCTGTTTTTCAAAGCGAGTGAGCAGGGATTCAAAACGGCGGTCGGGTTGGTTCTCCTGCGCAAGCAGGGCGGGGCTCAGCAGAACCAGAAGAATGGCCCGTCTCATCACATTCTCCGTGGAATCTCGATTCCCAGAAGGTCCAGAACCCGCGTCAGGCCCCGCCTGGCGTTATCGGCAACCTGCAGCAGGACATCCCTTCGCCGCTTCTCTTCCGACAGAATGTGGCAATTGTGGTAAAAAAGGTTGAACTGCTGGGCCACCAGGAAAGCGTGCTTGGCCAGGTGTGATATTTCCAGGGTTTTGACCGACTTCTCCATCACTTCCTCGATCCGTCCCAGCGTGAGCAGGAGCTGCCAGACACGATCGTCACCCAGTACCTCCTTCACCTGATCCGAGTCGGTGTGCAGCTGCCGCCTCCAGCGCTGATGATTCCAGGCTTCCTCCTGCTCGACAAGTCTGCGAAAAATATTGTTCGCGCGAACGACGGAGTACTGCAGGTATGGACCGGTTTCACCCTCGAAGCTCAGGGCCTCGGAGAAGTCGAAGGCGATCACGGCATTCCGCGTATACTTCAAGAGGAAGTAACGCAGAGCCCCGATCGCGATCTTTCCCGCGATCTCTTCCCTCTGATCCGGCGGCAGGTGGGGCTGCCTCTGCTCCACCTCGAGAAGGGAGTTCTCAACCAGTTTGTCGATCAGATCGTCGGCTTTCACTCCCTGTCCCTTGCGCCCGGAAACTTCGACGTAAGGCCTTCCTCTGTCTTCGGCGGAGAGCTCGATCCCCAGTTCCGTACAGCAGGCGGGTGAGAGTGCCACCATCTCATAGGAAAAGTGTGTCGAACGGTCCGCTTCCGAGTTATAGCCAAGCCTGCGCAGACCCTGGACCACCACTCTTTGAAGATAGGATTGGCGCACGTCGATGACGTTGAAGACCAGGGCTCCATTGCCAAAGTCCGGTGCCTGTTCGCTGGTTTGCTCCTCGGTGGTTACCCAGGTCCGATGCCCGTTCTCGTAGGAGCGAAACGGCTTGAAGTGAAACGTCTTCCCCAGAAGGCCGAACTTCCAGAGTTGATAGGCAATGTCTTTCCCCACGTAGGTAACCGTCCCGTTACTGCGCACAATGATCTTCTCATCGGCCGGGTGGCCATCCTCCTCGGGCAACTCCATCACCCAACACCCGGCATGGGGACCTGCCCCTCGAAAAATGATGGCCTTTCGCTTGCGCAACTGTTCAAAGGCCCGATCCCAGAACTTGAGAGCGAGTATCTCGCTTTCCCGGGGGAGAACATCGTAACGCACCCCGATGCGCAGCATGGTTTCGAGGTGGGCACGAACAACGCGAGTCGAAATGTGCTCCGCCAGTTCCGCCACCTCACCCTGGCCCTTCTCAATGGCCTCGAGCATCTCGTGTCGATGCCCAAGCCGAGAGTCATCCTGGCTGTACCACCGGGAGACACGCGCGTAGAGGTCCCAGCAGAAGTAATCGAAAGCCTCGTCGATCTGAGTGACTTCCTCTAAACTCATGTTCAGAAGTTCCTGGAACCCCACCACAACGTCGGCAACCTGTACGCCTGTGTTGTCGATGTAGTTCTGGACTTCAACCTGACGCCCGGATGATCGGAGCAGGCGAACAAACGAGTCACCCAGGGCCGCGTTGCGCAGGTGTCCGATGTGTGCGGCCTTGTTCGGGTTGATGTTGGTGTGCTCGACGATGACCTTGCCGGGTCGAGACTCTACGGCGGGGCCCGCCTGCCAGGCATCCAGATCCTTCAGAAAGGCCGGTCGGTCGAAAAACGCATTGACGTAGCCCCCTCCGGCTGCCTCAAAGCGTGCCACTTCCGACAACGGGGGAACCCTGTCGGCGATCTCTTCGGCAATCGACCTGGGTGAACGCCTCAGGATCTTGGCCAGTTCAAAGGGAAAGGGAAAGGCCAGATCTCCGAGCTCAACCTTGGGCGGCGACTCCGCAACCAGAAACTCCAGTGTCGTGTCGAAGTGGTCCCCCACAAAATCCAGCAGATGCTGCCGCACCCTGTCGACCCGCTCGACAAACATTTGCTAATCATAACCCAGTAGGGGTTCTGCCTCATCACGGGGGAAAGTATGATAGTCAGGCGCGGGCCGTCTATGGGAGCAGCTTTATATTTCGAACCCTTCAATGGAGCCAGCGGCGACATGATCGTGGGGGCGCTCCTCGACCTGGGAATGCCTCTGGATCACCTGCGCCACGAACTCTCCCGGCTTGGCATCGATGAGGAGTTCGAACTAAAAGCAGAAAAAATAGAACGCCAGGGCTTGAGGGCGACGGCCTTTGATGTCCTGCGTAAAGGCGATGGCCCTTCCCCGGCCTCTTCCGCCGACCACTCTCACGACCACTCCCACCTGCCTTCCCAGAATCACGGCACCCACGATCCTCACCACCATCATGACGAGGATAGTCGGAATCTTCACCAAATCGAAGAGTTGATCGAGTCCAGTTCCCTGGATGCACGAGTCAAGGCAACAGCCCGGCTTATTTTTCGGCGCCTAGGAGAGGCCGAGGCAAAAGTCCACGGCACGGCTCTTCAAGAGGTCCATTTTCACGAGGTCGGTGCGGTCGACTCCATCGTCGACATCGTGGGGGCAGCCGTCGGCTTCGCCTACTTCGAGATCGAGGAGTTTTACACGGCAACGATGGCGGTAGGCGGAGGGACGGTCCGTTTCTCCCATGGAACCTGGCCGGTGCCGGCACCGGCGACTCTGGAACTGCTGCGCGGTGTCCGAGTTTCCCCGGGGCCGGTTGACGCGGAACTCCTGACTCCAACAGGCGCAGCCATTATTACCAGCCTGGCAGGTACCGAGGGAACTGCGACCCTGCTGCCCCACAGGTGGGGTTACGGGTCAGGCGATAAGGTTTTCGACTCCATTCCGAATCTGCTGAGGGTGACGCTGGGAGAAAGTGTCCCGGGTCGGAGGGGCGCCGAGGGCGGGCCGATTCTGGAATCCGTCAGTGTGCTGGAGGCGACGCTCGACAACATGGACGGCGAGATGCTCGGCCACTTCATTGAACGAGCGCTCGGAGAGGGAGCTCTGGATGTCTACTATTCGGTTCTGCACATGAAAAAGAACCGGCCCGGTGTGCTTCTGACCCTGCTCTGCCGGGCCGGGGATGAAGAACGTTTTTGCCATCTGATATTCAGGGAAACGACGACGCTCGGAGTGAGGCGCTCCGGTCAGGACCGACTCGTGCTCGACCGGGAGATCCGGAGCGTCGACACGGTCTACGGACCGGTGCGGGTCAAAATCGGGAAAATGGGTGGCAGAATCGTTAATATGTGGCCTGAGTACGAAGATCTCAAAGCGCTCTCCAGGGAAAAGGGGGTACCATTGAAAGTCTTGCGCCTGGCGGTCGCCCGGCAGCTGAATCTCGATGAGTAGAAACTACTACCTGACCACACCCCTGTACTACGTCAATGACGTGCCGCACGTCGGGCACGCCTATACCACCATCATTGGAGACATTCTGGCCCGCTACCAACGCATGCTGGGACGTCGCGTCTGCTTCCTGACCGGCACAGACGAACACGGTCTCAAGATCGAGAGGGCCGCCCGCGACCGCGGCCTCTCTGCCCAGCAGCTGACTGACAGGAACGCGGCGGCCTTTCATGACGTCTGGGAGAAAATGAAGCTGCGTTTCGACGCCGTCATCCGCACGACCGACCCGAAACACGTCGAGGCCGTGCAGAACATCTTCAAGCGCATTCATGACAACGGCCACATCTATCTCGGGGAGTACTCGGGCCGATACTGTGTTCGCGATGAGGCCTATGTAGCCAATGATGCCGCGGTGTGCCCCGACTGTGGGGGTGAAACCGAGTTCATCCGCGAAGAAACCTACTTTTTCAAGCTTTCGGCCTTCCAGGAACGGCTGGCCGCCTTCTATGACGACAACCCCGATTTCGTCATCCCCGGCAGTCGGATGAATGAAGTCGTGAGCTTTGTGTTAAGCGGGCTGAAAGACATCAGTATCAGCCGCACTTCCTTCTCCTGGGGGATCCCCGTTCCCGAGGACGACGAGCACATCTTTTATGTCTGGTTCGACGCTTTACTGGGCTACCTTTCGGGCGTCGGGTTCGGAACCGACCAGAAGCTCTTCAACGAGAACTGGCCGGCAGATGTTCAGCTCATGGGAAAGGACATCCTCCGCTTCCACGGAGTTTACTGGCCGGCCTTCCTGATGGCGGCCGACCTCGAGCCGCCGCGGCAGCTCCTGGTTCACGGCTGGTGGACCATTGATGGAAAGAAGATGTCGAAGTCTGACGGCAATTTTATTACGGCCCTGCAGCTCATCGACTCCTTTCCTCTGGATGCCATACGCTATTTCCTGGTGCGGGAGAGCAGTCTGGGGTCGGATGGCAATTTCTCGCTGCGCGCCTTGATCACCCGCATCAACAGCGATCTCGCCAATGACCTGGGCAACCTGTCCAGTCGGGTTCTCAAGATGATCGAGAGTTACTTCGACGGACAGGTTCCGGAGAGCGCGGGGCTGGAGGCCCGCGACGAAGAACTGGTTCGGTTCAGCAAAGAGACGATCGGTCTCTATACCGGGAACGTCGACAAGTTTCAGATCAACAAGGCACTCGAGAATGTCTGGGAGCTGATCTCGGTCGTCAACAAATACATCGTGGCTCACGAGCCCTGGGTCCTGGCCAAGGATCCCTCCAAGCGAGACCGGCTGGGTACCGTGCTTTACAACTCCGCAGAGGCGTTGCGAATTGTGTGTGTGCTTCTGGCCCCGGTCCTGGTTGACGGAACTCGGGCCATTTTCTCCCAGCTCGGAATGGAAAAACCACCGGATCAGAGTCGGCTCGACAAGCTTACGTGGGGCGAACTGGCCCCGGGGGCTGCCATTACGAAGATTGAGGCCGTCTACCCAAGGCTCGACAAGAAAGCTATCGAGGCGGCGCTCCAGCCTTCCGAGGCTCAGGCCCTACCGGAACCGGAGGAATTGCCGGAACCCGCCGACCCGGAAGGGGGCCGGATTTCCATTGACGACTTTGCCCGGGTGGAGATGCGCGTCGGCCGCATCGTGGAAGCGGTACGAATCAAGCGCTCGGAGAAGCTGCTGAAACTGAGTGTGGACATCGGTTCGGAAAAACGGCAGGTCGTGGCCGGAATCGGCGGGGAATACGATCCCGCGGACCTGCCCGGACGCCTGGTCGCGGTCGTTACCAACCTTCAACCCGCCAGCCTGATGGGCGTGGAATCCAACGGCATGATCGTGGCGGCGGAGATCAAGGGCCGTCCTGTCCTGACCACCTTCACGGAGCCGGTTGAGGTGGGAGCCCGCCTCCGGTGACGTCCGGGTTACCAGACACGACACTGGTCGATTCGCATGCCCACCTCGATTCCCCCGAACTCCTGGATCAACTGGACGGACTGATCGATGAAGCGAGGGCTGCCGCGGTCTCGCGAATTCTGACCATCGGCTGCGTCAGCACGGACGCCGAGACCCTGAACCGACCCCTGGAGATTGCCGAACGGCACCCCGGAATCGCGGCGGCTCTGGGGGTTCACCCACACGATGCACGCTTCTACAGCGACGAGCTCGGAGCCCGCATTCTCGCGGCAATGAGCCACCCAAAGGTACTGGCCTGGGGCGAGATCGGCCTCGACTACCACTACCAGCACTCGGACTCGGAGAGCCAGATCAGCACTTTTCGCAGCCAGCTCGAGCTTTCACTGGAAGCGGGCAAGCCCGTGATCATCCATTCCCGGGCTGCGGCAGATCAAACCTGTGAGATCCTGGAGGACTACAGGGCTTCCGGGCTGAGGGGTGTCATGCACTGCTTTACCTATGACCAGGAGACGGCGGATCGCTGCCTGAACTTCGGTTTCTTCTTGTCTTTTGGAGGGATTCTCACCTTCGCCAAAGCCGAGGAACTCCGCTCGATCGCTGCAGAGACCCCTTCCGATAGATATCTGGTCGAGACGGATTCCCCGTACCTGGCGCCGGTTCCCTTTCGAGGCAAGACCAACCGGCCTGCCTATGTCATCAAGGTCGCTGAAAAGTTGGCCGAAGTGCGCGGTACGGACCTCGAGACCGTGGCCAGAGAGACCTCCCGGAACTTCGAATCCCTGTTTGGGACTTCGTAGTTGGCTACTGGCTAAAAGTTAAAGGTTGAAGGTTGACAGCAGCCGACTCATTCCACCCGTCCCAACATGTAGGTGGGCAGTCTTCTCAACGAGTCGCAAGCCGGAGAGTCGGGAAAAAGGCTCAGGATTTCCACGGCCCGGGATGCGTACTGGCCGGCAATGGCGCGCGTTTCGTTCAAGGTCCCATAACGCCGCACCAGTGAGAGAATCTCGAGTTTCTCCTGGCTTCCCAGTTCTCCCGGGACCGCAACCCTCCTGATGAACTCTCGCTCGACCTGGTTCGCCTGCTCGAGAAGAAAGATGATCGGGAGAGTGATCTTGCCTTCCTCCAGATCCTTCATGACCGGTTTTCCCAAACCTTCTTCATCAGCCGTGTAGTCGAGCATGTCGTCCGTGAGCTGAAAAACCATTCCCAGGGCCCTGCCATACTCTGCCAGCCTCTCTTCGACCTCGGAACCGGATCCGGAAAGGATCGCCGGAAGAGAGGCACAGGCCGAGAACAGGCGGGCGGTCTTTCGTCGGCAGATCTCAATCTGATCCTCGACCGAGGTCTCGAGCTTGCGGTCCAATTCCAACTGCATCATCTCACCGGTGACCATGGTGCGAGTCAGTTGAATCAGCACGTCGAGTACCCTCAGGTTCTTCAGTTCAAGAGCAATTTTGAAGGCCGTCATGTACATCCAGTCGCCCATAAGGACGGTAATCTCGCTTCCCCATCGGGCATTTACGGACGGGCGGCCGCGGCGAAGGTCGGCTTTGTCGATGATGTCATCGTGAACCAGCGTGGCGACGTGAACCAGCTCCATGACGGTGCCCAGCTTGACCACTTTTTCACCGCCAATATCGCAAAGCTTCGACACCAGCAGCAGGACCGCCGGGCGTATCCGTTTTCCGCCGCTGTTATGAAGATACAGATTGATCTCGTCAATGAGGGGATAGGCGGAGTCGGTGTAGTTCTTCAGCTCGGCCTCGACTTTCGCCAGCTCCTGTGCAACGGGACCGACAAGTTTTTGCTTAGTACTGACGTCCATGAGACTTCTTGCTCTTGCCCGCCCCCGTTCCCTCTCCTTCTTCTTCTTCCTCCGGCGGCGGGGGAGGGGGGATCTCTTCGACTTGAATTGGACGGGCCACAATCTGGTGTGTGGCCTGCTGTTCCGCCAATGCGATCTCGATAGGAGTGGGTCGGTAAATGTTTTCGAAGTCCCGTGCAGGCACGTCCTCGAGCGCTGCCGTCATGAACTCGACCCAGATGGGCAGGGCCAGGTTGGACCCGTAGATCTTTTCGCCCAGCGACTTCTTTTCGTCGTACCCCACCCAGACCCCGGCCGTGATATCAGGAGTGAAACCCACGAACCAGACGTCGGTCGATTCATTGGTGGTCCCCGTCTTTCCAGCCGCGGGCTTTCCCAGTGCATTGGCGCGGCGGGCCGTTCCCCGCAGAACCACCTGCCTGAGCAGATAGACCATCCTGGCCGCTATGTCCGGGGAGGCTGCCTGTTCGAACCGCATTCGGTTTTCCTGCAGGGTGACTCCTTCGTAGTCTTCCACTCGAACCAGGTAGTGCGGAACAGCTCGAACCCCGCTGTTGGGGAAGGCACTGAACGCCGAAGAGAGCTCGAGCAGTGTGGTTTCGACTGAACCAAGAGCTATTGACAGGACAGGGAGAAACTCCCGGTGGATTCCGAAACGATGCACGGCCTCGATGATCTTTCCGACTCCAAGGGCCCGGGCCAACCGGATGGTGGGCACATTTCGAGACTCGGCCAGCGCCTGATACATGGGAATGAGGCCCTTGAACTTCTCGTCCGAGTTCTTCGGCTCGTAGAGGTTCCCGACCGCATCCAGATAACTCACGGGGGCGTCCAGGACCCGTTCATAGGGTGATCTTTCCTCTTCCAGAGCCACCAGATAGGTAAACGGCTTAAATATGGAGCCGGGCTGGCGCAAGGCCTGGGTCACCCGATTGAACTGACTCAGCTCAAAATCAAACCCGCCGACCATGGCCCTGATGGCTCCGGTCTTGTTGTCCAGCACCACCAGAGCACCCTGCACCTCGGGAATCCGGTCGAGCTCAACCTCCAGTTCCTGTGCCTCGACGTCGACTTTCCGAATCAGAAAATGGGCCAGATCTCCTCGTCGGAAAACACGGGTCAGATCCTCCTCACCGGTCCACTCAACACCCTTCGGACTCACCGCGGCCGTATATTTGCCGAACCGGACCCGGGCGCTCTCCCTGTCGACCTCCATCACCAGCCCGGGGACCGTCTCCTCTTCGTCGAAGACCTGCCGCCACTCCGGATCGTTGTATTCTTCCAGGCTTTTGTCCCCGGCAAGAACGTTGCCGGCAGCCCCTTCCCAGGGTGTGTGGGCCTTGTCGAATTCCTTCAAACCATTTCGAACCGCCCGCTGGGCTACCAGCTGAACGTCATGATCGAGAGTCGTATGGACTTTGAGTCCGCTCTTCCAGATCGTCTCCGTGGAGTACTCCCTCTCGAGAGCCTGTCGCACCCACTCCACGAAGTAGGGCGCGATGTCGCGGCTCCGACTCCCTCTGGGCAGGAGAGGTTCCCGCAGGGCATCGTCCCTTTCCTGCGCCGAGATGTAGCCCTCGTCCAGCATTCGGTTGAGCGCGTATTCCCGGCGGGCCAGCGCTGCATCGGGGTTGCGAATTGGGGAATAGCGGCCGGGCACCTGGAGGATCCCGGCCAACAAAGCGCATTCGGCGATCGACAGTCCAGCCAGAGGCTTGTTGAAATAAAACTCTCCGGCGGCAGCCATCCCGTAAATGCCATGGCCCATGTAAATCTGGTTGACGTAGAGTGTAAGAATCTGCTCCTTGGAATATTTCTGCTCGGTCTCCAGGGCAAACAGCCAGTCCTTGACCTTCCGTTCCAGCCTCTTCTCTGAGCCCGTAAAGCGCAGCTTGCACAGCTGCATCGTGAGTGTTGAAGCCGCCTTCCAGCGGGTGTAGCGGAGTCCGTGATTCCACACATTTCGAACCATCTCGATCATCAACCGTGAGAAGTCGATCCCGGAGTGTTCGAAGAAGTCCGCGTCTTCCGCCGCCAGAATGGCCTGCCTGAGCAGCGCTGGAATCTGGTCGTAGGTGATCAGGATGCGCCTTTCCAGCGCATACTCGCCAATGACACGCCCGTCGGCGGAGTAGACGGAGGAAACGACATTGGGACGGACGTCCTGAAGCTCTTCGACCTGCGGGAGATCGATCGTATAACCCAGGACCACTCCCAAAAGCCCTCCGAAGAGGACTGTCAGGAGTACGAGTACGGTATAGCCCAGCCAGAAAAGAGACCCTCGTTCCGTGACCAGGACACCGAACTTGCGAAGGGCGTTCAGCAACATTTTCTTCCAACTCTTCATGGCTTTGACTGGCAAACCGAGGTGAAAGTTCCACCTGCTATCAAGCCCCCGGAACGGGTTCCATGTTACATCAAACCTGGTTGATCCTTGGGGTCCGCGGGAAGAATGGTGTTCCGGGAGGCTGACAATCTGCAACTGAGAGACTGATGCGCTTACAGCTGACACTTCGGGGTCGTCAGGCTGTCAGGGAAATTGAGCCAGCCCCTCAGTCCTTCTGGTCGTGGATCGTCGTTAGCCCGACAAGCTCGTAGGTCGCACTGCCCCCCGGCGTGACGATGTTGACCTCTTCCCCCTCCACTTTCCCCATCAGACTTCGTCCGATCGGAGAACTGGTGGAGATGAGCCCCGCCTTGACATCCGATTCCTCACTGGTGACGAGGCGATAGGTGCTCTCCTCCTCAGTATCCAGGTTGAAGAGCACGACCGTCGAACCATAGGAAACACGGTCGGTGGGGAGCTTGCGCAGGTCGATCATCGATAGGTCGGAGAGGCGCTTGCGTAGCTGGGCCAGCTGGGCTTGAACTATTGACTGGCGCTCCTTGGCAGCCTGGTACTCAGCGTTTTCGCGCAGGTCACCCATCTCCAGCGCCTTCTTGAGGGCCGCCGGAAGTTCCTCGCTGAGCTCCCGGTCCAGGGCCCTGACCTGCTGTTCCAGTTTGCGCTTTGCCTCTTTCAGCTTTGCCTCTTTCAAAGGAGTCCTGCCTTCCTCGCTATCCCCATCAACGGACCCGGGACCCTGCAGCCCGGGGCGAACAGAACCCGGAATATTACGATCACCTCCAGGCGCTGTCAAGGTAGTGGCCGTTTGACGGTTGTTGCTTGACGGTTGACTATGAACGGAAAATCAGAGCCACCGGTGGAAGCCGGGGGAAGGACAGAAACGGTATGCGCAGGCTTTGCCTTCCGGCCGCTTCCGCGGCCGGCTCTGATCATCTCGCCGAGCCCGAAACCCACGTAGAACAGTGAACGTATTGAAGTCCGACCTGCTGCGGGATAAGATTTCCAAAAGGACGGCGTGAAAAAAAGGACGGCGTGAAAAAAGTTCGGGTCGAACTGGGCCCCAGAAGCTACGACATCCTGATTGCACCAGACCTCCGAAAAGAAGCGGGCTCCCTCTTTGGGGAGCATGGCCTGGGCAAGAAGCTTTTTCTGGTTTCCAATCAAAAGGTCTTCTCGCTTCACGGGGCGATCGTTTGCGACAGTCTGCGGTCGGCCGGATTCGAGGTAACGGAGATCTTCATTCCCGACGGGGAGGCGCACAAGAATCTTCACACCGTTGAAAACATCTACACCTATCTGGCTGCCCAGCGCGCAGACCGGGACGCAACAATCGTGGCCCTGGGAGGAGGGGTTACGGGAGATATCTCGGGATTTGTGGCCGCCACGTTCCTGAGAGGGCTCAACTGCGTTCAGATACCCACCACCCTTCTTTCCCAGGTGGACAGTTCGGTCGGCGGAAAGACCGGGGTGAACCATCACAGGGGGAAGAACCTGGTGGGCGCCTTCCATCAACCTCGCCTGGTACTGATCGATACGTTGACCCTCTCGACATTGCCCCAACGAGACTTCCGCTCCGGCCTCTACGAGATCTTGAAGTATGGCCTGATTTATGACGCCGGGTTTTTCTCCTTGCTGGAACAAAACCTCTCCGGCTTGCTGGCCGGCAGAGAAGAAGGCCTGGAGGAAGTGATCGCCCGCTGTTGTGAGATCAAGGCTGCAGTCACTTCCCGGGACGAAAGAGAAACGGGCCTCCGCAGGATTCTAAACTTCGGCCACACCTTCGGTCACGCCCTGGAAGTCGTCACTTCCTACAACCGGCTCACACACGGAGAAGCTGTCGCCATCGGGATGCTGGTGGCGACCGAACTGTCACGGGAAGTGGAGCTGCTGGGTCAAGAAACGGTCGATAGAATCGGGGCATTGATTGGTAGCGTGGGTCCCCTGCCTGCCCTGGGGAGCATCGATTTCCAGGAACTCCTGGAGGTCATGGAGCACGACAAGAAGCGACAGGAAGACGCGGTTCAGTTCGTGCTCCTGAAGCGTATCGGTGAGACCGTCATCCGCGGAGATCTCGACTCGGATCTTCTGGGGCGGGTATGGGAGAGGGTGCTCGTGGCTGAGCCGTCCCTTTCCCTTGGTTGAGCTCCCATGGTGGAACGAAGCGGCCCTCGGATCCGCTCCATGTTCGAGGCGATCGCCCCGACTTACGATCTCCTGAATCATCTCCTGTCACTTTCGATAGACCGCTACTGGCGGAGGGTGACTCGAAGAAGCCTGGAGGCGCGGTTGGGCCCGTGTGACCGGGTCCTGGACTTGTGCACCGGAACCGGGGACCTGGCGATTGAAATGGCCAAAATCGCGCCGGTCATAGCCTGTGACTTTGCCCATCCCATGCTGACCAGAGCTGTCAAGAAAGCGCAGCGGCGCTGTCCCGCAAACCGGGTCTTATTCGTAGAAGGCGATGCCCTGGCGCTCCCCTTCCCTGCCGACAGCTTTCAGGCCGCCACCATTGCTTTCGGGCTTCGCAACCTGGAGGACTACGGGGTGGGCCTGAGCGAAGCGGCACGGGTGGTGCGCGAAGGAGGGTATCTGGCCGTGCTCGAGTTCGCGGTTCCGGCCTCCCCGTTGCTGGGGACGATCTACAGAATCTATTTCGAGCGCTTGCTACCCCTGTTGGGCGGTCTTGTTTCAGGTGACATTGATTCTTACCGCTACCTTCCCGAATCGGTCAAGGGCTTCCCCCGGGGCTCCGAACTGGAGGACTTGTTCGTGGCGGCCGGTTTTTCGACACCTCATGCTCTTAGACTAAGCGGTGGGATTGCGGAGGTTCATATTGCACGCAAAAAGGTGGCCGGTTACACTGAAGGGTACTGTCAGGGGTATCTACAGGCGAAAGGACGCCGGAATCGGAAAGGGCGCTTTGCCATCGGTCAAGAAAAGATGGAGCGCGACATGAAGACCATCTACTGGATCGACTAAGTACTCAAACGGGAGTACTGAATAGCGGGCCGGGACCGTGCCCGTTTCGACCTGGCTCGAGGCAGCAGATCAGTGCGCTTTTTTACCGACGACATTCCTCAGCCCGCCCGCAACTACCTCACGATTGTAACTGCCGTGGGCCTGCTTATCGCCGGCTACTCCTACTTCCGTGTCATCACCGAGGTGAGGGGCGAGTGGCTCTACCTGGCTTGCCTGACCGCGGTGGCCGCCTTCCTGCCCGTTCGTCTGCGCTTTTCCGGAGACCAGATACTCTCCGTTAGTTTCACCATCAGCGACGTCTTTCTGTTTTGCGCGCTCCTGTTTTTCTCTCCCGAAGTGGCGGTTGTTGTAGGGGTGCTCGACGCCGCCCTGATCAGTCTTCAGTTCCTGAATCGAGCCAGAGTCTATCGAATGCTCTTTAACCTGGGCCAGGTATCCATCTCATTGTTCCTGGTGGGCCACTTTTTCTACTTGATCCAGGGACACCCGCCTCCCCTCAGCAGTCTGGACTCGGGACTTCAGACTTTCGTCAACGTGGGAATCTGCGGCTTCGTCTATTTCCTTCTGAACACATGCGCAGTGGCCAGCGCCATGTTCCTGGCCAGACCTGGAGCCAGCACGGAACTGTGGCGAGCCAGTATCGGGCCCTCGGCTTTCTCCACGCTGGCGGGGGCCATGATCAGCGCTGCTATCTTTTTCACCCTGGAGGAACAGTCGCTCTTTGGCATCGCGATTTCGCTGCCGCTGATCCTGGTGCTCTACACCTCCTATCGAATGGCCAACCAGCGGGTGGAAAGTTTACTGGAATCCAGGAGTCTGCTTCAAGACTCCCTGGATGCCCTGAATTCCAATATTGCAGTTCTGGATGAGAAGGGCACGATGATCGCGGCGAATCAGTCGTGGAAGACGTTTGACGTCCCCGGACATCTTTTCGGCCTCGACTTGAAGGTGGGACTCAACTACCTGGAGGCACTGGACTCGAGCCACGCCGATGTCTCCGCAGCGACTCCCGAGATCGGAAAGGGTATACGAGATGTCATTGCCGGGGACCGGTCCGAATTTGGGACCGAGTATTCCACATCTGCAACCGGCGCGACGGCCTGGCTGATCGTAAGAGTCGCTCGCTTCATGGGCCCGGGACCGATTCGAGTCGTAGTGACCCACGAAGACATTACCGAGCGCAAGCGGGCCGAGCAGGGTCTCAAGGTAAGCGAGGAGAGGTATCGCCGATTCTTTGACGATGATCTGACCGGCGATTTCACAGCCAGGGTGAATGGTGACATTCTCACCTGCAACCCTGCCTTCTCCAGAATGTTCGGCTTTGAGTCTCTTCAGCACGCCGAGCAATCGAACCTGTTCTCTCTTTTCCCCGGCGAAGAACAGGTGAACGCTTTCCTGGACCGCCTCCGGTCTAAAGGTAAGCTGGAATACCATGAGATTGAACTACGCGGGCTTAGCGCGGATGCGGTCCACGTCGTGGCCAACGTCTCCGGCTCTTTTGATCGAGAGGATAATCTGTCACGTGTGCGGGGGTATCTGTTCGACGACACGGCTCGAAAAGCGCTCGAGAACGAGCTGCGCCAGGCACAGAAAATGGAGGCCGTGGGGCAGCTCGCTGGGGGAATCGCTCATGACCTCAACAACATCCTGACCGTGATCACCGGATATGCCGAGTTCCTCAAGGATTCCCTGTGGGATTCAACTGAAGCACGGGAAGATGCCCAGGCCATCCTGGACTCCGTCGACCGCGCTAAGGATTTGATTCACAAGCTTCTCACCTTCAGCCGGCGTCAGGTGCTGGAGCCTGAGACCCTGGATATGAACAAGGTCGTGCATGAGTTTTCGCAGCTGGTTCGGCGCATCATCCGGGGCGACATCAACATTCAGACCCGGCTGGATCCGGATATCGGCCTCACTCGAATGGACCCCGGACAGATGGAGCAGGTTCTCATGAACCTGTGTGTCAATGCCCAGGACGCCATGCCCGACGGTGGCACCCTCACGATTCGGACCGAGAAGGCTTCAATCGAAGAAGCCCAGGAGAACGCTCCTTCCAAGCTGCACCCCGGGGAGTACGTCGTGATCAGCGTGGTGGACGAGGGCGAGGGAATTCCCGAAGACAAGCGGGACCGGGTGTTCGAGCCTTTCTTCACGACCAAGCCAACCGGTCAGGGCACGGGACTGGGACTATCTATCGTCTACGGAATTATCACTCAGTGTGGTGGCCAGATTCAGGTCAACAGCGGCGCGGAAAAAGGAAGTTCATTCGACGTGTGGCTCCCCGTGTCCGGCGAGCCCATGGAGGCCCCGGCCGAAGTCGCGGTGCCGACGGCGACGGGACCAGGAAAGGGCGGGGACGAGACCATTCTTCTGGTGGAAGATGAGGACCGCATCCGGGAGCTCATCAGTGAAATCCTGACCCGCAGGGGCTACACTGTCTTCCAGGCCGCGAACGGAGAAAAGGCACTTCCACTGGCGAAAAAACTGGGGGATTTCGATCTGCTTATCACCGACCTCGTCATGCCGGTTATGGGGGGCTGGGAACTAGCCCGGGAGCTCACGGAGACCAGGCCCGACAGCAGGCTCCGCGTTCTCTACATCTCGGGCTACCCGGAATCGGTCAAACCCGAGCTTCTCAAAGGTGGCCAGGCCGGAGTCGCATTCCTGGCCAAACCGTTTACCCCTGATGCCCTGCTCAGGAAAATACGGGAGATTCTCGGCACAGGGTCCGGTTCCCGGGCAGCCAAGAGTGAAAAAGCAAAATGATAGCTGTTGACTCTTGTCCGTTCCCCGCCCCTCCCCGTTCTCAGCCGATTGAAGATGCTTGAGAACCAGAGAATCGTTGTCGTCCTGCCCGCCTACAACGCAGCCGCCACGCTGAAACGCACTTTCAAGGAAATCCCCTGGAACGTGGTCGATGAACTCGTGCTTGTCGACGACGGAAGCTCCGATGAGACGGCAAGGATCTCGAAAGAGCTCGGGATCAGAACGATCCGTCATCCCCGGAACCTCGGCTATGGGGCCAACCAGAAGACCTGCTACCGCATTGCGCTCGCCCGACCGGCTGACGTCTTCGTGATGCTTCATCCCGACTATCAGTACTCACCCCGCCTGATTCCCGCAATTGCCGCCATGATCGTCAGTGGCGAATTCGATTTGGTCCTGGGATCCAGAATCCTGGGCGGCTCCGCGCTCAAAGGCGGGATGCCGCTTTACAAATATGTTTCCAACCGTTTCCTGACCTGGTTCGAGAACCTTCTCACTGGAGCCAAGTTGTCCGAATACCACACTGGCTTTCGTGCTTTCAGCCGCGATCTTCTGGAGAAGTTGCCCCTGGCCAACAACTCCGACGATTTCGTTTTCGACAACCAGATTCTGGTCCAGGCACTTCACTTCGGTTTCCGGCTGGGTGAAATCAGCTGTCCCACAAGATACAATTCGGACGCTTCGACCATTAATTTCCGTCGATCGATCCGGTACGGAATGGGAGTGATGGCGTGCAGCCTCCAGTACCGCCTTCAGAGGATGGGACTGTGGTCGTTCGCCCTTTTTAACCCGAAAGCCAGGCTCGAGCCGGCACCCCATGACAGCACCAGCGCGTGTGAGAGTCAGTCCTAGCAGCCCGGGCGCATCCAAAAAAACAGGCCTGGTCTCGCTCCGGAGGCTTCTGACCCCGGTCATTCTGCTGCTCTTCCTCCTCCCGATCGAGCTCCTGATCAAGTTTGGGAAGGCGGATGGACCGGCAAGAAAGGACACGATTCCCGGCGATTTCATGCTCATACGGCTTCGACCCGACTTCCAGGGCTCACTGGGAAACATGCAAAGCGTGTTCACGAATCGCTACGGATTTCGTGGCCAACCTGATTTCCCGCAGGCGCGGCCTCGAGAAGAGCTGCGGGTTCTCTCTCTGGGCGACTCGGTCGGTTTCGGGTTTGGCGTCGGCGCGGAGGAAACCTTTTGCAGACAGGCGGAGAGCCTCCTGAATCGGGGGAAACGAGTTCGGCTCATTAACGCGGCAGGACAAGGCTACAGCCCTTCGTCGTACCTTGCCTACCTGTTGGCCGAGGGTTTTGATTTTGAGCCGAATCTGATTCTGGTGCAGATGGAGCCATCCAACGATGTCACCGATGAAGCCCTCCTTCGGGTGGTCACGGGAAAGGATCTGGCTGCTGAGGTTCGGGGGGGTCGCTACGGCGTTGCCTGGGACGGCAACCTGCTGGGCTCCATCACTCTGGGTCCGTACTTTTATGAGCGCACCTATCTTTACACGATGCTCACTCGGCGCCTGTTCACCACTCTGGACCAGCTATTTCCTCAACACAGTGCGCTCTCGGCCCCGGGGAGTTTTTACTACCATCAAGGATTCGACCGCTTTCTATTGACGGCCGGGCGCATCGAGCAGGGGTGGGAGCGATCGTTGGACGCGTTGACCCGGATTGGCGAAAACGCCGGCCGGAACGGCTCGCAATTCGTCCTCCTCCTGACGCCGACCCGCTTTGCATTCCATGAAAATGAGGAGGTGAGAGGCTTTGGTAACGGCCTCGTTGACCGCATGGTCGAATGGGCCGGAGCCCGAGGGATCGCCTTCATTGACCTGCGACCGGCAGTCGCTGCCGCCGGCGGCAGCGCGCTCTACCTGGACTTTGCCCACCTCACGGCCCAGGGGCACAGAGCCGCGGGCCGAGAGATCGCCAGGCAACTGGCGCCGTATCTGCCTTAGTCGGCCTGGCTATTATTACTGGCTACCGGTTAAACGTTGAAACCTGAAACCTGAAACCTGAAACCCGCCCCCAGAACCCCACCCGCGCAGCGAGCGCCACCAACCCCTAGCAGTCCGTGGTAAAAGTCCCACGGGCTGCTAGTGTACTGTCCGGAAAGTTCTTGTAGTTAATAGTCAGGGTACTTTTCTATCCTTGGGCATGGCAAGACCACATATTCGACTCGATCTACCCCAACAACACAAAGCAATTCTACAGTCCTGGCTGCGGGCCTCCAACACCAAAAGAATCCTCGCCGAGCGAGCCCAGATGATCTTACTGTGCGGGGACGGACTCACAGCAATTGAGGTCTCCCAAAGGCTGTCCAAGCGCCTGGGCAGCATACAGAAGTGGCGAAAGCGCTACCTTGAGGTGGGGCTATCAGGGTTGGAGGATCAGCCCCGTTCGGGTCGACCACGGCGACTATCGCCAGCGAAGGTACGAAAAATTCTCAAGGCCACCGTGCAGACCATCCCCAGGGAATCGACTCATTGGAGCCTGCGCCTCATGGCAGAGTATGCCCAAGTCAGCAAACATCAGGTGACTGAAATCTGGAAAGCCGCAGATCTTAAGCCCCACCGGATTCGCTCTTTCAAGATCAGCAACGATCCTGATTTCGCCGAGAAGGTGATCGACGTGGTGGGCCTGTACATGGACCCGCCCGACAACGCTTTGGTTTTGTCTGTAGACGAAAAAACTCAGATTCAGGCTCTGGACCGAACCCAGCCCATGCTTCAGCTCAAACCCGGGCAGGTCCAACGCAGAACCCACGATTACAAACGCCACGGGACGGCCAGTCTGTTTGCCGCCTTCGACGTGGCCACCGGTGAAGTAATGGGCCGAATCACGAAACGGCATCGGGCCATAGAGTTTTTAGCCTTCTTACGTCAGATCGAGCAAGTCGTCCATCCAGATCTGGACGTTCACCTCATTCTCGATAACTCGAGCACTCACAAGACCCAGAAAATCCGAAACTGGTTCCTACGACGCCCACGTTTTCATCTCCACTTTACTCCTACCAGTGCTTCCTGGTTAAACGCTGTCGAAACCTGGTTTTCACAGCTTGAGCGGCGTTCCCTTTACCGCAACTCTTTCACTAGTGTTCAAGAGTTGAGGAACGAAATACGAAGATATATTCGAGTGCATAACCAACACCTGGCCAAGCCCTTTAAGTGGCGGGCCAACGCTACTTCGATCTTAGACAAGGTCGAAAGAGCTCAAAGATCCATCGATCAATGTTAACAACAGGAATTTCTCGGACAGCACACTAGGCCCCCCCAGCGCAAAAGCACCCCTCCCCACGTAAACCCGGCTCCGAACGACGCCAGGAGAACCAGATCGCCATCCTCGATAAGTCCCTGCTCCTGAGCCTCGGCAAGGCCTACGGGAATGGTGGCCGCTGTGGTGTTCGCGTAGCGGTCGATGTTGACCAGGACCTGATCCTTCCTCAAGCCCAGGCGCTCAACCGATGCATTGATGATTCTCGCGTTGGCCTGGTGAGGAACGAAAAGCTTGATGTCCTCCGGGCCAAGGTGGTTCCTGACCAGCAGGTTCTTACACACGTCGGTCATCAGCTTTACCGCGAATTTAAAGACCATCCGGCCATCCTGATGAACCGAGTGCATCTTTTTCTCGACGGTCCGGGTAGTAGCCGGGTTGAGACTTCCACCTGCCGGCATGCTGAGATATTTGCCCCCGGATCCATCACTGTGCAACAGAAAGTCAAGAATCCCCCGGTCATCATGGCTGGGCTCCAGGAGTACGGCACCGGATCCATCCCCAAACAAAACGCAGGTCGATCTGTCCTCAAAGTTGATGATGGTGCTCATGACATCCGTACCCACCACGAGCACTCTTTCATATGCCCCGTTCTGGACAAACTGGGCGCCCGTGACGAGACCGTATACAAACCCGGAGCAGGCGCCCGAGAGATCAAACCCCCAGGCTTTAGAGGCTCCCAGCTTGTCCTGTAGAACACAGGCGGTTGAGGGAAACATCATGTCGGGAGTTACCGTGGCAACGATAATGAGATCGATGTCATCGGCACCATAGGGTGTCTGGTCCAGTGCCTGCTGAACGGCCTCAAACGAGAGATCACTATTGGCCTGACCGTTCGAAACGATGCGCCTTTCGGTAATTCCCGTTCTGTCGCGAATCCACTGATCCGACGTGTTCACCAGCTCAGCGAGTTCCTGATTGGTGACCGTCCTCTCAGGGAGAGACATTCCCACGGCAGTAATCTTGGCCTTGAGGTCACTCAATCCGCAGCTTCTCTCCGTGCTCGAGTCGGCAATTCAACTATCGGCTGTTCTCACGCACGACTTCAACGCCTTTGGGAGGCTTGAACCGGAATCTTCGATCGGGAATACTGACACCCTCCTGAACGTTCTTCAAGATGTAGTCGTTCCTCGTGCCAATGGGCTCGATGGCCACGAGTCTCATTATCCGGTAGGAGGACGGCTCGATTTCCAGCAGTATTCGAAGAAAGGATCCATCGGCCTGATGCGGCGTGAGCCGGACAACGAAGTTTCCCTCAGCCAGTGGCGGCTCCTCGGTTTCGAACTCAATCTCAAAATCCCGGGCAATCTCACCTTCCCCCATAAAAAACAGGAAGAGTCGCTCGTCGTCCAGCTCGTAAATGACCACCTGCTGATCGCGAGGAATATAGAAGAACGCCCGTTTGCCGTTCGCAAACAGGTATTTTTCGGTGGGATCACGATATTCCCAGTACATTTTTCGCGGCTTCTTGAGCATCAACACACCGTGTTCCTCGTCACGGGTCATATGGGCTGTGTAGACCTGTGTGAAGTCCGCCTTGAGGGTTCGGATTCCACGGTAGTGCTGCTGGCTAAACTGGATGACCTGAAGAGCCGAAATTTCTGCTCGGGCAGGTTCAAAGCCCCATCCGGATCCTCCCATGAACAAGACCACGGCCAGCAGCCCGGCAGCTCCAGCGGCTGAAAGGTTTTTCTGCTTCATTCGCTGATTGTACTCCCATCCGTTTCCTGCTCACCCAACCCCCCGAACAGGCTGGTCAGCAGAATCAAAACGACGCCCGTCGTAATGGCCGAGTCGGCAACGTTGAAAGTGGGCCAGGCAAAAACGCCACGCCAATGAAGCTTGACGAAGTCCACCACGAACCCGTTGAGCAGGCGATCCGCAAAATTGCCCAGCACACCCCCCAGCACCAGGCCGAGAGCTATCAGGACGACGGACTCGTTGAGTGGGGTTGTCCAGATGTAGTAGAGGACCATACCCAGGGCCACGACCGCGAGCAGACCCAGAAGAGGTGCCTTCCACGGCGAGTCGACGTCGTCGAACAGGCCAAAGGCAATTCCCGTGTTCTCAGCATAGTTAATCGTGAAAAAACCCTCGACGACCGGGTAGTGATGGAGCGACAGACTGTGCTTGACCCACCACTTGGTAAGCGCATCGCTCGCGAACACAGTCAGAGCCAGCGCAATCGATAGTTTTCTCATACTTCCCGGGTCGGCTGATCACACGCGGTGAGGGTCCCAGGGGTTGCCAGGTCGATATTATATGCGAGCGCACGGGTGCGCCCTCAGCGGAGGTTGAACGTAACCTCAATGGTCGCCCAGACGTCGACGGCCTGGCCATTTCGCATTCCGGGGCGAAACTTCCAGTTCGAGGCAATTTCGCGAATCGCGTTTTCTTCCAGACCGTACCCGAGGCCCCGGACGACGCTCAGAGTGTCGACCTGGCCGTTGCTTCGGACAACTCCCCGCAACAGTACGACTCCCTGCACTTTGGACTTTATGGCATCGTCCGTGTACGCGGGTGTGGTCTTGACCAGCAGGACCGGCATGCTCACATCCCCGCCCACCTGAAAGATGCCATCGCCACCTCCGGCCCCGTCTCCCAGTCCACGCCGTCCGACCCCGCTGCCGCCCTGATTGCCAAGTCCCCGACCGCCGCGCGAAGGTGGACCCGGCGGTGCCTCGATCTCGCCGATGTTGAGATGTACGGCCAGTTCCTCAAGAATTCGAGGAATCTCGACGGCAACTCGACGAATGGGCTCGGGCGCGTAGGGTGTGGGGTCAGGAATGGGTACGAATTTCGGCTTGGGGTCTGGTGCTACCGGGTTGGGTTTGGGCGGAGGAGCAACGGGTCGACCGGCGGCGCCCTCCAGAAGGGCGGGCCTGGCCAACTGCTTGATCACGAACTTCTCCGTGGTGAGCGGCAGTTCGGTCGCCCCCAGGCTCGGCCAGACGATAAGCACGAGAAGGACGTGGAAAAGGAATCCGAGAATCGCTGCTACCGTAAGGGGGCGCCGTCTCGAAACATCCTGGCTGAAGATATTACGGGGATCGTCCACAAAAACGAGCCGCTCGCTCTGCACGATTCTGAGGGCCAAAAGCCACTCGAAGAAATCCCGAAATCCAGCTCTTCGTCTTTCCAGCATGGGCAGCAAAAAACCCGTATTCCAGTGGGCGCCGCGACCGGTCTCCAACACCCTCCACTACACTCCGATGCCGGCCCCTCCGAAAAGTCTCACTCCGAACAGGTTAAACGGAACCCGCGACGGGTCACACTATTATGACGCATCCCGTCACAATCTGGTTCCCCATTCGTTTTCCCCGCTCACTGGAACTGTCTGGAGGCGAGCAGGCCGGCAGTCCGCAAGGGAAGCGGATCACAGGCCGACAGATCATTTCTGAGGGTCTTCAGATCCTCTATCTCGTCCACATCATACCAATGGGAAAGTTCGTAACAATCCCTGTCCCCCAGCCTCGTGCGAGTCTGGGCCAGCACCCTGGAGGTGCCCCAGGAAATATCCGTAAAAATCTCGGGCACGGGCTGGGAAAGACCGAGCAAGCAGTATCCTCCATCAGTGGCCGGACCCAGCACGACCGGGTAGCGGCGCAGCCGCTCCCGGGCCTCACGGAAAAATGAGAGCGGCAAGGTGGGGGAATCGGTGCCCACGAAGACCACCCTGCCGCTGGTACGGCTCAATTCCCTGTACGCGTCCCACA
Source organism: Acidobacteriota bacterium (assembly GCA_965205615.1). Classification (GTDB taxonomy): domain Bacteria; phylum Acidobacteriota; class UBA6911; order RPQK01; family CBDAPI01; genus CBDAPI01. Next base: position 82,818 of record CBDBHK010000024.1, on the reverse strand, counting down.
GCCGTTGACCCAGGTTGGAACCGTTCTGGCAGCGAATCAGCAGGCCGGGAGGGAGGGCATGGCGCGCAGCAAATTGCAGGTTTTCCTCCTCGGTTGAGTCGGCCAGGTAAAGCGCCAGCTCGAGGGTAACGCTCGCAAAACGGTCGATGGTGTCGAGAAGAAAGGCCTGGTGGAGTTGCAAGGCTGCTTCCGCACCCAGAGAGGCGGCCAGCCGGGTCTTGACCTTACCGAGGCGGGGAAAGCGGGCAAAGATGGCGAGCACTTCACTCCATCCGGACTTCCAGATTCCAGAACATGAAATCCTTCCAGCTCTCCGGCGGCATGCGCTGCTGCAACTGCAGCCGAATCTTGTGATGAAAACCGTTAGGGGCTTTGGGATTCTTGGAGAGGCTCAGACCGGCTTCCGCGGGCGTGCGGTTGCCCTTCCGGCGATTGCAGGAGACGCAGCAGGTTACGATGTTCTCCCAGGTTTTGGGACCCCCGCGGGCCACCGGAATCACATGGTCGTAGGTGAGTTGCGTTGTGGCGAAGCGGCGCGTGCAATACTGGCAGGTATGATTGTCTCGGGCATAGATATTGGCCCTGGAAAAACGAATGCGGCTGTGGTGCGGTCTGACCCTGACGTAGTGTATAAGTCGCAGCACTGAAGGCAGCTTGATAGTCAGGGAGACGCTGCGAATTTCCCGATTGTATTCGGCGACGACCTCCACCTTGTCCTGAAACAGCATTCTGACCGCTCGTCGCCACGAGACAATCTGAATGGGTTCGTAGGTCGCATTGAGTACGAGCGTTGAATTCATCGGCCTTTTCCGGCGTCTTTTGGTGGGTAAGGAATTTAGCACAACGATTCGAATGCCGCTTGTATTCTTTCGACTTGAATCCCGGGTCCTGGCAAACTAGGGACTGGCTAAAAAGAGGAACACTTAAACCTTTTGCGTACTTTTCGATCTTTCTTCTCGGACCTTCTCGGTGAAACCCGGCGAGATCCCGACACCCAGGTGGCAGCCCTGCAGGGCTTGTGGCCTCATCTGGCCGGGGAGAAGGTTTCAACGCACAGCCAGCCTGTCCGACTCCGCGATTCCACGCTGAGGGTGGAAACCGCTTCCCCCCGATGGACCCAGGAACTGGAGGTTCTCGAGCAGCTCCTGATCGGGAAAATCAATCGGTTCTGGGGGGCCAGATTGATTGATCGAATTGAGTTCAAGACGCGTCTAAGAGATTAGTAGCCCGTAGCGGCTGCGCAGGATCCCGAAGGGTTTGTCTCCTGGTGTTTTCTCCGCGCCTGGTCGAGTTGTTTCGGGACGGCCCGGCAATTTATAATCTGATGTTCTTATGCTCAAGCGAATCCTGCTCGCTGCGACGCTGGTTTGCAGCGCCGGTCATATAGCCCTGGGGCAGCGCCTCGTGCGTACCCTGCGCCCACCCGAGCGCCCCGAAGGTGAAGAGCTCAAGTTCGACACGAACCTGTCGCCGCTGACCAATCTCTCTCTCTCTCCGGGCGCCGCCCCCCGCGACGCAAACTACGCCCCCGACATCGTTTTCACCCCGGACTCGAGTCGGGTTTTCGTGGTGTTTCCCGGATCCGACCGTCTGGTGGGCTGGGACGTGGCGACTGGCGAAGTTGTCGTCGACCTCGAGATCCCGGGCAATCCGGCCTCAGTGACGAGGGCTCCCAACGGAACACAGATCGCCGTGGTGTCCTTGTTCCTTGCTGAGAACTTCGGCGACGCTGCCAACAACTTTGAGGGCGATCGGATCGGGGCCATCAACATGATTGACCTGTTGACCCTCGAGATCAGGACTCTCAACCTCACCGAGGTCTTTTTCTCCTTCTTCAACAATCTCGTTTTCAATGCGGATGGAACCCGGGCCTTCATTGCTTCAGCCGCCACCGACGAGCTTCTGCGGATCGACCTCACGACCATGAGCGAGGCCGGCCCTCGACTCAAGTTCACCGCAGGGACTCGACCCACGCCGATTTCGATCTCCCCCGATTTTTCGAGCCTGGCTGTGACTCTGATCGGCTCCGTCGCCCTTCCCCGGGACGAAGTTCCCGATTCGATTCAAATCATCGATACGGAAAGTTTCAGTGTGGTGGGAAGCATTGTCCCGGCTTTTGAGATCCCGCTTCCCAAGGGCGGGTCGGTGGATATTCCCGCAGACTTCGTGGGCACGAACAATCTTGCCTTTTCGGCAGATGGACAGTGGGGACTTATCGCAGAACAATCGTCGTCCTCGAGCGGCTTCCTTCCCGAGTTAGCAAATGATCGAGCGGTCCTCATCAACATGGAGACGGGAGAGGTCGATGAGGTTTTCGCAGCAGGCGGGGTTGCAGGCTATTCGTTCCTGCTGCCGGATTCCGAGACCCTTGGCGTGATCTCAGCAACGGATGTGACCTTTGTCGAGTACAACCTCCGTGAGTCCTGGCGGACGCAGGATCCCAGATCCCAATTCCGAGTCTCCAGCCGCCCGGCCTTCAGTGGCAACCAGCTCCTGATCGGATCACCCATCCGGGATGCGGTTGTGCGGTTTGACGTCAGGTCCGGGGATTTGCGCAACGTCGTTCCAGTGGGCTCGGAGTACGAAAATGAAAACTTCACGATCCCGGCCGGAGCCCTGGATGTTTCGTTGTCTCCGGACGGCCGAAGCATTGCCGCCCTGGTCTTCAACGACAACAGCGTGGACCTTTTCGAGCCCACCAGACGCTTTGTCATTCCCCGCTTTGTAGAGGACAACACCTGGCTGACGGGCATAGGCCTGACCAATGTCTCGGAGGCAGAGCTGGAAGTTATTGGTCTGGGCATCAACAATGTGGGGTTCCCTTTCGCCGACATCGACGAGTGTGAGGACAGCGAAGATGAAGATTGTGAAAATGTTATCGAAGTGGTGAACCCGCAGACCATCGCCATGCAGCCGGGAGAGCAGGTCTCCTTTACGCCGCTGGGGTTTCTGGAGGCTGTGGCGGGCCAGGCGGTGGAAGGCTGGCTGAATCTGGATGTGGACGCCTCCAGGTTCGCAGGCCTGTTCCTTGCCCTGGACCGGCAGGTTACCCGGATGGACGGGGGAAGGCTGTTTGCAGAAGGTGCCCAGGGGTTGATCGTGCCTCATTTTCGGCTGGAGGATGGCTTTGCGTCTTTCCTGGTTGTCCTCAATTCGAGCCTGGCGTTATCGAGTGTCAAAATCCTGCTCTTCGCCTCGGGTGGGGAGCTGGTCGCGACCTCGAACCTACCCATCGCACCGAACGGCAGGATTGCCCGTCCTGTGACCGATTCTGCCGGACAAATCAATGGAATCTTTCCGCCGGGTCTTTTCGAAGAGGGCGAGAGGTATTTTCTGGAGCTCGAATCCGACGAGAGTCTATTCGCTTTCGTCCGCTATTTCGACGACCGGGCGATGGCCGTCCTCGAAGCTACCCCGCTGGCTGGCCCTGACTCGCAAATCGTCGACCGCCAGATCGCCCCCCAGGTCGTCGCCTTCGGAGGCAACACCTCGACGCTCACTATGATCAACCAGAACACTGAAGAAGCGACCGTCACACTGACCTTCCATCCCAATGACGGCGAGCTGGAGGTCGATCCGGTGCAAGTCGTCCTCCAGTACCGGGAACTTCTGACGGAGGATGTTGCGCAGCTTTTCGGCCTCGAGGACGGGGGCAGTTTTGTCTCGGGGTGGGTGGAACTGGTGAGTGACCGGGCGGGAATCGTCGGGAGCGTCGAGTTTCAGCTCTTCGACGGCAAGGCGATGAGCATCCTGCCCTTTTTCCCGGAAGGCGAGAAACGGGTCATTTTCTCTCATGTGGCCCAGGGCCTGGGCTTCGTGACCGGTGTACTCGCCCTCAATCCGGGCGACGAAACGGCCACGCTCGATGTGATCTTGCGAGCCGAAGATGGCGGCGAAGTCGCCACGGCACAACTGGTCCTGGCGCCCGGAGAGAGAAGGGCGGTTTTGATTGAAGAGCTCTTTGGAGAAGCCATCGAGCAAATCGGCGGCCGACTCGAGCTGCAGTCTGATGTTCCAGTGATTATGGCGGAGATGTTCTTTTCCGAGGACGGGGAGATCCTCTCCGCTGTACCCGGAAACGTCTTGCCCGACTGAACCGTCGAGCCGGAACGGTGGATTAGTGATTTCTGGCAGAGCTCATTCATAATGGGGCACATGGTCGCTCTTTTGCTGATAGCGCTTTCGACGGCAGCATCACAGGCCCAGGCTGTGGAGCTGACCTCGCAGTCGGCGAGGGCTCAAGCCTATTATCATTTCAGCCTTTCCCAGTTTCTTCGCTTCGAGGGTGAGGATGAACGAGCCGTCCAGGAGATCCGCAAAGCTCTCGACTACGACCCCGAGAGCTCCAGCCTCCATTTCTCTCTCGCTCAATCGCTGGCCGACACCGCCCGCCTGGAGGAAGCGGTCGAAGCCTGTGAAAGGGCCATCGAACTGGATTCCGAAAACCCCAACCCCCACTTCCTTCTCGGCTTGATCTACCGGAACTTCTTCCAGCGAGGCCGTTCTGAAATGCTGGCACAGGCCATCGAGGCTCTGGCCCGCGGCGTGGAGCTGGAGCCCGACAGAATAGAAGCACTCTCCCACCTGGGCCAACTTTACCTGATCGGGCAGCGCTGGGAAGACGCCGCACGCATCTACGGGCAGCTCAGAAGTCTCCGCCCCGACCTTCCCCGGAACGATCTGTTGCATGCCCAGGCGCTGGCCAACATGGAAAGGACAGACGAGGCCATCGACGTCATCCAGACTCCCTCTGAGGACAGTGCTCTGGAGCTCGATCGACTGGTGCTGCTGGCCCAGCTTTACACGACCGCCAAACGGTTCAACCAGGCGATCGACACCTATGAACAGGCCTTAGAGCTCGCACCGGAAGGACAGCATCGCTGGGATCTGAAGTTCGTTCTGGGGCGGCTTCTCATTCAGCAGGCCCGTTTTCCGGAAGCGGAGTCAGTACTGGAAGAGATCGTCAACAGCGGCTCCACCGATCCGCAGGCCCGGGTCGAGCTGGGAAAAGCGCAGGAAGGATCCCGCCACTATTCCAAAGCTGTTGCCAGCTTCCAGAAGGTCCTGGCTCAGGAACCCGACAATATGGAGGCGAATTACTATCTTGCCTCCTCGCTCCGCAATCTGGGTCGCCGGGACGAGGCCGTCGAGCGCATGAACCATTTGTTGAGCTTGACGGAATCCAACCCGGATGCGACAGCGCCAGAGATCCGAGCCCGTTTTCGACAGTTTCTGGGAGTGCTCTACCAGGAAACGGGCCGGCATGAGGAGTCCGTCAGGTTGTTTCAGCGGCTGTGCGCTGACCAGCCTGAGGACCTGCAGGCAAAGCTGGGCCTGGTCTACGCCCTCAAGCGAGCAGGCCGACTGGATGACGCCCGGCTGCTTAGCTCAGAACTTCTGGAGAAAGAGCCCGAAAAACTGGACATCCTGGTCACTCATGCGCGGATCCTGGCCAGCGCCGGGGAACTGGACGCCGCCGCCGCGCTGCTGTACCGCGAACTCCGGAAGAAGCAAGACGCCCTGTCCCAGGACGAGGAAATCGAGGACTACTACCTTTCGGTGGGCCAGCTCTACCACGAGCACCGCAGCTACAAAAAGGCCCGGAGGATCTTGAAGGAAGGTCTCGATCATCACCCGGACAGCCAGAGCCTTACGTTTCATTTAGGCTCCGTGTTCGAGCGACTGAACGACATTGACGCGGCCGAAAGACAGTTCCAGCGCGTCCTGGCCGCCGACCCGCAACACGCCGCCGCTCTGAACTACCTGGGCTATATGCTGGCCGATCACGAACTCAGGTTGGACGAGGCTCTGGGTTACATCGAACGGGCTTTGGATCAGGACCCCCACAACGGTGCCTACCTGGACAGTCTGGGCTGGGCCTACTTCAAACTCAACAAACTGGAACTGGCTGAAAAGAGCCTGGTCCTGGCCATTCAGATCAACGAAGGCGACCCGACCATTCTCGAGCACCTGGGTGATCTTTATGTGAGGAAGGGAGACCGATCTAGCGCCCTGGACTGCTACCGCAAGTCGGTTGCAGCGGCAGAGGATCCGGGAGAGCTTAGAAAAGTCCAGGGCAAACTAACCGCACTGGAGAAGGAGTTCCGCCGGGCCGGTCGCCACCGAGAACCGAACCGTTAGTGGACTCTCCACACGCGATACGGACCCCGTCCTTTGCCAAGATCAACTGGATCCTCAGAGTGCTGGGGCGTCGCCGGGACTCGTTCCACGAAATCAGCACCATTCTGCAAAGCGTGGACCTGGCCGATGAGCTCTCGATAGAAGCGAACAGCTCGGATCGGATCCGGCTGCAGACCTCGGGATATGAGGTTGCGCAGGGCGAAGACAATCTCGTATGGCGAGCCGCCGCGCTGCTCAAGAAGCGCGCGCCGGCCGAAAGTGGAGCCCACATCTCGCTCAGGAAACGGATCCCGGTGGGCGCCGGCCTGGGAGGCGGATCATCCAACGCCGCGGTCACTCTGCTCGTCTTGAATCAACTCTGGGGTTGCGGCCTGAAATTGAAGCGGCTACGCGAACTGGCCGGGGCCCTGGGTTCGGACGTGCCCTTTTTTCTGCTCGGAGGAGCAGCCCTGGGCAAGGGTCGCGGCGAGTTGCTCACGCCGTTGCCGGACCCGCCGAAAGAGGAACTCGTACTCTGCTACCCCGGGTTCTCGCTTTCTACCGCGGAAGCCTACAGGATGGGTGGTTGGCCCCGACTGAGGTCGGCCTCTGAGCATTTGACAAAAAGCGGGGCGGATACTAAAATCCGACGTTTCTGTGAATACGCGCAGGATGGTCGACGAGTCCACGTGCTTATTGAAAACGACTTCGACGCTCCCCTGCTGAAACAGTTCCCCCAGCTCACAGAAACTCATCGGGCGCTGAAGAGGGCGGGTTGCGAACGCGTTGCGTTGTGCGGGAGCGGCTCAATGCTTCTCGGTGTTTCCGCGCCCAGCGGGCCGGAGATGATTGTGAAAAAACTCTCGCGCGCAGGGCGCGCCGGGGTTGCAGAAGTCTTTCAAGTCTCGACCCTTTCTGGTAATCAGTACAGAACCGCTTTTCGGGAAGCGGGCGTCACACCGTGAGATTTTTCTTCAAATGCTGAAAATTTTTGCCGGAAGTTCGAACCTGGAGTTGGCCGATGAGATCTGCCGGTACCTGGGGGTGCCTCAGGGTAAACAGGTCCTGAAGCGCTTCAGTGATGGCGAGGTCGCCTATCAGGTCCTCGAGAATGTCAGGGGCACCGACGTATTCGTCGTCCAGCCCAGCTGTCCTCCGGTCAACGAGAGCATTATGGAGATGCTCATCATGATCGATGCCTTCAAACGGGCCTCGGCACGCCGTATTACGGCAGTCATGCCTTATTACGGATATGCGCGCCAGGATCGGAAGGACAAGCCGCGGGTCCCGATCTCGGCCAAGATCGTAGGCGACCTTCTGACCGCGGTGGGTGCGAACAGACTCCTGACAATGGACCTCCATGCAGACCAGATCCAGGGCTTTTTCAATATCCCGGTGGATCATCTGTTCGCCGCTCCGGTCATCATGGAATACCTGGCAACGCTGAATCTGCAGAATCTCGCCATCGTTTCTCCCGACGCCGGCGGCGTGGAGAGGGCACGTTTTTACGCCGAACGCCTCAAGTGCAACCTCGCCATTATTGACAAACGGCGGGGGGTCACGAATGAGGCCGAGATCATGAACATCATCGGAGACGTACAGGGACAGGAGGTCGTCGTCGTCGACGACATGATTGACACGGCCGGCACGCTGGTCAAGGCTGCAGTGGCCCTGAGGGATCAGGGTGCCAAGAAAGTCTTCGCGGCGGCCACCCACCCGGTCCTGTCCGGCCCCGCGATTCAGCGACTGCGGGAGTCACCGGTGGAAAGAGTCATTGTGACCAATTCAATCGAAGTCGCCGAGGGAAAACGGATCGATAGACTGACCGTTCTGAGCATTGCGCCGCTGCTGGGCGAGGCCATTCGATCCATCCACAAGGAAACCTCGGTGAGTAAGCTGTTCATTTGACCCTTTTTTGAGGTTCCTGGAGAACTAGATCATGTTTGATTTTGTCTTGAGTGCCGTGCCCAGGGAAGAAGTGGGAAAGAACGCCAACCGGCGGCTTCGTTCCAGCGGGCAGATCCCGGCTGTCGTTTACGGAAAGACAACCGACCCCATAGCGGTATCGGTCAACCCCAAGGAAGTTGTTTCTATTCTGCACTCGGAATCGGGTCGCAACACGGTCTTCAAGCTCAAGATCAGCGAGCAGCAGTTGGACGTACTGATCCGCGACCTGCAGGTTGATCCAATCCGGGGTCATCTGCTCCACGCCGACTTCCAGACCATATCAATGGATGAGAAACGAACCTTTAACGTTCCCATCGAGCCGACCGGCGAAGCGGAAGGCGTGAAAGAAGGGGGAATCGTCGATATCGTAGTGCGGGAGATAGAAGTGGAATGCCTCCCCAGAGATGTTCCCGATCAGATTTTGATCGATATCGCTCACCTCAATATCGGAGAGGCTTTTCGAGTGGGCGATCTGCCCGCCCTGTCGGGAGATTTCGAGATTGTCTCCGATCGGGATCTGGTCCTTGTGACCGTCGTGCCTCCCAAAGTCGAGGCCGAACCCGAGCCTGAAGAAGAGGAGCTTGAGGAAGGAGTGCTCGAGGAGGGCGAAGAGGCTCCGGAAGCCGACGAGGACACCGAAGGGGCAAGAGACTAGGGCGGCACCTTTTGTTCTTGATCACTGGACTGGGAAACCCCGACCGTCGGTTTGCCGGGACGCGACACAACGTAGGGTTCATGGTCGCCGACCGGCTGGTGGCCTCGGCGGGGGGGGACTTTGGATCCGTCGGCCAGGCGCTGGTGGCGATAATCCGGCGCTGCAAGCGCCAGGTGCTGGTGGCCAAGCCGCAGACTTACATGAATCGAAGTGGCACGGCCGTGCGCCGACTGATGGAATGGAAGAGTCTGGAATTCTCGGAGCTGCTGGTGATTTATGATGATGTGGACCTTCCCTTTGGAAGGATTCGACTCCGGCCCCGAGGTGGGTCGGGCGGTCACAATGGAATGAAGTCGATCATCGGGGAACTAGGCTCGCAGGAATTTGCACGTCTGCGCGTCGGGATCGGCAGGGAAGGGCCCGAGACCGACCTGAGCTCGTTTGTCCTGGACGTGTTTGACGAAGAGGAAAGAGAAGAACTTGATCGTGTCCTCGACTTCGCTCTGAAGACCGTGGACTCGATCCTGATTCACGGAATTGAAAAAAGCATGGCCCGTTTCAACCGGCGCCGGCCCGCCCATTCTCTCCCCAGTTCGAAGGAACCTGCTGATGATTGACTACTATTGGACTTTTCCACTTCTGGGTCTTGCCGGCCTCTTTTTTGCAGGGCTCATCTACATCTCCACCAAAAGAATAGAGGTCTCCAACCAGAAGATGGTGGAGGTTTCCGAAGCAATACACGACGGCGCCATGGTCTTTCTGCGCAGAGAATACGGAATTCTTTTGGTGTTTATCGTGGTGGTCTTCGGTCTGCTGGCCTGGGCGGTATCTCTGTCGACGGCACTCGCCTTTGTTCTGGGCGCGGCCAGTTCGATGGTAGCCGGATTCTTCGGGATGAAGGCGGCAACCCGGGCAAACGTACGCACAGCCCAGGCCGCCCACGACTCGGGCATCGCCGAGGCGCTGAATATCGCTTTTTCCGGAGGAGCCGTGATGGGTCTCTCCGTTGCCAGCCTGGGCCTGATGGGAGTCTCCGCCGCGTTTATGCTTGCCCTGGATGGCTCCATTCAGTTCACTGACATCAGCGGATTCGCAATGGGAGCCAGTTCCATCGCTCTGTTCGCCAGAGTCGGGGGCGGGATCTACACGAAAACGGCCGATGTCGGAGCCGACCTGGTGGGAAAAGTCGAGGCCGGGATTCCGGAAGATGATCCCCGCAACCCGGCGACCATCGCCGACAACGTCGGCGATTGCGTGGGCGACACCGCTGGAATGGGAGCGGATATCTTCGAGAGCTATGTCGGCTCTGTGATTGCGACCATCGCCCTGGCCGCGACCGCTGCATCGGATGTCTTGAACATCAACGACTCCAACAAGCTTGTTTACATGGCGCTGCCTCTGTTCGTCATCGCCATCGGTCTGGTCTCGTCGTTAATCGGTATCGCTTCGATGCGGTTCCTTCGGGCCCTGGGACCGGCGGAGGCACTTCGCTACGCGCCTCTGGTGAGCGCCGTCCTGCTGCTGTCGGGGACTTACTTCACGATTGACTATCTGGGTCTGGAGACGGGAATCTTTGTCGCTGTCCTGATTGGTACGATCAGCGGAATCGTTATCGGTTTGTTGACCGAATGGTATACCTCCGCTGCACCCATCCAGCGAATCGCCGAGGCATCCAAGACGGGTCCCGCGACCAACATCATTGCCGGCCTCGCTGTGGGTATGCAGTCCACGGTGCTGCCCATCCTGACCATTTGTGCCAGCATTCTTCTCGCTTACCACTACGCGGGCCTCTATGGAATCGGGGTTGCGGCGGTGGGCATGCTCGCCACAGTGGGTGTCACTATGTCGGTTGACGCCTACGGCCCCATCGCGGACAACGCCGGAGGCATCTCCGAAATGTGTGGCCTGGGTACAGAGACGCGATCCATCACCGACAGTCTGGACTCCATTGGAAACACGACAGCGGCTATCGGAAAAGGTTTTGCAATTGGCTCTGCGGCCCTCACTGCCCTGGCCCTTTTTTCGGCCTACAGCAAGACGGTCAACCTGGAAGTGCTCGATTTACTCGACCCGACCGTTGTAGTCGGGCTCTTCGTGGGGGGAGCGCTGCCCTTTTTGATCGCGGACCTGACCATGTCGGCGGTCGGCAGGGCCGCCTTCAGCATGGTGGAGGAGGTCCGTCGCCAGTTTCGGGAAATCGAGGGGTTGATGGAGGGCACGGCCAAACCCGATACCAAACGCTGCATTGACATCTCCACGCGCGCCGCACTCGGAGAGATGGTCTTTCCTGGCCTGATCGCGATTTCCGCCCCTGTTCTGATGGGCCTGCTGCTGGGGGCCGAGGCCCTGGGTGGCATGCTGGCCGGAGCGACCCTGACCGGAGTGCTGATGGCGCTGTTCATGGCGAACGCAGGAGGCGCGTGGGACAACGCCAAGAAGCTCATCGAGGGGGGAATTCTGGGAGGCAAGGGGTCTGAACCCCACAAGGCGGCAGTGGTGGGCGACACCGTAGGTGACCCTTTCAAGGATACCAGTGGACCGTCCATGAACATCCTGATCAAGCTGATGTCCATAGTCTCGCTGGTCATCGCACCTCTCTTGAGATGAAGACTCCGGGTTCCTGTGGCTGTAAGACTCGTCTGCCGGTTCCTGCGGATGTGGTAAAATGAGCGCTTTTTTGAAGTGAAGGAGAGTTTGTCCATGAGGCGATACGAAATCGTGTTCGTTCTCGCTCCCGACCTGCCCGATACCGACCTCGAAGAAACGATCGAGGTCTACAAACACGCGGCGGAAGAAATGGGGGCCAAAGTTCTCGGAGTTGAAAAGTGGGTCCGCAGGCGACTCGCTTTCCCGGTCAAGAAATATACTGAGGGAACTTACGTTTTTCTCTTGATCGAAGAGGAGCAGGGCACGGCCGTGGCCGAACTGGAACGCCGTTTCAGGGTGACCGACACGGTCATCCGATTTCTGACGGTCAGGGCGGACGGCACCGACAAGCGCATTCAGAAGACGATTGCCCGCCGGGAAGCGCGACGAAAAAAGGGTGGTGGTCACGCCGCCGCCGGCAGGTCTCCAGGGCCCCCGGGAGCAACGCCCCCACCTCAAAAGCCGGAAGAGCCGCCCTTGTCATCGACTGACGGATCCAGCCAACCGAAACATACCTGAAACACGACCGGAAAGCCCCCGGAGGTGCTAACCGGGCAGTGGAGAGAACTGTCATGCAATTGGTGCTGATCGACGATGTTCTTCACCTGGGAAGACGTGGCGACATCGTCACCGTAGCATCCGGCTACGGACGAAACTACCTGATACCAAAGGGACTTGCCGTTCCCGCCACCTCCGCCAACCGGAAGATGGTGGAGCAACAGAGAGCTGTTCTGGCGCGAAAGGAAGCCAGGGTCAAAGAGGACGCTGAGATCCTGGCCAAGGAAATGAACCGGCTCCATCTCGTTCTCAGCCGTAAGGCTGGTGAAACGGGTGCGCTTTTCGGCTCGGTGACGGCCAAAGACCTGGCAGACCTGCTCGAACAAAAGGGTTTCAACCTGGAGCGCCGAAGAATCGACCTGGAGCAGCCGTTGAAGTCAATCGGGAACTTCCCCGTATCGGCTCACCCGCACCCCGAGGTCAGTATCGAACTTCTTGTGTCGATCGTCGTCGAGGGCGAGGAGCCGTTGACTCAGGTGCTGCAGCGCGAGAGTGAGGAGAGTGCGGCTGTCGTGGGCAGTGTGGAGAATCTGCTCCGTGAAGCCGAGGAAGAACTGGAAGCTCAGAGGCCGGCGCTTCCACCAGAGGTTTCTGAGCCGGCGGCCGCCCCCCCCGAGGACACGGTTCAGCAGACACTCGAAAAAGAACCCGAAGATGTGCCAGGGGATAGCGCTGGAGAGTCAGCGGACGGCTGACCTTTCAGAGCCTGACGGCTGACCTTTCAGAGCCTGACGGCCGCCGGGACTTTCACCGCGGGCCGCTGAGCACCGGGCCTGAATCGCTGATTCGAGTTCACTCGTTTACGGTCTCAGGCAGGTTGTATACACTGGCGTAGACATGGCTGTTTCAGACGTCACCCTCGAGAAGACTCTGCCTCACAGCGCAGAGGCCGAACGGGCCGTCCTGGGAGCGGTTTTGCTTGAGAACCAGCTCTTCGATCAGGCCGCAGCCATCCTCCACATGGACGATTTTCATCTCCAGACCAACCAGACCATCTTTGCCAGCATGGCGAAGCTTTCAGCCCGACAAACGGCGATTGATGCGGTCACTCTCCGATCCGAACTCGAAAAAGGGAACCATCTGGTGGAGATTGGCGGAGCCTCTTACATCAGTTCCCTGCTCGACGGAGTGCCCAGGCTGGCCAACATTGACCATTACGCCCGGATTGTCAAAGAGAAGTCTGTCCAGCGGAAACTGATTCACGCCGCCTATCGGATCCTGGAACAAAGCTATACGGATGATCTCGATGCACCCGACCTGCTGGAGGAGGCGGAGCGATCGATCTTTGAAGTGAGCCAGGAGCGAATCGACAGTGGCTTTGCCAAGCTCGAGCACCTTCTGCCGGATGCCTACAAACGGATTCAGGCCTTCTACGAGCAGAAGGAACTGATTACGGGAATCGCGACCGGCTATACAGATCTAGACCAGCTGACATCGGGGTTCCAGCAGACGGACCTCATTATTATTGCCGCGCGTCCGGGCCTCGGTAAGACCAGTCTGGCCCTGAACATCGGTCAAAGTGCGGCCCTGGGCCACAAGAGCGTTGGAATTTTCAGCCTCGAGATGAGTGCTTTCCAGCTGGTGACCCGCCTGCTCTGCTCCCATGCACGGATCGACAGTCACAAGCTACGCTCGGGACGCCTTTCCAAAGCAGACTGGACAGAACTGGCTGCGGCGATGGGCCGTCTCGACCAGGCCAGGATTTTTATCGATGACAGTGCGACCCTCTCCATGCTGGAAATGAGATCTCGGGCCCGCCGGCTCAAAGCGGAACACGGTCTCGACCTGCTGATCGTCGACTACCTCCAGTTAATGTCTCCTCCCCGAGGGGGTCGGAGATCGGATAACCGGGAACGTGAGATTTCCGCGATCAGTCGATCTCTTAAGGCCCTGGCAAAGGAGCTCAATATCCCTGTCGTTGCGCTCTCCCAGTTGAGCCGGGCCCCCGAGCAAAGGAAAGGGCGCCTGGTCGGAAGGCCGCAACTCTCCGACTTGCGGGAATCGGGTTCCATCGAGCAGGATGCCGATGTTGTGCTCTTTATCTATCGCGAGGACCTGTACAAGAAGCCTGAGGATCTGGAAGACGAGCCGGGCGTGGCTGAGATCATCATCGCCAAGCAGCGAAACGGGCCGACCGGAACGATCAAACTGGCCTTTATTGACAAATGGACAAGATTCGAGAACCTGGCGTTTGATCGAGAATGACACCCCGGTCATGGTTGGAGATCTCTGTCTCCCAGCTTCGACACAACCTGAATGCGGTCCGATCACGCCTGGGCGATCGGACGGTCCTCATGCCGGTCCTCAAGGCAGATGCCTACGGGCACGGCCTGGCCCGGATCGGCAAGATTCTCGGCGACCGGGGAGTTTCCAGCTTTGCGGTGGCCCGGCCGGACGAAGGGATGGAGCTGCGTCGGGTCCTGCCCGCCAGTGAGATTCTGGTCCTGAGCGGCTGCCAGGACAGGGAGGCCCGGGCTTTCGTTGAACATCGGTTGATCGCTGCTCTTATTGATGCCCGGCCGGCACCCCCCGGGGTGAGCGTCGAGGTCAAGATTGACACCGGCATGACGCGGATGGGGATCCCCTGGGACAGTGCCGAAGGCCTCGTGGATGCCCCAGGATCAAACGTTTCCGGTGTCTTCTCGCATTTTGCACGGGCCGAGTCGGATGCCGAATTCTCCCGCCTGCAGTTGCAGAGGCTGTTGCACGCCACAGCCGGGCTGGGCAAACGTCGACACATCTGTAACAGCGCCGGATTGAGGTTCCCGGAAGCGCATCTGGACCTTGTTCGAGTCGGTCTGGCACTTTACGGAGTAGCCCCCTGTGCCGGTTTCGAGGATCTTCGACCCGTGCTGAGATGGAAAAGTCGGTTGCTGACTCAGCGTCGCGTCAAGGCGCGAGAGTGGATCGGCTATGGAAGCTCCTTCCAGGCTCAGAGGGAGAGCAAGATCGGCGTCGTGCCGGTCGGATACGCCGATGGCTACCCGCGCAGACTCTCCAATCGGGCCAGCATGCTGGTTCGCGGGAACCCGGCTGCCGTGGTGGGTCGGGTGAGCATGGATGTGACCAGCATCGACGTCACTTCAATACCGGGCGTCGAGCCCGGGACCGAAGTCGAAATCCTCAGCTCCGACCCCAACTCGCCTCTGTCCTGCGCAGCTCTGGCAGATCTTGCGGAGACCATCCCCTACGAAATTTTCACCGGCATCGGGCACCGGGTCGAACGGCGATACCTGGACTGAGCGCACCGAACCGGGTCGGACTCATAGAACCGAAAGCAGGTGGCGAATCTCTTTATCGATCTCTTCCGGGTCCGAAACGGTCTGGCCTACTTCCTGGCGCAGTAAGACACCGAAACGCCGCCGCATCCGATGGACCGCGACTTTGATCGCTCCTTCTTTCATGTCCAACGATGCTCCCACGGACCGGTACCGGACCCCGGAGGCCTCACCGGTCAGGAACGGTCTAAGCGCCTCAAATCGTTTTCTCCGGCCGCTCTTGTCCATTTCTTTGGCCAGGCGCGCCAGCGTCTGATCGACCAGGGTCAGCGCCCATTGCAGCTCATAGACTCGCTCTGGAGAAACGTCCTCAGCCGCCTTCAGGTTGTCGAGACTTTCCCCTTTTTCAGAATCCAGGTAGACGTGCGTGCTGCCTCCTCCGCGCTTCCTGGCGCTGGCCCGGTCCCACTGGTTCGCCATATAGTTCTTCAACGACGCCAGTAGAAAAGACCTGAACCTCCCCCGCAGCGGGTCTGCGGCCCCGACGTAACCCTTGCTGAGAAACTGGACAAAGAAGCCCTGCGTCAGGTCCTGAGCTTCCTCCGGACCATGGCCGCGGCGGCGGGCATACACGTAAAGCGGTTGCCAGTAGCGCTCACACAGGTCCTCCAATGCCTCCCTGGCCTGCGGGCTCTTCTCGTCGGCCGCTGCCAGCACCAGACTCCACCTGGTCGTCGTGAACCAGTCACGGCGTTTTGGCTCCGGTTTGTCCACTGTCTTCGGGTACCTGGTTGCTGGTTGCTGGTTGCTGGTTACCTGTTCAAGGTCTAAGGTTAATAGTTGAAGGTTAAAGGTTGAAGGTTGAAAGTCCAGAGTCGAGCGGTCAGGGCGACGCGTGGGACTTTCTCTCCGGGCGTTAGAGGAGCCTGCTTGTGCCGGTCAAAATGGCATGTAGCGAGTGTGGAGCCCGGCTGTCCGACCAGGAGTCGTCGCGCGGACTGTGCCCGGCATGTCTCCTGGGCCTGGGGCTCACGGGGGCGGTGAGAGAGTCGGAGGAAGCGGACGGGCCTGCACCGGCCGATTCGATGATCGGATCGTCGATCTCCCACTACTTCATCGTGGAGAAACTGGGCCAGGGAGGAATGGGTGAAGTCTTCCTGGCCGAGGATACCAAGCTCCATCGAAAAGTCGCGCTCAAGTTTCTTCCCGGCGAGCTGGGGGGTGACTCCGTGGCCCGGCTCCGCTTCCTCCGGGAGGCCAAGGCGGCAGCGGCCCTGGACCACCCCTGTATCTGCAAAATCTACGAGATTGACGAGTCCGGGGGAAGAAGTTTCATCTCGATGGAGTACGTCCAGGGCCGCAACCTGCGGGAACGGCTCAAAGCGGGCCGCTTTCCCATAGTTGACGCCGTGCAGGCGGCCCGGGAACTGGCCGAAGCCCTGCAAAGCGCCTTTCTGGAAGGAATCATGCATCGCGACCTCAAACCGTCCAATGTCATGTTCACTCCCGACGGTCATGTCAAAGTGCTCGACTTCGGTCTCGCCAAAAGGATTCACGGGGCGAAGGACGAGAAAACGGAAGACTCCTGGTTTTCCGACCTGACGGAAACCGGAGCCATCCTGGGGACTCCGGCCTACATGTCGCCGGAGCAGTTGAGGAGCCAGGAACTGGATCATCGGTCCGACATCTTTTCTCTGGGGATTCTGCTTTACGAGATGTCGACGGGAGAACACCCTTTCCTGAGGGAATCCAAACTCGAGACCATCAATGCGATCGTCTCTGCCCGGTTCCCGCCCCTCTCCGAGAACTTGCGTCAAACCTCCCCTCGTTTCGAGCGAACTCTGAAGAAAATGCTGGAAAGGAGTCCGCAGCGCCGTTTCAGGACTTTTGGAGATGTCCGTGAGAGCCTGACTCGTCTTCTCGACGAAGTCCAGAGCTCTCGTCCCAGGGGCCTTTTCCGCGAAATGACGAGTCCCGGCGTCATGTTGACCAGCGCTGCCGTTGTCGTTCTTTCGATACTTTTCATCGCCTTCCTCTCCCTGGACCGGAGCGTGCGGAAGGAAGTTCGAGATGACCAGACCATCGAGCTGGCGGAGGTGCCCCGGGAGTCCAATCCGCGGATCGCGGTCCTTCCCTTTGTTAATCTGGGTCCTGGAGAGCAGGACGAGTTTCTGGGCGAGGGGCTTGCCGACTCCTTGATCACGCGCCTGACCGGCGTTCAGGGGCTGTCTGTGATTTCTCGGCCTTCCGCCATGTACTTCAAGGGAAAGAACCAGACACTTCCCGAGATCGCCGAGAGATTACAAGCCGACTACGTTCTGAACGGCAGTTTCCAGCGGCCCGGCACTGACCTGGTGGTCAACGTTCAACTGGTGCGGGCATCCGATGACACGACGGTCTGGGCCAGGGAATACCGGCAGGCGTGGACGGATGTCCTGAGAGTCCAGGCCGAAATCTCTCAGCGGGTGGTCGAGAACATCAATCCGACCCTGGCCCCCGAGGAAGAGGCAGCTCTTCAGATCTCCCCCGTAGAAAACGTTGGTGCCTACGAACTTTATCTGCACGGCAGGTTCTTCCTGGCCCAGCGCTCGCCCGCGGCGCTGGAGACGGCCATCTCTTATTTCCAGAGAGCCCTGGTGCTGGATCCAGGGTCGGCCCCGGCCTATTCGGGACTGGCGGACGCCTATACCCTCCTCGGCGCTACCGGCTACGGTGCCCTGCCGCCTGCCGAGGTCATGCCCAAAGCTGAACAGGCGGCCCGGAAAGCCCTCGCTATTGACCCGGGCCTGGCGGAGGCACACACCTCACTGGCCAGCACCCTGATGGCCTACTACTGGAACTGGGAGGAGTCGGAGAAACACTTCAAAACAGCAGTCCGGCTCAATCCAGGTTACTCGACCGGCCGCCACTGGTACGGACTATACCTGGCGGCCACCGGCAACCTCGAAAGTGCCCTGCGTGAGATCGAGATTGCTCGAAGGCTGGATCCCCTCTCGCCGGCGGCAAACGCATCGCTGGCCCGGTGTCGCTACTACCGGCGCGAGTATGACGAGGCCATCGCCGGGTACGAGCGAGCTCTGCAACTGGATCCTGATTTCGGGCCTGCCCACCTCGGACTTGGCCTGGCTTATGTGAAAAAGTATGAAAACTCGGATTCCAGGATCGATCAGATATCCCTGTTTCTGAACTCCATCTCTGAGTTTGAGAAAGGTGTGGCCCTTCCGATGGACGTGTCTGCCTTCGTGACCTCCCTGATCATGTCGGCCCCCGAGGAAGAGGAGTGGCGGGACCAGTTTCCTCCATTCTTGTTTGCCATGGCTTACACGATCCTCGGAGACTCACCCCAGGCTCTGGAATGGCTGGACCGGGCCGTCGAGGAACGTTCCGAGTACCTCGTCTATATCGCGGTTGATCCCATCTTCGACGTGTTGCGCTCCTCCCCCGAATTCAATCGGATCCTGCAGAGAGTCGGCCTCAGCACTTCCACTTCGCCGGAGTCTGAATAGGCTGTTCACGAGAATCTCGCCGTACCTGTTTGTCTGGGCCATCTGCCAGGGTGGGAGTGTCCCGCTGGAATTCCAGAAACACCCTTCCTCTGACGAACTGGTGAGGCGAGCGAGCTCGCTCCAGGAACAGTATCGGGAACGTGAGGCTCTGAAGCTCTACCTGGAAGCTCTGGAGATCGATCCGGATCACTTCGAGGCACTCTGCGGGGCCAGCTATTCGTATGGCCAGGTCGGAAAACGTCTGCCCGACGAAGACAGCCAGCGGGATTACTATGAGAAAGCTCTCTCCCTGGCCCTGCAGGCCTTCGCCGACCGTCCGGACGACCCGGAATCCAACCTCGTGATGGCCTGGGCGCATGGAGGGATTGCCCTGATCTCGGGTTCCCGGGAGAAGGTCGCTGCCGGTCGGAAGATCAAAGAGCACATCGACCGAACTCTCGAGAGCAGACCCGGAGACCACAGGGCCTGGTATATCCTGGCTAATCTCAACTACCAGGTGGGTACCGCCGGCTTCATCCAGAAGAGCCTGGCCGGGGCTCTTTTCGGGGGCCTTCCGACAGGCCTTTCCATGGAGAACGCCATCTCGGCCTACCGAAAAGCGGTGGAAATCCGCCCCGATTTCATCCTCTATCGCTATGAGCTGGCACGGGCGTTGAACCGGTCGGGTCTCCCGCAAGAGGCTTCCGAGCATCTGCGCCTTGCTCTGGCCCTGGACCCATTGTTCGAGGATGACCGGGCCGTGCTGGATCGATGTCGGCAGTTACTGGCGCGGATCGAGTGACCGACCAGGTTTTTCGTGCCGCGTCAGGGGTTCGGGCCGTAACGCTTCCGGTCCTTCTTCTTTAGAAGGAAATTGGAGAAGGTCTTCTCCGCGAGAAAGGAGAATGCGATATGCGTTGGAGCGTGCGGGGAACGTTGGCGATGCTGCTCCCGCCATGTCACATGGAAACACGGTATCCGTGTTATCATGTTGTTGTGATCCGGTCCTTTCGAGATTCTGGGACAAGGGACATTTTCGATGGTGGAAACTCGAGGCCGGCACGCAAGACCTGTCCCAGGAAACTGTGGAGCGTAGCCACCCGGAAGCTTGATCAGCTGGACTCGGTTGTATCTTTGGAGGAGCTTCGTATTCCTCCCGGAAACCGACTAGAAGCTCTTTCCGGCAATCGAAAAGGCCGATTCAGCATCAGAATAAACGAGAGATACCGAATCTGCTTTTTCTGGACTGAGACAGGTCCAGAGGAAGTGGAAATCGTCGACTATCACTAAATCCGAGAAATGAGAGCAACCATGCGAGTACCGAAGCACCGAGAACCGACCCATCCCGGTACCATGCTCCTGGAAGAGTTTCTGCTCCCCATGCAGTTGACGCAGCGAGAACTGGCCGAGGCAATCCATGTTCCTTACCAGCGTGTCAACGAGTTGGTGAATCGCAAGCGTGGGGTGACGCCGAGTACAGCCCTTCGTCTGGCCAGGTATTTCGGGATGTCGCCCGACTTCTGGATGAACCTCCAGCTTCGATGGGAGCTTTATCGTGCCCGAGAGCTCGAAGGTGGCGAGCTGAAAAGGATCGAACCGCTGAGAGCCGGGTAGACTCTCACTCTGCTAGCCATACCTCGCCACCCTTCTGGCCCGAAGCCTGATCGGCATCCCGCTCAAACATGAACACTCGGCTCCGACGGATCTGTTTGACGAAGTCCTGCGCTTACGGAATGAAT
This sequence comes from Acidobacteriota bacterium, assembly GCA_965205615.1. GTDB lineage: Bacteria > Acidobacteriota > UBA6911 > RPQK01 > CBDAPI01 > CBDAPI01. The sequence goes on along the minus strand of CBDBHK010000024.1, from coordinate 62,450 downwards.
TCCGCTCACAGAATTGACGGGGACCGATGGAACGACTGGTTGCCGGTTGCCCCAATCCGAGGTCGGTGGTCTGCAGGCCCTGATTCGTTGATACTCATTCTCAATACTCTGAGGCTCATTTAAGTTAACTCGTCGGATGCGGCATGTCCTCCTCCAAGAAGTGGTGGCGTCGGCTCATTAAGGTGCTTCTCCGCATCGCCGTTCGCGTGTGCTACCGCTCCCTCCAGGTGCAGGGGGCGGAGTCCATCCCCGCGCAAGGACCTGTCCTGCTGGTGGCCAACCATCCCAATTCCCTGCTCGACCCTGCCATCCTCATTCACCTGATTCCCCGGCCCCTCCACTTTGGGGCCAAGCACACTCTCTTTTCCGGTCCCATGGCGCCCATCCTGGGGGCCTTCGGAGCCATTCCACTGGTGCGCGCCCAGGACGATCCCCGCGGTGGTCGACGAAATCTGGCGGCTCTGGACCTCTACGCCGAACTCCTGGGCCGGGGACTTGCCACCGCCATCTTTCCCGAGGGCCTCAGCCAGGACGATCCCCGGGTGGCACCCGTCAAGACGGGTGCGGCCCGCATCGCCCTGCAAGCGGAATCGGCTGCCGACTTTAACCTGGGTTTGCTGATTGTCCCGGTGGGACTTCAGTTCGAGCCCCGCCGCAGCTTTCGGGCCGACGCCTTCGTCCGCTGTGGTGAACCGGTTGAGGTCACGGATCTTGCCCGGCTGCACGCCGAGAACCCGCGCCAGGCCGTACGGGAATTGACCGGCAGGATTGACACAGCCCTCAAGAAGCTTGCCTTTCATGTGGAAGAGCAAGAGCACCTGCCCCTGGTGGAGCGCCTGGCCGAGGTCTATTTTCAACGCGTCAGAAAGACCGGTCTGGCGGGAGTCGACCGAAAAGGCCTGCGGGGAGAGCTCCTTTACCGGACGGCGGCCTGCTTGAACCACTACTCGCAGACCGACCCGGGCGCCGTCGCCGATATTGAACGTCAGCTCGAGCGTTACGAGAGATTGTCGGAGGAGGCCGGTGTGGACCGCCAGCTGTTGGAAGAAGCCGCCTCCCTGCTGCCCGGCCCGCTGGCTCCGCTTCAAGTGGCCGCCGAAGTTCTCCTGGGCGCTGTTCCTGCGCTGTTCGGTTTTCTCACGGGTGCGATTCCTTACTACCTGACCAGGGCCATCAGCAGCAAGATCCTGTCAAAGACGAGACACGCCCCTGGACTTTCACTCTCCCACATCCTGGTGGGTATGGTTTTATTCCCCCTGTTTTATGGGATCGAGATCTGGTGGCTCTCCAGGGTCGCCTCTGATGCCGCAACCATTGTGTTCACCCTCTTGCTCATCCCTGCCGGACTTTTTGCCCGCCTTTATCCACGCCGGGTCTGGAAGCTATTCGCCCATCTGGGAGGACGTGTGAGTTCCTGGATGAATCTCGGTGCCGTTACCCGGGTCACTCGGGCCCAGAGTGATCTGCTCCGGCGCATGGACCGCATGCGCGATCGATACCGGGTGGAAGTGCTGGGGTGGTCTCCTCTCCCGCCTCGTCGCCCTCTACCCCTGCGCAAGGCCTTCGCTGTGTTGCTGGCTGTGGTCCTGGTGTTTCTCGGTTTTTTCCTGGTCCAGTTGCGCGATCGCGGGGTGGAGGATCTTCCCCGTGCTCCCTCGCTCTGGTCCGAGATGCGCACTCAGGATCCTGTCCTCGTGAGCGCAAGGCTCGAGGCCGACGGCCGCGGTGCAGCGGCAGCCGTGGCCGAACTGAATCGCTTACAGGAGAATATGCGTCAGCTGCGTGAGTCCTTCGTCAGGGGCGAACGCAGCTTTTACAGCCAGGAGGATGACGACGCCATCCACCAGCTCCTTTTGACATACCTGAATCTGCGCACGGCGCTCCTTCGCACAATCTGGTCCTACCGCTCGGCCCACGACAATCTGATGGAAGGCCGGATGGAGGCGCGGGCCTTTCTGCTGGCTTATGCAAGTGCGGCCTCTCTCTGGCAGAAGGCTTCCGTCGTCGTCGACACCTTCGGAGGCGACGAGCAGGCCCGGCGCAAACTCAACGAGGGCGCCCCGGCCTGGGAGATCCCGGAAGGCACTTACGACCGTCTCCTGGCCAGCCTCTCCAGTGCGGATGTGGTCTCCCAGCTTCGGGAGGCATCCCGAACCTTCAACCGGCTACGGGAGACGCGTCCCTGGGGAAGCGGTTCGCCCTGGGACAAGCTTGCAGACGCAGCCCTTGTGGCCGGACCGGCCATTGAGAACGCCGCAAATCAAATCGGTGAGCGCAAGCTGGAACTGGCTCTACGGGAAGTGAGCCGCTCCGTAAACGAGCCGCTCTATCGGGCTCAGGCACTGATCTCCACCTGGATCGGGGACTTCCGTCTCAGAGACCGGCCTCGCCACCAGGGGCTGATTGAACCCGGACAGGTAGAGAAACTGAGAGAACTTCTCGAGCCGGGCGACATCCTCATTGAGCGCAGAAACTGGTTCCTGTCCAACGCCTTTTTGCCGGGATTCTGGCCCCACGCCGCTTTTTATCTGGGGGAGGCGGATGAACTGGAGGCCATGGGCCTGCACGAAGATCGGCGGGTGTCAGACCACTGGGATGACTTTCTCAAGCTCGACGCCGCCGGTCATCCCCATGTCGTGATCGAGGCCATAAGCGAGGGTGTGGTTTTCACCAGCCTGGAGCACTCGGTGGGCGAGGCCGACGCGGTAGCGGTCCTGCGCCCGCGGCTGACTAAAGCACAGCGTCGCGAGGCTATTGCCCGGGCCTTCTCCCACCATGCCAAACCCTATGACTTTGAGTTCGACTTCTTCTCCGCCGACCGTCTGGTCTGCTCGGAAGTGTGCTACCGGGCCTACGACGGCATGGTCAACCTCCCGCTGACCAAAATCATGGGCCGGAGGACCTTGCCGGTAAACACCTGCGTACAGGTCCACGCCGACGGGCTCAAAGCCGGCAACTCCCCCTTTCATCTGGTTCAGTTCCTTGACCTGGATATGGAAACGGGCCGTGCGTTCGTTGCTTCAGAGACCGAGTTCGTGGAAAGCCTGAGGCGTCCCGGCTTCACTTTTCTGCAACGGTAACTTTCGTAAAGGCGGCACAGTTGCCCCGGAACTTACCGCAGCAACCTCCCCCCTCTTTCGAACACCTCGGCCGGCAACCCCAGAGCCTGCTTCAACCGAAAACTTCGCTCCACGAGGTTGGTTTCACTGCTGATCCTCAATAGATCCACGGGATTCAATCGATTCCAGAAGGCCAGGGCGTTGGATGGAAAAGGAAAATCATTCCCATGGATGAGCCTCGCCAGCACCAGATCCTGCTCCAGAATGCGGGGAAGAGAGCGCCAGTAAGTGGTTGAGGCCAGCACCGCCGAGTCACAATAGAGATTCGGGTAACGGGGCAGCAGATCCACCAGGGCAGGAAAGAAATCGACGCTGTCCAGGAACGTACCCATACCCGCATGAGCGGCGATCACCAAACAGCCTTCCTCCAATGCCGGCACCAACCGTAAGGGGTCGCTGAAATCATCCCCGACGATGGGAGTACCATGCTCCGCCCCGGTGTGAACCATCAAAAGAATGTCCAACTCCGCCAGCCGCCTGTAAAAGGGCCGAAATCGTTCTAATCCGGGATCCACATCCTGGGTGGGTGGATGAATCTTCAGCACTCGAGCACCTGCCTCCGCACAACGCTCCAACTCCTCGAACGCATCGCGCCGTCCGGGGTTAATCGAGATACAGGGAACAAACAGGTCCGGGTGTTCGTGCGAAACTTTGAGGAGGTAGTCGTTGGGCACATAAAAATTCGTGGCTTCCTGATCGAGGATCCCGTCCTCGTCATAGCGCCCATCCTGCCCAACCAGGACCGCCCTTTCGATCGAGGACTCCCGGAGCTGGCCGACAAGAACTGAAACATAGTCACGATCGATGTGTCCGTTCTCCTTCAGCCCGAGGAGACGAAGCAGCACGGGATAGTAGGCGGGCGATAAGCCGGTCGATGCAAAGGTCCGTTGTCTTTCCGAGACAAAGCATCCGGTTCCTTCATCACCAACGCCAAATCGATGGACATGGAAGTCGACCAGAAGTCCCGACGGTTCATCCTCGTGCTCATTTTCGGAACCGGTGCGGCCGGAAGCGGCGCAGGAGGAAGCGAAAAGCAGTGGGGCCAGAAAATGCCTCCGGCTCCGCTTCACGGCCTCGTCCCCCGCCAGGACAGTGTGAGCTGTCTGACCATCGACAGGCAGAGGAAATTGAAGATCAGGGCGACGCCGGCTACAACAACCAGGAGAGCTGCAACGGAACTCCCCTGCCATAGACTCATGACCAGGACAACCGCAAGGCTGGTGGGCAACCCTAAGGTCAGGAGCCACGCATACAAGAAAACGAAGATGGGGAGAGGGGCCCCGAAAAAGGCCAGGCTCAGAGCCATGCCGGTCACGATCAGGCTCACCATCCAGCAAGAAGTAGCCAGTAGAAACATCCTGGACCAAGTCGATAGCGCTGAATGCATCAACCCAAGCATCCCGTTCTCCACTCCTCCCTTTATTCCCCCTCCAATTTAAACATGACAACCCCTCCCGACGTGTTGCACTGAATCATTTCCAATACGCTGCATATCTGTAACGCCCGGGGCCTTTTCCTTTAGCAAGTAGTGAATTTCAACAGGAGCACGTCATGATCAAACACAAAGCACCGGTGCGCCAGCCGCTTCTCATTGGTATCGCCCTTCTGCTGCCCCTCGCCCCCGCTTGTTCGGTACGCCGCTATGCAGTGAACATGGTGGGGGACACCCTGGCCTCCGGCAACTCGGTCTATGAGAGCGAGGAGGACATTGAGCTGGTGGGCCAGGCCCTCCCCTTCGGGTTGAAGCTCACCGAGACCCTCCTGGGCGCATCCCCCGGCCACCCTGGATTGTTGATCACCGCCTGCCGGGGGTTCGTTCTGTACTCCTACGGCTTCGTCGACCACCAGGCAGAGCTTGCCGAGGAGGAGGATCTGGACCGCGCCCGGGCCCTTCGAACCCGTGCCAGGAATTTCTACCTGCGCGCTCACAACTACTGTATGCGGGGACTGGAGAAGTGGTATCCAGATCTGGCAGCCACCATGGAGAACGATCCGCGAACGGCGGTAAGCATGACCCGGGCGAAGAAAAAGGACAGGGATCTACCTTTTCTTTACTGGACGGCGGCCGCTCTGGGGCTCGCCATTTCAGCTTCCAGAGACGACGCCACCATGCTGGCCAGACTTCCGGAGGTGGAGGCACTCCTTGATCGCGCTCTGAGCCTGGATGAAAGTTGGGAGAACGGATCCCTTTACGAGTTCAAGGTGCAGCTCGCCGGATCGAAAATAGGAGACTTCGACGAGTCGGAGATCACGAGAAACTACGAGAGGGCTCTGGCCCTCTCCAGAGGTCGGCACGCCGGCCTTTTCGTAACCTATGCCGAGGCCCTTGCCATTCCCAACCAGGACCGGGATCTATTCCTTTCGCTGATCAAACGGGCCCTGTCAGTCGATCCTGATGTGGATCCGGAGAACCAGCTCGTCAACCGGCTGGCTCAACGCAGAGCCCACTTCATCCTGGAGAAGATGGATGACCTCATTCTCAGTGACCAGCCAATCCCAAGCCAGGGAGGACAACCATGAAGATTCCAACCGTTCACAATTCATTGACTCTATGCTGTGGCCTGCTGCTGTTCGCATCGGTCCTGGAGGCCCAGCCGATCCGGATCCGAATAGGAACCGTGGCTCCCCAGGACTCGCCGTGGCACCAAACCCTCAAACAGCTTCGTCAGGACTGGCAGAAAATCTCCCAGGGGGCCGTTCGGGTACAGATCTACCCGGGCGGTGTCCTGGGAGACGGACCGGAGATGGTCCGACAGGTGCGTGCCGGGCGGATCCAGGCGGTGACCCTCACTTCCGCAGGGTTACACCAGATCGACAAGGGTATTTCGTGTCTCCAGATTCCCCTGATGTTCGATTCCTATGAAGAGCTGGATTACGTGAGAGAGCACATCTCGGATCAATTGGAAAAACGTTTCGAAGAGCGAGGATTCAAGCTCCTGCACTGGGGCGATGTGGGCTGGGTTCACTCCTTTACAACTGAACCCGTGAGGACACCTGATGACCTGCGCAAACTGAAGCTCTTTACCCACGCGGGAGATCCGGAAATGGAGAGCCTCTACAAGGAATTCGGCTTTCGCGTCGTCCCGCTTTCTCTCACCGACATGATCACCTCGCTCCAGACCGAGATGATCGAGGCCGTCAGCCTGCCTAAAATCTTTGTTCTCCTCAACGGGGCCTATCGTCTGGCTCCCTACATGACGAGTCTTCGCTGGACGCCGCTGGTGGGTGGAACCGTGATCAGCCTGGCAACCTGGGAGCGGATTCCCGAAGATCTTCGTCCCGGCATGCTCGAGGCTGCTGTCAGGTCGGGTGCGGTCCTGCGCGACAAAATCCGCAAGATGGACACTGACGCGATGCTCGAAATGGAGAAACGAGGCTTGCAGGTGATCGACCTGAATCAGACGGAACTGGCCCTGTGGCAGAAGGAAGCCGAGGAGGCCTACCCTCGACTCCGGGGGAGTTATGCCCCGGCTGATCTCTTCGACAAGGTTCGCCGCTTGCGCGATCAACTCAGAAGTCAAGATTAGGAGTTGGGATGTCGCGGCCGACTGACCGACCGATTCTCCACCGGTTTGAAGACTCCCTGTCCCTGCTCATTCTGAGCCTGATGGCAACGCTGCCGATTCTTGAGGTTGCGGGGCGGGCGTTCCTGGGAAGGGGAATCCCCGGCTCCATCGTGCTGGTCCAGCACATGACTCTCTGGATCACGCTTCTGGGAGCCGCGCTGGCAGCCCGTAGTGAACGCCTCCTGGCTCTCTCCAGTTTGACCTTTTGCCCGGAGAAGCTGCGCTTACCCGTTCGCGCCGGTACCTCGCTGGTCGCCACCGGCATAACAGCTCTCCTTTTCCTGGCCAGTCTGGATTTCGTCCGAATCGAGCGCCAGGCCGGCACCGAGCTGGCCTGGGGGATTCCCTCCTGGCTGGCCCTGACCATTCTGCCGGCGGGTTTCGGGGTGATCACGATGCGGCTCATCTGGCATGCGGGGCAGACCCACCGGGGCAGGTTGGTGGCGGCTTCCGGACTCGCCATTCCGCTTGTTTTCGGGACGGCTTCCCTGCCCCAGGGCCGCGGAGTCGTGCTTCCCTGCCTTGCACTGATTGTCATCGCCGCAATGCTGGAGATGCCGATCTTTACCGCCATCGGGGGAATCGCACTTCTGGGTCTGTGGAGCGACGGAACTCCCATCAACTCCATGCCGGGAGAAACCTATCGGTTGACCGTCAACGCCATGCTCCCGGCAATCCCCCTTTTTGCTCTGGGTGGCTACATTCTGGCCGAAGGAGGCGCCAGCAGGCGCCTGATGCGACTCTTCAGCGCCTGGGTTGGCTGGATGCCGGGAGGCCTGGCTATCGTCTCGGTCCTGGTGCTGGCCTTTTTTACTCCGCTCACCGGCGCCTCGGGTATCACCATTTTATCGATGGGCGGTCTGCTTCTTCCGGTTCTAAGGCGAGCCGGGTACCCCCGGCAGACCTCCCTTGGACTGCTGACCGTGTCCGGATCGATTGGTCTACTGTTTTTCCCCAGTCTGCCGGTATTCCTCTATGCCTTCTATGCCAAGCAGCACTACAGGGAGCTGTTCGTAGGTGGATTCCTGCCCGGGCTGCTGCTGGTCACGTGCGTGGCCGGCTGGGGCGCGCTGAGGGGATGGCAGCGGGGGGCGGAGCGAACCCCATTTCAGCTGCGCGAGGCGGCTGTCGCGGCCTGGGAAGCCAAATGGGACCCGCTGCTTCCACTTGTGGTCCTGGGAAGCATCATCAAGGGCTATGCAACCCTGGTGGAGGCGGCAGCCCTGACGGTTGGTTTCGCCTTCGTCATCGAGTGTGTCGTGTACAGAAACCTGGGCCCCCGTCAAGATCTCCCCCGAGTCTTCGCCGAGTGCTCCACTCTGATTGGAGGCTTCATGATTATCCTTTGTGTGGCCCTGGGCTTCGTTGATTATCTGACGCTGGCCGAGATCCCCACACTCACCCTCGAGTGGGTGCAGTCACATATCGAGTCTCCTCTGGTTTTCCTGCTGGCCCTGAACCTGTTGCTGATTGTAGTGGGGGCCCTGATGGATATCTACTCGGCGATTGTCGTCGTGGTGCCACTCATCATCCCGCTGGCAGCGGCGTACGGCATTGACCCGGTCCATCTGGGGATCATCTTCCTGGCCAATATGGAACTCGGATATCTGATGCCGCCCATGGGTGAGAACCTGTTTCTCTCCGCATATCGCTTCGACAAGCCACTGACCGAGGTCTATCGGTCCACTCTGCCCTATGTCCTTATCCTGCTGGTAGTCGTGCTCCTGATTACCTACTTCCCGATTTTTACCCTTGGCCCGATCGAGTTTCTGCTCCGGTAGGTCGTTGCTGTGGACCGGCTATCGGCTAAAGGTTCGTAGGAGCCGGCCTTGTGCCGGCCCGCCCGACGGGCGACCACCAGGGTCGCCCCTACGCTGGTTTCGGTTTGCGGTTGATCGTAGGGGCCGGCCTTGTGCCGGCCCGTTTGACGGGCGACCAGCAGGGTCGCCCTTACGAATTGACCCCTGACAGGCTGACATTTCAACCCGGAAGCCGGCATCATGCTAGTATGACGACATTGTGAGCTTCGAGGAGTTTTCCGTTTTTGGAGATGATGCCCGGCTCTGGATCTATCCCTTTCGTGATCCGCTGGAGGAGGCCGGGGCCGACCTCCTCAGACAGACTCTGGACCGCTTCCTCCCCGGCTGGGTTTCGCACGGCGCACCTGTTGAAGGTCAATTCAGGATTCACGAACACCGCTTCGTGCTGCTGGTCGGACATTCGCCGGCTGGAATCTCCGGGTGTTCTATCGATAGCAGCGCGGCGAATTTCAAGAATCTTCGCGACCATCACGGCCTTGACGGACTGGATCGATCACTGGTTTTCTTCCGCGATTCGGAGGGGAACATCCAGGGCAGGCATTTCCTGGATTTCAAGAGGCTGGCCGCATCAGGACGCATCCTGGCCGAAACCCCGGTCTTCGACACGACTATCACGACCCTGGGCCAACTCCGCCGGGGAGAGTTCGAGAAACCTTTCGGCGAGTCCTGGCACGCCGCTCGTTTTTGAAAAACGGGTTTCAGTTTTCTTGATCCGAATGGCTGACGTAAGGACCACCATGGAAGTCTTCCAGGGCCTCCGCTTCGTCTTCCGCGAAATCGAGCCGGGGCAAGATTCTAGCCAGATCCAGGATGTGACGCACCTGGGCAGCAATGCTCAACAGTTTCACCTGGCAACCGGAGCGCTCCGCACGCTTTATGGAGGCGACGAGTTCGCCGACTCCGGTGCTGTCAATCCGTGAAACCTTTTCCAGATTCAGAAGAACTTTCCCCTCTCTCTTCGCAAGCAGCTGGTCCATCGAATCCCGGAGCTGGTCCGCACCGACGCCGGCGACAAGTCGTCCCTCAATGTCGACGATCGCAACATCATCCGTACGTCTTACTCCGATTTTCATCTCTCTTTGTGCTCCTTCCGGGTCGGATTCGCGTTCCGGCCAGAGGAAAGGGATAATACCAGAATCGGAAGGAAAACAATATGGGATCTCCCGGGAGCATACCCGACATTAATTGAAACAAAAGCAGCTACAGCGGCGTCCCTTTAAGCACACAACGCTCACGGTGCTCGGATCCAGACGGGCCGCGTTGAAACGAACACATGAATTCGTGTAACACCCATGGATAGCGTCTGCCTGCCCTTTGGGCACCTGCCGGGACAGAACCCGCTCTTTGTCGATTTCGCGCATCAGTTCGCGAAAGTGCGGGACTTTTATAATCCACCACCCGTGTCGGAGTCCGATATTGAGCAACGACTCGAAAGGGCTCGCCACTCCTGTCAGATGCCGCGAGGTCCGTTTTCGACGGCCCTGACCGCCTACGGCAAGACTCTCTACCCAAGCCGGCCCCTGGATCGACATCTCGAGGCCTTCCAGTCCGAGGATTGCGTGGCGGTCGTGACCGGCCAGAACGTTGGTTTGTTCGGGGGCCCGTCCTTCACGGTTTTCAAGGCTGCAACAGCCATCCGGCTGGCGGGCCGACTTCGTGAGCAGGGCGTCAATGCCGTACCCGTGTTCTGGCTGGCATCCAACGATTCAGACTTCGAAGAGATCCGCGTCAGCCATTTTGTCGATTCAGGAAACGATCTCCTGTCGATAAGCTTCCCGGATACGCCGGAAGATCTCGGGCGGATGGCGGGAACGGTCGAGTTGAACGGGATCGGGGATTGCCTCGATCAACTGCAGTCGGGTGTGGCATCCTACCCCTTCGCGGATTCGGTTCTCGGCGGCTTGAGTCAAGACTACCATCCTTCCCGGAGCTTCCGAGAGGCCTTCGCAGCCTGGATCAGCAGGTTGTTCAGTGACTACGGTCTGATCGTTTTCGATCCCCTCATGGACGGCTACCAGAACCACTTGTCCCGCTTTTATGAAATCGCAGTCACGCGGCGTGAGCCCCTCGTTGAAGCCCTGCTGGAAAGGAATCGGCAGATCAACGAAGCCGGGTATGAGCCTCAGGTCTGGATCGACCCCAACGAGAGCCTGCTCTTTCTGGTGGACGGATCCCGGCGTTACAAGCTGGTCTGGCGCAACGGAAGATATGAGACGAAGGAGAGACCGGGGCTTTCCTTCTCAAGGGAAGCGCTCCTGCAACTGGCTCGCCGGGAGCCTCACCGGCTGGGAGTCAACGTTTTGCTGCGCCCCATCCTCCAGGACTATCTGTTTCCGACGGCCTTTTACATTGGTGGTCCCTCCGAGGTGGCCTATTTTGCTCAGCTCAACGCTATCGCTGATCAGTGGGACCTGGAACCGATCATCCTTCCTAGAGCGGGGTTTACGATCGTGAACCATCGGGACCAGAAATATCTGCGCCGGCACCGCATTGAACCGCTCGATGTACTTCAGAAATCGACGGACGATCTAACGGAAATCATTTTACGGGAGACCCGGCAGGGTCAAACCCTGGAACAAATCGAGTCGGTCACAGAACAGTTACGGGGACGACTGCTGGAGCTTCAGGAACTGATTCATGCTTCCGATCCCACTGTGGCGGAGATGCTCGACAACACACGGGACAAGATGCTTTATCAGCTTGAAAAGGTGAAGACCCGCTTCATTACCAATCACCGCCGCACGGCTCCCTCTCTCAAGCGCCACGTCGATCATCTCCTGACTCACCTGAGACCCATGAACAAGCCGCAGGAAAGAGTGCTGAACTTCAACCATTTCCTGATGGACATGGGCCCCGGCTTCCTGAACGAGATCACGGACCTGATCGATCCGTTTTGCTTCTCCCACAGGCTGTTGCGACTTTAACAGAACGGTAGAGCGTCAGCTCACCGTTTTTCTGTAGTGCACTCTCGCCCGACAGTCAGTAGCGCGCACGCAGTACAGTAGCGAGCACGCAGTAAGCGCGTAGATCCCAGCGCCTGTTGGCCTGGCGGGGATGCGCTTGTTGTCACGCGCGCTACTGTCGGCCTCGTCGCTCGCGAAGCGTGGCGGCAGGCTCACGCCTTGCCGTTTCTGTTGTCCTAGAATCGGCCGTTTTCTTACTATTCCCCCTTCCCCAGCGACACCAGATTGGCCAGCAGTCGGTAGCTCCCGGGCACCCCGGCCGGCAGTTGCCGCCAGAGACCGAGACCGACGTAAATCCAGCGTCCTTTTCCGTAGCGAGCTTCCACCAGGGACCCCAGCTTTTCGCCCTGGTTGTAGGGAAAGGGATCTTGCGCGGATACGAGATCCCGGTAGCGCGGGTCCTTGTGGTCGAGGAAATAGAGGCCCCTCTCCTGGACCCACCCGCTCCAGTCTCCGGCTGCGATCCGATTGGGCGCCGTAAAGACGGGGTGCAGGGGTTCCAACATCTTCACGGGCGCGTTCTCGTCCGTAACCCTCCCCCGACCCACCTCGGCTGGAAAGGGAGCAAAAGGACTGGGGGAAAAGCCGCTCCTCGATCCTGCTGATCGCCTTCCGTTAAACTCCAACTTGTTGTACTGCACAATCAGCGTTCCACCTTCCTTGACCCACTCCAGGAGGCGGTGGTTGTAGGCCCTCAGATCGTCACGGTTGAGGTAGGCGCGGACCCCGGTCATGATCGTGTCGTAGCCGCCCAGTGCCCCGGACGCGAGATCGTCCGGCCCCAGGAGGTGAACCTCGACCCCCAGTTGCTCCAGAGCCTCTGGAACATAGTCCCCCACACCCGCGATGTAACCGACCCGAAGTTCGGGGGCAAGCCTGACGTCCAAGGCGTGGAGCCGGGCCCGGGAGGGATGGTAAAGGTGACGACGCTGGATGTGATCGTAGTCAATGACCTGATACCCACGGCTATAGATCCGTTCACCAGCGGTAGCCACGGCCTCGACTTGAAAGACACCGGCTGAAAGATTTGCGGGCGGAAACAGCCGGAAGGTCTTCAGGGTCGTCTCTTCCTCTTGCTCGAAGCTCAACTCATGCAGCGGCGGCTCCACTCTCCAGCCATCGGGTATCCGAAGGGTCAACCGTCCCGAGACAGGTCCCTTTTCGTTATTCGTCACTCGAACACGCAGCGGGCGGCCACTACCCCGGGCTCCCAGAGGGATGACGCTCACAGCGGGGAGCACGGCGAGGCTAAGGGCGGGTACGACCATCAGGTCGTGCCGCTGTTCGCCACCCACCCAGGGACCCGCATAGCGATATTCGGCATGGGCTCCCAGCGTACCCTGCACGCCGAAGCTGCTGTAGCCGACTTTTATGGCGAGCTCGGTCCGGCCCCAGGGCAGCGACGCATCTGTTCCCTTGATCAGGAACTGATCGGCGTTCGCCTTCGGACCGCTCCAATAGGGCTCTGTGGGGCCGGCATCTGAGCTCACGCGCCCGCCCAGCTTGAACGTCCGGACCTCCCCGGCTCGGAGCTCGAAATTGGAGAGGTCGGAGCCCCCCGAGAACTCGATCTGCCAGTCCCCGATCGTCGCCGCTTCCCAGGACTCGACGACAACCGCGTGGGATCCGCCATTTGAGAGAACCACCTCGAGTTCCAGATCCTGCCCGGGCGTCACCAGGCCGTCATCAACGAGGGCGTCCAGGGTGAGCTGATTGGCCAGGTTGAGGGCGTGGACAAAATCCTCTTCCTTCTTCCTCAGCAGGAAGAAGACTTCGTACTCGTCCTCTTCACTCAGGCCGCTGGCGTAGAACTGCCCCCGCAAGCGGCAAAGCCTTTTCAGCCCCTCGGCCACAAGGGGAGTTGTCAATCCCGGGTCATGAGGATCGAAAACTTCCCCGGCCTCGCGGATGGCCCGCCCAATCCCCTGAATCGAAGGGACCAGAAAGGGGAGCTCATTCAGATCGGTCTCGGCAAAATGGGTCAGTGCCATCAGACCCGTGTCGATTCCGTCGAAAAGATCGGCTTCCGGCTCAGAACGGTCGATCCGGTCGAAAAAAATGCCACGCCACTGCGAGAAATGCTCCCCGGGAGCCGCCAGCAGCTGTGTCATTCCCTGGCACTTGTGCATCGAGCGAGCCTCCGACCCCACTTGGGCATAGGTTCTCCCCAGGATCGGATCATGCACTCCGGCCGAGACGCGGAGCACGCCGGGAGGATCAGCAGTCGATGCATCCGGGCGACCCCCCGGCCACCCCCACCGTTCATAGAGCTTTCGGGGCTGCCAGGGGCGAAGTCCTTCTTCGATGTGATTCGTGAAGCGGTTCGGATCCCCGGCCGCGTGGAACGCCTTCTCGGCCAGCAGAGCCGAAGCCTGATGGTGCTGGCCTCCCCCTTCTCCTCCCCGCGGGAGAGCCAGGATCACCTGGGGCCGGAAGCTGCGGATGACCCGCACCATGTCCTCCAGGATTTGTTCTTCGCCCCACTTTTCCAGCGTCTCTTGCGCACTGAAGGAATATCCGAACTCGTAGGCACGCGTGAAAAACTGCCGGGCGTCGTCGTAACGGTGCATGGACATCAGTTCTTCGGTGCGGATGATTCCCAGGGCTTGAAACAGCTCGGGCCCGATCTCGTTTTGCCCGCCGTCTCCCCTGGTCAGGGTCAGGAGCCCGGTTCGAAGGCCGCGGCCCCGCCTCATCATGACGAGAAGCGCGTTGTCTTCATCGTCTGGATGGGCCGTAATGTGTAGAAGCGATGCGGTGACGGGCAGTCTTCGCAGCGCCAGTGCCAATCCGGTGGCACCTCGATCCAGCCGAGGCCTCTGGCTCAGCGCCGGCGAGAGCACAAGGAGAAGCACCAGGAATGACATCAGGCGGCCAAATCTCATGCTCGAATCTCCAACTCCGAGTTCAGGTTTTCCCATTGTCCCGAAGGACTCTCTCACTAGACGAGACCAGGAATCCCACCAGCACGACGGCAGCCACACCCACCACGTTGTACCAGAGAAACGAGTAGTCCGTGGTCAACGCAAAGCAGGCCACTGCCAGCATACCGGCTATCAACCCCACCGAAGCGGCCCGGGCCGTGGCCCATCTCGTCGCCAGAGCGAGGACGAAAACCCCCAGCAGTGAGCCGTAGAAAAAAGACCCGAAGCGATTCACCACTTCGATCAGTGAACCCAGCCGCCCCGCGTACAAGGCAACCGCACAGGCCGCCAGTCCCCAGAAGGCCGTGGCCAGTTTCGACATCCGCAAATAGTGGGCCGGGGCGGCTCCCGGTCGAATCAGCGGGCGATAGATGTCCATCACGGTGGCGGCTGAGAGCGCATTCAGCTCGGATGAAATACTGGACATGGCCGCTGCAAAAATAGCCGCAATCATAATCCCCACGATTCCGATCGGAAGATGCCGGGTCACAAAATAGGGAAAGACGTAGTTGACATCCTTGACTTCTACGCCCGTCAGGCCCCGCAGATCATCCCTGATCTGATCTCTCTGTCCCAGAGCCTCGAGATACTCGTGTCGAATCTCCATATCGCCGGTTTCATCAGTCGCCACCCGAATCGCCACCTGCCGGAGCTGAGCCTGTGATTGATCGTGCCGTCCCGCCAGCTCCGCGAACCCCGGACGGGCGGTGGCCTTTTCCAGTTCGGCCGGATTGAACACCACCGGCGTCGGGGCAAAATTGAAAAATACGAAGACCAGCACGCCCATGAGGAGAATCGCGAATTGGAGCGGAATCTTTAGAAATGCGCTCATCAGGAGAGCCACGCGGCCTTCGGTGACCGAGCGGGCGGTCAGATACCGTTGCACCTGGCTCTGGTCGCAGCCGAAGTAGGAAAGCATGAGAAAGGTTCCACCCAGCAGACCGGACCAGAAGGTGTAGGTACGAGAAAGGTCAAAGGAGAAATCGATGGTCTTCAGTCTTCCGGCGGCACCGGCCAGGTGCAGGGCATCTCCAAACGACACTTCCTGGGGAAACTGACCCACAATCACAAAGAGGACGACCGTCATTCCGACGAGAATGAGAACCATCTGTTTGACGTCAGCCCAGGTGACCGCCTGTACACCCCCGAGCATCGTGTAAATCACAGTTGGAAGTCCGATCGCCAGAACCGTCAGAACCAGGCTCCAGCCTAGAATTATGGAAAGGATCACCGCTGGTGCTGCGACAATAACGCCACAGGAGAGCCCGCGAGAAGCCAGGAACAGCAGACTTGTCAGGGTCCTGGTCCGGCGATCAAAGCGCTGTTCCAGGAACTCATATGCCGTGAAGACTCCCGAGCGGTGAAAGAAAGGCACAACCGTCAAACAGAGGATAATCATTGCCAGCGGCAGGCCCAAGTAGAACTGGATGAAACGCATCCCGTCCTCATAGCCCTGACCCGTAGTGCCAACCAGAGTGATGGCGCTCATCTGGGTGGCCATGATGGAAAGCCCGACCGCCCACCAGGGAAGGCTTCGGTTGGCCAGAAAATAGCCTCGGACTTCTCCGGTAGCTCGGCTTCGCCGAATCCCGTCCGTAACGATGTAGCCCAGGTACGCCAGAACGATCAGCCAGTCCAGAGCGTGCATCAGTCAAACACTCTGGAAAAGGCCCACAGAAGGAAGATGAGTCCGATCGTGTAGATCAGAACGACTGCATACACAGGGTAGAAGCGTTTTTCCGGCCATTCCCACCGGGCCGGATGGGGCCTGGAATCCCTGGAGGCGGTCATTTTCTGGTTCGTTTCGCTCATCACGTTCGTGGGTCCCTAGTCTCTATCAACTCCTTCGCCAGGTAAAGCCGAGGAGCCCGGGGTAAGAGTTTCAAAGCCGCCGACAGCGCTCAGGAAGCTTTGACATCATCTCCACCCGGATGTAGCCTTCTAGGGCTTCCAGAACGCACATTCACGAATACTGCGGGAATGTTCCCATGACTTCCTTTCCTTTTCCGAAATTCGCTACCGTCGTCCAACAGTTTGAGCGGGAACCCCTGGAGAGCGTCGAGTCGGCTGTGCAGGCTGAAGTCCGACGAAACGAAGACTTGGTCAAGAGCACGGCGGGAAAAAGACTTGCCATCGGCGTGGGGAGCCGAGGCATCGCAGAAATTCCTTCCATCGTTCGCTCGCTGGTCGAACAACTCAGGAATGCAGGTGCCGAACCCTTCCTGGTCCCGGCCATGGGCAGTCACGGTGGTGGGACAGTTGAAGGCCAGGTCAGGATTCTGGCCGATTATGGCATCACCGAGTCCAACGTGGGCGCTCCCCTGGTCGCCTCGATGGAAACCGTGGAGGTTGGCACGACCGGGGACGGAGTCCCGGTCCACCTCGACCGGGCTGCCTACGAGTCGGATGGAATCGTTCTGGTCAACCGGGTCAAACCCCACACGGATTTCAAAGGCAAGGCCGAGAGCGGGCTCATGAAGATGGTCGCCGTAGGTCTGGGAAACATAGACGGGGCAAGCCATATGCACCGCTATACCCCTTCACTGGGCTA
Source organism: Acidobacteriota bacterium (assembly GCA_965205615.1). Lineage (GTDB taxonomy): Bacteria > Acidobacteriota > UBA6911 > RPQK01 > CBDAPI01 > CBDAPI01. The sequence continues at coordinate 45,507 of CBDBHK010000024.1, read as the reverse complement.
TGAGCGACTCATTGTTACAAAGGCCGAGATTCTGTTCGCCACCGGGAAAGTTTTGATGGGGCTGGCGATTATCGAGAATGCCTATCACGAGCCCGCCCATCTGGAACTCATCGAGGCAGGGGACATCGTAGAGCGCGAGCAAGAGCTGCTGGTTCGGGCCAAGGAGCTCATGCCGGTCCTGCCGTCTTCCCGCATCGACCTGCTCATTATCGACCGCATCGGTAAAAACATCAGCGGGGTCGGACTTGATCCGAACGTAACCGGACGCTGGTTCGGTTTCAATTCGCTGTGGCAGGACACTCCGGATATTGAGCGCATCGCAATTCTGGACCTCAGTGAAGAGACTCACGGGAACGCGGTAGGCCTCGGGCTGGCGGACTTCTGCACCCAGCAGCTGGTAGACAAGATGGACCAGGCCGCGACTTATCTCAATGCCCTCACCGCCCACTTCACCGTTCCGGCAAAGATCCCTATGTACTTTTCAACGGACAAAGAGACCCTGGGCCGGGCCCTTCGCTCCCTGGACGGCTCCAGCCCGCCGCAGGACAAACGGGTCATTCGTATACGGGACACCCTGAGCCTCACGACGCTCGAGGCATCGGAGTCGCTGCTTCCGGAACTGAAAGAACATCCCAACGTTGTCGAAGTCGGGGAGCTTCGGCCGCTTCCGTTCCTCCCTGACGGATCCCTCAGTCCGCTGTAGAATGGGACCAGCGGTCCAATCACGGGGAAGATCCACCATGAACGCGAGTGCCGGTCCCACATCCGAACAGAAGTCCCGGGAAGTCGCGGAAGCCTCAAGACAGAAAAAATGGAAAGCGCCGAGCTTTCTGCGCGAGCTGTTTTTAGGCCGTTTCCGGCTTGATTTGATTCATCCCTACCCCGTTTCTGCTGAGGAAAGACCGGAGTTTGCAGAGTACTACACACGGTTCCGTCGCTTTCTGATCGAAGAAGTCGACTCGATTCGAATCGATGAGGAGGGCGACTACCCGGAAGAGGTCGTGGAGGGTTTGCGGCGCCTGGGGGCCTTCGGCATGAAGATTCCCAGGGAATACGGAGGGCTGGGGTTCTCTCAGGTCGAGTACGCTCGCGTCATGCAATTGCTGGGCAGCCGGGATGGAAACCTGAGCGCCCTGCTCTCGGCGCATCAGTCGATCGGTGTCCCCCAGCCTCTGAAATTGTTCGGCTCGGAAGCCTTAAAAAAGAAATACCTGCCTCGTTGTGCTGCTGGAGAAATCTCGGCTTTCGCGCTGACCGAATCCCACGTCGGCTCCGACCCGGCCAGGCTTTCGACCAGGGCGGAGCTGACTCCGCAGGGCGCCGCCTACATTCTGAACGGCACCAAGCTGTGGTGTACGAACGGGACTCTGGCAACACTGCTTGTCGTGATGGCCGTTGACTCTCAGACCGAGAAAATCAGCGCCTTCGTTGTCGAAACGGATTGGCCGGGCGTCCGAGTGGAGCGTCGCTGTCACTTTATGGGTCTCAGAGCGCTGGCCAATGCGGTGATCTCATTCAAGGACGTGCGCCTGCCCCGCGAGAACCTGATCGGAGAGGCCGGAAGAGGACTGAAGATTGCCCTGACCACCCTGAACGACGGAAGACTTTCCATTCCCAACGGGGCTGTGGGGGGAGCCAAGATATGCCTCCAGATTTGTCGGAAATGGAGCAACGAGAGAGTTCAGTGGGGGAAACCGATCGGACAACATGAAGCCGTAGCTCACATGATTTCGAGAATGGCGGTCACAACCTTCGCCATGGAATCGGTGGCGCAGCTGGCCACCGAGATGTCGGATCGAGGCGGCTATGATATCCGGCTGGAAGCTGCGGCTGCCAAGGAATGGAACAGCTGCCGGGGCTGGGAAATCATCGACGATACGATGCAGATTCGGGGCGGTCGAGGCTACGAAAAGGAGAGCTCTCTGGCCGCTCGAGGTGAAGAAGCCCTGGGTGTAGAGCGCATGATGAGGGACTTCCGCATCAACAAGATTTTCGAGGGTTCCAGCGAGATCATGCATCTTTTCATGGCAAGGGAAGCCGTGGACAAACACCTCCAGGTCGCCGGGACGCTGGTCGACCCGAAGAGCTCGCTGGCGACCAGACTGAAAGCCCTCCCGGGAATAGCCTCCTTCTATGCCTGGTGGTATCCGACCCGCTGGGCAGGCTGGGCGCTGTGGCCACGCTATTCGGAGTTCGGGGATCTCGCCCCACACCTGCGCTTCATCGACCGCCAGAGTCGAAAACTGGCCCGTCAAGTCTTCCATGGAATGGTGATACACGGTCCGCGCCTCCAGAACAAACAGGCTTTCCTGTTTCGCCTCGTCGACATCGCCAATGAGCTGTTCGCCATGGCTGCTTCCCTGGCCCGCGCCCACACCCTGCGGGAGACGCGGGGTCAGGACGGAAAAGAAGCCGTCCACCTGGCAGCGCTTTTCTGCCGTCAGTCCAGGCGCAAAACAGAGGATCTGTTCCGGGATCTCTGGTCGAATGACGACGTGCGTCTTTACAAGTCAGCCAGACGTTTTCTAGAGGGAAAGCAGTCCTGGATCGAAGAAGGCGTGTGGGTCCTGGATGAGCTTCTTCAGGCCGGCACCAGCAAAGCTCCCCTCGAGCAGGAAGGGCAGCAGCCGGATACCGCTCCGATCACCTGACAGGGATGTCCGACTCAGATTCGACGCAGGCGCTCCTCAACCTCGCCTCTCCACAACCGGCTGAAGCCTCCCTTCACCGGCTCGAGGAAAAGGCCGGGGATCCGGAGGAGTGGGAGAAATGCCTGGCCCTGGCCCAGAAAACTCAGCTATTGCCCCTGGCAGCGTGGCGCCTCAAGGATCGCGCGCGAATCTCGCCCCGGAATCGGGCCCGCCTCTCTGATCTGTTCCATCGCAACAATCTTCGAAACCTGATCCTGGTGCGCGAACTGACTCGAGTGGCACGAGAGCTGGAAGCCCGGGAGGTTCGCATGCTGGCGATCAAGGGACCCGTCCTGGCCTCGTTGTGCTACAAGAACCTGGGTCTGCGGAGATTCGACGACCTGGATCTCCTGATCCACCCGCGTGATGTCCCCGGTGTTGTCCAAATACTCAGGGAAAACGGCTATCGTCACTGGTTGCCGGAATGGGAAGAAGACCAGTTGAAAAGGTTCTTTTCACGACCCGACTACCTGCGTTTCCTGTGGTGGGATCAAGCCATGATGACCCGCCGCGATCCCCGGGTCACGACGGAGATCCACTGGGCTGCGCTGCCCCGTTATTTTTCCCTCGAACTCCCCTTTGATCAGCTTTGGCTGAGACGGCAAGCCGTCTCCCTCTCGGGATACGAGGTGCAGACCCTCTCTCCTCTGGACACCGTACTGCAAATCACTGCTCACGGCGCCAAGCATCTCTGGTTCCTCCCCGAAATGGGTCTGCGACCTGGCCTGGGCCCTGAGCAGCTCTCCGAGTCTGGACTGGAGTGAATTGGAAGCCAGGGCCCGTCGGCGCGGAGGGCTCCGCATCGTCCGGGTTGGAGCCTTGCTGGCGAATCGCCTGTTCGCCACCGCGGTCGAACCGGCCTGGGATCGCCAGATCCGTTCCGACCGGGCAGCCGGTCGCCTGGCGGGGCAAATCGGGCAGACCATGCTGGAATCGATCAGCCGGGGAGTTGATTCTCCCGAGCCCCTGGGCCAGAGACTGCGACTGCGGGAACGCCCCTTGGACCGGATGCGCTACCTTCAAAGGTCGCTTCTGACCCCCTCGGCCAGAGACTGTCGATCGCTGCCGCTTCCGCCCCTGCTGTTCCCCCTCTATCGGCTGCTGAGGCCGCTGCGGCTGGCCGGGAATGCGCTCTTTCGCAGCGCGGAGGAGTAGGCCACCCGTCGTGTCCTAAGACAGGCTCCCGAGGTGGCCGATGACAGCCTCACGCACGTCCCCGAGAGCTTCCAGCCCGGAAGGATAGATCAAGCGACAGACCTGGACCTGCCTGGCCACACGGGTGAGAAGCTGGAAGCGCCTTTTTTGCATGCCCGCGCCGGCCGCGAGACGAGGAACCAGCGAGTGGCGGACCAGTTCCATGACCGCTTCGGCCCCTTTGACCGGCTCGACGATGACTTCCTGCTGCTGTGTCCGGTGCTCCGGCAGATAGCAACTCAGCAACTTCTCCGGGCTGGTCCCGAAGCTACCCGACCAGGTCTCGCGAACCGGAACTCCTATCTTGTCGGACAAGTCATTGACAGGTGGCAGGTGGCTGATCTCCTCGAGGAACAACCGGGCCTGCTCCGGCTCCATCTTGATCCGAGGGTGGCAAGGCCAGGCCAGAACGCCTCGATCGGTAATCTCGAGAGGCAGCGAATCATCTGAAATAAGACGGTAGCCGTTGGTGAGAAAAGCCGCCGCCAGAGTGCTCTTGCCCGTTCCGCTAAAAGCCAGGAAGGCTGCAGCTCCGTCACCCGCCGCAATGCAGGATGCATGCAGGACCGGATGCCCGATGGTCTCCAGCCAGAAGCTCATGGCCACCTGCAGGAGAAAGGCTTCAACCGTGCGGAGGTCCTCGGTCCTGGGGCGGCAAGTCAGGCTCTCTTTTCCGATAACGAAATCAGCCACGGTCGCTATCTTGATCAGATGCCCTTCCTCCAGGCGATAGAGCCGGGCCCAGGGCAGACCTTCCTCAGTGACGGCCTCGCTCGAGTACAGGTGCGCAGCCTGCTTCGCCACTCCGGTGGGCAATTCAGGATCAATGCGGAGGGTCAGATCGGGTTCCCCATCCGCAGGAGGGAGCTCGATTTGAAAGGGGAAGTTGCTGCGAACCGTGCAGCCAAAAAGGTAGTAGTTCTTCCAGTCCCGGCCAGGGGGCCGGGGGCGTGGCGACTCCATCCCCACAGCATAGCGCTGCCTGATTCCAGCGGCAAGCCGGCTAAAAATAGCGCCTCAGCCAGTCTTCCACGCAGATGGCATGCCAGATTCCCTGCCCGGCGGTTCCTTCCTCGAGGTAGCGTCGGTACTGCTCTCGGAGCGGAGCTTCGTCGATCAGTCCAATTTCTGACGCCCGCATCTCTCGCAAGAGAGGCCAGACCTTCTCCGTTTCTCTTTCTCGGAATCCCCGATGAAACAGCGCCTCAACCGTAATCTTCTTCTTTCGATCCGTGGTGGCAAGAGGAAGACTATTTTTGAAGGCTCGCCTCAGGATCATCTTGTCCGTGCCGGCTTCGTACGTGTGCTCCGCGGTTAAGGCTGCTGCAAACTCGACGACGCGCCGATCCAGAAACGGATGAATCATTTCCACTCCGGAATCGAGGCCAAGGCTGGACACACGCATGACCTGCGTATTCCTGGCCAGATTCCCAAGCCAGCGGATACGCAGCTGGCGGCCAAAGTCGCCGCGCCCGGCGGATAAAGGCGGCTGCAGGAACTGGCGGGCCGTCTCTCGGGTTCGATCCGTCAACCAGGCAGGCAAGCGACAACGCCTCCAGTCCCAGGCCGCAAACCGGTTTCGGAGCAGAGGATCCAGGACGGTACGAAACAGGTAGCGAGGACCGAATCCCGCATGCTTTCGCCCCCGGGCCAGCTGCGCAGCCAGAGACGTCCAGCGTCCGCTCAAGAGAAGGTCGGGGTAAGAGCTGAGGCTCCCGAACAGTTCGTCGCCGCCCACACCAGACAACAGGTATCGGTGTCCCAGATACGCCGCCCTCCCGAATGTTTCCTTCCAGCCTTCGGCGTAGTAGTGAACCTCGGGACCCGCCCTCGGGCTGGTCAGACCCGCTGGACCGCACAGGGTCCAGAACCGGTCGGCCTCGATCCGTTCGAGCTTCAGACCCAGCCGCTTGCAGACCTGCTCGACGCCCTCGCTTTCGTCGGCCTCGGGGAGCGTGGGATGAACCCAGGAAAAGGCGCGCTTCGAAAGTCCGGGGTCGCCTTCACGGAAAGAAGCGGCGACACTCGTGGAGTCCAATCCGCTGCTGAGCGCGATCCCGGCTGGCCCTGTCAGAGTGCCCAGCCAGTCGCGGCGAACGGCCCCGAGATGCCCGCGTAGAGCATCACAGTACTCTGGTTGGCCGGACAGCTTCAGGGGCCGGACTTGCCCGGGTGTCCAGTACGACTCCAACTCCAATCCGCCCGCATCCAGCGTCGCGACCACACCGGGGGGAACCCGCTTGATTCTTTTGTAGAAGGTCTCATCGGCGGGCAGCAGGAATCCGGATAAGTGCGCCGCCAGGCTGGTCCTGTTGAAGGCCGGATCGGGACAATACTGGAGGAGATCCTCCACACCCCAGGAAACGAACAGGTCCGAGTCATTGAAGCAATAGTAGATTGGATGGCAGCCCATCCGGTCGGCGCACAAGACCAGGCGGCTCTCCATTGCATCCCACGCAGCAAAGGAGACATCGCCCTCGAGCAGATTACTGAAACGGCGCGGCCCGAAGGCCCGGAACTGCCGTTTGGAAAGGTACGCCTGATCGGCTGAGGCACTCCCGCCCGCAAGAATCGAAGACGGATGCAGGAGGTGACCCTGGCGGAAGAGGAGGGGAATGCTGTCGCCGGGAATTGGAGGAGGATCATCCCATGACGACCGGGCCTTCCATCGGATAGATCCGGCAACCCCGGATCGCCAGCTCATGGGACGATGCTTCGGCCGGGCAAACGTATAGGCTCAGTTCTTTCGGGGAAAGACGGACCTCTCGGATCTCCCCGGCCGCGAGCCGGTCCGCCTGTGGAACCACGCGAACGGAACTTAACCGAAATCGTAGATCGAAGTGACTTGTGTGAGTGGCCTGAGGTCACCGTATTCGTGGATCCTGGGCTGGGTGAACGTCTTGCGGTTTTGCTTCCTTGGTTTCTTCATGGCAATAGCTCCAACCGGTTCCTGAACGTACTTTAAAGGCTGTCGTAAATAATATGTCCCTGAGTGTTTTGTCCAGACTCTCCAGGGCTCGAGCGAATGAGTCTGTCCACGCCCCCGTAGCGGCGAATCGCAGACCGCGTAAAACGCTTTCCGGCCCGTTTCAAATCCATACACTTCTCCACTTGGCGTCTGAAGATGCCGGAACGGCCCATTAATTGCATCTATTTCTCTTCCCGGACCATCAGAAGTTGCAGATCGACAAGCTCTTTGACGAACTCGACGATCGCCTCTTCCAGGTCGCTTTCCTCAATCTCAAATTCCCCCATCAGGACCGTGAGGGCCTCGCGTAGAGAGCTGGTCTCATGAAACACCTCCCAGACCCGGCTCCCGACGTCGTCGAGACCATAATATTGTCCGGTTTCTTCATGAAAAATGGCAACCTCTTCGTCCATGTGCCCAAACGTGACCTTGGGAGGCAGCTTGACCTTCGACTCCAGCGTTACCTTGTCCATGGGTATGGTTTCAACCTAACCCGGATTATGCAAGAACCGTAGTTCGGTGTTGAAAAACGACTCGAGAAGTGGCCCAACTCGGAAGCGGGCAGGTGTGACAGGCGGATTTGCGAAGGATATGGGTTGGCGAGGCGTTTGAGTGGTTTGGGGAGTGAATTTCAGACAGATCTGGGCCTGGATGAGTGTCGGAAGCGGTTTTTCGGGGGAGCTGGGAAAAGCTAACTGGAGTTGAGGCGACTCAAGACGAGGTGGAAGAGGGGTTGTTCGGGAAAGGCTGAGGAAAGATGGACCCAGATGCGTCGAGTGGTTTGTCGGATCCGGGCCCCAATCTTGAGGATCCGACGACGTAAGGTTTCGATTTCGAGCTTGTGCCAGGGGGTTCCGTGAAGATAGTCGCGCAGGCGAACGAACATCTGGTAAGCCAGTGCATGCAGGAGGAGTCGAAACTGATTGGCCAGGAATCGATGACAGCTGAGTCGGTCCATGCTCAGATGATTCTTGAAGGCCTTGATGAAGTTCTCGGTCTGCCCTCGGTTTGTGTAGTGGTCATAAAGTGATTGGGAGCAGAGATCGTCCCGGTTGGTAACTACAAAGCGACGATTGATCCCACGCTGATCGACCTCCACTTTGACAATGACGCGACGGGATCGATCCCAGCTGTGGGCTCGATAAAGAAACTCGTCAAACTGACGCTGTTTTTCCTCCAGCTCAAGGAACCTTTCCCGAGTCGAATCCAGCAGGGGCTCGACCACTCGCTGCAGGCGAGGGTTTCGGCTTAACCCGATGACATATTGGAGTTTATTCTCTTCACATTCACAGAACTCGTAGAGCCGAGGCGTGGCAAAGCCGCTGTCGGCCCGAATCTCAATCTCGACATCCGTCCCCACTGCTTGTCGGATGGCCTCCACGACTCGCTTCAGAATGGGCACGATGTGAGAGGCAGCCCCCTTGTTGCCAGGTCTCAACACGGCACAGACCAGGTCTCCCGTGTCGGCATCGAAGATCAGCAAAGGATGCAAAATGTGGTTTCGGTAATACCCGTGGTAGAAGGAGAACTCCTGTTGGCCGTGAGTGTGGTCGTCGGTACTGTCCAGATCCAGGATGATCTTGCTGGGACGTCTCTTCTTCAGGGAGCGCACATAACGGCCTAGCAGCCACCGGCTCAGACGCATCAGATCCTTCTTGGTGACGGAGTTCTCCAGGCGGGAGAAAGTCGGCTGGGTGGCCAAATCGGGATCGCTCTCTGGCAACTGATCACAGACTGTCTTGAGCATCGGATCCGAGCGCAGCGTATCGGCGTCGTTACAGTCTTCGTAGCCGGCCACGATCTGCAAGACTCGTTGTCGGATCAACTTCAACAGGTCATGACGAATGTAGCGTTGGTCTCGACTTTCCGAAATACAGGAACTGAAGCCCTCGCACAATCGATGTTGACGATCCAGCGATCCAAACAACAACCATCCTGCGTCGGAAGTGAGGCTCCCCCCATCAAAACGAGCCGTGATGTTTCTGTGGCTATGAAATGGCAGGGTATTCTGGCAGACTGTTTTTGACATTGCCGTAGCTCCTGTTTAGGGTCTTTGTTTCTCTAAACCCTTTTATATCAGAGAGCTACGGCCTTTTTTCTGGGCCCACATCTCACTTGAATTTAGATCTCTTGCATAATCCGGGCTAACAGACAACGGCGACAGATGCCAGTGACCCAAATGACTTCTCGGGAGGAACCCTTTTCACCCCTCAATCCGATACCCGTGAGCGGCAAAGGAGCGCCAGGCCACCTGTGGAGGTTTCACCACAGGCTGCTAGAGACGCATCTCAATGCACAGGATTTCTTTCTGATTCCTCAGGTAGAGTTTCCCATGGGCCAGCGTAGGCGATGTCCAGCACTTCCCAGTCAGAACCTGGGCACGTGAAAGTTCGCGATAGGCCTCAGGCGTGGCTTCCGCCAGCACGAGCTGCCCTCTCTCACCCAGAATGATCAGCAAGCCGTCGGCAGCAATCAGAGATCCCCTGCCCAGTCCCCGGGCCCGCCACAGCATAGAACCATCGGAGGCGTCGATACACTTGAGTGTGGCCTTGTCAAAACCGTACAGGAATCCGCCGAGATAGACGCTGGTGTTGAAGTGATTCCGCATTTCCCGGTTCTTCCAGACCTGGCGCGGATTCCCCGATTCCTGCATCTCATAGACGGCCCCTCCGACGTCGTAGTTGGAGGACACGAAAACCCGGTTGGGCGGGATCCAGACGGGTGTGGCGGCGTTGACATCGTAACTGGTGGTCCACGGCAGTTTCCACAGCACTCGGCCGTCCTGGTTCACCGCCAGCAAATGGGCGCCCGTGAAGAACAGAATCTGGCGGATGCCTTCGAACTTCACGGCCAGCGGTGACGAGTATCCGACCGGGTCATTGTGGCTGCGCCACATCAGCTCACCGTCACTGATTCGAAAAGCCGCCAGCGAGCCTTCCTTGCGCCCTCCCGGTTCCGTGAATACGAGCCCCCCCTCCACCAGTGGGGACGTGGAGAAACCCCAACCGGGCCTTAAACCGCCAAGCCCCCCGGTGAGGTCGTGCTTCCAGACCAGGGCCCCGCCGGTTCGATCGGCGGCTGCCAGTACACCCCCGGCCCCTATTGCAAAGACCAGGTCACCGGCGGCTGCGGGGGTGCCTCGCGGCCCATCACCCTGACCGCTGGAGAAGCCACTGCTGAGAGGCAGGCGCCACTGTTCCTCACCCGTCTGGGCGCTTAGTGCAACCAGTGATTCGCCCTCCTTCTGGTCCAGCGTAAAGAGGCTGCCCTTGCTCACGATGACCCCCGAAAACCCGGTCCCGATGGTCCGTCTCCAGAGCTCGGTTGGCCCCTTCTCCGGCCATTCTCTAGCCAGACCCTTCTCGAGGCTCAAGCCGTCTCTGTCCGGTCCTCTCCACTGAGGCCAGTCGAAGCCACCCTCGAACGAGGCTGCCTCGACGGAACCGGTCACGGTCGTGATCGGAGTCTCGGTGTGAAAGTCATCCCCACAACCCCCGGCGACCAGCAGGAGAACCGCGGCAAGAGGCAGGACAGCCTGTGCTTTCAGAAGGGATATTTCGGTCATTTTTCGTTTGAGATCAGAGGCGCTCGTAGGTTTCCCGGATGAGTGGCTTTCCGTACTTTCGCTCCAGTCGCCGTATTTTGAAGTGTCCCCGGGCCATGTTGTTGAAATGGTCGATGAACAGGGCATTGACGACTCCGCCGCCCAGCGCACCGATGGCGGGCACAGCCATGGCTGCCGCCTTTTCGGACACGACGATACCAAAGCGGGAGCCGATGGCCGCCAGGAATCGAACCAGGGCCGGCCCTCCCTCAGCCGAAAGCCCTTTCTGTGAGAGGTGGGTGGCTGCGTCCGCAAGGGTTGCGGCGAGGGCGGCCCGAACAGCGTAATAACCTGTCTCGACGGCATCATCCGCAGGCGAGTCTCCACCCAGCGCGAACACTTCGAGGCAGGCAAGCCTGGTCTCCGGCCGCTCGAGATCTTCTCCTTCCGACCTGGCCACATCAGCAATCGAACGGAGCATGATGGTGGTTGAGACCGGCAGTTCCAACGGCAGTGCCGCCAGCCCGAAAGCGCTACCCAGCCCCCCCGTGCCGATCACGGCAGCCCGATGCAGGCGCCGCCCCCGGCGGGCCCGACCGGGGCCACGCCCCAGGCTGGCCACAGCAATCTCCAGAGCCCTTTTCAACGAAATATCGACCGCGTTTTGGACAGCCTTGGACCAGCGATCGGGAAGCAGTTTGAATCCCTGCTCGATGGGCGCGCCCAGAAAACCTGTGAGTCGAGCGGCCAGTCCCGGGTTTTCCAGGAGTCCCTTGGCAGCCCTCAATTCTACGAGATCGGCCGCATCGATCATTCGGGCATGGCCGCACCGGAGGCCCGTCGTGAAGGACACATGGAAGCTATCGGCCTTCCCCATCGAAGCCCGCCTGCTCCGCCTGGGGAAAAAACGAAACCTTGCCTGCCACCAGTTCATCGAGCACGTGCGCCACTCCTTCCGTGTCCGCGATGCTCACTTCCGGGTTGCCGCCAAAGGCAACGGTTGTGGTCCCGACCGTCTCGGCGAGGCTCTCGAAGGTGATGCTCAGGATGTTTCCTTCCGACATAGCGGTGGGACCTTCGATGTCCACGACGATAAATTTGAGTTCGGCGGCCGCATCGGCAGGGTCAAACAGGGCGATGACTTCAAAAGCCCCGGGGAGGCTCGGGATGATGGCTTCGGGGATCCCGTCCCCGTTGGCGTCGGTGGGGTCGAAGCTGAGCTTGGTTTGGTCATAGTCGATGGCAAACACGGCTGCGGCGATCTGGCCGGACGCTGCCGGCGAAACACCGCCGGGTCCAGGCCGGAAAAACACGTTGACGGTGACGTTTTCGCCCGGCTGACCAGTAGCACCTGCGATGACCAGGTCCGGCCCGGGTGGGCTCGATGTGTCTTCCTCGCTGGTGACCTGCGTGACAGGAGGATTGACGGGAACCCCGGGGCTATAGAGGCCGGGCAGGGGCACGAAGTCCCCGTCCGTCGTGGAGGTCTCCTCATCAAAATCCATGATCAACAGTCCGCCCTGCCCCGTCAATGAGCTTTCCAGCGGTATGTAGGCCAGCGCCACGGGAGCACCCGTCACCAGCCAGGGGCGGATCAACTGTCGAGGACTCAGGATAATCATTGACACCTGAATGGGCTCAACAATGAAGAGGTGGGTGGCGCCCGGACAGGTGAAACCATCCCGATAGAGGGGCAGGAGTTGCCGCGGCTCGATAAAACCGGAAGCAAGAGTCGAAATCGCGCCGTTGGACCGACTGAAACACAGAATCTCTCCACTGGCCGGCACCGAGAAATAGATATTTCCGGTGCACCGATCCACTGCTATCCCTCCAACTCCTCCATTGGGAATCAACTCGGAGGCGGGGACTCGTGCTGTCGGGCTCTCGGTGTCCGACAGACCCTGGGGGAGGTTCCGCTCGAGGGCCGACCTCGGCAACGTCGAGATCTTGTCCAGCTCGGCTACCAGCAACGTGTCACTGAAGGTATCGAAAGCGATGGACTGGGGAGCGTTGAGATCACTGGCGACAATAACCGTGGCACCGGAAACGGGATCGACTCGCTGAACGGTTTCCGACTCGCTTGCACAAAAGAGCAGATACTCCTGGCCGTTGCTGGCCAGAAAGGCGATCATGTGCGTTATCGTGTCATCCAGCCCCGCGATTTCTAGACGGGTGTCAGGGGGTGTAATGTCATTGACTGAGCTCTCCACAAACCCGCTCGGCACGGAACCTTCCGCCGGTCCGAACACGGCCACCAGCTCTGCCGAGAAAAGCCGGTCTAGACCGCCCAGGTAGGCCACCGACTGAACGATACCGAGATCGGCCACCAGCTCTTGCTGAGAAATCAGATCCACTCCGGCCGCGGCGCTCTGATTACCGCTTCGTGCCGAGACTGTGATCGGAAGGTCGGGAACGATAATGGCCGGGGCTGTATAAAATCCTGCATTGGAGATCGTCCCGAACTGGCTCGACCCGCCCACGATGTCGTTGACCAGCCAGTCGACCGCTCCGACTCCTCCCGCCACGTCGAAACCCTGTGCATTCGTAGGAGAAAGAACGGCCAGGGGAGGATCGATTTTGAGCTCGAGCGTACCCTTCGCAGGATCGAAGGCCGACGAGACACGCTGGGCGGGCACGTTGGCCAGGACGTCGCCCTCCACAGTGCCGAACAGGGCGGTCAGAAAAAGCGGGACATTGCTCCTGACCCAGATAAATCCGCCGGCCAGGTCGGCCGCCTCTGGCACCAGATCGGTTATGAGCTCGCTGATCCTCTGTCCGGGATTCAGTACCGTAGTGAATCCTCCCAGTAAGACTCCCTCCGAGTTCACGACCGCAATCTCCACAGTAGCCGGCATAGCTGCCGGATTGAGAGCCGCCACGCCGGTGAAAAAGCCGAAGGTCGTTGCAATGTGGGCGAAGATCGACGCCTTGCTGCCCTGCGCCACTACGGCGACTGCTGCTGCCCCGGAGTCGACTCTCCGATAGGTGAGTTGACGTTGATCGCTTCCGTGCTGGCGGATACTTCGAGCCACCCTTGCAGAACGCTTGACCCCTGAAACTGAAACAGAGACTGCAGATCCCGGTTCACGCTGCCCCCCGGGTCCAGGGCTATGGTCACCGGATTTTGCTGAGCTTCTTCGACAAACAGGGAGCCGTCGGGTTTATAGGCCGACACTACGGCGATGACCGCCTTGCTCGAGTAGTTGACCAATCCCAGCTCCGCCTCAAACGGGCCCAGAACAGCCATCTGGGCGAAGTAAAGGGTATTCAGGAATTCCTCCGCGCTGCGCGCGTTGAGACCCTGCAGGTCCGCGCCCTGCCGGCGGATGAACTCGAATCCAACAATGTCCGAGGTTGAGTTGACAACGACATAGGCGCCGTCGGCCACCTCGTTGACGCCGAAGAAAGTTGCGACGTCAATTCTGGCGGCTCCGAAGGCAGCTATTTCGAGCACCCTCACTACGGGGTCTGGGGCCCCGATCAGGGTCAATTCCAGGTCGACGGCCGCCGACCCTGGATTGGCAATGTTGAGCTCGGTGCTCAATTCGCCTTGAATCTGGATCTTGTTGAAAACGATGTCGCGATCCCGAATGGGCAGGTCGGCACCGTCCAGTTCGCTCGGATCGGTATTCAGGAAAAGGAAAAACCCGGTGAGCCCGGACACGTCACTGACCGCCTGAAACCAACCCACCACACCGGGTTCAAGGTTCGGAAACAGGTTGGAGGCCAGCAACCCAAGACGCTGACCGGCGGGTACCACGACCTGGATCTCACCCAGGACCTCTCCTCCCATTCCGTAGGCTGTCAGGGACACGACGGCGTCCGCACTCCCCGGGTTGACGATCGCCACACCTACGATACTTCCCGACTGGCTCGAGAGTCGGGGAAAGTCAAGGATGCTGGCCGCCTCGAGGTCGATGAGAACCATCATCAGCAGCAGCAAGAGCAGTATCGGAAGACTTCTTCGGCTGGACCTTGATCGCATCAGTCACCCTGCACCTGCAGCCTCATTGAAGCCTTGGCAGAACAACAGCCTCCCCCAAGCTTGAGGCGAACTCAGACGGGCGACAAGTTTAACATGCACCCACTCGCTAGACCAGAAAAGCAGCGAGTTGCTACACGGTTGCAGGAGCCTCGCCGACCACTCGCTTGTGGTCGCAGGTCTTTTCGGCACACACCCGGACCAGCCCGTCACGCTTGGTCTGGCGCTCGAGAAGAAAGGCGTTCCCACATTGAGGGCAGGACTCGGGGACGGGCTTGTGCCAGAGGAGATTCTTGCACTTCGGATAGCCGTCGCAGCTGTAGAAAACTCGGCCGCGCTTCGATTTCCGCTGGATCATTTCCCCTTCGCCGCACTTGGGGCAGGTGACCCCTGTGGTTTCGCGACGGATATACTTGCAGTCGGGATAGCCGCTGCAGGCGACAAACTCGCCGTATCGTCCCTGTTTCACAACGAGTGACTTCCCGCACTTCGGACAGGTCTCATCCAGTTTCTTGTCAGCCTTGACTTCGGTGCGATCACCGACTTGCACGATCCGCCTCGTCTGCTTGCACTCGGGATATCCTGAACAGGCCAGAAACTCTCCATAACGGCCCTTTTTCTTGACCATCGGGAGGCCGCACTTGTCACAGGTCTGATCGTCCAGTTCGGGCTCGTTTTCCGCCTGTTCACTGGGAAGCTCACGCGTGTTCTTGCACTCGGGATAGTTGCTGCAGGCAACGAAACGGCCGAAACGCCCCCATTTCACGACCATAGGAGAACTGCATTTTTCGCAGTCAAATCCAGCCGGAACCTCTTCCCTCTTCAGGTTCTTCATACCCTCCGAAGCGGCCTCCAGTTCCTTCGAAAAATCCTTGTAAAAGGCACGCAGGGTGTCTACCCAGTCGCGGTCGCCTCTCTCTATGTTGTCCAGCTCCCCTTCAAGTCGAGCGGTGTAGTCGTAATCGAAAATGTCCTCGAAATGATCGACCAGCAGTTCGGTGACAACTGTCCCGGTTTCCGTAGGAAGAAACTTGCGCTCCTTTTTGACAACGTACTCCCGATCCTGAATGACCCTCAGAATCTGCTGGTAAGTCGAGGGCCGCCCGATTCCCTTCTCTTCGAGCGCCTTGACAAGCGTCGCCTCCGAATAGCGGGGAGGTGGCTGCGTGAACTTCTGTTCGTGCAGCAGCTCGAGTACGGAAAGGACTTCGCCCGCTTCCACCCTGGGAAGTCGTTCGTCTTCGCCGGCCTGATACAACTTGAGAAAGCCGTCGAACTTGAGTACGTCCCCAGCGGCCTTGAACAGGGTTCTCGGAGATTCGATCTGAATCTCTGTCCGGTCGAACAAAGCGGGCAGCATCTGGCAGGCCACGAAGCGCTTCCAGATCAACTCGTAGAGCCTGAACTGGTCGCTGGTGAGCACGCTTTTCAAGGCGTCGGGAGTGCGAAACGCCGAAGTGGGGCGAATGGCTTCGTGGGCGTCCTGGGCACCTTTCTTCTTTTGAAAGACAGCGGCCCGGGCCGGCAGATAGCGATCTCCATAGGACTCGTCAATGAACTGGCGCACCTCGCCCAGAGCCTGCTCGGACAACCGGGTCGAGTCGGTTCTCATGTAAGTAATCAAACCGACGCGTTCCTGGTCGCCCTCGCGTTCACCTTCGTACAGACTCTGCGCCACCCGCATGGTCCTGCTCACGGAAAAGCGCAACCGGCTGGAAGCCTCCTGCTGCAGCGTACTCGTAACAAAGGGGGCCGGCGGACGACGTTTCTTTTCCCTGGTCTTTACCGAGGAAACCACAAACTCACCTGCCCCCAAGTCGGACAGCAGGCGTTCCGCTTCCTCCTGGTTTGGAATCTTGAACTTCTTGCCATCCAGCTTGACCGCTTCAGCCAGAAAGGCGGGAGGCCGGGTTGACTCGAGCCTGGCCTGGAATCTCCAGTACTCCTCGGAAACGAAGGCCTGGCGCTCTTTCTCGCGGTCGACAATCAGGCGCAAAGCAACCGATTGAACCCGGCCCGCCGACAGTCCCCCGCGGACATTCTTCCAGAGGAGGGGGCTGACCTTGTAGCCGACCAGGCGATCCAGAATGCGCCGGGCCTGCTGGGCGGCGACCTTGTCGGAGTCGATTTCGCCGGCCTTTTCAAAAGCCTCCAGGACGGCTGTTTTGGTGATTTCGTTGAACAAAACGCGGCGGACCTGGGACTCCGACTGGGCGATTTCTTCAGCCAGGTGCTGGCAAATGGCCTCTCCCTCTCGATCGGGGTCAGCAGCCAGATAGACCCACTCAGACCTGCGGGCAGCCTTCTTCAAATCACGAACAATCTTCTCTTTACCTTGAATGACCTTGTAGGTGGGCTTGAAGTCGTCATCGACCTCTACCGCAAGACCCTTCTTGGGAAGGTCCTTGATGTGTCCCGCGCAGGCCTTTACAACGTAATCCGGACCCAGGTAGCGTTCAATGGTCCGGGCCTTGGCAGGCGATTCGACCACGACCATGGACTTTGCCATCAGCGTTTATTCCTCTCTGGTCCGACCCGTTCTCGCTCCATCTGTAACTCGTTTCAAAGCCCCTTGAGATCAGCGGCTACTCATTCACTCTATAGCACACTCCCGACCCACGAGAAGGAGATCAGAAAAGAATTTGAGAGAACCGCTTACCCGGCAGCTGCCTCACCAGCCCTTTCATCTCCAGGTCCAGAAGCGCCGTTACAAGACGTTCCGGCCTGGCGCCGATCTGCTCGACCATGCAGTCTATGTGTAGAGTCTGGTCGGGAGGGATAAGTTTCAAGATTTTCTTCTCCAGGCCGTTCAGGGGCACTCCCCGAGTCCCCGCCTCGGGGTCGTTCTCACGACACGCTCGATCCTTCTCGAGGCTTCTCTTCAGGGTCGCCAGAACCTGCGGGGAAAGCTCCTCGAGCACGTCCTGTGGACACACGACCGGCCGGGCGCCCTGTCTGATCAGATCGTTGGGACCGTAACTGCCCGGAGAAGTGATATTTCCCGGAATCGCCCACACCTCGCGGTTCTGCTCCATAGAGAGACGAGCCGTGATGAGGGACCCGGAACACTCCGTTGCCTCGCTGATCACGGTCCCGTAGCAGAGGCCGCTGATGAGCCGGTTGCGGAGCGGGAAGTTGCGAGGAGCAGGAAAGCTCCCCAGCGGAAACTCGCTCACCAGACACCCTGCCTGGCGAACCTGTGAAAAGAGCGCCGCATTTTCCCTGGGGTAGACCACGTCAACGCCGCAGCCCAGGACCCCGACCGTCCTGCCCTCCGCTTCGAGTGCGCCTCGGTGGGCCTGTGAGTCAATGCCACGAGCCAGACCGCTCACAATGGTCAAGCCGCACCGGCACAGTTCCCTGGAGAACCTTCGGCTGACTTCTCCACCGTAAACGGAACACTTCCTCGAACCCACGACGGCCACGCTGGGACTCCGCAGAGCGGCTACATCTCCAAGGCAGTAGAGGGTCATCGGCAGGTCATCGATTTCCCTGAGCAACGGTGGGAAGGACGGGCTCGCCGGCGACAAAATCCGCACGCCCGACCTGGCAGCGCGCCGGGCTTCCCGCTCGGCCTCTTCGAGTCCTCTCCTGGAGACGATTGACGCAACATCCCCGGAGCGCAGACCCGCCTCTCGCAGCGACTTTCTGGAGGCGGCCAGAACTCGGCCGGCACTACCGAAAACCTCCATCAGAGCACGGATCTTCCTTCGCCCCAATCCCGCAGTCAGGGAGAGCGCCAGATAGTGAAACGCTTCCTGGTCCACGTCACCTATAACGCCGCTGTCGGAAAAGAGTGCGAAGTCGAGGCCGCACGCTTTTCGGCTTCGTTTGGCCCTGATACAGTGATGTTCGTGACCGATAGGAAAAGAATCCGTGTGTCTTTCATCGAGTACCTGAATTCGGTACCCCTGGGATGGAGTTTCCTGAAGGGACCCCAGCGCGACATCTTCGACCTGAGCCTGGCCGTTCCCTCCGAGTGCGCCGATCAACTGGCTCGCGGGGACGCGGACGTCGGTCTCATTCCCGCCATAGAGTACCAGCGCATCCCGGACCTGCGAATCATCCCGGACATCTCCATTTCCTCGCGCCGGGAAGTGCGTACGGTTCTCTTTGCCAGCAAGGCGCCTCTGCACGAGATCAGGAGCATAGCGCTGGACAGCTCGAGCCGCACTTCCATCGTTCTCCTGCGCATTATTCTGGAGAGTTTTCTGGGTCTCAGCGATATTGAATACCACCCGCATGAGCCTGATCCAGAGCGTATGCTGAACCGGTTCGACGGCGCCCTCATCATCGGAAACCCCGCCTTTCGAGTTCCCCGGGACCGCTTTCTACTCCACGACCTGGCCCGTGAGTGGTACCGATTCACCGGTCTTCCTTTCGTCTTTGCGCTGTGGGCCGTGCGGTCGGGAGTCGACCTGGGGGACAAGGCCGACCTTTTCCTGATTTCGAAGGAGGCCGGCATCCGGTCCGTTTCAACGATAGCGGAGGCTTACTCTCAGGAGTTGAACCTCCCCCGAAAACTCATCCGTGACTACCTGCTTGACAGCCTGGACTATTCGCTCGATGAAACAAACATCCGAGGACTCCAGACCTTTTTTGAAGAGGCTCGAAAACTGGAAGCCATCTCGGAAATCAGGGCGATCGAGTTCTATGAGCTGGTTCAGAAAGCCCCATGACGGTCATTCCCGGACTGCAGGTACTGCTGGATGAAAGGCTGGAACTGTTGCGCGGCAAGCGGATCGGGATTCTCTCCAACCCCGCTTCGGTCGACCGCAAGCTTCGACACGTTGTCGATCTATTGTGGGGCCACCGCCAGGTCCGGGTGACGACCCTCATGGGTCCCCAGCATGGAGCCCGGGGAGAGACCCAGGACAATATGATCGAGTGGCAGGACTACCGGGATCCCCTGACCGACCTCCCCGTGTACAGCCTCTACTCGAAGACCCGAAAGCCCACCCCCGAAATGCTCCGCGACGTGGATGCACTCGTCATTGACCTTCAGGACGTGGGGGCCCGCATCTACACCTTTATCTACACGACGGCACTCGCCATGGAGGCCTGCAGGGACGCCGACGTGGAAGTGATCGTGCTCGACCGTCCCAACCCGATCAGCGGGAGCAGGGTGGAAGGGCCGGTCCTGGAACCCGAGTACTCTTCTTTCGTTGGACTCTATCCGCTCCCCCTGCGCCACGGCATGACCATTGCCGAACTGGCCGGCTACTTCAACCGGCAGATGGGCATCGGGTGCCGCCTGCAAGTGGTGCCGATGCGGGGTTGGCAGCGTCACATGTTCTTTGACCAGACCGGGTTGCCGTGGGTGTTCCCGTCGCCCAATATTCCCACTCCGGAGAGCGCACTGGTTTACCCGGGAAGCGTTATCATGGAAGGAACCAACCTCTCAGAAGGGCGTGGCACAACGCGCCCGTTCGAGGTGAGCGGCGCCCCCTGGATCCGCCCTGAGTTGCTGCTGTCGGCCCTCCAGGATTTGGAGCCGGACTCGGTGCGGTTTCGACCTTTTTCGACGATTCCCACCTTTCACAAATGGCAGGGAGAAATGATTGGAGGAGTCCAGATCCACGTCACCGAACGGCGAAGGTTCAACCCCGTCCGCACGGGGCTGGGTTTACTGATGGCCTATCGGGCTCTGGATGCCGAGCGTTTTCGGTGGCTGGATCCTCCTTATGAGTACGAGTTCGAAAAGCTGCCCTTCGACATTCTTTGCGGCACGGACTCCATCCGACGCCAGATCGAGAACGGGCGGGACCTCGAGACGATCGAATCGAGCTGGCAGCCGGGTCTGGAAGAATTCAAGCAGGTCCGGAAAGATTATCTGCTATACGATTAGTGCTACGTTGATTCCAGAACGAGGCACTCTAGGACCAGATCCGTGGCAACCGAAATCGAAGTGAAAGTGAAGGTGAGCCCCGAGGACTTCCGAAGTCTGGGAGAAAGACTCGAGCGGATCGGCGCTCGAGCCAGGACACCCAGCCAGACGGAGCTCAACGTGCTGTTCGACTACCCGGACGCACGGCTGCGCAAGTCCGGATGCGCCCTGCGCCTGCGCGCCTACGCAGGGTCCCATCTACTCACCTTTAAGGGTCGGGTCGAAAAAGACCCGCTTCTCAAGAAGCGCCCAGAGATCCAGACCCGCGTCAGTCACCCCGAGCCGACCAGCGAGCTCCTGGCCCAGCTCGGCCTCCATCCTCAGTTCTTTTACTCCAAGGAACGGGAGATCTGGAGCTGGGGAAGCTCAGAAGACGAAGTGGAAATCTGTCTCGACCAGACACCGGTCGGTTGTTTCCTGGAAATCGAAGGGCCGGAAGGAGCGATCCGGAAAGCTGCCGGCCTGTTGGAAGTTCGGCTCCAGGATGCGGTTTCCGAGTCATACGTCACTCTTTATGCGAAAGCGGGGCTGGGATCGATCACCCATGAACCCTGAATCCCGTCCCCGCAAGGCTTCCCAGGGGGGCGAAAGCGTCAGCGCCATGATCCTGGCGGCGGGCCTGGGCACCCGGCTCTTCCCCCTCACCCACCTGCTGGCCAAGCCGGCGGTTCCCTTCGTGCGCCGCGCGCTGATTCACTACGCCATCGATCTCATCGCGGGCTTGGGCACGAGAACCGTCGTCATCAACCTTCATCACCTGCCTGAAACCGTGATCGCTGCAGTCCAGGCCTACAGCGCGGAGAGGGACCCGAGTCTCAAGAATCTCCGCATTGAGTTCTCGAAGGAAAGACACATCCTGGGAACGGCCGGGGGTGTGCGAGCCGCCAGAGACTTCCTCGAGAGCGATGACATCGTGGTTGTCAACGGAAAGATCTACTCCGAACTGAACCTTTCCCATGTTCTTGCCGGACACCGCGAACAGCGCGCCCTGGCCACCCTTGTGGTCGTGCCCCGCCCGCTCGGATCGCCCTTCAATCCGGTCCGTGTCGGTTCCAACTCCCGGGTACTTGGCTTTGGACCCGGGGGTCCGGGAGATCGCTACACGTTTACGGGAATCCAGATCGTGAAACAGTCCGTGGTGAGCCGCATGCGCGAGGGCGATCTCGACCTCGTCAAGGATGTGTACCCGAGGCTGCTCAAGGAAGAAAAGCGTGTCATGGCGCACGTGAGCGAACGGCTATGGTGCGAATGCAGCACGCCCGCACGTTACCTGCAGGGCTCTCTCCAGGCTCTCGAGAAAGGTTCAGCCCCGTGGATGGCAAAGCGGTCTGGAGACCGGGCTCGGAGTCTCATCTCGGGCTTCGGATGTTCGATCGGAACCGGGTCGGATGTTCGGGACACGATCCTATGGGACCGGGTGAAGGTCGGAAAAAACTGTATGGTCCGCAATGCTATAATTTGCTCCGGCGTGAGGCTTCCCGACGGTCTCAGATTGAGCAATGCGATTGTGACGCCAACCTTCGATCCTGGGCCTGAATCCCCTGTTCGACCGGTAGAAGAGAAAGGTTACCTGGTTTGGCCTCTACTCCAGGAATGACAGCCAGCGAATTGCCGCCGATTCAACAGCGGCTCATGACCTATGTCCGCCGGCATTTTCGGCCCGGTTTCAACCACTACCGCGTCGTCAAGCTGGTCGGCGATGCCTCCATGCGCCAGTACTTTCGATACACTTCTGAGAAGCGGGACTCGTGCATCCTGGCCGCCTACCCGGAGCCCTTCGACCCTGCCCATTTCAACTACAAGCAAATCTACGACGTCCTGACTTCGATCGGGGTGCCTGTCCCCACGATCCTGGACCTGGACGGTCCTCTGGGAATCGTGCTTCAGCAGGATCTGGGCAACATCACGCTGCAGGAGCACCTGATCGGCGCCGACCCGGCGGAACGGAAGATCCGGATCCGGGAAGCCATCGATCACATCGCCACGATCCAACGTCTGGGAAGCCCCAGGGTCCTTTCCCACCATCAAGCGGCCCACCTGTCCTTTGATGAGGAGCAGCTGGAGTGGGAGTTTGCCTTTTTTCGGAGACACTACCTGCGAAACTATCGCCAGTTTGAAAGGACCGACTTCCCGGGACTCGGAGAAGAGTGCAGCCGCATCGCGGTCGAGCTCTCTGCCCTGCCCCGCCTGCTTTGCCACCGCGATTATCACGTCCGAAATCTAATGATTTTCGAAGACCGGCTCTATCTGGTTGACTTCCAGGACGCACGCTGGGGACCGGCTTCTTATGACCTGGCCTCCCTCCTGAAGGATTCCTGCGAACTGGCAGCCACCGAAGTCGACGGGTACATCGACTACTTTCTGGAACGCGCAGAGGTGGCGCCGACTCGGGAGCAATTTCGAAGGCACTTCCACTTGATGGTTGTTCAGAGGCTGCTCAAGGCTCTCGGTACTTTCGGCTATCAGGTTTTCGTGCGCGAGAATTACCTCTACGAGCAGTACATGGCCGGTTCATTACACCGCACGCTCCTGTCCCTCAACTATCTGGAAAGCTTTCCGACCATTCGGCATCTGGTGGAGTCGGAGCTCGCCAACCTTTGAACAGAATTAGAGACCCGCATCACTCAGGCGAAACCCCATGCACGTCTATGTAGAAGCACTCCCGGAGCATGTCGGAGACAGCGTCACGATCAAGGGTTGGGTCTATCGTCGAACCGACAAGGGCAGACTGCGTTTTCTACTCATTCGAGACGGCTCCGGAACCGTGCAGGCCGTTGTCTTCCAGAAGAACGTCCCCGAAGACGTCTTTTCAGCAGCCGAAACACTGACCCAGGAGTCATCGGTAGAAGTGACCGGTACGATCCGCGAAGATCCCCGCGCCCCGGGAGGCTTCGAGTTGGACGTCACAGACCTGAGAGTTGTACAGGAGTCCGAGCCCTATCCGATCTCTCCCAAGGAACACGGCACCTCTTTCCTCATGGAGCACCGTCACCTGTGGCTTCGTTCCGCACGACAACACGCGGTCCTGCGGATTCGGAGCGAGATTATCCGAGCCGCTCGCGATTACCTCGATGACAACGGGTTTACGCTGGTAGACACGCCGATCCTCACACCCGCTGCCTGTGAGGGAACAACGACTCTGTTCGAGATTGACTACTTCGGAGAGATGGCTTACCTCGCGCAAAGCGGCCAACTCTACAACGAAGCTGCCTGCGCCTCGGTGGGCAGGACTTACTGTTTCGGGCCCACTTTTCGTGCTGAAAAATCCAAGACACGTCGTCACTTGATGGAGTTCTGGATGGTCGAGCCGGAACTGGCTTTTGCCGACCTGGAAGACCTTATGCAGCTGACGGAAGACTACGTTTCATATATCGTCCAACAGGTTCTGGAGAAGCGCGCTCCGGAGTTGGCCACACTAGAGAGAGATACCGGGGGTCTGAGCGGGGTACATCCGCCCTTTCCCAGAATCACTTACGCCGAGGCGTTTGACGTTCTGGAGCGGGAGGGGACGGAAACCTCCCGCGGATCTGACCTCGGAGGTGGAGACGAGACCGTCCTCTCCGAACAATTCGAAAAGCCCGTTATCGTGCACCGCTACCCCGCCACTGTCAAAGCTTTCTACATGCAGCCGGATCCCGACGACCGGAATCTCGCACTGTGCATGGATATGATCGCTCCAGAGGGGTATGGCGAAATTATTGGAGGAAGTCAGCGAATCCACGATCTGGATCTGCTGGAGGAACGAATCCGCGAACACCAGCTGCCGGCGGATGCCTTTCGCTGGTATGTCGATCTCCGCCGCTATGGAAGCGTACCCCACTCTGGGTTTGGAATGGGGATCGAGAGACTGGTGGCCTGGATTTGCGGTCTGAAGCACATCCGCGAAACCATACCCTTTCCGAGAATGCTCCATCGGATCTACCCTTGATGTTCACACCGGCAAGTGCGTCGAACTCAAAACCGCCGCACCTGGACTCAGTTGGCGTCCAGCCGTTTGGCCGCTGTACTTCTCGTCATTTCGCCCTGTCGCTGCTTCTGGGCCTGCTGCTCCTGTCGCTTGGCCGCGGCGCACCCGTGAATCCTCTCCAGGGCATCCATACGGCTCGGGAGTCGGGAGACTACGAGGGCGCTCTCGATCTCCTCAACCGCTTTGAGACCAGTCAACCGGAGCTCTTCGCTCTCAACAACCTCGACTATCTGAAGGCTCGGTTGCTCATCGATTCGGGCCGTATAGAGACCGGCATCGCCTTGCTCGCAGCCTTGGATTGGCGTGAGTCGCTGCTGGGAGACTCCATTCTGGTGGCCCTGCTGGAGAGAGCGCCCGACCCGCTGTCCCCGGCACGGCGCCCGCACCTTCTTGCCTTTCTCGAGAACTACCCGGGACATCCGTCCTGGCCGCGCTGGGCCCTCGCCTACGCAGACGCTCTCAAGGAACACCACCAGGTCCTCGAGGCCGTGGAATGGTATGACCGGGTCTGGCGGGCCGGCGCCGGCTCACCTTCTCGTCGAGCAGCACTCGAACATGCTCGATCGCACCTGCCCAGAAACCACCCGGCAGAGGCGATCAGGGATCTCCAGAATCTCATCAAGAAAAGCACCAAAGATGACGTGGCTCTGCAGGCCGTGCTCGACCTGCATGACTTGCTTCCTCTCGCCGAATCGTCCGAGTCCGGAATACGCCAGCGGGTCAACATCCTGGTCTCCAACCGCCGTACCAAGATGGCCCGGGACTACCTCGATTACCTTCTGGGAAAGTTTCCGCGCAGCCTCTCTGCTCCCCAGTACCGATATCTTGTGGCCAGAAGTTACGTTTTTGACGGCCAGTTGGAGAAGGCTTACGAGGGCTACCGAGAGTGCTATGCGGAGTTCCCTTCCGCAGACCGGGGGATCTTCTGTAAGTATCAGGCGGGCAATACGGCCCTTCGCAAGCTCAGTTACCCGACCGCCATACAGGAATATCGAGAATTCCTTTCGGCCCACCCCACCCATAGGCGTGCCAACCGCACCTATTACAACCTGGCCGACAGTTATCGATGGTGGGGCAAAGACGGCGAAGCAGAGAAGACGGCCCTGCGGGCTCTTGAGAAGTTCAAGGGTGCCGCGGGCAGACAATTTCACTACTATTTGACTCGGCTTTACGTCGAACAGAAGCGGTTCGCGGAGGCGCTGCACCAGCTTTCCTATCTCGACAAGCTGAGCTCGAGAAGTCTTCCCTCCGGGGTCACGCGAGAAGAGATTCAATACTTCAAGGGGATCTCTCTGATTCAAACCGAACGGAAGGAAACCGCTCAGGATGCCTTTCGCTCAGGAAGCGAGGGGCGCCCGAACTACTTCGGCTATCTATGCCGGGATCGTCTGGGCGAAAGGGTCGGGGGAGACTCCTCTGAGACCGAATGGGAGCCCCGTCTCGTCAGCCCACGGCCTTTTTACACCAACCGGGCGGAAATCCCTTCACCCACCAGCCGCTCACTGGCGCGAATCCGCGAGTTGCTGTTTCTGGGGTTGATCGACGAGGCGGCTCGGGAAATCCGAAGGGCCGGGGCCGGGGCGTTTTCAGACACGAATGTCTATTTGTTCAACCTGGCGCACTTTTCCGACAAGGGAGGGCTTCCCCGGGAATCGCTGGAGGCCGCCGAGCGCCTGCTCAACTCACGTTTTCGCGGAACTTGGCCCGATCAGCTTCCGCTTTCAGTGCAACGACTCGTTTACCCCCGCCATTACTGGCCGCTGATCGAAGAAGCAGCCCGTACATACAACGTCGACCCCTACCTGCTGCTCGCGATCATCTACCAGGAGAGTCGTTTCGATCCCAATGCAAAGTCGGTGGCTTCGGCCCGCGGACTGATGCAGTTTCTGATGGCACCGGCTCGCCGGCTGGCCAGGGAACTCGTGATCCCTGTTCCCGAGGAGGACGATCTGTACGCGCCGGATCTCTCCATTCGCTTGGGGGCGTACCACATGAAGAAACTTCTGCGGCGTCACGGCGATTCGGTGGCAGAGGCCCTGGCCGGCTACAACGGAGGAAGCTCCAACGCGCAACGCTGGACGGCCAAGGGAAATCAGTCGACCGCCGAGCAGTTCATTGCCAACATCGGCTTCCGGGAAACCAAGCTCTACGTGTTGAAGGTCCTGGGAAACTACCTGACCTATAAAACCCTCTACGAGTCGTCGGATGTGGAAACAGGGGAGCCGTAAGCAGCGGGCTGATGGTCAATCAGAGCCCCCGGCGGAAGCCGGGGGAAGGAACCGAGCCGGTCCGCACCATTTTCTCCCGGCTGCTTCCGCAGCCGGCTCTGATAGCCCGGTTTTGGTAACATTTGAGGATCATGGAAACGCGACTCGAGACGCGCCTGATTGACGGCAAGAGAATCGCTCAAGCGATCAAGCAGGAAGTGGCGACCGAGGTCGCGGAATTGACCTCGCGCGGAATCCAACCCGGGTTGGCGGCAGTGCTGGTCGGGAACAACCCGGCTTCGCGCGTCTATGTCCGCAACAAGACCCGATCGTGTCGGAAACTTGGGATTCACTCCGAACAGGTGAACCTGCCGGGAGAGATCTCCACCCCGGAACTGCTCACGGAAATCGGTCGGTTGAACCGTTCCGATCACATTGACGGCATCCTGGTACAGCTCCCCCTGCCCGCGCAAATCGACGCTGGCCATATTCTCAACGCGGTGCATCCAGCCAAAGACGTGGACGGATTTCATCCCCTGAACGTGGGCAAACTCTGTGCCGGGAACCCCACTTTTATTCCCTGCACACCTGCGGGCATCCTCGAGATACTCCTTCGTGAAGAGATTGCCCTGGCCGGCCGCAACGCCGTTGTCATCGGTCGCAGCAACATTGTCGGCAAACCCCTGGCCCTTCTGCTGCTGCAACAGCACTGCACGGTCACGATCTGTCACTCCAGGACTCGAAATCTGGCCCGGGTCAGCTCCCGGGCCGATATCCTTGTGGCCGCCGTGGGCAGGCCCGGACTCGTCACCTCCGACTTTATCAAAGAGGGATCAACCGTGATCGATGTCGGCATGAACCGTGCTGAAACAAAGGAACAGGTTATCCATCTATTCGGAAAGGACGCCCAGCGGCTCGAGACCTTCCGGAGAAAAGGCTCCTGTCTGGTGGGGGATGTCCATCCGCTCCAGGCGCAGGGAGTAGCGGGTGCGATCACGCCGGTACCGGGTGGAGTGGGGCCTCTGACGATCGCACAACTGATGAAAAACACACTCCTGGCCTGCCGGTGGCGACGGGTACAGGTGGATCGGAGTTTATCGTGAAAATCTCAGCTGGTCTTGCGCTGGTCCTCTTTTCAACGTGCCTGCTGCCTGCCGCGGACAGCTTTTCTGCCAAACCGATCGGTCAACTGAAGGTTGGTAAGGGGCCCCACTTCTCCCAAATGAGCGTGGGTGGTGAGTTACTGTTCGTAACAGCCTTTGCTTCCAACGAAGTGTCCATCGTTGACGTCAGGACGCTTCGCCCTACCGGGAGTTTTTACGCCGGATTCGAACCCCTCGGGATCACGGTCTCTCCGGCAGGGGACAAGATCTTTGTGGCCAACCGAAAGAATGGGTTGGTCAAAGTGGTGGACTCCCAGTCCTACGAGGTCATTGATGATGTGAAGGTTGGGGGCAGACCCGCCCAGGTCATCGCCTCTCCTTCAGGCCTTCAGATCTTCGTCGCCAACTGGGGCACCGGAAAATTTGGAAAGCTTGACGTCATTGATGCCTCGACCCACCGCATTATCGAGGAGATCCCGGTCGGCATCACTCCCATCGCCGGAGTCGTTTCCCACTTGGGCGACTATCTGTTTCTGGCCTGCGCCGGCTCCAATGATCTGTGGGTGATCGATATCAACGCCAGGCAAATCGTGAAACAGATACCCGTGGGTATACAACCGTCGGGGGTGGCCATTTCGCCCGACAGCGGCACGCTGTATGTCGCCAATTCGAAAACTCATGATCTTTCAGTCATCGATCTTCTAGACCTCAAGGAGACTCGCCGGGTACGGCTCGGAAATCGGCCTTTCTCGGTGGCCGTTGACTCGACTGGACGCGTTTTCGTTGTTGAATCAGGCGATAACAAGGTCGCCGTCTTTAACTCGCGCCTGGAGAAAATCGGCAGCCTCGCGGTGGGAAAAGGCTCCATTGATATCGATCTCTCGCCCGACGACCGCTACGCCTTCGTGACGGCCGAGAAGGCCAATCGCCTGTTCGTGTTCGAGATTCAGTGAGCCGGGCTCACACAGCAGAACGGCGCGGCGTCAGCCGGCAGTTAACGCTTCACGAGCAACGAGGCCGACAAGTAGCGCGCCTGAAACAAGCGAGTCCCTGCCAAGCCAACACGCGCTGGGATCTACGCGCTACTGCGTGCGCGCTACTGTACTTCGTGCGCGCTACTGACGTCGGGGCCAGGCGAAAAACAACAGACACCCCCAGATGCCGGCGTGTTCGATGGACCGTGCCAGGGTCCACATCCACCCCGGTGAGTCGCGGTATTCGAAGAAAAAGCTGAGGTAGTAGACGACCATCAGCAGCGACAACGCAACTGTAGCTCGGGCCGCGGCTGAGCGGGGGTTCAGACAGGCCAGTGGTATCAGGGGAAGGGCGTACCAGGGATAGGGCGTGGGAATCAGGAGCAGCCAGAGCAGCAAGACATATTGAAAAGCCCGGACCAGGCCCAGCGGAGTGGGATCGGCGGCCCTCCAGGCAACCAGGCAGGAGAGGGAGATCGCCAGCGCTGCCGCGACCGGCCTGGCGTGATCCGTAAGAATGGCAATGAGCGAAAACGCTCCTTCATTCATCACCCAGAATTGCCCGTAGATGGACAGGCCCCGGAAAACTGGCCCGAGTCCGGATCCCAGGAAGGGCAGATAACCCACGATCACGACAGCGGACGCGGCCCCCAGGCAGGCCAGTACCGAAACCATTCTCTGAAAACGGCGATAGATCCAAAAACACAACACTGGTAGCAGGATAAATGGATAGATCTTAGTCAGCACTAGAAGGCCCAGCACCGCCCCTCCAGCAGCCGGCGTGGCCAGGGCGTGACTCGAGCGCGTCACCACGACCACGAGAACGATTACAAGCAGGCACAGCATCACGTCTATATGGGCCGAGTTGACGACCTCCTTCAAGACCAGGGGATTCCAGGCCCAGAGGACGACCCACTGGGGAGCCACACGCAGCACCTTCTGTGCCTTGAGGAGCAAGACTATTACCAGTAGATCGAGGATCAGGAACAGAGTCCTCTGGCCAAACCAATCCCAGCCCCTGAGCAGAACTCCAACGGAAAAAGTCAGCTGGGCCAGCGGAGGGTACACCGTTGGGACTTCCGGAAAGCCGATACGGTCCAGAACCTGGGCTGCTTCGGGTTGCTCGAGCGCCTGGCTCAGGGGATGAGCGGGATCGTAACGGATCTCGGTAGGAGACTGCAGGTAGGGGTTCTCTCCATGGAGTAGATTCTGACCATCGAAAACGTAACGGTAGACATCATTCTCCTGGATAAGATTAGAGGGCAGCAAAGCGACTCGTCCGGCCAGGCCCACCCAGAGAATGAGTGCGACGGAAACCGTACCACCGGTACTCACGCGACGAACCAGCCACACCAGGCCCACCCAGATCACGAGATAGGCGAACAGAAACCAGAGTATAGGCCTCTCCGCGTGCCCCTGCCCATAGTGAAAAGAGCAGGACAAGAGAGTCCAGGCGGCCGACCCGCCAATGACCAGAATGCCGGGAACCAGGCTGTCCACGCGAGTCCACAGGCGGTTCATCACCATTGAGCCTAGCAGCCCGCCCGGCAACGCGCTGGGAGGATTCACGCGCTGGAAGGATTCACGCGCTTACTTCGTGCGCGCTACTGTCGAGGTGGCTGCGACGACAGTAGCGCGCGTGATAACAAGAGCGTCTCTACCGACCAGCAACCTGCTTACTCGAGACGGCATCGGTGGCAAGTAACGGCGACCCAATGCTATGCTCAACCGGCTTTTTGTAGTGTCTCCTCTCAAGGTTGAACCCGGGAACGCAAAGCAATGTCCTCAGCCCAGCCGAGTCTGCTCCGCCAGATTATGGACATCCGTAGAGAGGAGTGGCCTCAAGCCCTCCTCATGGCCACTTACTATCTTCCTGGTGATTACCAGCTTCTGGATTCTGAAGCCTCTCAAGAAAAGCCTCTTTGTCGGGTTCTACGATCAAACCGGTTTCGACCTTCTGGGGTGGCATATGACCGCGGCTCAGGCGGAACTGCTGGCCAAAGTCGGTAACATGCTGGTCGCGCTCGTGGCGGCCACTGCTTTCGCTTACCTGGCCCGCTCGCTTCGCCGACAGCAGCTCACCTATGTCTTCGCCGGGTTCTCGATGGTCTGTTATCTGGTTTACAGTCTCCTGCTCACCGATCCGCGGGGGGCCACCGTGTGGACCTTTTACCTTTACGGCGACCTGTTCAATACCCTCATGGTCCCCACCTTTTTCGCATTCCTCAACGACAGTGTTACTACGGGCCAGGCCAAGCGGCTTTACGGTCTGGTCGTACTGGGGGGAGTGTTTGGGGGGTTCGTCGGAGCGAACGTTGTCAGGGTCCGTCTCCACGAATACAGTCTGAGCGGGTGGATGTGGATCTGCCTTGCCATCGCCTTCTTGATTATTGTCGTTTCATTTCTGGCAGCTCGAAGTTTCGGATCCAAGTCTCAGGGTTCGACAAAACCGGAGACTCAACCCTCCAACCAGAACCCTGTCACGGAAGGAGCCCGGCTCGTTTTCAGATCGCGCTATCTGCTCGCCATTGTGAGCATCCTGGGGCTCTATGAAATGGCCTCCACGATTATGGACTTCCAGTTCACATCTGCCATGAGCCATTACCTGGACGGCCCGGCGATAGGCGACCATTTCGCGACGGTGTTTGCCTTGACGACGTTGATCGGTTTTCTGGTCCAGCTTTTTCTGACCAGTCTGGTCATGACCCGCTTCGGCATCGGGACCGCGCTGCTTTTCCTGCCCGTGGCCGCGTTGCTCAGTTCTGCCGGTTTTCTCTTCACGCCGATTCTCCTGTTTGGCAGCGCCCTGAGTATCTCGGACAACGCGCTCAACTACTCGATCAACCAGTCTTCCCGGGAGGCCCTCTACGTACCCACCACCCGGGAAGAAAAATACCAGGCCAAAGCCTTTATCGACATGTTCGTACAGCGTTTCGCGAAAGCGCTGGCCGTTGGTCTCAGCCTTGTCATCACCAGCCTCTTTGCCGGATTTGCCAGCGTGCGATGGCTCTCCCTCGTCACGCTGATCATCCTTGCGGTCTGGATCCAGGCCGCCCGCTTTGCGGGCAGGGAGTTCCAGAAACTGGCCGGGGACAAGGCCTGAAGAGGGTTGTGAGGACCGATGAGCCAGCCCGAGGAGGTGGATCTCAAATGACCACAGTTTCCAAAATCAAGATTCTCGTCCTTGTGTTACTGGCCAGTCTGAGCCTGGCCGTGATCATTCAGAACACAGCCCCGATTGAGGCGAGAATTCTGTTTGTGACGATTCCGATTCCCGTTACCGTACTCATCGGAGGATGTCTCGTTGTCGGCTATGCGATGGGACTCCTGACACCGGTCGTGTGGCGACGTCGGCAGCAACAGATCGGCCGGCTCCTACCGCCTGAGGAGTCCCGACGTACAGAGGACGGCCCGGCGGATCGGACCCCGTAGGGGCGACCCTGGTGGTCGCCCGTCGACCGTCAATCTGACTGAATCGCGTATTCCGTCGTGATTTGAATGGCGGACTCGAGGGACCTGTAAACCGGACAGTAGCGGGCATGCATCGAATGCACCCTCTCTATGGTCTCCTGCTGGCTCGGCTGGGCCTGAATACGGTACCTGACATGAATCCTCCGAATGATGAGCACACCGTCGTCGGACTCGACCTCTCCCCTGACTTCAGCTGTTAGTTTCCCGTTGCCGGCAGTCACCTGACGCGCCTCCAGCGCGCCTCCGAAAGTGCCGGTCAGTCAGCCGCCGGCGGCCGCGACCACATAATCCAGAGTCGTTGCGTGATGATCGTAGTCTTCCGGTACGCCATAGTGGCGGGCCACCTCCCCGTGCACGCCGAAGGTCACAGGCTCATCTTCAGCAGGTAGATAGGCGAGTCTAATCGGGCCCTGAAGCGTCTCGATTCTGACCCTGGATTGTACGTTACTTCCGACATCTTGTCCTCCTTGCTGCCCGTCAGCTCGCAGCATCGGGACCACGACGCGGCGGGCAATCTCACCGCTCAGTTTCCGGGCTCCATGCACTACGATGTGCCGACCGTCCGCCATATAGTCGGTCTTCTCGAGTCGGTAGGGGGCATCAAACAGGTCGACATAGGGAATCTCGTGCCGGCGGCAGTAGTCTGCCAGTGAAAGCGTGAACTTCCTGCGGATGGCGGCTTCCTTCTTGACGGACTGCTCGTCAATCGGCATCAAAAGGACAGACAGACGCACTCCGTGCTCGCGGAGAAGTTCTCTGAGGGCATCGATACTTCGCCACTGGATTTCTCCCTGCCAGGCGGCCTTGGACCCTCCCCGTCTGCTGCTCATCGGATGCCACCCCCCGTTGATCCGGATTCTGGCCATTTCGTTCTCGAAACGCGTGGGAGCCAGGTCCAGAAAATATCCCAGAGCCTGGGAACCGGCAAACACCGTGGCCTGGACCAGCAGAGCCGGCGGTCGGAACACCGCAGACAGAACCCGTTTAGCGTCCTCGACCGTTGCCGGGCCTTCCCAGGATGCTCGAAGGACATCGGAAGGTGCAGCAAAGGCCTTCAGGAAGTGCCCTTCGTTTTGAACCATGCATTCCTGGGGACTGGTACCCCAGATCATCACCTCGGGAGTTGAACGGGCCAGGACGGCCCGCAAATAAGAAACCGCAGATTCTGCTGAGAGCCCTCTCTGTCCCAGGTTCAAGACGCAGGGCTTTCTTCCCAACTGCTCTTCCACGACCTCCGCTATGGTGGGACTGGCCAGGCCGAGCTCCGCCAGCGAAGATCCAATCAGCATCACCTCGCAGTCGCGAAACTCCATCCAGGAGGAGGTCAGTCTGGCGGTCTCAGTCGGATGGGTGAACGGCTGCCAGCAGTAAACCATCCACAACTCCGCGGCCACACTGCAGAGCACGATCCAGAGCAGGCTCCACCCCAGAAGTCCCTTTAGTCCTGCGCTCCTGGCTGTTCCCATCTAGAACTGAAAGTAAACAAAGGGCCGTTGCACCGTCAACGACATTTTCACCAGAGCCAGAGCCGAAACAACCAGAGCTCCCTGCAACGGGGAAGGAAGGCTTACGAAAACAGTTTCGCTTTGCTGGCGAAATCTGAAGGTCGTCAGGTGCAGCACCGTGGCCAGAACCAGGACAACGCTTCCCAGACGGGCGAGTTGATTAGAAGCCACCCACTGAGCCGGAGAGAGCATGAGTCCGTAGATCTGAAGAGCGACATCAAGATTGTCTGCCCTGAACACAACAATGCTGGCAGCGACCAGGAGAATGGTTCCGAAGCGGCTGCCCCAGGTCAGGGCGAACTCGACCGGGGCAGGTCTGTCGGGAGCGGACCGGCCCCTTCGCCGGCGGCCCCACCAGCGCGTCAGGGCCAGGCCTACTCCGTGAAAGAGTCCGAATATCACGAATGTCCAGGCGGCTCCGTGCCAGAGTCCGATCAGGGTCATGGTCAGGAAGATACTGATATAGGGTCGGAAGGAGCTCCCCTTACCCACCGTCATCGGAACGAAGAAATAGTCGCGAACCCAGGTAAAGAGAGTTATATGCCAGCGCCGCCAGAACTCACCCAGATTGACGGCTCGGGCAGCGGCTCTGAAGTTCTCCGGCAACTCAAAGCCGAGGATCCTGGCCGAGCCGATAGCCATGTCGGCGTAGGCGCTGAAATCGAAACCCAGCTGCATGTAGAAGCCCAGCATGGCCAACCCTGCGTCCACAGCCCCGAAGTCTCCCGGGCTGCGAAAGACCGGGTCCACAAGGTGAAGACCGATCAAGTCGGCGATGAATACTTTCTTCACCAGGCCCTTCAGGATTCTGTAGATTCCTGAAAGCATCTTCTCCGAATCGAACTCGGCAGGTCGCTCCAGTTGCGGAAGAAACTGGCGGGCCCGCACGATGGGCCTGCGGTAAGCTGCGGGAAGAACGCCACAAAGAGGGCAAAATCACTCAGGCTCCGCGTTGGTTTGAGCTTTCCGTAGTAGATGTCGAGTGAGTAGCTGAGCGTTTGAAAAGTGTACAAGGAAATTCCCAGGGGCAGGATGACCTCGACGTAGCCCGGGAGGGCCGAAACTCCGAATCCCGAGAGCAGTTGATTCAGACTGCCGAGAAAGAAATTGTAGTACTTGAAAAAGCCCAGCACCCCGAGGTTCCCCACCAGGCTGATCACCAGGAACTGGCGCTTTCGACGAAGCGAAGCGGCCTCATGGATGGCGCGCCCCATCGCGAAATCGAGCACGGTCGAGAAAACCAGCAGCCCCGCAAATCTCCAGTCCCAGGCACAATAGAAAAGGTAACTGGCCGCCAGCAGCGTCAGGTGTCGCAGGCGCAGGCGGGTCCTCAGCGCTCCCCAGGCGACAATCCAGACGACGATCAGGAGAGCGGCGTAGTCGAGAGAGTGAAACAGCATATTTCGAGGGAGGTCGAGCTTTCCCCTGTCACAAACCTGCGAGATGATAACAGGTGTATCTGTTGGGACCGACTTTAAAGATTCTATATACCCAGCCAGGAGCCCGGATCAAGTCAACTTTGGCGGATGAGGACCCTCATCCGCCTTCAGAACGGGAGGCGGGATCTGCTCGGGGATGAGCTTGATGAGGACGACGTCGGTCGGAGGAGGAGACCCGGGTCAACCCTGGCGATGCGGCTGGAGTAGAAGGCAAACTCGCGGTACGGCCGAATTTCAGGTTGTGGTATGTTGGCCGCGTTTTTCGAGGGCTCGATGGACCATAAGCGGCTTTCCCGCAACGCCTACGAGATCGCTGAAGGGGAGAACTATACCCCCTACATCAGCGAGCCTTTGTCCCAGTTCACGGTCAAGGCGGTGCTCTCCGGCGTGCTGCTGGGGATGTTGTTCGGGACTGCCAACACCTACCTGGGGTTGAAGACCGGCCTGACGATCAGCACCTCGATCCCCGTGGCCGTGCTGTCCGTCGTCGCCTTTCGCATGATCGGTGCCCTCGGTCTCAAGCACAATATCCTGGAGCTGAACATATCTCAGACAGTCGGCTCGGCCAGCTCGTCGGTCGCCTCGGGCGTGCTGTTCACGATTCCCGCGCTCTTCATCTGGGGCATGCCACCGGACTGGCGGCAAATGACGCTGCTGGCAATGGCCGGCGGGCTGATCGGCGTGCTGTGCATGATCCCGCTACGGCGCTACCTGATCGTGCGCGAGCATGGAAAGCTGCCCTACCCCGAGGGAATGGCCTGTGCAGAGGTGCTGGTGGCGGCAGAGCAGGGCGGCAGGCAGGCGGCGAACGTGTTTCGCGGGCTTGGTTTCGGCATGCTGGCCAAGCAGCTGACAAGTGGGCTCAAGCTGATCCCCGGCAAGTTCCACGTCGCCTTGCCCTGGAAGGGGCATCTGGCGGTCGGCGTCTCGCCGGCGTTGATCGGCGTAGGCTACATCCTGGGCATTCGCATCGCCACGGTGATGGTCGCCGGCAGCGCGTTGTCTGCGCTCGTCATCGTCCCTGCGATCTACCTCTGGGGAATGGACTTCTCCACGCCCTTCTACCCCGAGACCGAGCACTTGATCCGCAACATGTCTTCCGGTGCCCTGCGTGACCGCTACGTGCGCTACATCGGCGCCGGAGCGGTGGCTACCGGCGGGATCATCACGCTAATCCGCTCGATCCCGACGATGGTCGAGTCGTTCAAGCTGGGGCTGAGCCAGCTCCAGACCGGCGCGGCGACGGCGCTGAAGAGGACCGACCGAGACCTGTCGTTCCGGACGGTGCTGCTGATCCTGTTCGGGATCCTCGTCGTGCTGGCCGGCGTTCCCGGAATTCTGGGCTACATCGACTCGATCGTGGTGCGCGGTCTAGCCGCGCTGTTGATCGCGATCTTCGCCTTCTTCTTCGTCACTGTCTCCTCGCGCATCGTGGGACTGGTTGGCGTGACCTCTAACCCGACGTCCGGGATGACGATCGCCACGCTGCTGGCGACCTCGGCAATCTTCTGGGCTGTCGGCTGGACCGACGCACTGGGCAAGGCGACCGCGCTGATGGTCGGCACTGCGGTCTGCATCGCCGCCTCGATCGCCGGCGACACTTCGCAGGATCTCAAGACCGGCTTCGTGCTGGGGGCCACGCCGCGGCTGCAGCAGATCGCCGAATTGATCGGCGTCATCACCTCGGCCGGTGTCGTTTGTTACGTGATCCAGACGCTGCACCGCAGCGTTCAGGGCGGGCTCGGAGGTCAGGAGCTACCCGCACCCCAGGGCGTGCTGATGGGCCTGATCATCGACGGCGTTCTGGACCAGAAGCTGCCCTGGTCGCTGATCTTCATCGGCGTCGGCATTGCACTGGCCGCCACTGTGTCCCGCCTGCCCGTGCTGCCATTCGCGGTCGGCGTCTACCTGCCGCTGTCAACGATGGCGGCCGTGTTCGTGGGCGGCCTGACCCGCTGGACTTTGACGCGAAACCAGGACGACGAGACGGCTAATCGCCAGCGCGAGCAGGGCGTGCTCCTCGGGTCCGGCTTCGTAGGCGGCGAAGGCCTGACCGGCGTCGTGCTGGCGATCTGGGTCGTCGCCCACGGAGGCCGGAAGATCACCGGCTTTCCACTGGTGTTGGGAACGGTCGGCGACTCACTGCTTGCCGCGGCCGCCATCGGGGGCATCGTCTGGCTGCTCTGGTTCTACGCGCGCACCGGGGCATCCGGACGAAGCGCGGATGTCGGTGGTCAAACGTCCGGGTGACCAACATTCTGCGTGATCGAAGCTATTTCACTGAAACCACGACCTTCGCGTTGGGTGGAGATCAATCATACAATTCGATTTAATGAAGCAGGCGGCCCAGAAGATTGGCCACGGCGTCAGACTCACGAAAGCCTTTGAAGTGGCTCGCAGAGATATATTAGAAGTTAAAAGTCAGCCGGGAGGAAATTGACAGACATGCACTACGGTCAGCCGATTGTCATCACCGGGATTGGAATCATCTGCTCTCTGGGCAGACACCGTTCGGAGGTTTGGGGGAACCTCCTCAATGGCTCTCCGAACATGGGACCCGTGACCCTCTTCGATGCGGTTCGTCACCGAGTTGACGATTGCGTGGTAGCCGAGGTGCCGGGGGAGTTTCTGAGTCAGAGCGTCAGCGAGCTCAAGGCCCGGGGATTCACCCCGCCGAGAAAAGGCCGCTTCCGCTGGATGGTTATGTCCGCTGCCATAGAAGCCCTCGACGATGCGGGCCTCGACTTGAGCTCTGCGGAAGATCGCGCCGCGGGCGCCGTCATCCTGGGAACCATGACCGCCGGCGCTGAAGAGGCCGAGAGAATTGCGGTCATGACGGAACTCGGGAAGAAGCCTCGCGTGTCGGACAACCTGGGAAAGCGCCCCGGAATTGCGATTCAGGACATCTGTCGGGCCTTTGATCTCTCCGGTCCCACCTACGGACTGGAGGCCGCCTGCGCGAGCGGGGCGGCCGCGATCACGCTGGCTACGCGCTTGATCGGGAGCGGGTCTGTCCCCTGGTGTCTGGCCGGTGGCGCCGAAGCCTCGATCATTGCCTCGAGCATCAGGATGGTCCATGCGCTCAGCATCATCCCCAAGTCTTTCTCACACAGTCCGGGGAGTGCTTCTCGACCGTTCGATAGGAAACGAGAGGGCTACGTACCGGCTGAAGGAGCGTGTTTTTTGCTCCTGGAGAGTGAAGAACGGGCCCTGGCTCGAGGTGCAACACCCTACGCTCGCATCCGGGGCATTGCCGATCGCTCTTTCAGCGAGCATCCGACTCGAATGTCCACCCCTTTTTGCAGCATGGTCATGAATCAGGTACTGGGAAACAGCCAGTTGGCGGCCAGCCAACTCGGTTGGATCAACGCTCATGCCACGTCCACCGTTCACGGGGACATCCGCGAGGCACAAGCCATCGCAGAGATTACCGGTGACGCCGGCGTCCCGGTCTCAGCCCCGAAGTGCATGACCGGTCATCTCCTGGGAGGAAGCGGGGCTGCCGAGGCGGCTTTCTCGGCACTCTCCCTTCGTGATCAGGAGATTCCGCCCACGATCAACCTGGACGACCAGGATCCGGAGTGCCCGGTTGAGTGCGTCGCCTCCCGGACCCCGGCGGATTTTCGCTACGTGCTCTCGAATTCCTGGGGATTTGGAGGGACGGGAAGCTGCATCGTGCTGGAGAGGGTCTGACTCCAGATCCCACGGGGAACCACTTCCGACAGTAGCGCGCGTGGAACAAGCGCGTCTCGCGGGCCAGACGCGCTTACTGTCGTGCGCGCTACTGACACTTTGCACACTTACTTTCGTGCGCGCTTTTGACTCTCTCGGCGAGGGCCCGTATCCCAAACCTGGGTGTCAGCGCACCGGCTGCTAGAGCAAGCTCCTCAATACATAATGCAGAATCCCTCCGTGCTCGTAATAAAGCACTTCGTTGGGTGTGTCTATGCGCAGGATGGCTTCGAATGTTCTTTCGGTTTCGCCCTCGGCGTGAACGGTAACCTTTAGTCTTTTTCGTGTCTCCACGCCATCCGCCAGACCCGTTACGTCGAAGACTTCAAAGCCGGTCATCCCCAGGGCGTCCGCTGACATTCCTGCCTCGAACTGCAGTGGCAGGACGCCCATCCCGATCAGGTTGCTGCGATGGATGCGCTCGAAGCTCTCGGCCAGCACGGCCCGCACACCCAACAGACGGGTTCCCTTGGCCGCCCAGTCTCGCGACGAACCGGAACCGTACTCCTTCCCGCCAATCACGATTAAGGGCGTACCCTCTTCCCCGTAGTGCATGGCGGCCGAGTAGATGGACTGCACCTCGGAGCCTTCCTCCATTCTGGTGTAGCCTCCCTCGACGCCCGGGACCAGTTTGTTGCGCAGCCTGATGTTTGCGAAGGTTCCACGCATCATCACCTCGTGGTTGCCCCTCCTGGAACCGAACGAATTGAACTGCCAGGGTTCAACGCCATGGCTCATCAGATACTGCCCGGCAGGGCCGTCTTTCGGAATCGCTCCGGCCGGTGAGATGTGATCGGTCGTTACCGAGTCTCCCAACAGAGCCAGAACCCGCATCCCCCGGATATCTTCCGGCGGCGAGACGTGCGCCGTCATCCCTTCGAAGAAGGGCGGATTCTTGATGTAGGTGGAGGAGAGGTTCCATTCGTAGCGGTCGCCGCGCGGCACGGTGATCTGCTGCCAGGTTTCGTCGCCCGCAAAGACATCGGAATACTGCTTCCCAAACATCCCCCGGTGGATAGCCTGCGCAATGGTCGCTTCGATCTCCTCTCCCGAGGGCCAGATATCGTTCAGGAAGACCCCGGACCCGTCCGAACCGTGGCCCAGGGGCTCCTCGTAAAGATCGATATCCATTCTTCCCGCCAGCGCGTAAGCAACAACCAGGGGAGGAGAAGCCAGGTAGTTCGCCCTTACGTCGGGGCTGATTCGGCCCTCAAAATTGCGGTTCCCGGAAAGCACGGAACAGGCGATCAGGTCGCCCTCTTTGATGGCTTCGGAGATGGGCTCCGCCAGGGGACCACTGTTGCCGATACACGTCGTGCATCCGTAGCCGACCAGGTTAAAGCCCAGTTCGTCCAGGAACCGGCTGAGGCCGGCCTTTTTCAGGTAATCCGTCACGACCTTGGAGCCGGGGGCCAGGCTCGTTTTCACCCACGGCCGGGTCTTCAGCCCCCTCTCAACAGCATTCCGGGCCACCAGGCCCGCAGCCACCATGACGCGGGGATTCGAAGTGTTCGTGCAACTTGTAATGGCTGCAATGACCACCGACCCGTCTTCCAGGTCAAACTGAGCCGGACCTTGTTCTCCAGGACCCTCCATGCGTACTTCAACCCGTCTCTTCGTCACCGTTGCCAGGGCAGCTCCGGAGTCCGATGCACCCGGGACCTGCCCACGAATCAGATCCAGAGCTTCCCCGAACGCCGCCTTGGAGGATCTCAACGGGATACGGTCCTGGGGCCTCTTGGGGCCGGCCAGACTGGGTTCCACATCGGCCAGATCGAGGGCCAGCCTTTCGGAATACTCGGCCTCCCGGCTGTCCGCTTCGTGAAAGAGCCGCTGTGCTTTAGCGTAAACCTCCACCAGCTCGACCTGTGGCTCGTCACGAGCCGTCAGACGCAGATAATCAAGGGTCTGTCCGTCGATGGGAAAAATGGCACAGGTGGCCCCGTACTCCGGCGACATGTTTCCCAGAGTGGCCCGGTCCGCCAGAGACAGGTTGGCCACGCCGGGGCCGAAAAACTCGACGAACTTGCCCACAACCCCTCGCTCACGAAGCATTTCTGTGATCGTCAGAACCAGGTCCGTGGCGGTCGCTCCCTCCCTCAATTGACCTTCCAGGCGAAAGCCCACGACCCTCGGAATCAAAAGACTGATCGGCTGCCCCAGCATGGCCGCCTCCGCCTCAATCCCCCCGACACCCCAGCCCAGCACTCCCAGGCCGTTGATCATGGTCGTATGGCTGTCGGTGCCGACCAGGGTATCGGGATAGGCCAGGCTCCCGAGTTCCGAGCCGACAGCGAACACAACGCGAGCCAGGTACTCCAGATTCACCTGATGGACGATGCCGGTGGCTGGAGGAACCACCTTGAAGTCATCGAATGCCGTCTGCCCCCACTTGAGAAACTCGTACCTCTCGCGGTTCCGTTCGAATTCTCGCTGAACGTTGATCTGCAGAGCCGTGGCGGTGGCAAAGGAATCCACCTGCACGGAATGGTCGATGACCAACTCGGAAGGCACCAGAGGATTGATCTTCTGAGAGTCACCACCCAGCATCGACATAGCTTCCCTCATGGCCGCCAGATCGACGACTGCCGGCACTCCCGTAAAGTCCTGAAGAACAACGCGGGCGGGGGAGAAGGCGATCTCCCGGGCAGGTTCAGCCTCTGGATCCCACCCCAGCAGGGCCTCGATATCTTGAGCCGTTACCGACTCACCGTCTTCGTTGCGCAAAAGATTCTCGAGCAGGATCCGGAGACAGAAGGGCAGTCTTGCGGTGTCTCCCAGCCCCTTCTCTTCCAATGCCGGAAGGCTGTAGTAGTGATGCTGCTGTCCCCCGGCTTCAAGGCTGGACAGGGTTCCAAAGCTGTCTCGACTCAACATGACCCCATTTTCCTTTCCAACGATCCAGCCGTCCGCGGTGAAAGTCCAACGGCTACCAGTACCAAGATACTTGGCCTTCCGACCCAAGGCAAATGGGCCGGGATGCCGCAGTCGAGCAACAACGCGCTTACTTTCGTGCGTCTGCTGTCGGGGTGCCTGGAGATCAATCGTAGCTCGCGTGACAACAAGCGCGTCTCCGCTTCAGCGTCGTCGAGAAGTCCCTCCTTTCGTGCTAAAATCCACAATCTGATGGAAGCGGTTCAGGATACCGATGTAGTCGTCATAGGCGCCGGCCCGGGAGGTTACAGCGCCGCCTTCCAGGCCGCCGACCTGGGCCTGGATACGGTCCTGGTGGATCTTCGAGCGCGACCCGGGGGTGTCTGCCTGCACGTGGGCTGCATCCCCTCGAAAGCCCTGCTGCACATCTCCCAGATTCTGTATCAGGCAGAGCATGCCTCCCTGCTGGGCGTTGAGTTCGAGAAGCCGCGTGTGGACATCAATCGGGTGCGCGAGTGGAAGGATGACGTCATCCAGAAACTGACCGCAGGGCTCGGACAGATCGCGAAAATGAGGGGCGTGAAGTTCGTGCAGGGACGTGCCGTTTTCCAGAACTCACAGCAGTTGACAGTGGAAGGGGAAACGGCCACCGAGCTTCGTTTCAAGCATGCCATTCTGGCAACGGGATCCCGGCCCAGCACATTTCCGCCCTTCGACGTCGAAAGTAACAGGATCCTCGATTCGAGTAGTGGCCTGGAGATTCGGGAGGCCTACGAGCGCCTCCTGGTCGTGGGCGGCGGCTACATTGGCCTCGAAATGGGGACCGTTTATGCAGCGCTGGGATCAAAGGTAACCGTCGTGGAGTTGACCGACGGCCTCCTTCCAGGTGTGGACCGGGATCTGGTTCGCCCTCTGGAGAAGCGCCTCGATGAGTCATTCGAAGCGATTCACCTGGAGACCAGAGTCAGCCATTTGAGTGAGTCTTCGCAGGGCGTGGAAGTCAAACTGGAAGGACGTGTCAACTCCTCCGAAGTCTTCGATGCGGTACTGGTTGCAGTGGGACGGACCGCCAACACGGAAGGTCTGGGACTGGAAAATACGAAAGTCCAATTGCAGGACCATTTCGTGGCCATCGATCAGGAGTGCCGGACCAGCGATCCCTCGATTTTTGCGATCGGCGATGTTGCGGGCCAGCCCATGTTGGCACACAAGGCCTTTCGGGAAGGCAAGGTCGCCGCCCAGGTCATCGCCGGAAAGGCGGCGGCGCTCGACAACCTGGCGATTCCCGCGGTGGTCTTTACGGATCCCGAGATTGCGTGGTGTGGACTGACCGAAACCGAGGCCAAACAGGAAGGCCGTGAAGTCAACGTCGCTAAGTTTCCATGGGGGGCCTCGGGACGGGCCCTGACCCTGGGGCGCACGGACGGCCTGACCAAAATTGTGTTCGATCCGGAGACCCAGGCTGTGCTGGGAGTTGGTATCGCCGGTCCGGGAGCCGGAGAACTGATCGCCGAGGGGTGCCTGGCGGTCGAGATGGCGGCGGTGGCCGAGGACCTCGTGGCCACGATCCATCCCCACCCTACGCTTTCGGAGACGGTGATGGAGGCGGCCGAGCTTCTGTTCGGGCACTCCTCTCACGTCTACAAACAACGTTGCTGAATGCCGATCCATAGTTTCTTACCCCTGCGAGGCGAAGTCGTGGAAACCCGGGTCGATTCCGCGGCCCTCCAGGACAATCTGCTGGGCGACCCGGCCAGCCGTTCGGTGCACGTGTACCTGCCGCCTGAAAAGAACGACTCTTCCAGGCGATTTCCCTTGCTGGTCTATCTCGCCAATTTCACCAACAGCAGCCTGAAGATGACCGCATGGAAGGCCTTTGGTGAAAGCTTTCCTCAGCGTCTGGAACGACTGGTTCAGAACGAGAGATGGGCCCGGCCGTCGTTGCGTTTCCCGACTGCTTTACCTCGCTGGGTGGAAACCAGTATGTCAACTCCGAGGCCGTTGGAAACTGGGAGGATTTTCTTGTAGAGGATCTGTTGCCCCAGTTGACGGCAGAGTTTCCCATCGAACCATCCCCCCGGAGACGGGCGGTTCTGGGGTTCTCCAGTGGAGGCTACGGGGCCCTGATGCAGGGACTCCGCCATGGTGACCAGTGGGGCGCCGTTGCCTGCCACTCGGGAGACATCGGCTT
The DNA here is from genome assembly GCA_965205615.1 of Acidobacteriota bacterium. Lineage (GTDB taxonomy): Bacteria > Acidobacteriota > UBA6911 > RPQK01 > CBDAPI01 > CBDAPI01. Next base: position 1,779 of record CBDBHK010000024.1, on the reverse strand, counting down.
CGACCTCCTGCTGAAACCCATGTTCCCGAGGGCGGCCCGGCTATTGGAGGAAAATGACTTCAGCTGCGAGAAGCTGCTCGAGAACTTTCGAAACAGGATCAAGCTGGATGGCCGGGAACTGGAAACGGTGAGCCTCCTGGCCATGGGCGCCACCTACGATCCCGATCCGGATCAGGCCTTCGGCATCCGTCTTCCCTTTGACGCCTTCACGTGCGAACTGATTGAACAGAGATGGTCGCGCTGGCTGGCCCACGATCCCCTGGAGCTGATCGATACCCTGCCCGGCCGGAGCAGTCTGTCCCAACTTCGAGGCCTGTACCTGGACTGTGGAAGGCAGGACCAGTACCACCTTCAATACGGGGCGCGCCGGCTGGTCCGAAAACTGCAGGCCTATGAAATCGCTCACCACTACGAAGAATTCAACGACAACCACTCGGGGATCGACTACCGGCTCGACGTTTCATTACCCCTCCTTTACCGAGCGGTGACTTCGGGATAGCGTAAGCTAACGGCCAATGAGAGGCACAAACTGAGGACGCGCTTGTTATCACGCGCGCTACTGATGGCGCTCCCGCACAGCAGCGTGTCCGCACGGTAGCGCGCACGCAGTAAACGCGTGACGCGCCGGCCTAAGGCTTAAAGTGGGAGGGGCCCCGGGCAGCGAACGTTTAAATCCCCCCGGTAGCGGCCCGGGGCCCCTCCCACTTTAAGCCGATCCCGTTGGAACCTGGAACCCGAAAAGCTCACCGTCGGGAAACGGCAGGCTAACGCCTTGCCGTTCTGTTGTCTCAGGCTCGGAACTCGGATTAGATGTTATCCTGAAAACCTGGAGCCCGGCCATGCACAAGTACCGAGCAGAAATCCCCTCCCTTCCGGCAAGCGACGAAGACATCTTCTTCAACCGCCGGAAGTTCATGCAGTCGCTGGCGTTGGGGTCGATCAGCGCTGCTTCTGCATCCCGCTCTCTGGCCTCCGCGCGCGGACAGGACCTTCTCGAAGAGCCTTTTCAACGCCCCCTGATTTTTCCGGCGACACGCAACCCGAGCTATGAGCTTCCAGCTGGCCTCGACACGAGTCTGACCCCCCGCCAGGTGGCGGCCAGCCACAACAATTTCTACGAGTTTTTACCGGGGCGGGGCGGGGCGGTGTGGAGATACATCGACAACTTCGAAGCTGAACCCTGGAAGGTCGAGATCAAGGGTCGCTGCAGGAACCCCCGCACCCTCGACCTGGATGACTTATTCAAGATCCCCCATGAAGAGCGACTCTACCACTTTCGCTGTGTAGAACGCTGGGCCATGAACGTCCCCTGGAGCGGCTTTCCCCTGCGTCGCCTGATCGAGGATTCCGACCCGAGTCCGGATGCACGGTACGTCCGTTTCGTGACCGCCTATCGGCCTTCCCAGATGCCGGGGATCAGAAAGGCTCCCTCTTATCCTTGGCCTTACCACGAGGCCCTCCGTCTGGATGAGGCCATGAACGAGCTCGCGCTGGTCGTCACGGGGGTGTACGGAAAGCCGCTTCTCAAACAGCACGGAGCGCCGATTCGCATTATCGTCCCCTGGAAGTACGGCTACAAGAACCCGAAGTCGATCGTCAAAATCGAGTTCGTAAAGAAGAAGCCGAAAATCTTCTGGCAAATTTTGCCCCACGAATACGGGTTTCTTTCCAACGTCAATCCCAACATACCGCACCCCCGCTGGAGCCAGGCACGCTCTTACTGGCTGGATTCCCGGACCTGGTTTCCCACCCCCCTGTTCAACGGCTACCGCAAGTACG
>CBDBHK010000023.1:0-23662 GCA_965205615.1 Acidobacteriota bacterium | reverse complement strand
TGAGTTTGCGACGATGCAGCATCCGTTTTCCGGCAAGGGCCTGGGCCAGGCAGTTACTCGTCCAGGGAGTGTATTTGCTGGCCACTCGCAGTGCCCAGCCCACGGCTCGGGCCTCGGCTTGACCGGAAACGTGGGCCGAGTCGGGCAGACGTGCCTGCAGTCGCGGAGCTATCCACCGAAACGGCAGCGTCAGGACCATGCCCCGCGAGAGGCCCAGAGTCATCCAGGCTTCCAGGAGAAGGACTTTGCTGCCCAGCGGCAACCGAAGAAACTTCAATACCCGGGAACTCACCGGGCTTTTCGTCTGCACCATATCTGCCTGCCGAACCTATTGCACCACAGTCACTTGCAGAGTCGTGAACTCTCCGTCCCCGGTTCCCTGCTCGATAGCAATGACGCCTACCTTTCCGTCGGCGTCCATACAGACCGTGCCCCGAAATCCATCGGTGTCGGCCCCGCGGAAGAGTTCGTCCACGAACTCGGCGATTCTGGCCATGGGTTCCAGATCCCTGACGGCAACGCCAACGACATCGCCGTTTTCGTCTTTCAACTCGAGAATCACGCGGACTTTCACGTTGTCTGCATTGAGAATGGCAATCCCGGTGTTCACGGTTCCCTCACGGCGGACGGGAGCGATCAGCCTGGTTCCCGGCTGACTGGGACTCACGCCGGCGATACCGGTCCCGCTGAGCGAGAACCGGATTACTCCGGATACCTCCTCGTCGCTGGTGACCCACACCGATCCGGAGAGGATGTTGCCCGTACCGCTCGTCGAGAACGTCGACGATCCCAGCGGACCGATCGCGAAGCTCCCGTCTCCCGAAGCGAGAATGGAATCCGCCTCCAGGACGTTCCCATCCGGATCCTTGAACACAAGCGTTCCTCGAGAGAGCCTGCTGACATGGGGGTTGTAAAGCACGATTTCGCTGATCAGGACCAGTGCCCCGCTCCGCCCGTTCCCGAAGGTGGCAAAGAGTATGGTTTCTTCCAGGTTTTTCTCAATCCAGTCGAAATACTCGGAAACGCGGGTGTACACACCGGGAAAGTCCGGGTCTGCGCAACCGATTCCGAAGCTGGTAATGCCCACCTGAACGAAGTTCGACGCTCCTCCCGCCACACCGCTCTGCGCCACCAGCAACGGGCCGCCGCTGTCGGCAACACAGGTGTCGACTCCCGGCTCCTGGGCACAGATGTGAGTATTGTTGATGTCGAAGGCACCTGCATTGGCGGCAGCACAGTCTTCATTGGAGATAATCGTGGTCGCGGCCGCCTGAAGGACGGCAGGAAAGCTGGTGGCCTCATCTGTGTTGTTGTTATATCCATCCGCACCCCAGCCCACGATTGTTGCAGGAGTTCCCGCACCCGGGGCTATTCTGAGGGGCGCGGTGAGCTGTTCGAGAAAATCAGTTGCCGTTTTTATGAGAGCGATGTCGCCCGAAACGGTTGGACTGTCAAGCCTTCCATCAAAGTCTTCGTGCACGACAATCCTCTCCACATCCGAGAGGTCTCCTTCATTCGCGTCCAGGTCGGTCAGGTTCAATGCCACGATAATCTCACGGGGATTGACCGGGATATTCGTCGGTTCGGAGAGGCTGGGATCAAATCGGACGACACAATGGGCGCTGGTCAGGATCCAGTTGGGTGCGATGAGGGTTCCTGCGCAGAACTGGGCAAGAAACTTGTCGTCCCGGTCGAAGAAAGACTCGAGGGAGGTTCGGTCCATCAGTGCCGCCACTGGCGGATGTACCTGAGTGCTGGTGTTCTGTCCACCGATAATGAACTTCTGATCCGGCTGCGGAGTGTCCTCTTTCCCGGCGGCTGCGGCAGGGATCGCCAGGCTCGCGGTTAGAATCATCAAATTGATGCGGTTCATGTTCTTCCTCCTGTTTTGCTCTCGTTCGATCCCCCGGTATTCTACTTCACCGCCGGTGCCCTCGGCTTCAAGCATGAGCACAATGGCTCTGTGAAAAGACAGACCAACCTTCGAAACATTTGGTTCGAACGCCCGTCCAATACAACAGTGAACTCAAGAATTGGAAACCGGACCAGGGTAAATACAAATGCACAATGAGATGTTGATGACAATCGTGACGATCGTGGCCCTGGCGGCCTTTGCCTGGATTGCCTGGCGCAAGGCCAGATCGGGACAGCAGGCTTCCTGGCTGCTGCAGGAGGAGGCCAGGCTGAGAGATCGGCGTCTGGAGAGGCAGCCTTCCTTCAACCGCGATTGACAGGACTTCCACGGACCCTGGGTGGAAGCGGGCTTCTCCGCCTCACAAGACAATCGCCAGAATCCCTTCGCCGGCTGGGAATGACATTTAGGTTCCAACGTTCCAAGGAATCCTGAAGAGTCGGGATGATATCGCCTTCGACGCACCAGGTTCCAACCGCCCGGATTGGACCACGGAGGGTCCTCGTTTCGGCAAAAAACAAAACGGAGCCCTGACCGTCAGGGAGGGGAGATCCCGGATTCTCCGGTCGCTAACCCGGATTATTCATAAGTTTTCGTAGCGAAGCGGGGGAAGACCCGTTCTGACAAGGCTTGCGACCGAGGCCCCCGGAGGCGTACTCGTGCAGTACGCCGAGGAGGCCGACCGAGCGTAACGCAGTCAGGGCGGGAGATTCTCACGCTGCAGTAGAAAATTTATGAATCATCCGGGTTAAGGCTCCCGGCTCCGCTTGGCGCCACGGAGGTGTTTCTGGCAAAGTGAAGGAGATGCAATTCAGAGACAGACCTGGAGCGCACTCTTCTTAGATTGGCCGAACCAATGACTCCTCGCGATGACGACAGTCTCGTTTACATTGACGGGAACCTCCGAATCCCCTCCTCCGAAATCTCCTTCAGGAGTTCCCGAAGCAGCGGACCCGGCGGGCAGCACGTCAACAAGGTCAGCACCCGGGTTACCCTGCTCTTCAACATGGCTGCGTCGCCGAGCCTGACCGGAGCTCAGAAAGAGCGACTGCGGGAGTTGCTGGGGACAAGAATCAATCAGGCCGGAGTCCTGCAGGTCAGCAGCCAGGAGTCTCGCAGCCAGTCCCGTAACCGGCAGGCAGTGGTGGACCGTTTTGTGCGTCTCCTGCGGGATGCCCTGCACAGGCCCAAGCCCCGCCGACCCACCGGACAACCCCGCCGTGCCAAAGAAAAGAGGCTGCGGCAGAAGAGTCAGCGCGGTCAACTCAAGAAAGGAAGGTCAAGGGTAGAGACCGACGACTCCTAGGGATGAACGTTCCAAGGTTCCAAGTGAGCCCAGAACCTACACCCAGAAGCACCCAGCACCCAGCACCCAGCACCCATTAAACATACCCGTTCTCCTGCAGAGTTGTCTTCAGCTCTTGCACCGCTGCGGCCGATTTCTGCAGGAACGCCTGCTCCTCGGTCGTGAGGCTGACCTGGAAAACTTCCTCCATTCCGTGTCGTCCCAGCTTTACGGGAACACCGACGAAGAGCTCGTTGACCCCATACTCGCCTTCCAGGTAGGTGGCACAGGGAAGGATTTTCTTCTGATCTTTCAGAATTGATTCCACCATCTCCGTGGCGCCTGCGCTGGGAGCGTAGAAGGCGCTTCCCGTCTTGAGCAGCTTCACAATCTCGGCTCCGCCGTCGCGGGTTCTCTGGATGATGGCTTCCAGGCGATCGGGCGCAATCAGCTCGGTAACGGGCACTCCCGCTACGGTGCTGTATCGGGCCAGGGGCACCATCGTGTCCCCGTGGCCTCCCAGAACAAAGGCATGCGTGCTGCTCACTGAAACACCCAGCTCCATGGCGATGAATGTCCGGAAGCGGGCGGAGTCGAGGATACCGGCCATCCCGATGACCCGTTCCCGCGGAAAACCACTGACCCATTTGGCCACGTGACACATGGCGTCCAGCGGGTTGCTGACCACAATGATGATGCAGTCCGGACTACGGCGTGCCAGGTTCTCGGTGACCGACTTCACGATGCCGGCATTCTTGAGCAGCAGGTCGTCCCGGCTCATCCCGGGTTTGCGAGGCAGACCGGCCGTGATAACGGCCACATCGGAGCCTGCGGTGGCCTCGTAAGCATTGGAACCCGACACCCTGGTGTCGTAGTGCTCCACCGGACCGGCCTCCATCAGATCCAGTGCCTTGCCTTGCGGTACCCCCTCAACAATATCCACCAGGACGACGTCTGCGAATTCCCTCTCAGCAATTCTCTGCGCCGTAGTAGCCCCGACGTGTCCCGCCCCTACAACCGTTACCTTTGCTTCCATATCAACTTCTCCACCCCAAGTGTTCACCACCCCTGAAAGTTCCCGCTTGAACTGCGGTTACCGATCTCAATTCAATGCTCCAATCGTCGCGGCCTGAGGCCCCTCCCACTCTCCTAAACCCAATGAGCAAAGCGAATCATTTTCAAACAGTCGGCGCCCCAAAAGTGCATCTTTCCGAGCAAGTCCGTTCAAGGCATTCTTGACCTTGCCCTGGAAACGCAATGAGCGAAGCGAATCATTTTCAATCTTCAATTTTCAATTAGCTTCCCATATTCTCCACGATTGCAGCCCCAAATTCACTTGTCCTTAATCTGGTCGCACCTTCCATTTGACGTTCCAGGTCATAGGTAACTCTCTTTTGCGCGATGGTTCGCTGCAGCGCCTGACTGACCAGCTGTGCCGCATCGTTCCAGCCCATGTGCTCGAGCATCATCACGCCTGAAAGAATTAGAGATCCCGGATTCACCTTATCCTGACCCGCGTACTTGGGGGCGGTTCCGTGAGTGGCCTCAAAAAGTGCCACCCGGTCTCCAAGGTTCGCACCGGGAGCCATCCCCAGTCCCCCCACCTGGGCCGCACAGGCATCGGAGAGATAATCGCCGTTCAAATTGGGCAGAGCGATGACTTCGTACTCGTCAGGACGGAGAAGTATCTGTTGAAACATGGAATCCGCAATCCGATCGTTGATGAGGACCTTTCCCTCTGGAATCCGGCCCCCGTGGGCGTTCCAGAGGGTCTCTTCATCGATACAGATTTCCGGGAACTCGCGACGTGCTGTCTGGTATCCCCAGTCGCGAAAGGCGCCTTCGGTAAACTTCTGGATATTGCCCTTGTGGACCAGGGTCACTCGACTGCGACCTTGATCAATCGCATGGCGAACAGCCTTGCGGACGAGACGCGCCGTGCCAAATTCGGAAATGGGCTTGATCCCGATTCCCGATCCCGATCGGATCTTGGTGGCGGACCGTGCGTTAGCGAATTCGATTAACTCCTCGGCCTCCGCTGTCCCGGCGGCCCATTCCACGCCGATGTAGACATCTTCTGTATTCTCCCGGAAGATCACGACATCCATCTTTTCGGGTTCCCTGACCGGCGAGGGTACTCCCGGAATGTAGCGACAGGGACGGATGCAGGCGTACAAATCGAGGACCTGCCGGAGTGTCACATTGAGACTGCGGAGCCCTCTGCCGACCGGTGTGGTCAGGGGGCCTTTGATGGCGACGGCATGCGCTGCAATGAGATCGATGGTCTCCTGGGGAAGCCACTCACCAGTCTCTTCGAAGGCTTTCTCCCCCGCCAGAATTTCTTTCCATTCGATCCTTCTCGCACCACCGGAAGCCCTGACCACGGCTCCGTCCAGGACCTTCCGTGTAGCGTTCCAGATGTCAGGCCCGATACCGTCCCCCTGGATGAAAGGAATGACAGGATTGTCGGGGACCTGTAAACGACCATTTTCGACACTGATTGTTTTTCCCATGCAGGTGTACGCTTCCCTTCCAACCCGGCAAACCAGGACAAAGAAGGTAACAACTTACTCAGGACACCCGGCCGAGTCAATGGGGGGATCCGGCGTTTTAGGCTCCATGTCCTGGATCCCAAAGTGATGGCCCCTCCCAACCGTGCAGGAGGACCGGTCCGATCAGATCGCCGCGCGGAGGCGGCTCCTAGTGCGCTCGTAAGCGCACTTGAACAGTAGGGTGAAAGTCCCTACCGGGCAAACGTTCTCCGGCCCGTATTCGACGGCAACTGCGTCATCGTGAGGTGGGGTGGGAAGCAGCCGAAGGAGAACCACCAGTCTGTAGGAGACGAACTCGATTCGGCTCAGAGGGGACAGCGAGCCTGCTGGGAAATGGCGAAGCTCGAATGGAAGGGAAACCTGACACGGACAAGAGCCTGATGGGTAACGTGAAAAAGGCATCTTGTTAACCCTTGGGGTGGTTGGAGATGGAATGGTGGGAAGTTCAAGTGACGTAAAGCGAGGAGGTCTGCGAAAGGTCGGTCTGGTAAGAGACCCGCAGAAGTCAGAGGCGGCGTAGTAGTGAAGAAGCCGGGTAATGCCGGTGGAGCGAAGGCCCGCCAGGAAGGTGGATGTGTAGAGTCAATGACGAAGCAAGAGGAACTGTCGAAAGTGGAGGAGACTCCTAAGCAAGGCAGAGAAGCCGAGAGCCAGAAATGGAGCTGGGTGGAAGCGGAAGTGTGGACCGAACGCATGCTGACGACCCTGGAAACAGGAGTGAAAGGAGGCAAAAATGCCTACTTTATCGAGCAGGGGCTATTTACCATGGCCGTAGCCCACGCGCAGATCTGTCAGTCCCGCCGTGGACCCCACTGACTGGAGAGCCGGATGCGGGAGAACCGCACGTCCGGTTCGGAGGGAGGGGAGGCTCAAACCAATGAGCTTTCCCTACCCCTATCACTTCGCCATCGTGTCACGGGTGTGGGAGGGCCCTCCGTGGTCCGATCGGACGCCGCGCGGAGGCGGCTCCTACACTTCGCCATCGTGTGACATCACCGGTGTAGGAGGACCCTCTGTGGTCCGATCAGATCGCCGCGCGGAGGCGGCTCCTACACTTCGCCATCGTGTTACGTCACCGGTGAATCACCGCGACACACTCGGAACTTTCAGCGCCTCAGGGTTCCCAGTAGCAGCGTCCATCAGCCACGAGTTCGGCGTCTCCGGTCAACAGCACGCTCTTCCCGGGACTCCAGGCCACCTGCTGGGATCCCGTGCGGGTCTCCACCGCAACCGGAGAGTCAACCAGCCCCAGCCGAATCGCCGTCACAGCGGCTCCACAGGACCCGGTTCCTGACGAGGAGGTGGGCCCGACACCACGCTCCCAGATCTCGATAATCATTTGCTCCCGGCTGACCACCTGGACAAAGCTCACATTGGTTCGCTCCGGAAACAGCGAGTGCCTCTCAAGCTGTGAGCCCAGAAGCTGAAACTCGTCTGGACCAGGCAAGCGCTCAACCAGAATGACACACTGTGGGTTACCCACTGAAAGGGCATTCATCAGTAGTTGGCGACCTTCCACCCGGACGGGATACTCCGATACGACGTCCCTGTCATCAACCAGACACGGGACCTCCGACGGGGTGAAAAAGGGCTCTCCCATGTCCAAAATGTAGCTCCACCTGGTGGCACTCTCTTGGCCCAACAGCCGACACGGCTTCTTGCCGCTCGGCGCGTGCAGCACCAGGCTGGACGAGGCACTTTGACCGCTCCGGTGGATCTGGGCAGCCGCGCAACGGAAACCATTGCCCGACATTCCAGCTTCGCTTCCGTCGCGGTTGAAAATTCGAAGGTCAAAATCAGATTCTGAGCGTTTTCCCACAAAGACACATCCGTCCGCCCCCAGACCCACATGGGGCTGACACATGAATCTCGTGAACGCAGCGAACCAGGCTTCCTGGAAGGGTTCCGATTCTACAACCAGAAAATCGTTTCCGTAACCATGCCACTTGGCAAAGGAGATCTGCATGGATCAATTCAAAGACCAGCGCTCCGGCTGACCTCTTCCAACTTCGATTCCACGATTGACCGGATCTGCACGAGACGCTCCGGGGAGGAGGCTTCAAAGCGCAGGACCAGAGCCGGCTGAGTGTTGGAGGCCCGGACCAGGCCCCAACCATCCTCAAACAGAACCCGGACGCCATCTACGGTAACCGTCTCGTAATGGCGGCTGAAATAGTCCTGCAGCAGGCGAACCACTTCGAACTTCTCGCTATCCGGGGTGTCCACTCTGATTTCAGGTGTGTTGTAAAGCAGGGGAACATCCGCCAGGAGCTGACTGGTCTGCTGTCCCGAATCCGCGACCAACTCGAGGAGTCGAGCTCCTGCATAGGTTGCATCATCAAACCCGTAGAAACCGTCGGCAAAGAAGATATGACCGCTCACTTCGCCTGCGAGGACCGCCCCCGTTTCTTTCATCTTGGCCTTGATCAGCGAGTGGCCGGCCTTCCACATAATTCCGACTCCGCCATGGGACTCAATCTGTCGGTAGAGATTCATGGAGCACTTGACCTCTCCAATGATGGTGGCGCCGGGATGGCGGGCCAGGATTTCACGGCTGAAAAGAATCATGAGTTCATCTCCCCAGATGATTCTCCCGGTATTATCCACAGCCCCGATTCGGTCTCCATCACCATCAAACGCAATCCCCAGGTCCGCTTCGTTTTGCTGCACAGCGGCGACGAGGTCTTTCAGATTCTCCTCAACCGTCGGATCCGGGTGGTGATTGGGAAAGTTGCCGTCCATCTCGCAGAAAAGCTCAATCACTTCACAGCCAAGTTCCCGGTAGACTCCGGGAGACAGATCCGAAGAAGTCCCGTTTCCTGCATCCACCACAACCTTGAGTGGTCTGGAGAGTTGGCCGAAGCGTTCTTTGATCATTCTTCGATAGGGGTCTTCGATGTCGCGGGATTCGATGCCGCCACTTCCCTGCTCCAGATCTGCGCTGTCGAGAATACGACCGATCTTCTGAATCTCTTCCCCGTAAATCGTGGTCTTGCCGGAAGAAATCTTGAGGCCGTTGTAATCGGCAGGATTGTGACTTCCGGTGATCATCACGCCTCCGTCAACATCTCCGAAATGGTAGAGCGAAAAATAGAGCAATGGGGTCGGAACCAGACCGATGTCAATGACCTCGAGACCCGCCATCCGAAGACCCCTTCCCACTTCTGAGGCCAGTCGCTGTGAGCTGAGCCTGCAGTCTCGGGCCAGCGTAATGCGGGATCTTCCCTCTCTCTTGAGGTAGGTTCCAACGGCCTGCCCCAGAGCGATCGAGATCGGGGAGGCCAGATCCCGGTCGGCGATACCACGAATGTCATATTCTCGAAAAATCTCGGAGTTAGCCCTCATCCGGACAGTCTATTCCTCTTTCAAGCGGCGCTTGAATTCTTCAATCACTTCGACAGGGGTGGGATCCTCGCGGTTCAGGATTCCCGTGTACACACTGGCGAAGTCACCCAGCAAGACCAGGGACCACAGTCTCTCCGGCCAGCTCGATCCGTTCGACCAGATTTCCTCGCAGTGTCCCGCCCGTTCTCGAACCAGGTCGGCGGTCAATCGAAACCTCCTGGAGACCTCCGGATGCTCCTCGCGATCCCGTAGAAAGATCGCGGCCAGCCGGCTCAGCGGTTGCTCAGGATGCTTCCAACCGACCAGTTCATTGTGATTCATCTCCGGGATCACGCTGAAGTGGGCGAATTGTTTTCCGTTCTCCGCAAACTGCCCGGCCCACCTCCTGGCTACCGATCCCAGCCGACCCTGGCTGCCATAGATCAATAGAATACATCCCCTCAATCGCTCTGCCAGCTGCTTGGCCGAGTTCTCCCGGACCTGGATTTCCGGTCCCAGTGCGTTGGCCTGGGGTTCAAGCCAGGATCCCCATCCGGCGATATCAAGATCCGGTGCCAGACGCAGTCTCGCCAGCAGACTCAGCAGCAGGACAGAGGTAAACCCGACGGCACAACGAGGCGGATAGCCTCCGGGTATGACCACGGCGGGGCTTCCGCAGCGTCGACTTGCTTCCAGAAGCTGTCCCCCGGAAGTGATCGTGAGGATTCTGGCTCTGGCTTTTCGTGCCATGGAAAAACAGGAGAGAGTTTCCGCTGTGTTACCCGAATAGCTGCAAAGCACAACCAGGGTTTTGGAGTCCACGAACGGTAAGGAATAGCTCCGGTTGACCAACAGCGGGACCCCGAGCTCCGGACCCAGCAGATCTTGAACCAGGTTGCCGCCAATCGCCGAGCCTCCCATTCCCGAGACCACGACCTGCCTGGGCGTAGCACCCTGACCCATCCATTTCGCAGGATCGAGCTGCTCTGAAAGCGTCAGTGCCTGGGCGACCTGTCGATCGAAGCGGTGCAGGTAGGAAAAGATGTTCGCCGAATCGATCCTCTTGATCAGATCCAGATTGTCTAGTTGGGGCAAGCTATCCATCGACGTTAATAAATATTTTACAGTAGTTTATCATCAATAATATCCAGCAGTTTCTTAACTTCCTGCGTTCGTTTTCTATCGCACACTAGAAGGGCGTCCTTGGTATCCACGACGACCAGATCCTCTACCCCCAGCAAGGCAACCAGTTTTCCCTGCCGCGTGTAAGCCAGACAGTTGCGAGCGTCCAGGGGCACCAGATCCGTATTGCTGTGATTCCCTTCGTGGTCGCCGGGCAGGTGATCAAAAAGGGACCTCCAGTCTCCCACATCGTCCCACTGCAGCCGGACCGGAATGACTGCCACGCGGCTGGAGTGTTCCATCACAGCATAATCGATGGAGAGGCTGCTCAGACCTTCAAACAGTCGATTGGCCCTGGCCGGGTCCTCTTCGCTGCGGTCGATCTTCTGAAGGACGGTGAAGAGATCGGGTTGGGAGGTCGCAATCTCTTCCAGAATGGACGAAGTCCGCCACACGAACATCCCACTGTTCCAGTAATGCTGTCCGCCCCGCACATACTCCCGGGCGGTCTCAAGATTCGGTTTCTCGGTAAAACGGCGCACGGTGCAGGCCTGAAAACCAGAGAAGCAACCCAGATCGCTCTCGACTTCAATGTAGCCGTAACCGGTCGCCGGCCGGGTCGGCTCGATCCCGAAGGTCACCAGCCAGTCCTTTCGCGCCAGTGCTTCGGCTGCTTCCAAAGCCCGGTGAAAGGTAGCGATGTCCCCGATCGCGTGGTCCGCCGGAAGAACCGCCATCACTTCATCGGGAAAGTGTCTCGCCAGGTAGTGAGCTGCCAGTCCGATACAGGGCGCGGTGTTTCTCGAGGCCGGTTCAATGATGAGCTGATTCTCGTTCAGATCCGGAATCTGCCGCTGCACGATCCTGGCGTACTCGGGACTGCAGACAAAGAAAATATCTTGCCGCGAGAGTAATGGCGAGAGCCGGTCGACGGTCTGCTGGAGCAACGTTTTCCGGCCGGTGATGCGGAGGAACTGCTTCGGCTTGCGGGAGCGGCTGGCCGGCCAGAATCGGGTGCCGCGCCCACCGCTCATGATGACGGCTTTCATTGGTTCCCTGGATTATCTACCGGCGCGTTGAAGCGAGCAAGGGGGCCGAGGAAGCGAGCTGCCGCCGCCCGAAGGTCATCGGCCTGTAGTGATTGAATCGTGGTCAGGTACTCGCGCTGGTAGTCCGGTTTTTCGCCGGCCAGCAGGTGCCGCGCCAAGTCCAGCAGGTAATCAGGTCCTCGAGCCCGCTGCCGATGATAGTCGGTGATGGTGAGAACGATGCTGTTTCGGACGTCCTGCTCGGTGACCCGGGTCTGACTCAAACCGGCCAGCTGGCGGAAGAAGTCTTGCCTACCCGCTTCCGAGGCCGGGCTTGGCCTGCCGAAAAAGAGGGTTCCCGCCTCAAAGAGGGCATCTCGCTGGGCTTTGACATGAGTGGGAAGTTGTTCCTGCCCCGGTTTGTCGGGGCGGAATCGTTTCAGTCTCAGAAGGTTGGCCAGCACGTCCAGTGTCCAGTCGGCCCGGGTCCCCTGGGCCGGCCCGGGAACGCCGCCGAAAATCCAGCTTTCTCCGATCTCCAGTAAACGGGGACTGCTTTCCCCGGTAGGAGCAGGGTGGTCTTCTTTGCTCCGATACCGATACTTGGAGCTGCTGAGGAGAGGAATCAGATCGGGCAGAAAAGCAGTCCCCTCGACGTCTCCGTACAGGACAATCAGGGGATGAACACCCTTCATCAGATCTGCGTACCACTGCTGCGCGGCTTTCAGATCGAGGCTGGCGAGGCTTTTCTGGTCCCCGAAACGGCTCATGCCGTAACCATGCGCGGAAAAGAGTTGCTTGCGAATAGCCAGCCTGCCCGCCGAGAAGAGGTCTCTCTGCTCCATCTCCTGCAGGATCGACAGGGTCTGGCGGGACCGGGCTATCTGCTCGGATGTGATGCGACCGGCGCGCAGCCATTCAATGAACTCGCCGAAAGCGTCCTGAAGGTGCCGGCTGTAAAGCTGCAGACGGAAGCCGAAAAAGTCGGGCTCATTGATGATCTCAATGACCGTCCCTTTTTCCTCCAGGGTCTCCCACGTCCGCCAGCTACTGCTTTCCGCCGTGCCCCCTACAAGTGAACGCAGCATGAGTTCGGTCAATCCCTGGTTGGCCTCTGTCTCCTGAACTCTTCCGCCGGGAAAAAAGAAGCCGATATCGATGACAGGAGAGGTGTGTTCCTCTTCTTCGTAAATCTGAGGGCCTCTAAGGATCGATGTCCTCCTCAGGGAGGAGTGTTGCTTACGCTGGGGAATGGTCGGGACCTCGAAGCTGGTGGCCTTGGAATCCCAGCGTACCTGCTGGTCTCTTTGCACTTCTCCGATGGATACTGGAATCAGAAGGTCGACGGTTTCGGCCAATGATTCCGTAGTGAATTGTCTGAGAGGTCCAGTGACAGGAAAAGACTCCAGCAGACTCAGGTTTTCCCGGCTCAAATACCGGCTCGCGACTCGTTTGACCTGCTCGTTCGTCAGCATGGAGACGCGGCGAGGCCATTCGTTGAGGTCTGACCAGTTCTTGTCCCCGGCCTGAGCCGAGAGAATCCGTGCCCGTTCCTGGTGGCTTCGCAGGCGGGCCATATACTGTCGGACAAGCTGGCCCTTGGCGCGTGTCAGATCATGGGCCTCAAGACCTTTCTCGGAAATCGAACGGAGCACTGCCAGAAGCCGGACTTCCGCCTCGTCGATCTTCTCCTTGTCAGGAAAGAGCAGTATGGCAAGGAGTCCTCCCTGAGCCGATGGCCAGTGCATGAGCTCTGTATTGAAAGCGAGACCCTTCTGGACCAGGTGGTAAACCAGTAACCCCCGGGACCCCGACAGGGCAGCCTGAACCAGCTGCAGAGCCAGCATGTCCGGATGTGCGCGCCCCGGAATCCGGTAGCCGAAAAGGCATTGCAGGGGAACCTTTTCTTCGCGCCGGTGCTCATAGCGAAAGCGCCGTTGCTGTGCGGATGCGGTTGCCGGGGAAGCACTCACCGTGGTGTTTCCCAGGCCGGCATAGATTTCGGCGATTCTGGCCAGTATCCGCTCTCGAACGATCCCCCCCGAGACAATGATGCTCAGGTTGCCGGACTGATAGTGGTTGCGATGAAAGTGGATCAGGTCCTGGCGAGTCAGCTCGCTTCCCAGGACGGGAACCCTGGCGATTTCCAGAGCCGCGATCCGGGACCCGAACTCTGGATTGACCAGCTCCCAGAGTCTCCTTTCAGCGCCCTGAAAAGTGAGCCAGGCCTCGTGACCTTTGCCGCTCGTGGCCGGAACCCGGATTTGATCCAGGGAAAACTCCTCGAGCAACGAGGGGTCAAGCAGGCCGGCCAGGATTTCCAGGGCCGACAGCAGGTTCGAGGCGGGTAACACAACGGTGAAAAGAGTTTCCCGGGCAGACGCTTCTGACTCCAGGTGACCTCCCTCCAGTGCAATTTTCTCAGCCAGCGCCGAGTGCAGGCGAATCCACCAGGCCAGCGCGGAGGCGGCTCCCGTGCTGGAGGCGGCTTCGTCCGCGTAGCCCGTCCCAACGACCAGAGTGACGGCAGCGATGGGGCGAACGGCATATTCTTCGACAATGACTTTGAGGCCGTTGCGCAACACCGCCCGGGTCGAGGTGCCGACATTTTCCCTCCGAACATATTGACGATAAAAGTCCGGAATCTCCTGGCTGTGATTCTGCGACGGCATCGCCAGGGTAGTTACGAATGGAGCCAGCCCCAGAAAAGTGAAAATGGCTCCGCTCGCCGCCCTTCGTTTGATCACCGTGGGGATGCAGGTCAGGCAGGAATCCATGGTCTGGCCGTCTTGCTTGGCAGGCCCTTGTGTGCTTAAGTAGGGGTCAAGCTGGATCATATCATGAAGGCACCGGCCACCGACGAGCGCTCCATTATTGACGGGCTCAAGGCGCATGACGCCCTGGTCATCGATGATTTCGTAAATCGCTATTCCAAACCGCTGTTCGGAGTCATCCTGAACTATCTCAAAGACCCCGCCGACGCCGAAGAGGTCCTACAGGAAACTCTCCTGAAGGTGGTCCGGAAAATTGGAACCTTTCGCGAGGAAAGTCATCTTTGGCCCTGGATGAAGCGGATTGCGATCAACAACTGCATCATGTGGCTTCGAAAACATCGGGCCTCGCGAGAGCGGGAGGTCCAGATGGAGGAGGAACTCCCCCATTTCAACCGGGACGGGTACCACAAGACCCTGATCAACGACTGGCCGGTCGACCCGGAATCGGTAGCCCTCAACAGCGAGTTGTCGCACCATCTCTATGACGCCATTCAGTCGCTTCCTTACGAATACCGTGTACCGCTGGTGCTGCGCGATATCGAGGGATACTCGATCAGGGAAATCGCATCCGTGCTCGATTTGAAGGAAGCCACCACCAAAACACGCATCCACCGAGCCCGGCTTTTTGTTCGAGAGAAGCTTTCCACCTACTTCGAGGGGGGATGATCATGGACGAATATGTGACCTGCCGTGAATGCACGCGTTTCCTTGATGATTTTCTGGATTCCAACCTCGATCCGGAAACCACCCGGCGGCTGGAAGAGCATTTAGCCGAATGCCCTCCCTGTGTACACTTCCTGAATACATATCGCTCCTGTTCTAAGATGAGCCAGAAGCTCCGTGATCGCCAGGTCGAAATTCCCCTCAAGCTTGCCGAGAAAATCAAAGAATTCCTGAAAAATGAAATGAAGGCCGCCCACGATTGAACCGATCAGATGACCTGGACTTTGGGCTGGCCCCTTACCCACTCTGGGATCTTGGAATTCCGCGGAACCTTGGAACGCTGGAACGTTGGAACCTGAATGTGAGGCAGCCCCCCACCCTGAAAGAAATCAACGGTTGGAGACTGGGGCTATCCCTTTTTCTCCTTGCGCAGGAGCACATAGAGAGCCCCTCCTCCTCCATCCAGCCCCGGGGCTGATGTGAAGGCCGCTACGTACTGAGCGTTCTGCCTCCAGTGCAGCCATTCTGGAAGGTGTTTCTTGAGGACCGGGATCTGGTTCGGAGAGTGGTGACCTTGTCCATGAACGATGCGCACGCAGGTTAGTCCTCGACTGACACATGCGCCGAGAAACTGATGCAGTTCCCGCCGAGCTTCCTGCTGGCTGTGACCATGTAAGTCCAGCTCGGCCTGCACCGCAAACCGTCCTTTGCGAAGCCGGCGCAGCAGTCGCCGGTTCCACTGCAGGTCCCCGCCCTCCAGATAGCCAGGCGCAAAGGGCCACTCGAACTCCTTCAGGTCCTGGAGTGCCTCCTCCATGAGATCGGATGGATTGAGCGGCTCCATCGGACCCCGCCTGGCAGCCGGGCGGATCAGCCTTTGCCGCTTGGGAAGTGGACGCACCCCCTGCATGGCGCGCTCGAACAACTCTTTTTCGTCCAGCTCTTCTTCGAACTCAAGAGTTGGGGGATGAAACTTGTCTGGCGACTCAGGTCGTCTCATGTCTGGTCCCCTTTCTGGATCCCGCCCCTGGTGCTTCTGTACTAGAGTGTAACGCCAATGGTGTAATACGTCACAAACTTCTCTGCCTTTTGCAGCCGGAATTGTATAGATTGTCTTAGCCCGCAGCGGGTGAAAAGAATATGACAGTGTGACAGCTGTCTTGGCTGCGGAGAAGAAGGGAAAGGAGCAGCCGGGAGCCCGTGGTTTGAGCTTCGGATAACTCCCGGCTTTTCGAAGACAAACTTCAGATTCAGGATCGCTTCCAAGACAGGTCTTTGTCAAGTCTTTCCTCTCTGGGACTGGGGCTGTACGAGCTGTTGCCCGACTACCGGGACCGCTGTCCGCTGTGCCGGGGAAGTGAATGCGCCGTACGCCACGGTCTGTATTTCAGGTGCTTGGTGGATGAGGAGGGGCGGACCTATCAACGGTTTCCAGTGGCTCGCTTCCGCTGCCGGCGGCGGGGCCCGGATCAGCCACGAGATGTCACCTTCAGCGTGCTGCCGGCTCAAGTGGTGCCGCGCCGACGCTTCAGCCTGGGGTTGATGAGCTGGATGGTCGAAGTGGTGGTGAACGGCAAACGGACGATGCGCCAAGCGCTGGACGAGGTGGCCACGGCCGGCAGCCAAGGTGAGGAAGCTGTGCTGTTGGAGGAGTTGACGCTGCACCGCATGCTGCTGCTGTTGGCGGCCGTCTATGGGCGACTGCTCTCTTTTCCGGTGGCCGAGGTCGAGTTGCCCGGAGCCGTCCAAGGGGTGCGGCGGCAGGCCCAGCAGGTGGCCGCGCTGCTGGCGGCCCAGCCCCGAGGCTCTCCACCCCGAGTGGTGCTGCGTTTTCATCGGCGTTACTTCCCCCACCTGCTGTTCGACCTACGATTGGCTCTCGGGCCCCGCTCTGGCTTGCTGACGGGCTGACTCACCGGCATCCGCTGTGTCTGCAGCACAAGTCGCTCAATCCCCTTTTTGCGCCACGTTGTTTGGACCCGGCTGGCAGCCGCGTCATGACAAGAATCGATCCTCCACACTGCGTGATAGGGGCCCAGCGGTAGGGTTGTGGCACAAAGGGTTGGCCAAAGGAGCCTCAGGATGAAGGGAAAACAAAAACGCCAGGCCGTGGCGCTGTTCCGCTACGGCGTCATCGCGCCGGTGCTGCACGCCGCCGCCGGCAGCCAAGCCCGTTACTTCGGCCGCATGGCCCGAAAAGAGCTGGATGTGCCGGGTCTGGGCAGACGCCGCTACTCAGTCGCCACTTTCAAGAGCTGGTTGCGCCGCTACCGCCAAGAAGGACTCGACGGACTCTTGCCCAAGCGGCGTTGCGATGCGGGCCGAAGCCGGGTCATCTCCGAGCAGCTGAGCGCCCACATCTCCGAGCTGCTGGCCCGCCATCCCCGGGTGCCGGTCAACCGACTCCGTGAACAGCTGGTGGCCTCGGGCCACATCACTTCGCGCCGCATCTCCGAATCCACTTTGCGTCGTCACATCAAGCGGGCCGGTCTGCGGCCCCAGGTCAAGCCGGCGCCCAAGGCCCGCAAGCACTTCGAAAAACCCCACGCCAACGATCTGTGGGTGATGGATTTTATGCACGGCCCCAAGGTGCCTCTCGGCCGCCGCCGCCGCAAAACCTACCTGGCTGCAGCCATCGATGACCATTCCCGCTTCCTGACCCTGGCCCGCTTCTACACCCGGGAAAACTCCGCAGTGGTCGTCTCGGCACTCCAAAAAGCCTTCTCGCGCCATGGTTTACCCCAGATCCTTTACTGTGACAACGGCTCGGCCTTCTCCTCCAAACAACTCACCTTGGCCTGCGCCCGTCTGGGTGTGGCTCTGGTGCATTCCAAGCCCTATGACAGTCCTTCGCGCGGAAAAATCGAGCGCTGGTTTCGCACCCTGCGCCAGGGTTTTCTAAGCCTTCTCGATCTCGAGGCCTTGACCCTCGACGATCTCAATGCTCGCTTGTCTCAGTGGCTGGAGCAGGACTATCACCGGCGCCGCCACTCGAGCATCTGTGAGACGCCACTGGAGCGTTACCTGCGCTCGCTCGCCTCCATTCGCCGCCGTACGGTCAGCCGGGCCGAGTTGGACCGGGTCTTTTACCGCACGTTGCACCGCACCGTCCGCAACGACTGCACCGTCTCCATCGCCCGCCGGCTCTGGGAAGTGCCGCCCCAATACACTGGCCTGCGCATCGAGATCCGCCATCCCGAAGGACGTCCCAGTGAGCTGTTTCTCTTCGAAGACGACCAGCCGGTGGTGCGTCTGCACCGGGTCGACGCCGCCCAAAACGCCACTTCCCCCCGAAGACCCCGTTTTTCCCTTCCCGACGAGGAGGATGAATCGTGATCCACACTTTTTACGGCTTCTCCGACACTCCCTTCGCCAAGGACATCCCGGCCCAGAAACTGCTCCCCACTGCGGCCTTTGACGAACTCGCCCGGCGCCTGGACTACATGCGTACCCGTCTGGGGCTGATGCTCGTGCTGGGGGAGGCCGGAACCGGCAAAACGGCCGCCGTGCGCGCCTTCGTCGAGCAACTCAACTCCTCCGTCTACAAGCTCTTCTACGTGCCCCTGTCGACGGTCACTCCCCTGGATTTTTGGGCCCAGCTCAACAGCGAGTTCGGCGGTGAGCCCTCCAGCCGCAAGTCCACTCTGTTTCGAAACCTGCAAACGGCCGTGCGCGACTATGTGGAGAACGCCAAAAAGACCCCGATTCTAATTCTCGACGAGAGCCAGTGTCTGCCCGACAAAACACTGGACGAAATACCTGTACTTCTTAATTTTAGGATGGATTCAATCGATCCCCTGCTCATGATCATGATCGGTCATCCCGACCTGGGCCGACGGCTCGGGCGCCCCATGTTCCGCAACATCCACCAGCGCATCCTACTCTCCTACAAGCTGCCTCCCCTGGATGAGGCCGAAACCAAAAACTACGTCTGCCACCATCTCCAGCTGGCCGGAGCTAAACCCGACATCTTCACCGACTCGGCCTACCTGGCCCTTTACAAAACTTCGGGCGGCGTCTGCCGGCTGCTGAACCGCCTCTGCCTGGCCGCGCTCAACCGGGGCGTGCTCGAGCAAAAGGCCACTCTGGACGAAGAGGACATCTACCGGGCCTCCGACGAGCTGTGAATAGCGCCGACATGTTCTTCGACAACTCTCCCGAGAAGATCCTCGCCTACCTGCAAGAGCAGCTGCCCGATTACCCTTACCGCCCCGAGCTGGATGCGGCTTTCATTGCCGAACTGACCGCCGACTTCCCCGACGTAGACATCCTGGAAGAGATCAAAACCTTCCGCTGGTACTTCGACAACGCTCCGCTGAGTCGCGTCAACAACGTCCGCGTCGCCCTGCGTCGCTGGATCGCCAACGCCAACGGCTCCCGCTTCCGCTAGCTCCTCTCCTACCAAGGGCTGGCCTCAACCACCAGCGCTCCTCTAATCCGTCATTTTCTGCTTACCCAATCCAGGTCAAAACAGCCTGACTTCACCCCCTCTAAACAATCTGCTGTCTTACCAAGCCTTGTCAGAACGGGTCTTCCCCCGCTTCGCTACGAAAACTTATGATTAATCCGGGATAAGCGCCCAGGTGCTGCGAGAATCAAAGTCGGTCCGGAACTTGTCCTATTTCGGGATTGCGGCTCGTCATCATTGTGATCGCAACAATCAACACGCAATCTTAAGGAGGCAATCATGAAAGAGTTTCTGCTCATTTACCAGGGTGGAGAGCCCGACTGGATGGAGAAGTGGAGCCCCGAGAAGCAGCAGAGCGTCATGGCGCAGTGGGGCGCATGGTTCAAGGAGCTGGAGGCATCCGGAAACCTGCGCATTCCCGGGGCCGCACTCACTCCGGAGGGAACCATTTTGACGCGCAACGGAGGCGATATTGTCACCGATTCCACGATGCCCGAGGTCAAGGAGTTGATCGGAGGCTTCTCGGTAATTCAGGCCGAGTCGCTCAGCAGAGCCAGCGAAATCGCCAAGGGCTCTCCCTATCTTGCCCACAATCCTCAGGGCAGCATCCTGGTACGATCGGTGTATGCTCCCGAGGCCGGTGAGGGAAGTCAATAGCCGGATTGGCCGGCCGGGTGTTTACATCTGTTGGTCTTCGACGCAGGCCGGCTAGCTAGAATCCGCAGTGCTGGTTGGTGAGGCGGAGCCCCGTGAAGTCTCGCCCAGGACTTGAAGTTCGATCAAGTAGCGCTCGTGTTCGGTGCCGGCCTCGGCAAGTGCTTCTTCCAGGAAGCGCCGAGCCGGCTGCCGAGAGCCGGCCCGGGCATAAAGGTTGGCCAGCACTGCGGCAACGGCGTGGCTGTGAGCTAATCTCCCGGTCCGACGGAGGGCCTCGACCAGCGGTATGGCAGCGCCTACCCCGTCCCGATACGAAATGGCCACGGCACGATTGAGTTCGGCTGCCGGCGAGGAAGAGACCTCGATCAACCGATCGTAGAGGTTGCAGATCGAATCCCAGTCGGTTTCTCCGAAGCTGGGGGCTGAACAGTGTCGCGATGAGATGGCAGCCTCGAGGTGATAGCGGCCTGCTTTCACCGTTTCCATTTCCGCCGTGCGCCCAAGATATCTGAAGCCCTGACGGATCAGGCCCTGGTCCCACTGCGAGCGGTCCTGCCTGTCGAGGGGAATCAGACGGCCGGCGCCGTCGATTCGCGACTCCAGGCGTGCCGTATGGAAACACATCAGCGACAGCAAGGCCACGGTGTCGCTGTTGAAAAGAGAAGGCTCGTCAAGGAGCAGGCGTGTCATCGCCATCGCATCCCGGCACAACTCGGTCAAGATCGGCTTCTCGCTGGTGGACAGGTACCCTTCATTGAACAACAGGTAGAGGGCGCCGTGGACGGTTCCCAGAGCCGCCGGCAACTGCTCGAGAGGCGGAATCCGAAAGGTCACGTTCTCAAGGCTCCTGCGGGTGCGATAGAGCCGCTTGTTGACCGCAGCTTCCGTGGTCAGAAGTGCCCGTGCAATTGCCGGCACGCTGAGTCCACACAGGGTCTTCAGAATCAGGGTGATACGATTCCGCGGCTTGAGGGTGCCGTGGCAGCACATGAAGATCATCCGCAACTGGTCGTCGCGGATGCCACGCTCCTGGAAGGCCTCGTCCACCGTCGTGGTCAGGGTCCACTCACTATCCAGATACGTGGCCAGATCGTCCGCAAATCTGCGCTGGGTACGTCCCTGGCGAATTGCATCGATGGCCCTGTTCCGGGCCGCTGTGAGGAGCCATGCCGAGGGATTGTCGGGAATCCCCGACTCCGACCATGTGCCCATGGCGGCCACAAAGGACTCCTGGACGACGTCCTCGGCCAGCTCCAGATTCTGCGGTCCGAAGATGCGTGTGAGGATGGAGATGAGACGCCCGGACTCGCGGCGGAACAGCGTTTCGATTCTCCCGTGTGTCAAGTCAGTCAGAGGTCTCCTCCTGAGAAGTCGGGGCGCTGATTCGGCCTGGCCAATCTGCTCGATTCTCCTATAATACGGTAACTCCGGCTCATGGATCTGACCTGGCGAGGCCCCACGAAGAGCAGAGCCGGAAAAACGCGCTCTTTCGGCTGCGCTTCCAGATCGAGAGACGCTTCGTCTGTGCGCAGTCGGAGTTCCAGCACAGGAGCGGGAAAATCATTGGCGAAGACGAAAAGGCCCTGATACAGAGTCCCTACCATCGTCTTCGCCAATGAGCCGATGAGATATATTAGCCGCGGCGGGCGGTTAGCTCAGCTGGTAGAGCACCTCCCTTACAAGGAGGAAGTCGTTGGTTCGAGTCCAATACCGCCCACCATTGATAACAAAGGAGTTACGGGATTTCTGATCGCCGGACAAAACGTCCATTCTTGCTCCTGGGTAACGCTCTGGGTAACAAACACCAAGTGCTTCAAATCGGACCGTTAGGAGCACCGTAACGCGTTTCTCTATGTAGATGGGGTTCGGTTGGAGGATGTAGACAAATGGCAGTGGGCTCTCAATTTGCGCAGTACATCAACCCCCTCTTGGCTGTACTCCAGGGTCTGGGCGGTTCGGCGAAATCCGGCGAAGCCAAGGCCGCTGTTGCCGACCATCTCCGACTACCCGACCACGTTCTTGAAGAGCGACTTAAGAGCGGTTCTTCGCGGTTTGAGAACCAAGTGGCCTGGGCACGCTACTACCTTGCCCGTAGCGGCTATATCGACTCCTCACGTCGTGGCGTATGGGTGTTGACAACAAAGGGGCGGAGCGTCGACGCCCTTTCGAAAGAACAGATCAAGAATCTCATTCGGAGCGTCATAGCTAAGTGGGGAAGCACCAAGGACGTCGCGGAGTTGACTGAAGACGAAGCCGAGGACCGATCCCCTGACGAAGCTCTGGGCGACTACCGCGCGCAACTGCTCGACCTACTGCTGGATCTTCCTCCCGCGGGTTTCGAGCGTCTGTGTAAAAGGCTGCTTCGGGAGGCGGGCTTCGAGCAGGTGACTGTGACCGGTAGTTCCGGTGACGGGGGGATCGACGGAATCGGAATCCTCGAGCTCAACGCGTTTGTCAGCTTCAAGGTCCTATTTCAGTGCAAGCGGTACAGGGGCTCCGTGGGGCCATCTGCTGTCCGGGACTTCCGGGGAGCCATGATCGGGCGGGCGGACAAAGGAATCATTATGACAACCGGATCGTTCACCACGGCGTCGAAGCGGGAGGCAGTCCGAGATGGGGTCCCAGCCATCGAACTGGTTGACGGTGAGAAGCTGGTGGAGTTGTTCGAGACCCTGGAACTCGGACTCGAACCCCGGAAGACCTACAATCTAGTGGAGTCGTTCTTTGACGAATTTAGGGATTAGTGCTTCTCAGCCTTGGTCCTGCCGGTCTCGGTTCACCCGGGAGGAACTGAACGCGGTACCCGATGCCCGGCTGCACTCGTTAGAGGGGGTATGTATGGGGGCAAATCTCTACGCATGTTCCCCCGAAACCACCCGCCAGTCTCGCGCAGACGGTCGCAAGCTGAGAATTTCTTTCTCTCTCCGGGTTTCGTCGAGATCTGCGTCTTCACTTTCAACCCCGAAAAAGGCCTGTTTTAAACGGCTTTGGACCCCCTTTTCTTGAATCGAAGAGACTGACAAACAGCGAGCCGAGGAAAGCACCGAAACCCCCATGAGGACTCGTTCAGAGCCACCGTGACCACCGTGAATTATCCCCCAAATGTCCCTTCTAACCCCAGAATCTTTAATTGCGACCATCCGCGCGCGACTGGCGGGTGGTTCCGAGCAAGTAGCTGTAGAGATCATCACCCCCCTCAAGTGCTGTCTTGGTTGAGTGGCTGGAGTGGCCGTTGGCGATCACGAGAAAGTGCGGGTTTCTGATCCGGGGGCGGGTGTGAACGATCAAGGAAAAGTGCCCCACCGTGATCACGCAAATATGACCCGCCCTTAGATAGACTTTTTTCTTTCAAACGCCTCTCGCCCAAATACTTAGAGGCGTTGAAAGGAAAAACCCCCGGGTCACTATTGCATTATCGAAACGGGCTGAAGTGGGTCACATTTGCTCGATCGATATCAGGCGGGGCCGGATCGGGCCCATGAAGCCCGAGAAGTCAATCCGCTGATCCCAGGCGATCTGGTTCACGAACACCGACAGATAACCGTTGGGCCAGGGCGTTGTTTCCTTCCAGTCTGGCCGTGGCCAGCACTCCGGACACCTTTTGAGGGGTGGAGAACCAGTCAATACGGGCCTTGAGGGACAGCAAAAAAAGGCCGCCCGTTGAGGAAACCTATCCTACCGGCGCATAGTCCAGAAAAGCGCACATCCTGCTGATCATTGACACTCTGGCGCGGATGGCGGGAAGATCGGGGCTGTGGGAGGGAAAATCCGCATAAAGATGACGTAATACAGGGCAGCCGTCTGCCCCCTAGGCCTATGAAAGGAATTGAGTGGGGACCCCAAAGATCGGAGCGATGGCCGCCGGAGGCTCTCTCATTCATTGTAATCGTCGGGTGATTGCCAAGGTCGAGTGGCATCGCGGCGAACTCTTTCCGAG
>CBDBHK010000022.1:0-18351 GCA_965205615.1 Acidobacteriota bacterium | reverse complement strand
GCGGGCCATACTCAACCTTACCCTTCATACCCTTGGCGTTGACACTCCCGGTATAGGTGATGACGAACGGACCCCGCTCGGTATCGAAGCTCACTTTCCAGGAAACGTTCCGGCCCTTGACGGTTCCTGTACCGGTAACCTTCTGCCCATCGCGGGTCTCCATGGAAACCGTGATGGACTTACCCTTCTTTTTCACTTCAATGATCTGGGTGCGCTCGGTATAGGGTGAGGTTTGCGTGAACTCCCACTTTCCCTCCACCTTGTCGTCTGCAAAGGCGGGAAAGGCGACAGCCAGCATGATCGCCAGAAACAGACCGCAGATTCTCATTCTCGTTCTCTCTCGATCGTGTCTCTCGGAGTGGTTCCCCACCTATATTACGCGGAACCTGCGGTGACACCAACCCGGAACCGTCACGCTCCCGCCCCTGCCGGCCGGCCACCTCACCCGGTGATGAGACAGAGAAGAAAGGTCCCAAAGCAACCGCAGCAGCAGGCTTTGCTTTCACATTCCGTCTCCTTGCATTCGTTCTTGTCTTTCCTGCACTTGAAGGCCTTGGTGTCGTACTTGGTCGACTGCTCGGCAGCCTTGATGAGTTCCTGTTCGGCGCGGTTGAAGTCGCTCCACAGGTTCTGGACCAGGCAAGTCTCCTTCTTGTCGACCTTCGAGAGCCGCTCCAGAGCGGTCCTCTGCTTGCCGGCGGCCGAGCGAATGCGGCGGGCCTTGATCTTCTTCAACTCCCGGCTGGAGGGATAGTGGGAAAGTTCGATCTTGGCTTCAACGTTGGGGTCATGACGAGGGGCTCGACACGCCTGCGAGATCTGGACCTTCGCGGGAACCTGGCTGGAGGTCGTTTTCTTGGTCTGGGCTGAGAGTGAAGCAGAGAGGACCAGGGTACAGACAGAGACTGCCGGCAGAAGGGGTCTGAACGACATAACGGTTATTCTGCTTTTCGGTGGGCAATTGAGGCCATGCTATGGCCTGCCCGTGTACCTGTCAACTCGTCTCCTCGCGGATGCTATCCCTCCCGGCGGCGGCTGCTATAATTCTGCTCGTCATGGCCAAAAAAGAGAGCTCCGACCGCACAGAGTTCCTTCAACTTGCCGAGCGAATGTCGCGATTGCCTCCTTACCTGTTTGGGGAGATCAACCGGGTGAAGGACCGAAAACGGCGCGAGGGTCTGGACATTATCGACATGGCCATGGGGAATCCCACCGATCCCACCCCCGGGTCCATCGTCGCCAAGCTCTGCGAAGTGGTTCAGGACCCGCGCAATCACCGTTACTCTGCAGCTTCCGGCATCTACAACCTGCGGCGCGAAATCACCGTGCTTTACGACCAGCAGTATGGGGTAGACCTGGATCCCGAGAACGAAGTCATCGCGACGATCGGGTCCAAGGAGGGCTTTTCCCACCTCTGTCTGGCCGTCATTGGTCCAGGTGACACTGCCATCGTTCCTGCACCTTCTTATCCCATTCACAGCTACGGGGTCGTCCTGGCCGGGGGCAGTTGCGTGGCCCTCAGGATTGACGACGACGAGCGTTTCCTGAGTCAGGTCGATGGAGTGTGCCGCACCCGTGTTCCACGCCCCCGGGTACTGTTTCTGAATTACCCTCACAATCCCACGGCCCACACGGTGGAACTGGAGTTCTTTGACGAGGTCGTCAAACTGGCCCGTCGCCACGAGTTGATCGTGGTTCACGACCTGGCCTATGGCGGAATCTCTTTCGACGGCTACCGTCCTCCCAGCTTTCTTCAGGCCCGCGGAGCCAAGGAGGTGGGAGTTGAATTCACCACAATGTCCAAGAGCTTTAATATGGCGGGCTGGAGAATCGGCTACTGCAGCGGCAACCCTACAGTGATTGACGGCCTGGCCCGGGTAAAAGGCTACTATGACTACGGCGTTTTTCAGGCCATCCAGATCGCTTCCATTGTCGGGCTGCGCGACTATGAACGGCTTTCCCGACGGCAGTCGCAGATCTACCAGGAGCGCCGTGATGTTCTGGCCGGTCGTCTTCTCCAGATCGGCTGGCCGGAGTTCGTGCCACCAAGAGCCGGGATGTTTCTCTGGGTGCCCATTCCGGAAGCATATAGCTCCTGGGGTTCGATGGAGTTCGCCGTCCGCATGATGGAGGACGCCGAGGTTGCGATGGCGCCGGGGATCGGCTTCGGAAAGGACGGCGAAGGCTTCGTGCGGCTGGCGCTGATCGAGAACAAGCAGCGGATCCAACAGGCCGCCCGCCAGATTGGAAGGGTCCTGGGCCGGTGGGCCCGGGCGGGTTGAGCCCGGCGGCGCACGGGCAACTCCTTCATCGGGTACACTGTGCGAATGGTGACAGACGTGAGTTCAGGCGTATCGGCATCGGAAATCCAAAGTCATCGGCAGAAGCTGGACGCCCACGTTCGGGAGATGATCCGGTGGCATTTCAGCTCGGAGACCGGTTGTCAGTTCTGGCTCGAATGGGCCAACCAGGCCGGCTGGGACCCGCGAGAATCCGTCAACGGTCTTGACGATCTGGAGCGATTCGGCCTCTTCGATGACGACTGGTTGCGGGGGGGACCGGTCCGCCGGTGGGTCCCCAGGGCTCTGGCGGAGGGCCCCGTGAGTGTTTTTGAAACAGGAGGGACGACAGGCATTCCCAAGTCACGCGTCAACCTTGAAGACTTTCGTATCGACTACGAACTGTTTTCGCAAACGCTTCCCGAGCGGTATTTTCCGGTGGGATCCGACTGGCTCATGCTGGGGCCCTCCGGCCCCCGCAGATTGCGCCTGGCCGTGGAGCACCTGGCACAGACCCGAGGTGGGATTTGTTTTTGCGTGGATCTGGATCCACGCTGGGTGATCAAGCTCATGAGGAGGGGGGCCACGGATGAGCTTCTCGAATACCAGAAACATGTCGTTGATCAGGCCGTGACACTCCTCTCTGCGCGCCACGAAATCCGTTGCATGTTCACGACGCCGAAACTGCTGGAAGCCCTGGCCACCCGTCTGGAAGAAGAGGGACAGAGCATCAGAAAGGCTGGAATCACCGGGATCTTCGGCGGCGGAACCGAGTTCACTCCCCAGTGGTACCGCTTCGCCACCGAGGAATTGCTGGATGGAGCCTACCTGACGCCGACTTACGGCAATACCTTAATGGGTCTGGCACCTTCAAAGCCGTTTGACCCGGCTGACGAGTTCAAGATCACTTACCATGCACCACAGCCCAGAGCCGTGATTCAGGTGGTGGATTTCGACGAGCCGGGGCAAGTGGTTGATTATGGCGAGTCTGGTCGGGTCCTGCTCACGACTCTGACCAAAGAGTTCTTCATGCCTCGTTTTCTGGAGCGCGACGAGGGCGAACGGGAGCCGCCCTGCGAGCCGTTCCCCTGGGACGGTGTCAGCGGACTGCGCCCTTATCGGGCCCTGGCGCCGACCATAACGGTGGGCGTCTATTGACGAAGGCTGTCTGGAGTAGCCCGTGGTGGCCGTGGGACCTTCGCCACCGACGGCTAAAGGAGAAAATCCCGTGATCCACTTCCCGGTTTTGCGATGGGGTCAGCCTTACCAGAGTCTGGATATCGACGAAGTCGTGCACTTTGAGAGCGGAGAGCCGCTCGCTGAGGTGAGCCAGGCCATTGGTGGAATGATCCAGCGTGATCTGCGCCGGGCCGGCCGGGCCCGGGAAGTCCTGCGCACGATCCCACACCGAGAGCTGATCCAGATGCTGGAAAGGGCGGCCAAGCTCTTTATGACCGCCGAGCTTCCCGCCGGAGACGCGGCCCAGACCCCGCAGGAGTTCGTGAAGTACCAATCGGCCACGACCGGCCTCCCCGAGCACATGTGCGTCAAGAACATGGAAAAGCTGCACTACGTCCTGACCCACCTCGAGGAGATTCTGCGCGCACTGACGCGGGGCCTGGACCTCGAGATTCTGACGCAGGGATACGGCGAAGAGCATGGCGTCATGCGGAGCTACCAGGCCACGACGCCGGTGCTGGGCATGGTTTTGCCGTCCAACTCGCCCGGGGTCCATGGCCTCTGGCTGCCGGTGCTTCCCCTGCAGGTCGGCCTCGTGTTCAAACCGGGTCCGCAGGAACCCTGGACTCCCTATCGAATGTCAGAGGCTTTCTTCCAGGCAGGGGTACCTCGAGAGGCGATTTCGCTGTATCCCGGGGGAGCTGAAGCAGGAGCCGCCGTGTTGCATCACGCTCCGCGCAACTTGATTTTCGGAGGCACGGCCACCGTCGAACAGTACGAAGGCAATCCGGCCGTGCAGGTCCATGGGCCGGGTTTCAGCAAGATTCTGCTGGCAGACGACCAGGTAGACGAATGGGAAAAGCACCTGGACGTATTGCTCGACAGTGTGTTGGTCAACAGCGGTAGAAGCTGCATCAGTTGCTCAGGCATCTGGGCCTCACGGCACACCGGGAAGATCGCGCAGGCCCTGGCCAGGCGTCTGGGCCCCATCGCCCCGACTTCGGCCCAGGACCCGGAGGCAGCCCTGGCGGCCTTCACGGTTCCCGGTCAAGCCCAGGCCATTCATGCTGCCATCGAACAGGGTCTCGGAGAAACAGGCGTTGAAGACGTGACTGCGCGATTTCGGGATGGTGAGCGACTGGAGGAAAGAGCACGCTGCGCCTATCTTCGGCCCACCGTCGTCCACTGTGATTCTCCACAAAGAACTCTGGCCAACACCGAGTTCATGTTCCCCTTCGTGAGCGTGGTCCGGTGCCCACAGGAGCAGATGCTGAAGGAGATCAAATCGACGCTGGTGGCCACGGCGATCACCGGAGATGAACAGCTACAAAGATCTCTCCTGGACGCGACCAACATCGACCGGCTCAATCTGGGGCCGATCCGAACTATCCAGCTCAACTGGCTGCAGCCCCACGAAGGGAACCTCGTCGACTTTCTATTTCGGGCCCGGGCCTTCCAGACGGCCAGTTGAGCCTTGGCTGTGAGGAGAAACGGAGGGAAATGAAAGCCTATAGAATTGCTCTGGTTGGCGGCGACGGTACAGGTCCGGAGGTTCTTCGGGAAGGCGTCAAGGTCGTCGCCGCGGCGGCCCAACGCTGCGGATTCGAACTCGACACCACCAGTTACGACCTGGGCGGCAATCGTTATCTGGAGACGGGAGATCTGGTACCCGATACAGTCCTGGAAGAATTCAGGGGGCAGGACGCCATTTTTCTAGGGGCGATCGGCCATCCCGACGTCAAACCTGGAATTCTGGAAAAGGGGATTCTGCTGCGGACCCGATTCGAATTGGACCAGTACATCAACCTGCGCCCGGTCAAGCTCTATCCCGGCGTCGAGACACCCATCAAGGGCAAGGGTCCCGATGAGATTGACTTTGTCGTGGTCCGTGAGAACTCCGGGGGCCTGTATACGGGAACCGGGGGAGTCACCCAACCCGGCACGCCGCAGGAAGTGGCTGTCCAGTCCATGGTCTACACTCGGCACACCGTGGACCGCTGTTTGAGGTACGCCTTCGAGTACACCGGAAAGCGGGGTCGGGAAAGGACTTTGACCCTGTGCGGAAAAACCAATGTCCTGACCTACGTGTACGACCTCTGGGAACGGGCCTTTCACGAGATGGGAGAAAGCGACTTTCCCGACGTGAAACGGGAATACGCTCACGTGGATGCCATTACGATGTGGATGGTAAAGAACCCCGAATGGTTCGATGTCATCGTCACGGGCAACATGTTTGGAGACATCATCACCGATCTGGGGGCAATGGTGCAGGGGGGAATGGGAATCGCGGCGGGAGGCAACCTCAATCCAGAAGGTGTCTCGATGTTCGAGCCGATCGGGGGCAGCGCACCCAAGTACACGGGGAAGAATGTGATCAACCCCCTGGCCTGCATTCTCGCGGGCCAGATGATGCTCGACCATCTGGGAGAAACCGAAGCGGCCGGGCTGGTCGAAACGGCCTGCACGTCCTTCCTGGAGTCGGGTGCCCTTCCCGGTCTTTCCGCAACCGAGATTCAGGAAGCGGGATTGTCCACTTCGGGGATTGGTGATGCGATCGCCGATCGAGTCGCCGCCGGATAAGCGGGCACTCTAATAGGAAATAGCCATCTCACTGACGCCCCTGAGCGTCACCGCCTGGAACACCCCGATAACCGGCTGAAAGGGGTATTGAACCGTGACCCTCACCAGGCTGCCCTGAGAGTTGTCGGGATCCCACACCGTGGTCACGACCAAACCCGACATTCCAGGGAGTTTGCTCTTGACATAGTCCTCGATATCATTGGACGAGACGGGGGTGGCGGAACGGTCGCCGTGGACGATCGCGTGCCGGGTTGCGGCTCGTGCCGCAGCGGCCAGGGAATTGTAGGCCCAGACCCCTCTTCCCACATCCAGAATACCAATAATGATGATGAAGAAGGCAATGACGACTATGGACAACTCAACGATCGTCGTGCCTCTATCGCCCCTCGCCATTCTGTTTGTTCTCATCTAACCCTCCGATTCAACCCCGGGGAAATCTACTCGACCAGCGTCGGCTCCGGAAGGCCCGCGTCTCCCGACCCGCCCGCCGAAAGGTTCAGGGCGGTCCCGCTGGACACCTCCAGAGTGTTGGCTATCACCACGCTGTAGCCGGCTGCCGACTCACCTAAGGTGTTGCTGTGAAACATCAAATGCTGATCACGGAAATAGAGTAGCCCTTCGAAGAAGGAACCGGTGTTGCTCTCGATCTTGTTGTCGTAGTCACCAACGACGGAACGATCCTGCATGAACAGGATACGGTCAAAGGGCCCGCCCTGCGTGGCGGTCAGCCAGACGTCGGAACCACTCTGGATGCCGATCGGCTCGTAGCTGTACCCGGCTCCCTCGCTGTTGTACACCGTGATCCCGTCCCCGGTGGCACTCGAGTTACTGCCGATATTGAAACCACCACCGATGATCCAGTAGATCCCCGAATTGAGGTTCACGTGGGAGCCACTCTCTACCCAGAGTCCGCCGCAATACGTCTTATCCCCATAGATCTGGAACCGGTTGCCCGGCGACCCCACCGAACTGACCTTGTATTCCGTTTCGCTGCAGCCTCCCGGCGGTACCGGCTCGGGCATCAAAGCCAGCGGGTCTGTTCCCTTGGCGCATTTATTCCCGTCGCACTCGCCCGTGTCCGGAGTCGGGTCACAGACCGATCCGGAACAGTCGTAATCGCCGCACACGTCGATGTCGTCTGCGATGACACTCGAGGCGCTCGTCCCCGACAACGCTTCGTCTGAGCAGGAAGACACCTTGATCTTGCAGCCCAGGGCCGACAGACTGGATCCGCTGCTGACTTCCAGTGCTTTGTCCTCCGTGCCGTCCAGGACATAGACGCAGCCTTCCGAGCCTCCGACCCCGGCCACCGCCCGGGCGGCAACCGTCATGTCGTTGACCCCCAGGACGGGCATGAAATATGTGGGCAACTGCTGGCTGATGATCACTTCGACAAAGCTATCCTTGCCTGCAAAATCACCGCTGGTGGGCGGACGGTTAATGGTCCGGGTCTCCCCGTGTGATCCGTCGAAGCCATTCTTCCCGGTGTCGTACAGGACTTCGTTGTTCAGGGAGCCGACCTCACCGCGGTACAGCCAGTGGGCTCCCGCCATAGCGCCGGCGTCAGCCGCCGTCTGCATCAGACGCTTGTACTGATAGGCAAAGCCAAGATCAATGATGATGCCCAGAATACCAACCAGGACGGGCAGCAAAAGGGCGATGATGATGGCGATGACACCCGATTGTTCTTTGAGACGTTTTCTCAGATGCTTCATTTTTTTGACCCCCTGGAACGGGTTGGCCAGCCGCTTCCGGATGGCACCCGTGTCAATCTTTAGCTACCGGGCACGCATGTAAGCTTCCCGGCTAATCGGCACCGAGTTGGGAATTCCGGGATAAGGAATCATCGTGGTGTAGGTTTTCTCGGCCTGCACCTTCACGTAGACCCGGGGTGCCCCCTCGTCGCAGCTGCCGGTTTCACAGTCCACGACGGAAGTGTCGAGGCACTCGCAAAAACGCGTGGTCGTCACGGTTACGCCGGCAACATACACCGAGTCTTTGTTTGCGACCTCGTTGATCTTGGTGATGTTCTTGGAATTGGCTACGCTGAGACTGCCGTAGGAGAGCCCCGCTCGGGCCGCGTTGGCAACAGCGATCGCGTCATAGAAGAGCCGACCCAGATCGGTGGCTCCCAGGACCAGTACGATCAGGAGCGGCAAAAGCGCGGCCATTTCGACCGTTGCCGTCCCCTCTCGATTTCCTCTCAGGTCTCTCATGGCTTCCCCCTCCCTGAGTTGAACGGCTGCTCATCGGCCGTCTATCACTGCCTCGGGTGGTGCCCCGGCAGTGACGTCGATTCGAGCAGCCTCGAAAAAGAACATGGGCCGGCTCAGGCTCCGGCCCACATTCAAAAGGGGTACGCCGCGCTTCGGACCTATCGGATCCTGCGCGTGTAGGCACCTCCATGATTCGATGAGATCGTGACGCGACGGCCGTCCAGATCCTCTGCGGTGTTGGTCTGGTATCGCCACCTGTTGAGGGCCGGCACCCACGTCATGGCAACCTCAGTAAGATAGGGTGAAATGTTCTTGTCCTTAGGGTCCCACTCTGGGATGGGTGAACCCCCTCGCCTTTAGGCGAAGCCTTCAGGAGGCTTGGGGGTACACTGCGGAGGTGTCTGAGTATCGGAAAAGTTCGCATGCAGTGTATCGGCTGAGATATCACTTTGTGTTCATCACCAAGTACCGCAAGCCGGCTCTGCGAGGAGAGATCGGGAAAGAGGTGCGGGATCTGACGCGAGAGATTTGCCGATCGTTGGATATCGAGATCGTGAAGGGGCATGTGCGACCCGATCATGTGCATTTGTTGTTGGATGTGCCGCCGAGATTGGCGCCGAGCCGAGTGATGCAGGCGATCAAAGGGAAAACGTCGCATCATCTACTGCAAGATCACCGCAAGTTGCGCAAGGAGTTTTGGGGACGACATCTTTGGGCACGAGGGTACTTCGTGGCGACGACTGGGAATGTGAGCGATACGATGGTTGCAGAGTATATAGAAACCCAAGATGTCGAGACCCGAGACGACGATTTTCGGGTCACTGAGTAGTCAGCCTGCGAGCGAAGCGAGGTCTTTAGGCGACTTCAGTCGCATGTCGAATCCACCGCCTTCAGGCGGTGGAGAGTGGGACCCTTCTCAAGATCGTCATCCCCGTCGATGGTGATGGTCATGATGGCATTCGCTCCGAAATCGCTCGTTGCCAACACGGTCAGGCTGTCGAAAAAGCTGCTGTAGTTGGCCCAGGTAATCGCAACCGAATCGGGCTCATGATCGTGGATGTCGACTCCAAGTCCAAACAGGGGCTCTTCGGTACAGGCGTCGACCTGCAGCCACAAATCGAAAAGGCTCGTCGAGGATCCCGACTCGTCCAGACCTCCGGGCACTTCCATCGCCAACACGGTGAAGGCGAACAAACCCAGCCTTGCTCCCATCAGTTTGCCCTCGATGGGATTGTAGTTCATGTTGACCTCGCTGTCGTAGACCACCGCCACGCACTGGCGACCCACCAGACTGGCAAGGTCCTGGTTGCGCAGGGGCATCACGTCTTCGACTTCGTCGAACCAGTGCTCATCGATCGTGCCCCCAACGAAGTCGTCCAGTGAGAATGGACCCTTCTTGCCCACCGGATTCTCGGGCATTGCGAACCAGCCCTCATCATCGACCTGTCCGCTGGGAAGCAGGACCATGTCGCCCACACCGATCTCATTCCAGAGCAGCCACGGGGTCGGGGTCGCCGGCACGGTCGGACGATCTTCGTTGACCAGCTTGGCGGGACCAACACCAGGGTAAGCGTCGGCGGCATCTTCGATTGTGTGGATGTCCTCGTCAATCGTCTCCTGGTCGATCACGACCACGCAGCGCCCCTGGGATATCTGTTCCGTTACATCGAAACGGAAAAAGATGGTGTTGCGTGAATCCCAGTCTTCGATGTCCAGTGTCAGAGTCGTACCCGAGATCGCGGGGACCGTTTCCGTACAGCCGAGGGGGGGGGATCGCATCCAGGCATCCCGCTGAGCGCGCTGCAAAGCGTATACCTCTCCCATTCCCGATCCCCGGAAGGATCGGTGTTGGAAGCCAGAGGAACCCCATCCACACTCAGCGTGTAGAACACGTCTCCCATATTGTTGTTGAAGTCCGACAGCGGGTCCGGGTTGTCATCGGGAGGTTTGCCCTCGTTCATCCCTTCAGGCTGCCCGCCTTCGGTAGGAAAGGGCGGATCCGTGGGCGTCGTGTAGGGGTTATCCATGTCGTCTCGGAAGTCAAAGTCAGCCTCCCACAGGTCGACATGACAGACATTCGCCTCGTCGATAACGCGTGTGGAGGTGAAGTCCCCGGTGAAGTTGGTGATCATCCCCGGGAAATTGGGGAAGACAGGAATGGTTTTCTGGCCCACAAGGCCTGCAATCGTTCCTTCCAGCACCTTGGCCTCTGCAGGATCAGGGACCGCTGCCAGGAAACGATTCGCCTCATTCACGTTCGGTAGCTCAGTTACCCAGGTGACCTGCATCAGATAGTTGTAGTCGCCGGTAACATGATTCATTGCCGACGCTTTATGGTCATCGCTCACCACCAGTTTCCAGACGCCGTCACTCGTCAGGAGAAGCGCGTGGTCCGAATCAAAAGACCCCAACATGTTCGATGTGTCGCCAATCAGATTGGGATCCGCATAGAACGTGAAGCGCGTTTCGTCATGGGTGCCCGGAGACACATCCCAGAAGGTCCCGCCCGCGAAATTATTGACGATATCTAAGTCAAAACCATACACACACAAGCGCGGGGATCCTGCCGGGAAAATAAGACTGACATTTGTCGTGGCGGAGCCTACACTGCCCACCGTCGAGGTGTTCAGGGTGTGCGCCAACAGAACGGCCTCTAGATCGTCGGCTGTGGGAACCCCGTTGAAACCAACGCCGGGCGAAACGGGTATCCCCGGGCACTGTGCCCACGCCTGAACGCAAAGACAACCAGAAATTAACAGAATCGAAGCAACGCCCCGGAAATTCATCTCGTAACCTCCAAAGCCATTTGAGGCGGCCCGGGGATACCTCCTCCGAAGGTTGGGGAAACCTTCTGAAAATCGTTTTCTGGGATCTTAATTATTACCCCTGACGACACGGTTATTATGAGCCTCGGCCCCGGGCTTCGTCAACAAGAAAGGTGATTCAGGTCACACTTCCAAGGTTCTTCCGAAACGTTAGTGAACCTGGGAAAGGGGTGTTGGTTCTCACTCGTCCCACAGCTTCTCTTCTTCCAGGAAACGTGCAAACCCGTCCCGGTCCTCTGCGGCTCTACGCATCCGACTCACCCCCTCCCGGCAGTGTTCCATGCTGGTGGCGATCGAAAGCCGCAGGTAGTGCTGGCCGTGGGCCCCGATCGAGCCGAACGAGTTGCGGTCCAGGGTCGCAACTCCGTAGCGGTAGAGCAGGAACATCTGAAACATCCCCGCGGGACTGGTCCGCGCCCGGACTTCCGGCGGCATGGCCTCATGGGCCTCGACAACCCCCAGCGACGTGCAGATGCCTGCGATGTTGGGAAAGACGTAGAAGGCGCCCTTCGGCAGCTGACACTTCATGCCTGGTATGTCGTTGAGCCCCGGCACGATCCAGTCGCGACGACGCTGGAATTCCGCCACCATTTCCTCCACGACTCCCTGCGACTTCGGATTGTCATACGCCTCTCGACCCGCCTCCTGGACGAAAGGCGGCACGCACGACACGACGTTGATGTTGAGCTGTTTGAAGATCGCGGCCTCTTCGGGAGTCGGCAACGCGGCCCAGCCGAGGCGCCACCCGGTCATGGCATAGCTCTTGGAGTGCCCGCTGGCCAGCACGGTGACCTCCTCCATCCCCTCCTCGCAAACGATGCTGTGATGGGACTCGCCGTCGAACAGAATCTGCTCGTAGATCTCGTCGGCGAACACCCGTACGTCCGGACGGCAGCGCTCGCGGATGACTGCTGCAATGCCGTATAGATCCTCTTTCGAGAGCACGCCGCCGGTCGGATTGGAGGGCGAGCAGAGAATGATGACCCTGGTCCGTTCGCTGATCAGGTCGCGCAGAGTTTCGGCGCCAAACGCGAAGCCGCGCTCTTCCTCCAGATGCAGGGGCACCGGGGTGGCCCCCAGGAACTCCACCCACGATTCATAGATGGGGAACCCCGGGCTGGGGTAGATGACTTCGTCCCCCGGGTCGACGTAAGTCATCAGCGTGTAGCTGATCGACGGTTTGGCCCCGGGAGTGACGACGATCCGGGACGGGTCGACCTCCAGCCCGCGAGTCTTCTCGATGAAACGGGATATCGACTTGCGGAGAGGCAAGATCCCGGCCGGGTCGCAGTAGTGCGAATTGCCGGCCGCGATCTGGGCGATGGCGACCCGATTGATATGTCCGGCGCTGTCAACATCGGGTTCCCCGAGGTTGAACCTGATGATGTCCAGGCCCCGCTCCAGGCAGCGCTGGATGTCTTCGCCCAGTTTGAAGGCGTTTTCGGTGCCCAGGGACGCGATTCGACTTGCCAGACGCGGAATGGTTTGCATTTTTTTCCTGACCTCTGTCTTTGCTCAAGGCCGTGCTCCCTTCGGAATGAACGGATCTTCTTTCGGAAAGGGACAAAATATTATCATGGCCGCCAGGAGCGGTCCTCCGACAATGAACCCCATGAGCGTGTCCGGGAACCGCGCGGGCTAAATCTATTACTTCAGAAGGGAAATGTCATGCAACTCCTCAAAGACCAGGATGCGAACCTGGAAGCATTGACCGACAAAACGGTTGCGGTCCTCGGCTACGGCAACCAGGGACGGGCCCAGGCACTGAATCTGAGAGACAGTGGGATCGCAGTCGTGGTGGGCAACCGGAATGATGCATACCGGGACAGGGCCCGGGTGGACGGATTCGAGGTGCTCCAGGTCTCGGAGGCCTCCGCTCGCGGAGAGGTTCTTCTGGTCCTCACCACCGACGAATCCCAACCCTTGATCTGGGACGAACAGATTGCTCCCGGTATCCAGGCCGGCAACACGCTGGTCTGGGCCAGCGGGTACAACATCGGTTACGATCTGATTCAACCACCGGCCGGTGTGGATGTCGTGATGGTGCCCCCCCGCATGACCGGCGATATGGTGAGGACCCTGTTTAAGCTTGGAAAAGGCGCCATCGCGCAATTCGCCGTGCATCAGGACGCTACTGGAAGTGCCCGGGAGACGACCCTCGCCCTGTGCAAGGGAATCGGCCTCACCCGGGGCGGAGTCTTCGAATCCTCCTTTCGAGAAGAGGCAGAACTGGATCTGTTCGCCGAGCAGGTCATCTGGGCCGGACTCACCGCCTGGTTCGTAGAGTGCTTCGAGATGGGCGTCGAGAGCGGGTTCTCGCCGGAGTTGATGGTTATGGAACTCTATGCCTCCGGCGAGGCCTCAGAGATCCTCGGGCACATGGCTCACCGCGGCTTCTTTCGCCAGATGGCCCTTCACTCCACCACCAGTCAATACGGTACGCTGTCCCGAGGGCCGGATCTGATTCTGGAGGGGATGAAAAGAAGAGCCCGGGAACTACTGGAAAGGGACATCAAACAAGGGGCCTTTGTGCGGGAGTGGAGTGAGGAGCAATCGGAAGGATCGAAGCGCCTGACGGAACTCAGGGAGCAGGCGCTGGCGCATCCCATGAGCGTAGCGGAGCAGGAAGTCATTCGGCAGATCCAGGCGGCTCATTCCCTTGAATAGGCTGTTGCGCTGGAAACGAAGGTCGCACAGAATACTTTCGGTTTCTGGATGCCACTCACACGCAACAGCACCTGCAGGACTGTAGAGGACCCATGCCAACTGTCAACGCCCAGCTAACGACCCCATTCGTCCAGCACATTTTCGAAGCTCATGATGTACCCCGTCCCGTGGCTCAGCAGGTTGCCAGATCCCTGGTCCTGAGCAATCTGAAGGGACACGATTCCCACGGCATCATACGCGTCATCCAGTATGTGGACTGGTTGTCGCGGGGATGGCTCAATCGGGAGGCCGAACTGGAAGTCCTGCTTGAAGACGGCGTCATCCTCATGACGGACGGCCAATATGGGTTCGGGCAGTATATCGGACGGCTGGCCACACGCCTGGCCATTGAGAAGACGCAGCAACTTGGCGCCTGCATCCTGACCCTGCGGCGATCAGGCCACCTGGGCCGGATCGGGGAATTTGCCGAACTGGCGACGGAGGCCGGTCTGGTGCATCTCTCTTTTACCAACGTCAACGGAGGAGGGGTGCTGGTTGCGCCCCATGGTGGCCGCGAGCGACGACTGGGAGCCAATCCAGTGACCGCCGGGGCCCCGCTGGGAAACGGGGAGACCATCATCATGGACTTCGCGACTTCCACTATCGCCGAAGGCAAGTTGAAAGTCGCCCGGGCCCGCGGCAAAGAAGTGCCCCCCGGGCTATTTCTGAATGGAGAGGGCAAGCCCTCAACCCAACCCGAAGAATTCTACGCGGACCCTCCCGGGGCCCTGCTGCCCATGGCCGAACACAAGGGCTTTGCGCTCTGCGTCTTCGCCGAGATCCTGGCCGGAGCCCTGGGGGGAGGAAGTTGCAGCCGCCCTGACCAGCCCCGGGTTGCCAACTGCTGGTTCGCACTCTTTGTCGATCCGAAGCGGTTTTCCGGACAGGAATTTTTTGAGAAAGAGTGTTCCCGGTTTGGGAACTGGGTGAAATCGAGCCCGCTCCGAGACGGATTCTCGGAGGTCCTGCTGCCGGGTGAACCGGAGGCTCGCGTTTTTGAACTTCGGTCGCTCCAGGGAATCCCCGTCGAGGACGACACCTGGGACAAGATCACCGCCATTGCTTCTGACGTCGGCGTTCAGGTCCCGCGAGAATAATGCATGGCGCCCCTGATTGAGCTCCGCGATATCTACAAGTACTTCGGCGGCCTTTGTGCGATCAACGGTGTCTCTCTGCAGGTTGCCCGGGGAGAAGTGATCGGGCTGGTCGGAGACAATGCGGCGGGTAAGTCCACCTTGATGAAGATCATCTCCGGAGTTCATCGTCCGACCCGGGGTGAGATGCTGGTGGAAGGCCGGCCGGTGGTGTTCCGCAGCCCGCGCGAGGCCCGCGAAGCAGGGGTGGAGATGGTTTTCCAGATCCAGGACCCGGCCCTGGTCCCCGACCTCGACGTGGCCGACAACCTCTTCCTGGGCCGGGAGCTGTTCAAGAAAATACTCGGGAAATATGAGGTGAAGTGGCTCCTGGACCGCAAAACCATGCGCGAGAGGTCGCGGGCCTTCCTGAAGGAGTTGATGATCAACGTGGACTCGGTGACCGAGAAGACCCGAGTCCTGTCCGGGGGGCAGCAACAGTCCATCGCCATCGCCCGGGCCGTCTTCTTCGAAGCCAAACTGGTCATTCTCGATGAACCCACTTCCAATATCTCAGTGAGGGAGACCCACAAGGTGCTGGAGCTGATACCGCAGCTCCGTTCCAAGGGAGTATCCGTCATCATCGTGAGCCATCGAATGGACGATATCTTTTCTACGGCCGACCGGATCGTGGTGCTGCGCCGCGGCAAAAAAATCGAGGATGTGCGCAAGGAGGACACCAGCATGGAAGCAGTGGTCCAGCACATTGTCAGTGGAGAAGAGGAGGCCCCCGGGCCATGAGGCAGATCGCCCGCAAGGCCGTCTGGCTCTGGATGAACCATTCCATCCTGGGGCTGCTCGTTCTTCTTTGTCTGGCCCTGGCCCTGCTCAGCGACAGGTTTTTCACCCTGGGCAACTGGGCCAACATCCTCAACAACCTTTCCGTAACGGGTATCGTGTCGCTGGGAGTTGCCCTGGTGATCATTTCCGGTGGGATTGATCTTTCTTTTGGGTCCATTCTGGGCTGTTGCGCGGTATTGGCGACGTGGCTTCAGCCGCACGGATTCTGGCCTGCGGTAATGGGTCCGCTGGTCCTGGGCGCAGCCCTGGGCGCGTTTAACGGACTGCTCGTCGCCGGAATCAGAGCCAATCCCCTCATTGCCACGCTGGGCACCCAGTGGCTGTTTTCCGCCGTCCTCCTCATCATCACCGGCGGGCAACTGGTCCAGGGCGCCCGGGGAGATCTTTTTCATGCCGTCGGAAATGGCCGTCTGGCCGGGGTGCCGTTTCCCATCTGGCTCCTGTTCGCAGCGGCCGGGATGACCTGGTGCACGGCGCGATACAGCTTGATCGGTAAGCACCTTTACGCGCACGGCTCCAATGCCAGGGGATTGCGTCTCTCCGGCGTGAACGCAAATCGGGTCTATCTGGCCGCGTTCGTTCTGATGGGCCTGCTGGTGGCTGTGGCCGGTATTCTTCTAAGCAGCCGACTGGTGGGTGTTCGTCCCACCGAGGGCCAGCAATATCTCATCATCGTCCTGACAGCGGTGCTGCTCAGCGGGATCAGTCTCAGGGGAGGAGTCGGTTCTATTTTCAACGTGGTGGTGGCTGTGGTCTTCCTGGCTGTCATGGACAACGGCATGGTCCTGCTGGGGGTGGAATACAAGTATCAACAGATGATCCGGGGAATGGTCTTTGTTCTCAGTATCATCTACAGCAACCATATGATCCGGCAAGTCATGGATATGAGGATTCCCAGGGAGGCATGAAGTGAATCGCCGAGCTTCGTCCAGTCGCTGGAGAGAACGCCTTTCCGGGAGCCGATTGCTGCTGCCCCTGGCCGCCATCCTTCTCTTCATGGCTTTTCACTCCCCGGATTTCGTCGCTTCCGGCAACCTGCTCAACCTGCTTTCCTACGTTTC
Organism: Acidobacteriota bacterium; assembly: GCA_965205615.1. GTDB lineage: Bacteria > Acidobacteriota > UBA6911 > RPQK01 > CBDAPI01 > CBDAPI01. The sequence goes on along the minus strand of CBDBHK010000022.1, from coordinate 1,571 downwards.
CATCAACGGCATGCTGGCCGTGGGCATGACCCTGCTCATGATCTCCAGGGAATTCGACATTTCCATTGGTTCGGTTGTGGTCCTGGCCGGTGTGATCGCCATCCGTCTGATCGACCATGTCGGTGCACCCTGGGCCGCGCTCCTGGGCACGTGCGTGGGCGTGGGCACGGGGGCCTTGAATGGATTTCTGGTTGTTCGCCTGGGCATCAATTCCTTCATTGCGACCCTGGGAGGTATGGTTGTTTTCCAGGGTCTGGCCTTCGCCCTGTCCGACATGCGGTCCATCGCCACCGAATCGGCCTCCTTCCATCGACTGGGTGCCGGGAACTGGCTGGGCCTGCCCCTGCCGGTCCTCTATTTCGCTGCCCTGAGTCTGATCATCTGGTTTGTTTCACGATTCACCCTTCTGGGGAAGCACGCTTACGCCATTGGCGGCCGTGAGGAAGCATGCCACCTGATGGGCATCCCGGTGGGCCGCCAGAAGTTCATTTTTTTGTCATCACGGGCACGGCGGCGGGGTTCGCCGGGGTGGTTCTGGCCAGCAGGCTCAACTCCGCCTCGGCGATTTTCGGAGAAAATGTGGCTCTGGTGGTCATCGCCGCCATCGTGATTGGGGGCGTGCATCTGAACGGGGGAACCGGCACGGTCGGCGGGGTAGTGCAGGGTGTTCTCCTGCTTGGACTATTGGAAAATGCCACGATCTTCCTGGGCTTTTCCGGCTACTACCAGAAGTTATTTCGGGCCTTGATTCTGATTGGGGTTGTGCTCTTTGATGTCCTGTATCTGAGATACAGCGACTTCAGAATACAGCGCAAATTACAACGAGCATGAATTTATTTTTCCAGCGATCGATCCTCTTGCTCGCCCTGGCGGCGGTCTGGTGCTCTTCCTCCTGTCGTGAGCGAGACCACGACCCGGACACCCCGACCCTGGGCGTTTCGATGGCGTCCTTCACGGCTCCCTACGCCTCGGCAGCGGTCAGGGAATTCAAGAAGTATGCCGGTGAAAAAGGCCTCCATCTCCTGCTTCTGGACGCGCAACACGATATCCAGCGCGAAGCCTTCAACATCGACACACTCGTCTCTCGCAGGGTCGATGCTCTCCTGGTCAACGTGGTGGATGCGAAGGGCAGTCGGGCCGCTCTGAAAAAGGCGGCCGCAGCAGGCTTGCCCGTACTCTGCTTCAATTCCAATGTGGACTCTCCGGAAAGCCTCGGTATCCGCGCTTATACCGGGCCGCAATACTATGATCAGGGCGTCATGGCGGCCCGCGTCGCCGGCCGTCTCAAGCCCGCAGGCAAGGCCGTCATCATTACCGGGACTCCCGGGTATTCCCCGACCCACGACCGGGAGAAGGGCTTCACCGACACCCTGGCCAGCGAGAGCCCCGGAATCCAGGTGCTGGACATCCAGACGGCCCACTGGATGAGAGAGAACGCGCAGCGCCTCATGTCGGACTTCATTACCCGGTTCGGCAAGGAAATCGATATTGTCTATTCACAGGATGACAACATGACCACCGGGGCCGTGAACGCCCTGCGTACCGCCGGTTACACTCCGGCCAGTAAGCCG
>CBDBHK010000021.1:0-9116 GCA_965205615.1 Acidobacteriota bacterium | reverse complement strand
GATCTCTGCGTTGCGCCTCCTCGCCATAGTCCTGGCTATGCCTCGTCGCCGCGCCTTGACCTCGGGCCCGAATGGCTCGCTCATCCACTACCGATTCAAGAATTACAGTCCACTAGTAAATCATGAACCCCAGCACATCCCTTTGCTCGGGCGTGAGAGCGGCGATCTGCTCGGGGGTCATCTTTTTGACCGCGGAGTAATCGGGTGGCCAGTCGTAGACGCCGATAAGGCGATGCATTTCCGGTGACATACGGGCCAGCACCCGGGGCGGTATGACGTGTTCGACGTTGATCGTCCCCCGGATCCAGCGGCGATGATAAAACCCGAGGACGGAGTGCCGGATGTGATCGCTCGTGTTCCTCCCGGTGGCGTGCCAGACGGCGGCATCCCAGATGACGCAGGTACCCGCGGGACCCAGGGCGCTTGCCTTCGGCATGTCACTGTAGTCCTCTTCCGGGTCCGGCACCCGGTTGAGCTTGTGCGTTTCGGGCCACAGGACGGTGGCGCCGTTCTCCTCGGTGAAGTCGACCAGAAACCAGGCCAGGTTGGCGGCCATCGGGTAATGGTGCGAACTCCCTTCGAAGGGCAGGACGCTGAAAGCTTCCCGATCCACGTGCACCTGGAAACCATGCCTGGCCTCGCGCCCGCTGCTGGGCAGGACAGACCGGGCATGCGCCTCCGTCAGGACCATATCGTCTCCCAGCAGCAATCGAAGTACCGCATTGACCTTGTCGTTGAGATAAAACTCTTCGAAGTACCGGTGCTTCGCAAACAGGTGGTGGACGGCCAGCGCGTGCTCGGTCTGTGTTTCGACCCCCTCCGCCACTTCCCGTTCGTGCTCGTAGACCTCGAGCATCGCGTTGGTCGCGTCCCGCATCTGCTCCCTGCTCAGGGTCTCGGGTACGAGCGTGTAGCCCTGGTCCTGGATCTCCTTCACATGTCCAGCTGGATCAAAGGTCTCAGCAGCCATGCCGGATATTTAAATAGCCCGTCAGGCAAAGGTCAACACGTTTGAACTCTAATGGTACATTCCCCTCTGTACGTCTGATTTTAGATTGCATTCACTCTGTGGCTCCCTCTAGCATCGGGGCATCAACTGGCGCAATTTCAGGAGAGGAAGAGCAAAATGAAACGACGCGAGTTTCTGAAGAGCACCGTGGCGGCCGGCACTGTGGCAGGTGTCCCAGCCTGGACCGCAGCGGAGAGTTCGAAAAGAGAAGAGAACGCGGTGAAGGATCTGGGTTCGGATGTGTATGCCGGCCGGCGCTACGAAGCCCTGGTTCCTGACACCCTGGACCTGGCGAAACGGGCCGAACTGGGAATCAGCGGAATCGCGGGGACCATCGATCCGGGCCCCAATTGGGACATGTTTTTCCTGGTTCGCTACACCTGCAAGACGCCTTATATGGCACACCACGCGGCCGACAGCACCTGCGACACGTTTTTCGGAGAGTCTTTGCCGATGTTGAGGACCATGTGCGGCACCGACCTCCATGCCGATGTGGAAACGGCACAACGGGCTGCCCTGGTTTCACGCATCGGCGGCGACCTGTACTGGAATCGCTATGACCCGAACCGTCCCTGGCAGACCAGCTATCGCAACGAAGATTTCGACGGAAAGGCCAGGCCCGAGGATCTGGCCAATGTGGGGGCCAATGCCCGCATGCTGCGAGCCCTGCTGGCCTGGCGCGAGGTGTCTGGCGACCCGGCCTGGGATCAGCGGATTCGCAATCTGGTGCAGGGGTTGCGGCGGATTGCCGTCAACCGGGGCGACTACAGTTACTACCCGGACGGGGGTTTTGGCGAGCCCTTCAACTATCCGCGCTCGGGCTGGCAGAAGACGGACGAACCCACGTCGGAGACGGAAGGGGGAGAGGGCTCGGTAGTGGCTTATCACGGCCATCAGATCCAGGCCCTCTCACGCTGGTATGCCATGAGCGGTGACAAAGCGGCCCTGGATCTAGCCGGCCGGGTGGCCCGATTCTGCATGCTCCCCAAGTTCTGGGGCGGACTTCCCAATCCCGACGGAGAGATCGGGGATCTGGCCTGGATTCGGGAACCGCTGGCGGGGGCGGCTGCCATAGCCCACTCCGAAATGGGGCACTGGTACAGCCACTTTCACGCCCGCGCCGTGGCTCTCAGGGGCGTGCTGGAATTTGGCATGACGGCAGGGGATCAGCGTGCCCTGGAGTTTGCGCGGCGGGCCTACGAATACAGCTGGACCCTGGGAATTCCCCGCATCGGGTGGGTCAACTGTCACCCGGCAACGTCGAATCTGTGCGAGGGGTGTGCGCTGGGGGACCTGGTGGCCATGGGGATTCGGCTGTCCGACGCCGGAATGGGGGACTACTGGGATGATGTGGACGCTGTCACCCGAAACCATCTGGTCGAGCAGCAGTTGACCGATGCCGGGCAACTGGCAAAGGTCTCGGCTGCCGCCCAGGAGTGCGATCTCGAGAAAGAGGCGCCGCATGAGGGCCAGGTCGACACCCGGGATGTCATACGCCGAAGCCTCGGGAATTTCGCCGGCAGTTCGGCTCCCGACAGTATCCCCAAGCCCTGGGTCATGCAGTGCTGTACCGGAAACGGTACCCAGGGGCTTTATTACGCCTGGGAAGGGACCGTTCGCCAGTCGGGGGACTCGGCCCAGGTCAACCTGCTTCTGAACAGGGCCTCCGGGGGCCTGGACGTGGACAGCTATCTTCCCTACGAAGGAAAGGTGGTCATTCACAACAAGAAGATGGCGCGGGTGTCGGTACGGATTCCTTCCTGGGTCCGGCGCAGGGAAATCCGCAGCCGGATTTCTGGAAAGGAAGGCCACGGACTCTGGGTGGGCAACTACCTGATGTTCGACGGGCTGCGGCGGGGCGACAAAATAGAGCTGGAGTTTCCCGTCCCGAGGAGCACGGCGCGTTATACGGCCAACTCCAGAACCGAGATGGAGCAGACCTACACCTGCACGTTCCGGGGCAGTACGCTGGTGGACATCTCCCCCCGGGACGACGCTCCGACCAGTTATGGGCTCTATCGGCGCGACCACCTGAAAGCGGACAAGGCGCCTCTGAAGAAGACAGCACGGTTCGTACCGGACAGGACGATCTTGAGCTGGTAGGCGGAACTGCTTTTGGGCCGGGAGGGGAGCAGGTACAGTAGCGAGGGCGGCTACAGGCAATCGTAGGGACTGCCCTGGAGCCCTTGACCGGTGTCAAAGCATTTCGTAGTCCCGGTGGGCTCCTGCTGTGTCAACCGGCTCATATCTCCGAACTTCCTGATGACTGGCTTGCGAAACGGTCTGGATGTCATGATCGTGAAGGATAACAAACCGGTCACACGATCTCCCGAAGTGAGTGTGCCGGGTGGGTAACCACCTGATGTTCGACGGACTTCGTGGGCCCTACAGGCAATCGTAGTGGTTGCCCTGCAGCCCTTACCGGTGTCAAAGCATTTCGTAGACCCCTGGGGCTCCTGATGCGTCAACCGGCTCATGTCTCCGAACTTCCTGATGACGGGCTTGCGAAACGGCTTAGATTTCATGGGGGTGAAGGATAACACACCGGTTGCCCAACCTTCCCGACGTGAGCCTGGTACCCGTCGTTAGACGCTCTCTTCAGCTACGGGAGGATCCTCGGCGTTTTCTACGTGTTCCTTGAGCCCGGAGAGCAGCGCTTCCATGCCTTTGCGATACGTACGCCTTACAAACAGCAAGTCAAGGAGCCTGCCGAGAGGACCATATTTCAATTCATATTCGGGTGAGACATTTACGATTGTTGAGCTCGCGGCTTGCTTCAATACAAACCGGATGTCCGCTCTCTTAAACGGGCAGGTTCGACCGTTCGATCCGCATGGTCAGACGCCGCTTCGGCTCCCACTCAACGACGCTCTCGTCCAGATAGTTTCGACCTCCCAGATCGCAATAGCGGCCGGCCCCGACGCCTTCGACCTCATCGGTTGTGACGTGTGACTCGACCACCCCGGGATTCCACTTACTGATCGAGCCGATGTCGGCCAGCACTCGCCACACGGACTCCACGGGCGCGTTGACGGTCGTCTGTGTTTCAAATGTTGACATCGTGGACCTCCGACGGGCATGTGCCTTTCGTCTCATGACGGGATTCAGCCCTCAGATCCCGATGATAACTCGAAAACAAACCCTTGGCAGTCCGTGGCACAGGTCGCCCGCTCACCGGGCCGGCACAAGGCCGGCCCCTACGAAACTTGCCACCGTGTGGGCGACCCTCTGGTGGTCTCCCGCTCACCCGGGCCGGCACGAGGCCGGTCCCTGCGAAATTGGCCGACCGTAGGGGCGACCCTGGTGGTTGCCCGTGAACTGGTCCGTGCGCAGTCAGCGCCGGCGTCCCCTGGCCTGATCGCTGTCCAACAGACCGGAAAGGGCTTATGAACCGGAACCAGGGCGGCCTCATCCACCACTAAGAAGGCAGCCGGGGAAAACCCCGGCATACCTTCAAGGAGGCACGCCATGCTCAGGAACGAATACGGGCGGGGCAGTTCTATCCTGCTGTGTCTTGGCCTCTCGTTGCTGGCGGAGTCGGCAGGGCAGGATCGCGAACTGGTCGTCATCGGTCAGCTATCCTTCGACGAGATCCGCAGGGACGCCCACCGCCTCAGCGTTTCGGAGGAGCAGTTGATCAACGGTCGCACGGCGCTGCACAGAGCAACCGCCCTGGCACCCCGGGCGCCTTTGCTCAACGGTGTCCGGGAACTCGGAAGTCTCTGGGTGCACCTGGATCGCGAGGGCGCTGAAGACGTCCTCGTAGACCTCGTCCAGCACCTCGCCGAAATCGCCGAAAAGGTCGAGAACCGAAACCTGTACGTTGGCCTGTGGGCGTCGCGAGCATGCTGGTGCAGAGTTTGAAACGGCTCGATGTTGAACTCTCCGAGGCCTTGATGGAGGACTTCCCCGAGTACAACCCCGGTCCCGGCGAGAACCCCCGGGTGAACCACCTGCCTCACGATATGCACAAGAGAATGTACTCAGCCACGCAAAACGACCCCTACCATGCGGTGGAGTTGCTGCTCGAAACCGAGGAGTCGAACATCAACTTCTCCGCTCGCCAGATGCTGGCACACCGGTTTCTCGGTCAGGGTTTTGCGGAAGAGGCTCTGGCTCTCTGGGATGATACGCTCGACCGGCTGTCCGGGGAGATTCCGAATCACAGGTACGTTTTTGGCCAGGTGGTGCCACTCACCGAGCAGCTGCTCCCTGAACGGCTTCCCGAAGTCATGCAGACCTGGAGTCGCCTTCTGGACACGACCACTCCCGCTCGCCCGGCACCGCGATTCAACGGCTTTGACTTGGACATGTTTCACGAGATCTTCAGCTCCGATGAGCGGGACCTCATCTCGAGTCTGACCAACTGGATGCGCAGGAGCCCCGAGGCGGCGAATCGGGCACTCGACTATTTCCCCGAAGTTCGACAGAAACTGGACCCCTTCGGTGGCCTTTCCGGACTGGTAAGAGCCCGGCGGGAGCGCGCCGAGCGACAAGGAATGGAGAATCAGGAACGGATTCTTGCGACGCACGACGCTCTCCGGGCGGATCCCGATTCGCTTTCGGAGCGACTGTGGGAAGCGCCCGACAAAGAGATCAACCAGCTTTTGAGCGATGCCTCAACGTTTTACGACAATTCTCTCTATGAACAGGAACAGGGAGCCCAAGCGCTGAAACTCGCGGCTCGGCTGATCTTTGCCCTGGAGGATTTGAAAAGATCAGAGAGGCTTTGCCGGCGACTGGTGCTGGCCTATTTACGACACGAAGGCTTTCTTCCCAAGCAGGTTCAAAAACGCGCGTTCGAGCTGCTAAAGACGATTCGTCTCTCGTTGCCTGGAAATCAGGGAGCCGGCAATGCGCCCATTGTCGCGACCGCCCGGGGGGAGGTTTTGCTCGTTTCGGCGAGTCGCCATCCGGGCGATACCCTGGAGATCGTCCTGCTGGTAGGCCTTGCCTGGGAAGACTTTCCAAGGGCGCAGGCGCGTATAGAGAGATTGCCCTACCAACAAAAGCTTCTGACGTATCAGCGATTCGCGAAATGGGTGGCCGGCCAGGGTCATAACTACAACGGACAGCGGTTCCAGTGAGCGTCGAGCGCTGGGGTCGGTAACCCGCGCCGCCCGCACGCAAACGCAGGATACGGCTCAATCCAACCTTCTTGAAGTGCGGAGCTGCCTCCCTCACGCGACGCTACCGCCGTACGATTGACCATCCGTGCTGCTTAGTAGCCGGCATCGTACCTCCCACTAAGGAGATGGGCTATCGCTCTGTAAACAGGTCCAATACAAGAACGATCGCGATCGGCGGGCGGTTCGGAGCTCGCTTCCCCTACAATGAGTGCATCTTTGGGAAGGAGCCTTTATGGGATTGAAGACACTATTGCTGGTTGCCGTGATCTTCTCGAACAGCCCGGCGCTCGTCGCCGCTGACACCGGGGAGTTGGAAGCCAGTCTCGAGAAGTTTCTGGAAAGCGTGAACTCGAGAGATCTGGACAGCTTCAGGAAGGCCTGGCATCACGAAGCCGTGCTCTTCTTCAGGAATCAGTTGTTCCCGGTTGATCTGAAGGAGATCGGGATGGAGGCCTGGTCCAAGCTTTTCGGGGATATTTTTGCCGGTTATGTCGACCTGGACTACACAGCTGTCGATCTGAACTACAGAATTCTGGGCGAGATCGGATTGGTGTGGGGTTTGACTGAATTGACTTTTCAGCTCAAAGGGGAAGCACCCTATCAACAGGGGGCCCGCCTGACGGCCACGTTTGCCCGGACGAAAGGGGGCTGGAAGATTGTCAGCTGGCACGATTCCGCCTTCCCCGAACGTCTGCGGGCGGGGAAGTGATCGAGTCCTCTGCGCGCGCTCGAGACTTGAAGTGTATAAGATGTGTATGAGATTCTTTGGGTATGCGGACAAACATCGTTCTGGATGACGAGTTGATGAGAAGGGCATTTGCAGTCTCCGAGGCCAAGACCAAGAAACAACTGGTTCATCAGGCACTGGAACTGCTGGTCAGATTCGGGGAGCGAAAGGACCTCAGCGAGTTGGCTGGTCGAATTGAGTTTGACCGAGGTTTTGATCACAAGAAACTTCGAGAGCTTCGCGGGTGATACTGGTAGACACTTCGGTATGGATCGACGTGCTCAGGGACAAGAGCGGCGCGATGAAGCGACTTATTCGGCAGAGAATCGGTGATGAGTTCTACGTCTTGACCCGCTTCAATCAGCTGGAACTCCTCCAGGGAGTCAAGGACGAGGGGGAGTGGAGGCAGCTTTCAGCCTATCTCGAAAAGCAACTTTATCTCGAGATGTCGGACAGTACGTGGAGGCAGGCGGCCCGAATCTACTACGATCTCAGACGAGAGGGAAAAACGGTTGGTAGCGCCGTCGACTGCTGCATCGCCCAGATTGCCCTGGAACACGGTGCTTTGCTGTTGCACCGGAACCGGGACTTCCAGACTATTGCTGGTGTGCGCCCGCTCCGACAGGAGGAATTGGCCTGATTCGGCCAACGTGTTGACGATTTTCGTCATCGCGATCTGGCCGCCCGCCAGAACTTGAGAGTGGAGGACATTTTCCGGGCCCTGGATTTCCTACCTGCCGGAGACTGAGGATTGGAGTCCATTTCCCCGTGGGACCCCCTGTCGTGGTAAGAGTCGACCCCTACACTGTGATTCCGAAAAGCTCCGATCAGAAGGGGCCAGGCGTTGACCGGGAGACTTCAGTCAGGAAGAGGAAAATAACATGATTCATTGTCTGCGTGAAAGTCGGTTTTTTGCGGTCGGAATAATCTTAATTCCCGCCATCTGCCAGGCCCAACCGGGACCCAGCGGTGATCCTGACCTGATTCCCGTCGGAGCGCAATTGGAGACGGTCTTCGATGGCGGTTCCGTGTTGACCGAGGGTGTGGCGTCTGCGCCCGACGGCACCATCTACTTCAGTGACATCACTTTCACTTTTCAAACGCAGGATGAACGAGGTGTCAGCGAAGCAGGACATATCTGGAGACACGACCCGCGATCGGGAAAGACGACGATTTTTCGGTCGCCCAGCGGCATGTCCAACGGCATAAAGTTCGATGCCTCGGGGAACATGATTGTTGCCGAAGGTGCAGACTTCGGCGGACGAAAAGTGTCGCGAACGGACTTGAAAACGGGCAAGAGTTACGTGATCGCCGGCCTTTACGAGGGTCGCCCTTTGAATTCACCGAATGACATCACGATCGATGAACGGGGACGGATCTACTTCAGCGACCCCCGGTATCTGGGACACGAACCTGTCGATCAACCAATTGCCGCGGTTTACCGTATCGATCCTGACGGTTCTATTCATCGAATCATCGTGGATGCCGGGAAGCCGAATGGGGTTTGTGTGGCTCCCAACCAGAAAACTCTCTACGTGGTCAGTAACGACAACGGTTCGACAGGTCTGGACCAAATACCGGCGGGAACCCAAACCCGGAAGGGTCGCATGGCACTCCTGGCCTACGATTTGCACCAGGATGGCAGCGCTACGTTTCGCAGCGTGCTGGTCGACTATTACCCGGAGGATGGACCCGATGGACTGGTTGCGGACGTTGACGGGCATCTTTACGTGGCCGTGCGTGACGCGACACGACCCGGAATCGCAGTTTACTCACCCCAGGGTAACGAGCGTGCTTATATCCCCACAGAGATTCCGACAAACGTTGGTTTCGGCCGCGGCACCGAGAGCAGGACGCTCTATATCACGGCCGGTAAGAGTCTGTATCGAATTCGCCTGAACAAGGCCGGCTATCAACTGCCGGCCAGACGATAACCTGACTCCGAAGCTGTGAGCCTTAGCCTCAAGGAGCCCACATGGAAAGAATGATTTCGCAAATCCTCGCGACTTACGAAGAGGGGAAGATCACCCGCCGGGGTTTGATCGCCGCCCTGGTTGCCCTGGCTGGAACAACGCGGTCTGCACGGGCGTCAACCTTCCAGGGCATGAGCCTGAACCACATAGCCTTGAGCGTCACCGACATCCAGCGCTCCAGGGCTTTTTACCAGAAACACTTTGGACTGCCTGTGCTCCACGAGTCGGAGAACAGCTGTTTTCTGGACCTGGGTCCCCATTTCCTGGCCCTGTTTCGG
>CBDBHK010000020.1:0-414803 GCA_965205615.1 Acidobacteriota bacterium | reverse complement strand
GCACACGGGAGAAACGCTGTAAAACTGAGTGAACCGGACTCCGACGTGGGCCAGTCCATCCAATACCGGGGTGCGGATCTCTTTCGATCCGTACACGGACAGATCTCCCCAGCCAAGATCATCGGCAACAATCAGGATCAGATTGGGTTTGTGTCCCGAAACCGGGGCGGTTAGCATCAGGGATAGGACGAAGCTCGATAGCGGCATCTGATTTCCTGCCTTTTTTACCAGAAAGGGCAATACTGCGCCATGGACTCCGGAGCCGGAATTCTCGGCCTTGCCCCCTGTTCTACAATGCTCGTACCACGCAGCAATGGAAAAGAGAATCTCCACCACCAGTCTCCGATTCTTACCCGACTCACTCGGCCTCTTCTCGCTTTTCGGGTTGAGCGTGGCCCAGCCGCTACTCGATCTACTGATTCACCACCCCCAGTTTTTCGTCGCCAGGCAGGCCGCCCCATCGGAAATCATCTTCCTGGTTCTTTTTCTTTGCTTTCTGGCCCCGGGGTGCCTGGTGCTCTGGTGCTGGTGCACGGCGAAGTGGAGCCGCACTCTGTGGGTATGGCTTCACCTTGCCGCTGTCGCCACTGGAAGTGCGACGTTCGTACTCCTTTTCCTCAACGATCAGCTCGAGCTCTCCAGCGGACTCTGGCTTCTGCCCGCCGCTGCCGCGGGAGTCCTTGTGGCTGCCGTGTACCGTCATCTTGGGGCCCTGCGTCTCTTCTTCAACATTCTCTTCCCGGCGGTGTTCGTTTTTGCCGGGGCGTTCCTTTTCAGCCCGGCCATCTCACCGCTTCTCACCAACTCGGCCTCGACCCGCGCCGAGTTGCCCGACGTGGAAATTGAAAACCCGCTCCCTGTTGTTCTGGTCGTTTTTGACGAACTTCCCCTTGGTTCGCTCTTGCGCGCGGGCGGAGAGATGGACTCCTCACGCTTCCCCAACTTTGGGGCCCTGGCCCGGGAATCAACCTGGTATCGACAGGCAACCGTGGTGGCCGACTTTACGCAATTTTCGCTTCCGTCCATTCTCACCGGTCGTTTCCCCGACCCGTCGGTCATCAAATTAGCCACTGACGTCTATCACCCGGAAAGCCTTTTCACCCTGCTGGGGCGACACTACGATGTGCGTTCCCTTGAATCCATCACCTCACTGTGCCCCGAAGCCGTTTGTGCACCCGCGGACCTGCATGTGGTCCCGCGGTTCCTGGCCACCATCATCGACATGGCTGTCCTCCACCTGCATCTTCTACTTCCCTCCCGGCTGGCTGACCGGGTGCCGGGCGTCAACCAGACGTGGGGTAACTTTGTCAGATTCGCCGGGCTCGATCTTTCCCTGCAACGCGAACCGGGTGAGGAGTTCTCCCGATTCATCGACACGATCCGACCCGACTCACAGCCCGCTTTCCACTTTCTGCACTCCAACCTTCCACACCCGCCCTGGGTTTATCTTCCCTCGGGCAGGCAGTACCTTCCCTGGAAGATTGACTTCACCACTCCGGCACGGTGGGGAGAGGAGCCTTCGCTGGTCGCTCTGGGCTGGCAGCGTCACTTCCTTCAGGTGCTGCTTGCGGATCGACTTCTTGGGACCCTGGTCCGCCACCTTCGCACGACGGGTCTTTACGAACAGACTCTCCTCATCGTGGCTGCCGATCACGGGGCAAGCTTTCGTCCAGGGGTGTCGCGCCGGAACCTGACCGCTCAAAACTATCCCGATATCGCATCGGTTCCGCTCCTGATCAAGTTCCCGGGCCAGAAAACGGGCCGAGTCTCAACCCAACCAGCCGAGACCATCGACATCATGCCCACGGTGGCGGATGTGCTGGGTATCCGGATCCCCTGGCCGGTGGATGGGACATCTCTGCTGGACGACCAACAGGCTGACAGGCAGCGGCGAGTCTTTGCAGCAGAGAGCCGCTCAACCCTGGTCATTTCCAGCGATCAGACATCTCACTACTACCCGGTCGTTTGTCTGGGTGAAAATGCTGTACCGGTCCGTCGGGGCTCAATGACGGCCTACCTGGATGTGGTGGAGCGCCGGGGGGGAAAAGTCCTCTTCCTGGGCTGGGCGGCAGACCTCCAGGCCTCTCGACCAGCCGACAGCATTCTCATCTTCGTTAACCGCCGCAAGGTGCACCAGGGAGGCACGGGTTTTTCCCGGCCTGATGTGCTGAGAGTCCATTCCGATCCGGGCCTGTCCGGTTCGGGCTTTTCTTTCGAGGTCGATGCCGGCGCGTTCGGCGAGCAGGCCGACGTTCGAGTTTTCGCAGCTCGGGGCGAATCGATTTCGGAAGTCGTGTATCCGGTCAATTTCCCCTGGAGACACACAACGGCCGGGGAAAATGACAATGAGAGCGACTTGACCGTCCGCTGCGGTGAGAGAGATGAACCTGCGGTGGGTCAGGCGGCTGCTCCATTTGAGAACAGGGGGAAGGACTTCCTCGAGCAGCTGCGGCGAATGGCGGAGTCAGCTGACCAGGAGGGCCTCTTCCAGTTCTCTCCCTGCGGCCGGCTGGCTGGCAAGTCCGCCCCTGAGAGAGCACTTCCTGCCCGTTCGTCGCTGGTTGCCACTCTCTTTGAAAGCTGGAGGTACGGGCAGGTCACGCGGGATGGGCACTTTGTCCCGACAGGAGTGAGAGGCCAACTCCGAGTCGTCCAACCCGGCGCTGAAGTCCCCGCGCAGGTAGCGGTTTCCGTCAATGGCCTCATCCGCAGCGTTGCGCCGGTCTTCACGTCCCCGGCCGGTGATGCCGAGTTTCTGGTCCTGGTTCCGGAAGACTCGTTTCGAACGGGCCGCAACGAAATCGGGGTCTCCGCCATCCATGACCTCGAGTCCTGCAGCCTGGAGCATGTTCCCCTGCACTGACGCCGGAATGAAACAAATACGCCCCAGAGGAGTCTTAGCTAGTGGGGAAACGAATTGACGGTTATGATTCTCGTGCTCATCGTTTTCTGGATCCTGCTGGTTGCCATCATGTTGAGCATGCGTCCCCGGCAGCCCGCCCTCAACCGCTCATCTGCAACCTCGACGGGACCACAGCCTGCCGTCGCGGGGACCGACCCCGCTCAGGCCCACGTCGCTGCCCGCCGTGGAACTCCCAAGGGCGAAGTGCCTCGTTCTCCCCTCGTCTGGTAGGAGGAGCCGCTTCCACGCAGCGATCGGATGGTACATCGTAGGGGCGACCCTGGTGGTCGCCCGTTACCCGGGCCGGCACAAGGCCGGCCCCTACGAACGGACCTGATCGGACTTCGTAATGCCCGGGGCACGTCCCTCGGCGCGTCTCATCCGTGCCAGTCGCCTTTTTTGTAAAGGTAGGGCGGCGGTTCGAAAGAGATCGGGAAGCCGGCCCAGCCGGCCCTTTTTCAAGTCCTGAAAGGCTCGCCGGCCCCGGTACTCGGTGTGGATAGTGCGGTGAAGCTGTCGGTAGAAACCAGTCGAAAAGGGCCCGTCATAGAGCATCGCCAGATCATCACTGTCGACCCAGTTCTGCCGGGTGCCAAGTTCCTCCCGGACCCTCTCGTAGAAGCCCGTGCCCGGCAGGGGATAGGCCACGGAGATTCCAATATCGTCAGGCCTGCAGTCACGCACCATCTGGACGGTCTTTTCGATATCCGACCAGTCCTCCCCCGGATAACCGAACTGCAGAAAAAAGCCCACCTGGATAGCCGCAGCCCTGAGAAGACGGGTCGCCGCCCGGGTGCCTTCTACAGTAGCGCCTTTTTGCATGGCGTCCAGGATAGCTTGAGAACCGGACTCCACACCCATCCACACCGACTCACAGCCCGCTCTGGCCAGGGCGCCGGCAGTTTCGGAGGTGACGAGGTCGGTCCTCAACAGACACTTAAAGGGCGTTTCAAGTCGCCGGGCCGTCACCAGTTGGGAAAAGCACCTGATCCAATCGGGCTTAAGCCCGAAGATGTCGTCGCAGAACGAGATGTGATCGGGATCGACCAGGCGGCGAAGCCACTCCAGTTCCTCGACAACGTTGGCGGGGGACCGACAATGATATTTTTGACCGTAGATCGGTTTGGCACACCAGTTGCACTGATAGGGACAGCCCCGTGTGGAAACCATATTGACGGAAAAGCGTCCGTGGTTCCGCATCCAGATCTCCCTGTAGCGGTCGACGTCCACGAGGTCCCAGGCCGGGAACGGCAGGCTATCAAGGTCGCGCAGCAACTCCCGCTGCGGACCCTCAAAACCTTTTGCGCGAACGCCGGGGATCTTCCCCGGTTTCGCCTCGCTGCGTCCCTCCTTCAGCGACTCCAGGAGATCTCCCAGAGTGATCTCCCCTTCTCCAACCACAACGTAGTCGGCTCCCTTGTCAAAATAGGCTCGGCTGTGGTCGGTAGCGTCGGAACCGGAGACAATGACGACAGCTCCGACACCGCGAGCCATCTCGATCATTTCGAATGCGGCCTCGCGCATTCGCAGCAGACACATCTTGCTCAGGTAATTGAAGCCGTCTTCATCAATGACGGCGAAACGGGGTCGGTGGTACTGCAGAGTCCTCTGCCAGTCGCCGGTAGAGTCTGCCAGCATAGCGTCGAAAAGCGCGGTCTGAAAGCCTCTGGACCGAACATAGCTGGCAGCGTAGAGCGCACCCAGAGGGGGGTAGGGCTGCATCGCCTTCCACAACTTGGGGTCGAAGCGCAGGAAGTAAGACTGTCCTATGAGTACCTCGGTCGCCATCCTGTCCCCAATAGTTTACTAGCAGTCCGTGGTAAAAGTCCCGCGGGTCGCGCGCCAGGGATCTGCGTTCGCTGGCAAGGCACGAGGAGGAAACCGATGCTGGTCATCGGAGACGACGAGAAACGCAGCCAGCGGGCGCAAACCCCTGGCGCCCTTGGGGTTGCGGGCGGCGCAGGCCCATCTGCCGCGTTGCCCCTCCTCGCCGATGCTTTGGCATGGACTGCGTCGGTTCGCCTTGCATCTGGACCCACGGCGCCCGCAACGCGGCCCGCGGGACTTTCACCACGGGCTTCTAGCCCGCATAGATCACCGATTTGGAAATGAAGGTGATTTTGGCAGGCCGGAACGGTTTTCTGAGAGTTTCGCTATCGATCCGGTCCAGGTCGAGTGATGCGGTGGTGTGGATGGTCGTGAATGAACCGTTTTTTCGGGTTCGGAAGAGCGTGACGGAATGCATTCAGGCAGAGCTCGGCCTGAGCGATGGAACGATTTCGTTTTTGGGGGCGTTTGATCGGGACAGACCTCAGCAGCGCAGAGGAATGGCCTGGAGGTTTCGAACGACGGCAGCGAAGACCTCGCTGTAGGGATAGGCTTCCGACATGGAGATCCAGACGTGGCGGACCGTGAGGCGGACCTGGGCGCCGATCTTGAGGAGCTTCAAGCGAATCGTCTGACACTGAGCGCGAGCCAGGGGGGTCTGCTTCAGTCCGAGACGACGCAAGGCGTGCATGAGCATGTAGGCGGCGGAGGACAGATACAGCCGGAGTTGATTGGCGCGCATCGTTGCCGCGCTGGTCCGGTCGGCGAACAGATCCAACTGCTGTTCTTTTATGCGGTTCTCCATGTCGCCCCGCGCACAGTAGAAGTCTTCGTAGAGCGCGCGGGCCCCCAGGCGTTCCGGCGACAGGGAGGTGACGACGAATCGGGGATTGGCGCCTTTGTCCAGGAACTCGGCCTTGCCGACGACGCGTCGCTCCGAGGTCCAACTGTGGCGAGTCCGGTAGCGGAAATCCTTGAACACCCGCGCCGGTCGCCCGGTGGCGTTGAACTCGGCTTCGGCCTGAGTCATCGCTTCGGCTCTCTCTGACTTGAGCCGATCATTGTTGGCCAACCCCATCACGTAATCCACGTGATGGTCTTCACACCAGCGGAGCAAGTCATCCCGGCAAAAGCCCGAGTCGGCCCGGATGACGATCGAGACCTCCGGCCAGCTCTGCCGAATCCGGCCGACGATCCGTTCCAGTTCCTCCACCGATCCCGCGGCCCCATCGATATTGGAACACCGCAACCGGGCGCACAGCAGATGCTCCCCCGAGAAGATGTACAGCGGGAGATAACAGTAGTGGCGGTAGTAACCGTGAAAGAACCGGCCTTCCTGCTGGCCATGGATCGGGTCGTCGGTCGCATCCAGATCCAGCACCATCTCCTCGGGCGCCGATTCGTGGGACTCCACGAAGGCATCCACCATCCAGCCGTCGATCCGGTCCGGGTCCATCGCGATCTTCTTGTACCGCTCCTGCTCATCGACCTCGGCGCCGGTCAACTCCAACCGGTTCAGCGTACACCTGCCCGCCAGCGCCTTCCCCCGATCTGAGGCCTGCCGCCGCCTCTCCCCCAACGGATCGGCCTTATTCACCGCCACCGCCAGCATCGGATCGGTGCGCAACTGATCATGATCGTTCAGATCCTCGTACCCCAGACAGAGTCCGTAGATGCGCTGCCCCAACAACTCCTCGACCGTGTGTTCGATCAACCGCGGATCCCGGTGATCCCTGAAACACTCAGCCAGTCCGGCGATCAGACCCGTCCCCCTCTCGACCTCTCGCAACAGCAGCACCCCTGCATCGGAGGTGATCTTCCCGCCGTCGAACCGCGCCTTCACTTTGCGTTGAAATAGTCCGTGAAATTCGAACCTGGCTTGTTTACACTCTGTTCTCATAAGGGCCGCCTCCGTTTGCGTGTGAAAACGTTCATTCAAAACGCTTTATACCAAACAGGGCGGCCTTTTGAGGTCCTATCGGTGATCTATGCGGGTTAGTGGCGCCGTCGATGGAACATCGCATCCTCTCCACCCGTTCAGAGACCAGTGCTTCCAGGGCTTTTTCGGAGGCATTGTTCAAGTTGACTCCGGCTCCAATCCTGACAACCACCCTGCTCTGTCTGGCATGATGCAAAATCCCGGGCAAATCCCTGTTCAGAAAGACTTCGCCGTAATTTCCCAGCTCCAGGTGTCTGATTTGAGGGTTGAGCGCGAGGAAACGCCGGAAGTGTGCCAGAGTCAGGTGGCCCCGACCGATCACCGCCCGATTCTGACCAGTCGTCGTGGGACACGCCGGACAGCTCAGCTGACAGGCGGAATAGACTTCGATCCGAGCGGCTTTAGGCTTGACATCCATCCCGCCCATTATAGGCAAGGCACAGAGGATTCATAATCCGGCGTTTTTTTCACAGATGGCCTCGCTATGATAGGTGGGGCATTCACGGAGAGGATTCAGCGGGAGTATGCGGCGGACCGGGTCCCGGGCATTGATTCTGGCAGGGATTGTTGGGCTCGTTCTGGGCCTGGAAGCGTGCAGCGGGCTGGGTCCCAAGGCTTTGAAAGCGGGACGTCCCCGTTACAACGTTGCTCTCGCGGACACGGACAATCGCGCGCTCCTGCTCAACTTTGTCAGGCTGAAATACAACGAACTGCCCTATTTTCTAGAGGTGACGAGCATCTCTTCATCCTTGAGCCTCACGGCCAACGCCAGTGTGAGCGGGATCAAGGCCGCTCCCCGGGTCGGAGCTTCAGGCAGCTATTCTGAGAGGCCCAACATCATTTACAAGCCGCTGGGGGGTGAGCGATTTACCCGCCAGTTGATGACACCCATCGACTTACAGACGATGGTGCTGCTGCATCAGGCCGGCTGGAATCTCGACCGTATCTTTCGCGTGTGTGTGGCTTCGATAAACGAAGTCCGTAACGCCGAGCCCACCAATCGCCCGACTCCTCCCCGCCCACCGGATTTCAAGACTTTTCTCAGAATTGCCGAAGCCATGGCAGAGTTGGAGGACGATGGTCTGCTCGACCTTGGCCTCACGGTCACCAACCCTGAATCGAAGCCTGAAGTCCTGATGCTCATTGAAGAAGAGGGGAGGAATACGCCACTGGCTCAACAGCTCTTCTTAGATCTTCGACTCGATCCGGAGGCTTCCGTCTACCGGCTCACCACCGCCGCATCGGGCGGGCGGGGAGACACGATTGCGATCATCACCCGACCGCTGACGGCAGCCATGTTTTTCCTGTCTCAAGGGATCGAGATACCGCAGAGCCATCTGGAGAACGGCGTGGCTGCCGTAACCAGAGACGACCAGAACATCCTCTTCGACTGGTCTGAAGTCCTGGGAAGCCTCATGCGCATCCGATCCTCTGAGGGTTCCCTGCCGAGTACCGCGTTTGTGGCGGTTCGATTCCGGAATGCCTGGTACTACATCGATGATCGGGATATCGAGTCCCGGACCACGTTTTCCTTCGTGCACCTTCTTTTTACCCTGCAGTCGGGGGAATTGCCGAGGTCCGACGTCATTCTCACCCTGCCGGTGACGCAGTAGACGGGCTCCCCAGGCCTGCCCCCGCGGAGTCCTCTTGTCCCAACAAAAGGCAGGAAGCTACTTGAAGGTCGGGTTGATCGGCTGCGGACTTCTTGGAAGCTCGGTTCACCTGCCCAATCTTCGGCGCTTGCGCGGTGTGCAGGTGGCAGCGATCGCAGATCCGGACGCCGGGCCCCGCAATCGTGCCCTGCGTGCGGTCCCTCAGGCAGTAGCCTATGCCCTGGGAGAAGAGCTGCTGGAGCAGGAAGACCTGGACGGGGTGGTCATCGCGACACCTCCGGCGACTCATGCGCAGCTGGCTCGAAAAGCCCGGGAACAGGGAGTTTCCGCCTATCTCGAGAAACCGCTGGCGGTGAACGAATCGGAGGGGCGGCTGCTGGCAGAGTCCTACGGGGGCGAAGGCCCCGGCCTGATGATGGGATTCAATTTCCGATTCAGCTCCGTTTTCCAGGAACTCCACGAGCTATTGAGCCGGGGTGCCGCCGGCGAAGTCCGATTGGCACGATCGATCTTCAGCACCGGGCCCGGGCAGGGCGCCGGGAGCGGGAGTTTAGAATGGGAGAGCGATGTGCTCTGGGAGCTGGGCTCGCACCACTTTGATTTGATTGCCTTCTTGTTCAACTCCCCGATCGTTGGGGTCACGGGCAGCGGCGAAGCACAGTCTTTCAGCGTTTCAGAAAAAGGGAGGCCTGCAACGCTCAAAACAGCGATTCTCAACCTGAAGCTGCAGTCGGGTGTGATCGTGCAGAGCTTCCTGGCGTCCGACGCCGGGTTGGAAAACCGCATCGAGGTTTTT
Source organism: Acidobacteriota bacterium (assembly GCA_965205615.1). Lineage (GTDB taxonomy): Bacteria > Acidobacteriota > UBA6911 > RPQK01 > CBDAPI01 > CBDAPI01. Next base: position 405,726 of record CBDBHK010000020.1, on the reverse strand, counting down.
GGCTCGCTAGCGGGTCTCGTGGCCGATCGTTTCCGCAGCCTTCGAGTGGAGATCATTCCCCCACGGCGCAGAATCTGGGATTATGTCGGTGGATTTCGAGCCGCCGCCGGATCCGTGGCCCGATTACCGGCGTTTTTCGCGCGGCTGCGTACCACCTGGGGAGATCCCTCTTATGCCCGGGCCCTCGAACACTTCACTGACTCGCTACGGTCTGGCCGCCCGCTCAAACCCGACGCCGGGGACGGCCTTCGCTGCATTCGCATGGTAAACGCTGCACGGGAAGCCATTCGCAAGACGGACGCCGTCGGTTCATGATGCCTCGCTCGGGACGTTATGTTCTAGCCTGTGCCTTTAACGAAGACTTCGCGCTTCCGGCCGCGGTGGCGCTGCGTTCCATATCGAAATGCTGGACGCCGTCTACAGTTCTGGATGTTCACATCATTGACAGCGGGGTCAGTCGGCGATCACGCTCCTCGATCGAAGAGTCCATTGTCGGTTCGCGGATGCATCTGCACTGGTGTCCGATTGATCTCTCGCGCTTTCTCGACTTGCCGCACTTCGCCGGGATGAAGTCCCAGATCTATCACCGCTTCGCCATCGGAGAAGTGGTTCCGAAAGAAGTCGATCGTGTCGTGTGGCTGGACATGGACGTACTGGTTCTCCGGTGCCTCTCCGAGTTGTGGGAAATCGACCTGAAGGGCCAACCGATTGGCGCCGTCCAGGACATGGCCATTCCGAGGGTGTGCTCCCCGCTGGGACTTAGCGAATTCGAGACTCTTGGACTGGATCCGAATATGTCCTATTTCAACTCGGGTCTCATGGTGCTGGACATGAGACTGTGGCGCCGGCAACAGGCTGCGGTCCGCCTCCTGCGCTACGTGCGGGAAACCGCCGACCGTATTCTCCACTTCGATCAACATGCACTCAACGCCCTCTATGCGGGAAAGTGGCGTGCCCTGGACCCGCGCTGGAATGTGATCGCGAGCCTGTCCGGCCGGTCATTTGGCGGCCGCCACCTTTCGGTCGAGAGTCGAAAGCTCCTCTCCAGCCCGCCCTGGATCGCACACTTTGCCGGTGCATTCAAGCCGTGGAGGATTCCCCTCCGCCGCCCCCTGTTCAGGCAGTACCGGGAAGTGCTGGCCCAGGTCCCGATTCCGACTCCACCCCCGGGCTGGTGGGAGCGCGCTCTTGCCGTTTACGACGTGTATTTCAGGAGATTCCTTTACCCTCTCGAGAGAGCCTGCTGGATCGGACGCTATCGGTTCTTGCGACGATGAGTGGAGACACGGCCGCCCGGGCGCAGGTAGTTCGCCTGTTGCCGGCTCTTGGAATAGAATGAATTTCGGCACTGGAAGCTCGCGGATCCCGGGTGCCACCCAGCCCATGCAACAGGGAAAGAAGCTGACGGCAGTCCTGGCGGGCCTCGACACCTTTGCCGAGGTCCGTGACGTTCTTCTCTGGCTGCAGCGTCAAACGGCCCGAGACAGCTTGGAAATCCTGGTCGTCTGTCAGGATCTGAGCCTCTTCCAACTCCCCGACGACGTCCAGCAGCAGGTTGGGCCCCTGCGCTTTCTCGAATGCGGGAAAGGCAAAACCCTGGCGGAAGCCAGGGCCATCGGCTGCCGCGAGGCCGAAACCGAATTCGTCATGTTTACGGAGGATCACTGCTTTCCTGAACCGGTCTGGTGCGAGCGGGTGCTGGAGAGGCTGGAGGAAGGCTGGGCCGGCGTGGGCGGAGCCTTCCTGTCAGCCAATCCGCAAACGAGCCTGGCCCGCGGGAAGATGCTGGTGGGTTACGGTCAATGGATGTACCCGGCGGAGGGAGGGGAAATGCCGTTCATCGCGGGACACGGAAGCGTGTTCAGGCGGGAAGTCCTGATGGGGGATGACGAAAAGCTCGAGCAATTTCTGGTGGCTGAGGCCCTGATGATGATCGAGTTGCGCCGAAAGGGCCATCGCTTTTACTGTGAATCCGATATGGTCAGCTGGCATTTCGACGGTTCGAACCTTGCAGGTACCTTGACCCTCTACCCCGCCATTGGGAGAAGCCTGGCGGCTCAGCGATCCATCTCCTGGCCGCCCTGGCGACGTTTCCTGTACGGCCTTGTTTTTCCGCTCATCGGCCTGGTTAGATGGCAGCGTGGGCTCAAGGCTTTTCTGCGCACCCGGCGGTACACTGGTTTTTCGGTCTCGTCCCTGGTGGCGGCGGCAGGAGTGGCTTTTCTCTGGTCCTGGAGCGAGTGGCGGGGGTTCTGGTTCGGGTTTGGCAACTCCCTGCAGGTTCAGTCCGACTCGGAGCACAACCGGCTGGCACGTCTCTCTGAGGGAGAATGGCCGCACCCCCGGCGGCCTGAAGGGATGTCGAGGGAAGAGTTCCAGAGGCGAACCAGAGGGATGACGACCGACCTCACCTGACATCCCACAGCACAAATGCCCGGCCGCGCCCCGAGAGCCCTGCTCATAGTCCTGACGCTTGGTTTCCTGCTTCGTCTCTCCCTGGCTATCTGGGCTACTCCCCAGCCCGAATGGACCGGGAGCTACCGTCAGTTCTGATCCCGGGCGCCGGCCCGGGCCAGGAATTCCCGGGCCGCGGCCACCGAGGGTGAGTCCGGATGCAGAGAGACGAACTCACTGAACTCCCTGACGGCATCCTCCACCAGGCCCTGCTTGAGGAATATGCGGCCCAGAGCAAGCTGGGGATGGCTGAAGTGGGAGGGTTCCAGCCGCTTGGCTTCCCGGAGGCCGGCGACCGCCTTGTCGAGCTGCTGCAGGCCTTCGTAGGTGATACCCAGTTGTGAGTGGGCCAGGGGGTCGAGAGGTCTGCGCTGGACGGCCTTCAGGTTAATCTCCAGGGCTTCACCGAACAGGCCCATTGAACTCAGCACTCCACCCAGATTGACCAGCGGTGAATAGGCCGTGGGGTCAATCTCCAGTGCCTTCTCGAAGTGTTCCCGGGCCTCCTGATACTTTCCGGCATGGAAGGAGATGGTTCCCAGGTTATTGAGTGCAGCGGGGTAGGCGGGGGCGATGCTCAACGCCCGTTTCAAGTGCTTAACCGCGTTCTCGGTCCGGTCCTGAGCCAGCTGTGCCTGAGCTTTCCGGTATTCCTTCCTGGCTTTTTCGGGAACTGCCAGCTCGGCAACCGAAACCTGGTGTGCTTCGCTGTTGACAGCAGGACTGATCAGGATGGAAGTGCGAATGCGACCCTTCGAGTCTGCAAAGCTGGGGGTCATCTGGATCGTCCTGGTTGAGGTGCGCTTGCTGGGAGTGAGCACGGTGATAATGTAGGTTCCCTCCGGCACCTTCTTGAACTTGAAACGACCATTCAGATCGGTGATTGTGCTGAGGCGAATGGGGTGATCGGCGCCTCTCAAAGATACCTGGGAGAACATACGTTTGAGCCGGACTCCCGGTGCCGACTCGAGTTGCCCGCGGAGTTCGAATGTTCGAAGCCTTTGCTCCGGCTCCTCCGGGGTTCCGGCCGGGCTCGTCGCCCAGGGGCTGGCCGGCAATCCCCCCTGCAGGCCGAGCCAGGCAGCCAGAAGGAGGCTGGCACTACTCGTCTTCATCGGGCAGCAGTTCACCGGCTCGCCGAACCGCTGTCGCGACGGCTTTCATGAGAGTCACCCTGAGCTTGCCCTCCTCCAACTCGAGAAGACCGTCAATGGTGCACCCTGCAGGCGTCGTGACGCCGTCCTTCAGCAGGGCGGGATGGTCGCCGGTCTCCAGTACCATGCGAGCGGCGCCCAGGACGGTCTGTGCTGCCAGCAGCGTGGCCGTGTCCCTGGGAAGTCCAACACGGACTCCTGCGTCCGCCAGAGATTCGAGGATCACGTAGACAAAGGCCGGTCCACTGGCCGACAGGCCGGTCACGGCATTCATGTCTTTTTCGCCCAGTATGACCGTGCGACCAACAGAGTCAAAAATCTGTCGGGTCAGGTCTAAATGGTCAGACTCGGCGAATTTTCCCCCGCAGATTCCCGTCATGCCGCTGCCTACCCGGCAAGGGGTGTTGGGTAGGGCTCTTACCACTGGAATCCTCTGTGTCAAGCGGTCCTCTATGTAGCCAGTCGGAACCGAGGCGGCCACCGAGATGAGAAGATGGGAACTCGTCAGGGCCCTGTCGATCTCGTCGCACACGCTGCCTATATGGTGGGGCTTCACGCACAGGAGAACGATTTCGGCGTTCTCCACGACAGCGGCGTTGTCTGTGCCCACCGGAATCATCAACTCCCGGGCCATTGCTTCGGCTCGCTGTCGATCAGCCTCAGCAGCGCTGATCTGGTCCCGACTCAGGAGTTCCTGGCCGAGGAAGGCTCGGGCCAGAACACCGCCCAGCTTCCCCAGACCGATGATCGCCAACTTCTGAACAATTCGGTCTTTCATGCCTAAAAGAATAATGCAACTCGACCGAAGAGAGAATCGAGACGGGGCATTTTGGTGCTGTTCGCCCCCTGCTGCTACAATCGATCAGTCATTTGGTGATGTGGATCATAGCCGCGCAACGGGAGAGAATTGGTACGCTAGAGGTCTGTATCGCGGGGACTTATCCTGGTTGAACAGGCTGGGTGGGATCTGGCGTGAGCCGGAGGAGGCTTTTCTTCTCCGCAATGAGCTCGGAACGCCTGCCACCTTCGTACCCGAGTCAGACCGGGACCGCGACCTGAAACGTTTAAAACTGGTGGGGAGTAGATATGGATCAAGAACCTCTCCTTGAGAGAATCGAAAGCTTAAATCAGAGTCTCAGCGAGATCTCGAAAAGGTTGGGGCGTCTGGAAAGCTCCGCGTTGCCTTTCGACTTTGGTGCAGACTCCTCAGACGACGGGGCTCGAGTGACGAGTCTCCTGACGCTGGCCAATGACGCCATCCGCCGGCTTGTCCAGGGAGAGACGCAGCCTGACATCCTGCAGGCCTACCTGGAACTGGCCTCCTCCTGGGTACCACGCTCGGTTCTTTCTTTGAACCGAAATGGAACCCTCGTCCCCTGGCGTGCCTCTGGACTGGAACTGGACGATCTGGCCAGAGTGAAGGTCGACGATGAGGCGTCGCTGCTCGCCAGATGCGTGAATGAACAGAAGGTCATCTACGCAGAGGACCAGAAGGTCAAGGATTTTGGCTGGGCGGATGAGGACAATCTTCCCAAGGCAGCCGTCAGCATCCCACTCTGCTTTGACGAGTTGGTGCCGGTTGTCCTTTATGCAGATTCGGACCAGAACTTCTCACCGGTAGGGTTGGAATTCCTTTCCCTTCTGGCTTCACTGGTCCTCAAAAATCACGCCCTGCAACAGGGCCATGTCCAGGGAGGAGGAGAAGCTGCGAAAGCCCCCCCTCCTTCGCTAGCACCCCCGGATGAGGGCGAATCGGACAAGGAGTCCACGCCGTCCGAGGGTGCTGAAGCCGCCCCCGTTGAGGTCGAAGCGGTCTCGGCAATAGAGGATGCCTCGGAGAGCGTGGAGGCGCCTGTCGAAGAGTCCCTTGACGAAGAGCCCGAGATAGAACCTGAGGCCGACGAGTCTCCAGTTGAAGAGGTGCCGGAGGAAGAAGAGGAAGAGGAGGCCGAAGAGGAAGAGCTCGTAGAGGCGGCAACAGAAGAAGAGGAAGAGGAGGAGAAGGACTTCGACGTGCTTCGGGAGGAAGCTCTCCGATTTGCGCGGCTCCTTGTCTCCGAGATCAAACTCTACAATTCGGAGGCGGTTGAAGAGGGGCGCGACACCTCCGACATTTACGATCGGCTCGGCCATGACATCGACCGGAGCCGCGATATGTACGAGAGGCGCGTGCATCCCACTGTGCGATCCCAGGAAGACTGCTTTGACGCGGAAGTAGTCCGGATTCTGGCGTCGGGCGAAAGAGACCTTCTGGGTTCGAAATATTCGGGCCCCCGCGTCGACTAGTGCAGCGCGTCACAAGTCCTGACCCCGGTTCAGGCGCCCCTCGCCGCCGCTGGCGTTGTTGCGCTCGCTCGCCATATAGCTTGATATGACTCACTCCCGACGGCGAGCAGCCCGTGGTGACCCCTGGGTCAGGACTTATGACGAGCTGCACCCGCGTATTTCGGATCGGCCCGGTTCCTGGTAATCTTACCCGGGTGACGACCCCCGAGCCGAGCCGATCCGCACATGCCGATCAACAGCGAAACCCCTAGCCGGGTCAGCCGCAAGACTGAGCATTTTACCGAGTCTGTCATCAGGGAGATGACACGGCTGGCCAACCACTACGGCGCTGTCAACCTGTCCCAGGGCTTCCCCGACTTCCCGGCTCCCGAGTTCATTAAGAATGCTGCGTGTGCCGCTATCCGGGCCGACGTCAATCAGTATGCTGTCACCTGGGGTTCTCCCTCCCTGCGTCAGGCCCTGAGTCGCTATTACCGGAGGTTCTACGATTTCGAGGTGGATCCAGACCTCGAGATCACAGTTTGCTGTGGGGCCACGGAGAGCATGATCTCCACCATGCTGGGCGTGGTTAACCGGGGAGACAACATCATCATTTTCGAGCCTTTCTATGAGAACTATGGCCCGGATGCCATCATCTCGGGTGCCACCCCTCATTTCGCCAGCCTCGACCTGGAGAACGACTTTGCCTTCGATCCCATGCAGGTGAGGGCCCTGGTCGAAGGGTTGCAGGGCCGCGGGGGAATCCGTGCTCTGATTCTGAATACACCCAACAATCCCACCGGCAAAGTATTCTCTCTGCAGGAGCTCGAGTACCTGGGGGAGCTGGCTCAGGAGTTTGATTTCTACATCATCACGGATGAAATCTATGAGCACATCGTCTATGAGGGTCAGCACTACCTCGTGGCGGCCCTGGAGGGGATGAGGGACCGAACCATCACGATCAGCAGCCTGTCCAAGACGTTCTCTGTGACGGGCTGGCGCGTGGGCTATGTCCTGGCGCCACCCGATATTACGGCGGCGATTCGAAAAATGCATGATTTCCTGACCGTCGGCTCCCCCGCACCAATGCAGGAAGCCGGCGCGGAGGCTCTGCAGGCACCGGACTCGTACTTCGAAAAGTTGTTGAACGACTACACCGAGAGGAGAGACTTTCTGGTGTCCACGCTGAAGAGCTGCGGGTTTCGGGTCTGGGAGCCGAAAGGTGCCTATTACATCATGGCCGACATCAGTGCCCTGACGGATCTGGATGACGTCGGTTTTGTAGACTGGATGATCAGGAACGTGGGGGTGGCCGCGGTTCCAGGGAGCAGCTTCTACCATCAGCCGGAAAGAGGCCGTCATCTGGTCCGCTTCGCCTTCTGCAAGAGCATGGAACTGTTGAGAGAAGCCTCTTCCCGCCTGGAGTGTCTGAGACCACGATGAATGACAGGGAAAACACTGGCTCCGACCTGACCGTTCTGCGGGCCGAACTGGCGGAACTCGATCAACGAATTCTCGCCCTGGTGGCCCTGCGGCAGGATGCGGCAACCCGAATCGGTCGGATCAAGCAGGAACTTGGTGAGGACGCCAGGGATTATGCCCAGGAAAAGGAAGTTATGGAGCGGGCTCGCCAGGTCTCCCGGGACGTGGGAGTTCCTGAAGCTCTTGCCGACGAGCTTCTTTCTCTTCTGATTCGGCACTCTCTGACAAAACAGGAGCAGCAGTGGGTTGAGTTTAAGGGGAGCGGGGACGGTCGCAGTGTGCTGGTCATCGGAGGAGCGGGGAGAATGGGGCGCTGGTTTGCCCGTTTTCTGGATTCTCAAGGCTTTGTAGTCGAAATTGCCGACCCGAAGGCATCGGTCGGGGAGCATTCCAGTATCTCCGACTGGAGGGAAGCCTCGCTGGAGCAGGAAATCATCGTGGTGGCCTGCCCCATCCGTACTGCCCCCCAGATCCTGGAAGGGCTCCTTCAGAGACGACCTGCCGGCGTGATTCTGGACATCAGCTCTCTCAAGAGCCCGATTCGCAGGGAACTCTTTGCCCTGGCGGATGCAGGCCTGAAGGTTTGCTCGATTCACCCGATGTTCGGCCCCGATACGCAACTCCTTTCGGGGCGGCACATCATTTTCATCAAGCTGGGAGTCGAGGAAGCCAGCCGCGAGGTGCGACGCCTTTTCGAACCCACCATGGCCGAACTGGTGGAAATGGATCTGGAAGATCATGATCGCTTGATCGCCTACGTCCTGGGACTCTCTCATGCGTTGAACATCGCCTTTTTTACGGCTCTGGCCGAAAGCGGCGAGGCAGTCCCACACCTGGCCCGACTTTCCAGTACCACCTTCGATGCTCAATTGGACGTCGCGGCCAGGGTTGCCCGGGAGAATCCTCATCTGTACTTCGAGATACAGTCTCTAAACGAGTATGGAGGCGAATCGCTGAGTGCTCTTCTCTACGCCGTTGAACGCCTGCGCTCGGTTGTGCGGGCCGGCGACGAAGAGGAGTTTACGGTGCTCATGGGAAAAGGTCTGGAGTATCTGGCCAGTCGGCGGGGCTAGCCGCCGCGGAATTCCCACTACGGGGGCCGGAATTCGACCGTGCAGCCAGGGCTGCCAGATGCAAAACGAGGACATAGCGCGGATATTCGAGCAGATTGCAGCCCTTCTGGAACTCGAGGGCGGGAACCCCTTTCGAATCCGCTCGTTTCGTCGCGCTGCTGAGACCCTGCAGACCCTCAGTTTCCGTGTCGACCGGAGCATGGAGGAAAACCCGGAGCGCCTCAGTAAAGTCCCCGGCGTCGGCGCCGGGACCATGCAGCGCATTGGCGAGATTCTCGAAACCGGTGGTTGCCGGGAACTCACAAGGATGGCGGAAAGAGTACCTCTCTCACTCCTCGATCTGCTCAGGGTTTCCACCCTGGGCCCAAAGAAGGTCAAGCGGATCTGGAGCGAACTCGGCATCAAGACTCTCGAAGAGTTGCAGGCCGCCGCCGCCGAGGGCCGCCTCCGGGGGCTTCCAGGGATGGGAGTGAAGAGCGAAGAGAAGATCCTTGGCTCCATCGAGCTACTGTTGAGTACGCGGGGGAGACACCGGCTGGACCACGTGCGGAAAGCGGCCGCCGCGATCGTCGGGCATCTGGAGGAGGGAGTCGATCTAGACAGGATCGCCGTGGCGGGAAGCCTTCGCAGGTGGAAGGAAACAGTCCGAGACATCGACATTCTGGTGACCAGCAAGAAACCCGGGGAGGTCGTCAAGACCTTTCTTCAATACTCTGAAGTCAGGGAGATTCTGGCTAACGGTCCGACTCGTGCTTCGGTCCGGCTGGACCGGGGGCCGGGGTGTGATCTGCGGATCGTCGCGGCTGATCAGTTTGGTGCCGCCCTGCAGTATTTTACCGGATCCCGGGAGCACAACGTGGCCCTCCGGGAGTACGCGAAGCGGAAGGGATACAAAATCAGTGAATACGGCCTCTTTCGCGCCGAAAGCGGAGAAAGAGCCGGCGGAACCCGGGAGAGGGAGGTGTACACCAGGCTCGGGTTGTCCTTCATTCCCCCCGAGGTACGCGAGAATCGAGGCGAGCTGGAACGCGCCCAGGAGGGGCCTTTTCCTGAGCTGCTTCGTCGAGAAAAGATACGGGGTGACCTCCACCTGCACACGACCGCTTCGGACGGCAGGGACAGCATGGAGGAAATGATATCGGCTGCTCTGGCTCTTGGTTATGAATACCTGGCTTTGACCGATCACTCCGGAGCTCTGCCTGTGGTCCGAGGCCTGGACGAAGAGGCGGCGCTTGCACAGTGCCGGCAGGTGGATCGGCTCAACCAGTCCCAGCCGGGACTGCGCGTGCTGAGCGGGATCGAGGTGGACATCCTCGCGGACGGAAGGCTGGATATGAGTGATGAAGTGCTTTCCCGTCTTGACGTGGTTGTAGCGTCCATCCACACTCGCTTTGATTTGAACCGGGCCGCCATGACGGACAGAAGCTGTCGTGCTCTCGGCAATCCGCACGTCAATATTCTGGCGCACCCCACGGGGAGGGTTCTTTTCAGGCGGCGGCCCTACCAGGTAGAACTGGAGCCCGTGATCGAGGCGGCCCGCGAAAACGGAGTCTGTCTCGAGATCAACGGGCATCCCAAGAGGCTCGATTTGAATGACGTCGCAGCTCGCATGGCGTATGATCAGGGCGCGCTGATTGCGGTGAACTCGGATGCACACAGCCGCAAGGCTCTGGACATGATCGAGTATGGCGTCGCGACGGCGAGACGGGCCTGGCTGCCGTCAGAGAGTGTGGTGAATACGTACCCGCTCCAGCGTTTGATGCGGGTTTTGCGTAAAGAGGAGTATAGGGCTGGTTTGGGTTGAAGCCGAAAGCTAAAAGTTTAAGGTTGGAAGTTGAAGGGTGGGAAACTTCATAAAGGACCCTGGCGACCCGGGATGGGCGGACGAGAAAGGGGAAGACAGTGATCAAGGATCTGATTCCGCGGCAGGTCGTGTGCAGCAACAAGAATGAGAAGGGCAAACCGTGTCACGGGGGTCTCAAGCGCTATCATCCTTTCGCCGGCTACTACAACGAGACGGAAGAGGGTCTGCTCAAGGAAATCGAAACGGAATTCGGCCGCAATCGTAAACTGGTCCTCTTGAAGTGCGAGACCTGCGCGACGGTTTACCGCCTGCCCGAGGTACTTGAAGAAGCCTTTCCAGCCTAGATCTGCCCAACGGGCCGGCACCAGGCCGGCCCCTACGGCCGCGAGAACCGACATCAGAGTGACGGCCACCATTTGCGCAGCCGGGTCGCCGCTTGCTCGCGGTAGCTTCTGTAGAAGTCTGATCGGTCGCGATTGAAACGGTCTGTCCCGGGCGACAGAGTTTCCCGAATCGTCGCTTCGACGCTCCTGGCCAACGCCTCCAGATTGTAGCCCCCTTCCAGAAAATAGACGATCTTGCCCTGGCAGGTGGCCGCCGCCAGCCGGTTGAGCTGCCCGGTCATCTGTCGAAAGCCTTCGGCGCTCACGTCCATGGTGGCCAGTGGATCCGCCCTGTGGGCGTCGTATCCGGCGGACACCAGGATCAGGTGGGGCTCAAACGCTTCCACAAGCGGAAAAAGAAGATCGGAAAACAGACTCGTGTAGGTCGAATCCCCGAGTCCTGCCGGGAGTGGAAAGTTGGCTGTGAATCCCAGACCGTGACCCTGTCCGTTTTCCTGCAGGGCCCCCGTCCCGGGATAAAGCGGATACTGGTGGGTCGAAAGGTAAAACACGTCTCGACGTGAATAGAAAATCTCCTGAGTGCCGTTTCCGTGATGAACATCGAAGTCGATGATCGCCACCCGCTCTATGCCGATCTCCTGCAGAGCGGCCTGTGCGGCCAGGGCCACGTTGTTGAGCAGGCAGAAACCCATAATTCGGTTGCTTTCGGCGTGGTGGCCAGGCGGGCGAATCAAGGCAAAGCCGCTGTCCAGGCTCCCGTCCAGGACCCTTCCGGTCAGCTTCACCCCACTTCCGGCAGCCAGAAGAGCGACATCCCGGGAGGCGACCCCGCCATAGGTGTCGGTGCCGAAGCGGGTGAAGGGCCGGCGGGACGATTCCTGGAGGGTCTTCAGCATGGCCTCGGAGTGGATTTGGGCGAGCAGGCTCGGATCCGCTTTCTTTGCTCGAATGCGATTCCAGCGGTCCTTGCCCTCCAATCTGCGGAGCATTTCGACTATAGACTGCAGACGCTCGGGTCGTTCCGGATGGCCCTCCGGAGTTGCATGGTCCAGGAATCGGGGGTCGAGGATATAGCCCACACGGTCGGGCGAGGGTGGTGCAGAGTGTGTCATGGGTGGTTTTTGTAGAAGTTGAAGGTTAAAGGTTGGACGTCAACTTCTGACCTTCAACAACTTTCAACTTTTAACCTTCAACCCTTCTCAATAACAGACAGCCTCCCCGAATCACATTCCGGGCACGTCCCCGAGCGGAAAACCTTCTCACCGCTCCCGTCCCAGCCGCAGGATTCGCAGCGGACGAACGACCGGCGAACTCTCTCCTGCTGTATAATCTTCGTGGACTTGTCGGCGAGCAGGAGCAGAATCCCGACGCCCAGGAGAAGATACGCAAAGCTCGCCAGGGGAGGCAAGACCTCAGGGGTGAAAACGAGCAGTAGGAATACGACCAGAGCAGTTGCTATAAGTGAGTAGCTCAGATCCCTGATGAGTGACCGGTTCTTCATGAAGAGATCCCTGATTGCCGCGACTCTGGCGCTGGCTATCTTAGCCCAGGCACCTCGCGCTTACCAGGCGGGTCCGATGGTGCAGGGGCGGTCCACCTACATCGTTGTGCTTCGGGAGCCTTCCGTGGCGGAGCGTATCATGCGGGATCATCCCGGGGGGACAGCCCGGCAATCTCGACGAGCCTTGAGCGGCGCCAAACCGGGCCGGCAAGTGCGCGCCGTTGAAACGAGTCAGAGACGATTTCTGGACTCCCTTGGTGAGACCCGCACGCCGGACGTGGAAGTCCTGCATCAGGAGACACTTCTCCTCAACAGTCTGGTCGTGAGGGCCGGGTCGGAAGAAGTGCTCGAGCTCCGCAGCCACCCGGGGTCCGTGGGGTCTATCCGAATCGCGAGCGACGTCTGTTGATGGATGCGGCTCCCCAGTTGGTAGCTGCGCCCGAGGCCTGGCAGGAAGTCGGGGGGGCTGAAGTGGCGGGCCTGGGGGTCAGGATCGGACTGATTGACTCCGGGATCAACCAGGATCACATCATGTTTGAGGATCCCGACCTGGCGGCACCCGAGGGGTTTCCCATCTCGAAGCCCCAGGGGTTTGCCAACAACAAAGTGATCGTGGCCAGGACCTTTGTAAATCCGTATTCACCAGGAACAGCCCGAGGATTGGAAAAAGCTAGTCGAGCAGATCGAGGATCTGTTCGGGGCGAAGCTCAATCCCGCGCGTTATATCAAGGAGCGCGGCGAGATCACCATGACCTACCAGGAACATGGGGTTACGCTCGACCTTTCTTCCAGTGGCCGGGGCTTGCAGCAGACGCTGCTCATTCTGACGTACATGTACGCTAACCCAGACGCCGTGCTCCTGCTCGACGAGCCGGACGCACACCTCGAAATTCTTCGCCAGCGTGAGATCTATAAACTGCTCACAGATGCGGCCTCCGAGAGTCGCAGCCAGATCATCGCTGCAAGCCACTCCGAGGTGCTCCTGAACGAAGCCGCTAGAAAAGATATGGTAATCGCCTTCGTGGGGCCGCCGCACCGGATTGATGACCGGGGAAGCCAGGTTCGGAAGGCGCTTAATGAGATTGGCTTCGACCACTATTGTCAAGCAGCACAGACTGGATGGGTGCTCTACCTCGAAGGCTCGACCGACCTCGCCATATTGCAAGCGTTCGCGAGGCGTCTCCACCACAAAGACGCTGATAGAGTGTTGAAACGGCCGTTTGTGCACTATGTAGGGAGCCATTGGGTATCGGTCCGAAATCACTACTATGGCCTCAAAGAGGCTTTACCGGACCTGCAAGCCGCAGTTCTTTTCGATCACTCTGGAGATGAAACTCCGACGATTAATGGCATTGAATATCTAAGTTGGGAGCGACGGGAGATCGAAAACTATTTTTGCTCCATAGCGACTCTGGAGAGATATGCAATAGCATCGGCCGAACAAGAAGCACATGGACCCCTATTTTCAAGCACTGAAGTCGACCGGCGCATGCGCGCGATGCATGAGTCCATCAAGGATGTTGAGAGAGCGATGCAAACGCTGGGTAAAGTCTCGCCATGGCGCACCGACGCCAAGGTGAGCGACGATTTCCTGGAGCCGCTGTTCGTGAAGTACTTCAAAAAGCTCGACCTGCCTAATCTAATGAGAAAGAAGAGCTTTTATGAGCTCGCTCAGTATGTGCCACCCGAAGAAATTGACTCGGAGATCGAAGAGAAGCTCGACGCGATCATACGTGTGGCAGAGAGTGCCAAGCCAACGCCACCATAGCAACATTGGTCTCTAAGAAGAGATCTTACTGTGACAACTTCGTTTACCGAGTCAACCCGTTCTTGCCGGCATCCAGAAAGGCTTTCGACCATTTGTAATAGATCGATGGCTGAATACCTTGTTGTCGACACAGCTCGGTGATCGGGATTTCGCCCCGAAGTCCCTCCAGGACGATCCGGCTCTTCTCATCGGCGGAAAACTTCCGGCGAGTCCTTCTACGAATCTGTTTAACAACGTCTGTGGCCATGGTGGTTTCTCCTCTTGTGTTACGCCACGGCCAGCATCGACACTCCGACAGAGGCTGTCAAGTTCCCTTCAAACTGTCTCTAAGGGGTTTGAGCCGCAACGGTGTGAAAAATTACTCTAAGGGTCCGTGTGTGACCATCCTGGAGTAACTCCCGGCACCCCTTCCGCTGCTATAAAGCACCCGTTCTTCGGGACTTGGACCTCGGAAACGACTGCCACAGTCATGGCCAAAAGGTATAGAGTCAGAAATCTCCGGTCTTACCTGTAGCGACAGCATCGACAACGACTGTGACGGAAGAACCGACTGCGCCGACCAACTCGACTGCAGAGATGATTGTGCCTGCTCGTGCGAGCCGAAGAATGCAGACTGCACAGTGGACAACGAGTGCTGTTCGCTGGTCTGCAAGAACAATGGCCGCTGCCAATAGGCCGCTGCTCCAAAGGTACGCTCCATTACGTCATCGAAACGGGCAAGTAGGGTGTAGCCCTTCAGGCTCTGCCGTTTAGAGGAATGTAGACTGGAGAATCAGATGGACGCAAGTAGCGGACGTTTTTAGAAGAGGAACGGGAGGGATCCAGTGGGGCGGCAGGCCCAGGTCAATCCATCCCACGGGTTCAGGCTTCGGCAAGGTATTCTTCCAGTTTCCGTTTGCTGTCGGCCAGGTGTTTGCTTCTTTCCGAGGCGGGTCCGACGAGTTCGAACACAAGCAGGCCGGTGTAGCGGATTTCGCGCAGCTTTCTGAGAAGGCGCGGGTAGTCTACGAACCCGTAGTAAAGCGGCTTGTGTTCCTCCCATGTGTCCGGCTCGATGTCGTGCACGTGGAAGTGGAATACCTTCGGGCCCAACCGATCTATGATTTCATGAGTGACATCGTTGTAGGCCTTGATCCCTTTGGGGGTTCCCCGCTCCTCCGGCCTGACCCTGCTGACCAATTCGGCGTAGCCGCCCTGATGGCCGACATCAATGGTGGCCCCGACGGATTCGTGGTCGATTCCCTGGATCAGCCTGACATAATCACGCACCGAGCGGGGGTAACCGGTTTCAATTGCCAGTCGCAAGCCTGCCTCTTTTGCAATGTCCCCCCAGCGTCGGAAACGTTCGAGCATGACAGGCCAAATCTGCTCCAGGGTCTGCTGCCGAGGCGCCTGTGCATGGATGGTCGCGACCTCCGCGCCAATGTAGGCACTCGCCTTCAGTGCAATGTCGATCTGTTTGACAGAGAATTCCGCAATCGGCTCATAGGCAGAGAAACAGTGCAGATCGGCAAAGGGCAAATGAGTGGAAACATGGCGAAAGCCTGCCACAGCAGATTTGATCTTGCGTCTTTCTTCCTCGCTCAGGCGATCGAACTGGAAGCCCGGAGAAAGGCCCGGTCTTGGCTCCGCTACACCCATTGGATGCATTTCAATTGTTTGGAATCCTAGTTGCCGAATGAGTTCGATGGCTTGGTCCAAGCCGTACCCCGGGATGCTGGTGTAGCTGCCAATGATGGCGTGGTCAAAAGCCTGGCCTAGTAATCGGCTTGCTCCCGCCAACAGGCCAAAGCCCGCAATTGAGTTCGCGAGGAATTTTCGACGGTTGCTAACCATTAACCCGACATTCCTCATATCAACTTCGGATCCGATTTCCTCTGACCTCCCGGTGATGAATGATCAAAACTTATCAGCCCTCCACCCTCGCGTCAACGATTCCCTCGGCATCTTTCCGCCTGAAAAGGGCCTCTAAGCCCAGAGTTATCCAGGCGCCTTTGCCGAAATCTGATCAGTGGAGACACCTCTCCACCCATTCGATCAGAAACACTTGGTGCTAGGCTCTGATCCATCTCAAGCGGTCAATCCGAGATAACATCTCGGCCCATACCTCCTTGCTGACCGCGACTTCCGCCATCTGAAACGTCACGATTCGACTATGGTGAACCACCTTCGCTCCGATCTTGATCAACTTGGCCAATAGGGTTCGAAGGGACCAGTGTTTGATTCTTCTGGGAAGGACCAGACGGCGCAGAAAATTGCCCAGGTTGTAGGCCAAAACAAACAGAGCCAACCTCACCTGATTCGGGACAAAGTGCTGGCAGGACAACCGCGTCCAGTTCAAGGCATACTTGCCTTCCTTGATCCACTGCTCAGCCGTGCCGCGACCGTTGTAAAAGTGAACCACCCCTTGGGCTCGTGCGCTCCTGTTGGTCACGATGAAACCGACTCTCGGAAAGAGTTCGCCGCGATGCCACTCGACCTTGGCAATCACCCGACGAGGCCGGTCCCAACTGGCGGCTTGATATTTGAAATCGGCCAACCAAACAACGGGTTTTCTGGGTGGGCGCCCCACCGGTCGGGTCAGCAGGTGTTCGATCTTTTCTTGAAGCACCTGGTTGGCGGGAAGCCGGATGGCATACAAAAAGCCCTTCTCCTCCAAGTATTCATAAATCTCTGGCTTGGCGAAGGCTGCATCACCCCGAAAGTATTTGCGGACTTTCTTCTTCTCGTACCGAGCCACGATTGGTTCCAGCATCTCCTTCCAACGGTCCGCACTGTGCACGTTGCCGGGCCGAAGCATGAAACCTTCGCAATCTCCGAACTGGTTGAAGCAAAACAGCGGATGGTAGCAAGTGCATCCGAAATGCCCGTTGTAGGCAGAGGCTTCTTGCTCGCCGTGGACCGGACTAGCTGAACTGTCCATATCCAGAATGATGCGTCGATGAGTTGTTTTCTGCAGCGCTCTTTCCACCCATCGACCATTGACTTCCGAAAGGGCTTGCAGGTTGTTCTCGACGGACAGCATCTGGGTCTCAAATCGACCCATCGTGTTGGCGCTGGCGGCATTCTTATCGTCGAGCTTCTTTCCGGTGATCCTTCGCATCGTCGGATCAACCGATAAGCGATGGGCATCGTTGACATCTTCATAGCCAGCGAGACGGCTGTATACCGATTGACGCATCAAGGCCGTGAGGTGGTGCTGGATGTTGCGCCCGGTCCGCGAATCGTGAAACACGAAGGGCACACTATCGAATAAACCCAACGCCTCATCCAGATCACGATAGGCGAGAAGTCCGGCATCCGATGTGACCTTAGCACCATGAAACTCAAGCCTGATACTGCCATCAAAACCGACCTTCACACCTTCACCCTTGGGGTGAGCCATTCCTTGCCCCCTTTATGTTCTATATCTCCTTTAATTATAGTAGTTTACATCGATTCAGACAAGCAATCTTGGGGTCCTATATGGTGAATGTGGGTTAAAGGGTATCTATTCGGCTGCCAGTGTTTTCGTTTATCCCTCTCTTTACGAGGGGTTCGGACTGCCTTTGCTGGAAGCCATGGCCTGCGGTGTCCCGGTCGTAGGCTCGAATCGTGCCTCTTTACCGGAGGTGTGCGGTCAGGCTGCCTTGCTGGTCGAGCCCGAACAAGGGGCACTGGTTGCCGCCATCCAGCAGGCGCTCCGGGATCGGGCTTCCTTCAGACAGCGGGGACTGGAGCGGGCCCGCCAGTTCCCCTGGAAGCAGACCGCCGCCGCGACGCTTCAGGTCTACCGGGAACTGGCCGGTTGACTAGTGTGCTGTCCGGGAAGTCCGCGTCGTGAACTTTCCGGACAGTGCACTAGGTCCTGTGAAGTGTTCAGAGCCGGCTGCGGGAGCGGCCGGGAGGAATGGCTGCAGGACCTCACAATTAATCCCCCCGGCTTCCGCCGGGGGCTCTGATTTGCCGTCAGCCAGCAACCGCCACGGGCTACTAGCGCCTGGATGCGACCCGCGGCGACGTCGTCAGGTACTGACTCAATCGCTTGCCGGCCATGACCAGTCGGGTTTTCAGAGGGTGTGCAGCAGGTGCGTAGTGCTTGCTGTAGAAGATCTTCATTGCCTCAAAGAAGTGAACCGTGTTTGTGGCCGCATTCTGGTCTGAGCTACGGCCCTTCCGGTGGGTCACAGATGCCGCGGCGTAGTACTCTACCCTCCAGCCGGCGAGGAGGGTCCGATAGCAGAAGTCCAGGTCTTCTCCATAGAGGAAAAAGCGCTCATCCAGCAGACCAATCTCGTCGGCCAGCTCCCGCCGAAACATCAGAAACGAGCCGGATACTGCTTCAATCTCATGAGTTTCGTCTTCATCCAGATAGGTGAGATTGTAGGCCCCGAACTTCCGGTTGCGCGGGAACAGTCTGCTCAGACCCAGGAACCGATAGAGGGAGTTCCCCACGGTTGGGATGGAGCGCCGGCAGGCCAGCTGAAGACTCCCGTCCGGGTTCAAAACACGACACCCGACAATACCCGTCCGGCGTCTGCCCTTCAGATACCTCAACGACTTGTCAATGGCGCCCTTGTGGGGCACGACGTCCGGGTTCAGAAGCAACAGGAAAGGTGCAGAGGAATGACGGATTCCCCGGTTACACGCCCTTCCGAATCCTTCATTTTTACCATTGAGCAGGAGCTCCGGGGAAAAAGGGCGCAACTGGTCCTGCAGCCCCGGCTGGCCTTCTGAGGCGTTGTCCACAACGATGACTTGAACCTGATTTCCCGCCGGATCCTCTCGGATGCCGGCCAGACACCGGAGGAGATCACCCGTGGAGTTGTAGTTAACGATGACGATGGCCAGCTGGGTCACGATGGATCCGAGATGTTGAGCCGATACTTCAACCAGTTCCGTTCCAGATGACGTCGAACCTCCGGAGTCTCCACGGTCCGTCCCTGCTGAACACGCGCTCGCTTGCCGGCAATCACACGCCGGTCCCGGAGGGCGGCAAGCTTGGCCTGGAAGAACGCCCTCAGCCGACCGTTCCAGGTGAAAAAGAACAGAGAGAGCAGATTGAACAGGGCTCTTTCCGGCAGGTATACAAGGAGTAGCCTTGTCGGCATGTTCGTCCAAAAGACGTATTCCGAGTTCCTGTGGCCGTAGTAAACGTAGGTGGCACTGAGGGTCCCAATGCTGGTATTGACCCGGTGAATGACGCGAGCGTCAGCTACATAGAGGCATCGAAAACCAAGCAGTCGGGCTCTAAAGTTCAGGTCGGCGTCTTCGTAGACCAGGAAGTAGTCGCGATCGAAACCGCCCACGGCGTCCAGGAGGCTCTTTCGATAGAGTGCGGCAGCCCCGCAGGGACCGAAGACTTCTCGAGATTCGAGATGCCGCTCGACCGGGTCCCCATGGCCGATCTTAAAGGCCGTTCCCACTACAGCCATTCCGTCGCCGGCGCTGTCAATCCGCCCGCCCGGCGCCGCACACTCGATTCTGCAGGCCCAGAACGACCACTCTGGTGAGTTGTGGTCGAGCAGCGCTCTGAGCCAATCCCGATCCAGGACGATGTCGTTATTCATCACGGCGACGAGGTCTCCTCTGGACTCTCGAATCCCTGCATTGCAGCCCGCCGCGTATCCCACATTGTCAGGAAGAGAAAGTACGCTGAGGCCGGGGTCCTGAAAAGAATGTAGAACCTGGAGGCTTCCGTCGACGGAGTTGTTGTCAACCACAATGACTTCGTCGGGCGGGACGGACTGGGAGAGAATTGAATCGAGACAGCTGCTGAGAAATTGCTCTCCGTTGTAGTTCACGACCACGACGGATACTGATGGCGGCACGCCACTATATTATAATTTAGCGGTGCCGCGGGTGGCGGAGCCCGGAGCAGAATGAAGGCAAGTCAGGTAAGTATGACAGCTGGTGTCCGGAGTGTGCCTGCTCGGTCCAATGGAAATGTCGACTCGGTTCTGTCCAACAGGTTTTTTCTGGTCCTGAGTGACCTGCTGGTGGGCTGCCTGGCTTATGCCGCTGCCTGGTGCATGCGGATCTACCTGAAGATACCGTTTACCGAGGATCTCATGAGCCACCTGCAGTGGCTGGCCGTGAGCCATCCCTGGTTGATCCTTGTAGCCTCCCAGGTCCTGTTCCCCTATCTCATGGGACTCTATGATGATCTGCGGCAGGTGCGAAAACGTGAGCTCGTAGTGCTCGTTTCCATTGCCTGTATCCTCCAGGTGTCGGCTGTAACATCAACCCTGTTCTTTACCGAGTGGATGTTTCCCAGAACGGTACTTTTACTTTTTGGCGGATGGAATTTCGTTGGGCTGCTCGCCTGGAGAGCCTACTTGAGAAGCCGAACCAGAAAACGGACCCGGCGGATTCTGGTTGTCGGTCGGCGCTTCGGTCATGCCAAGGAACTGCTCGACAACGTCGCGAGGAGTCCCGAGGCGGAGATCGTGGGCCTTGTTTTGGAGCATCCCGAAACCGCTCGGGAGGGAGGTTCCAGACTACCTGTCCTGGGCGACGTTTCGAATGTAGGGGGAGATTGTGGATCACTACGGCGTCGATGAAGTCGTGTTCTGCTCGGCGCCTTCCTGGCGTGACAGTGTCCTGAATCAGCTGTGTCGGTTACAGGAGAAATCCCGGGTCAATATTGGAATCCTTCCGTCTACATTCGACATTACCATCGGTAAGCTCAGGCATATCAACATTCACGACACTCCGCTCATCGAGGTCAAGGAAAATCCGAACGAGCCTTTCGAACGGTTCTTGAAGAGGCTTTTCGACGCGACCATCTCGGCCGCCGGGCTGGTGCTCAGCTTCCCCTTCATGATCCTGATCAGTGCCGCCGTCAAGGCGACCTCAGCCGGCTCGATCCTTTTCGTTCAGGAGCGGGTCGGCCAGAACGGGGTACCCTTCAGGCTGTTTAAGTTCCGGACCATGGTCGAGGATGCCGAGAAGGCCCTGGGTGCCACGCTGGCGGTCCCGAATGATCCCCGGGTGACACGTGTCGGACGCCTGCTGCTGCGATTTCGCTTCGACGAGTTGCCCCAGTTGTGGAATGTGATGAAAGGGGATATGAGCTTCGTCGGACCCCGGCCGGAACGACCCCACTTTGTTGAAGATTTCGAAGAAAGAGTCCCGGGATACAGCGACAGGCACAAAGTGAAGCCCGGGTTGACGGGCCTGGCTCAGGTCCGCAGTTCTTATGCGACACGGCCGGAGAGCAAGGTCAAGTACGATCTCGCCTATATCTACAATTACAGCCTTTCACTCGATCTTCTGATCCTGCTCGAAACTCTCAAGGTGATCCTCACCCGCCGCGGCAGTTGACCGGGTGTGGCGGACAATGCTCCGAATGATTCGGTTCAGGTCGTAGGAAGTGGAGAAGCCGATGGCTTCCCTTATTTTCTGCAGGTCAGGGACTCTCCGGAGCATGTCTTCGAAACCGGGGGCATAAGCATCTTCGTAGGGGATGACAGTGATTCCCGAAGAACTGCCCGTGATTTCGAGGACCCTCTCAGCCAGGGCCAGGATCGTCACTTCCTCGTCGGATCCCAGGTTATAGACTTCTCCGACGGTTTTCTGCTCCCTTAAGATCTGGCCGAGAGCTTTGACAACATCCTCCACATGACAGAAACAGCGCGACTGAGTGCCCGCTCCGAACACTGTGAGAGGCCGGCCTTCCAGGGCTTGCCGGACAAAAGTGGGAAGGACCATGCCATAGCGGCCCAGTTGTCCGGGGCCCACGGTATTGAACAGGCGCACAATCGTGACCGGGACTTCCTTTTTTTGCCAGTAGGCCTGTCCCAGAAACTCGTCGATGGCCTTGCTGCAGGCATAGCTCCAACGAGCCCGGGTGGTGGGGCCGAAAACCAGGTCGTCGTCTTCAGAGAAGGGAATCTTCGAGCTCTTTCCATACACTTCCGAAGTGGAGGCAAGGAGAACACGCTTTTGCGCCTTTTCGGCGAGTTCCAAAACGGCCTCAGTGCCCTTGACGTTGGTTTCAATGGTTCCAACCGGATCGCTCACGATCAACTGGACTCCCACGGCGGCGGCCAGATGGACGACGGTATCGCAGGACTCCATCGCCCGGGACATCACTCTCGAGTTCAGGACACTGTCCACTTCCAGCTGGAAGCCGGGCTGATCGAGCAGGTTTCTTACGTTTTCGACCCGGCCGGTGGAGAGATTATCGACGACCCTGACGCTGTTCCCCTGCGCCAGCAGATAGCGGGAGAGGTGCGAGCCAATGAAGCCGGCCCCGCCAGTAACAAGAACCTTCATAAGGTCATCTTGGAACTCCCTTTCCTTCGGGCTGTCGGGCTGAGGGAAGGCCCCCGCCAGGTGGTATAATCTCCATCCCTGCGGGGTGATGAAGAGAATATCCGTAATCGTACCCTTATTCAACGAAAAGGAAGCTCTGGAGCAACTCTACACCGAGATTGCTACAGAGATCGATCAGCTTCCTTACAGCTTCGAGCTCATTTTTGTCGACGACGGCAGTTCGGACGGCTCACTGGACGTCCTGCGCCGGCTCCTCAGCTCCGATTCCCGGATCCGGGTTATCCGGTTCCGGCGGAATTTTGGAAAGTCCGCGGCTCTGACGGCCGGCTTTGCGTGCGCGAGGGGAGACTGCATCGTGACCATGGATGCAGATCTTCAGGACCAGCCCAGCGAAATGGCGAAACTCCTGGAACGACTGGGGGAAGGGTACGACCTGGTGTCGGGGTGGAAACGTGTTCGCCATGACCCGCTCACAAGACGCCTGGCTTCCAGGGTTTTTAATTTCACGACAGCTCTCCTGACAGGTGTGCCTCTGCACGACATCAACTGCGGTTTCAAGGCCTATCGGAGAGAGGTCATCGCAGAAATTCGTGTCTACGGTGAGATGCATCGTTATATTCCGGTGCTGGCCAGCTATCGGGGCTTTCGGGTTGGTGAGGTTGCGGTTTCCCACCGGTCGCGCCCCTTCGGGGTCAGTAAGTTTGGAGCCGGACGGTTCATGGGCGGTTTCTTTGATCTCTGCACCGTCATCATGCTGACCCGCTACAACAGCAAGCCCCTGCATGTCTTCGGGATTCTGGGGGTGTTCTCCTTCCTGGCGGGTTTTGCCGTGGAGACTTATCTGACTGCGGGTTGGTTCCTGGGGCATCCGATCGTGGCCAGGCCGCTGTTTTTCCTCGGGATTGTCCTGCTCCTGGTTGGTGTGCAGTTCATCTTTTTCGGCCTTCTGGCCGAAATGATCGCTTACTCTTCGAGAAAAGAAGGTGAATACTCGATCCAGGAGGTCCTGGGCCCGATTACAGTAGCTGACGAATGAGGATTGCGCTGGTCGGTCCCGCACATCCATTGCGAGGGGGTATCGCGCACTATACTTCTTGCCTCGACGAAGAGCTTCGGAAGAACCATCAGACTCTGCTCATTTCTCTGTCCAGGCAATATCCGAAGCTGTTGTTTCCGGGTAGGACTCAGGAAGACTCGAGTGTGCGTTATCTGGCGACGCCGGCGGAACCGCTTCTGAACCCCTTCCGTCCCTCCAGTTGGCGTGCAGCTTCCGCCCGGATCTTACGGTTTTCCCCTCGGGCCGTTGTCTTCCAGTGGTGGCATCCCTGCTTCGGACCTTGCTATTCCTCGATCATGAAACGTCTCACCCGGGGGCAGCCGCTCCAGCAGGTCTTGCTGTGTCACAATATCTTTCCGCATGAGATTCCGGTCTTTCCAGGGTCATCGTGGCTCGTCGAGCGGCTTATCCGGAAGGCTTTCCGACACGCCGATGGGTTTCTGGTCCATTCGGCGGAAATGTCCTCCCAGGTCGAAGGCTTCAAGCCGGCCGCCGAGGTCCGAAAAATTTTCCATCCGGTCTACGATTTTTTCCGGGAGTTGCAGACGGAATCGGAAAACCGGACAGAACCCGGGGGCGGGGATGAGCTCCGCCTGCTTTTCTTCGGAAATATCCGGGCGTACAAGGGTCTGGGGGTATTCCTGCGAGCCCTGGCTCGTCTCAGTGACCGGGTGAACTTCCGCGCGACCGTGGCGGGAGAGTTTTACATCGATGACAGGCCTTTCAAGGAAATGGTTGACAGGGAGAAGATGGCCGATCGCGTGGTCTGGAAAGACCGTTACATTCCCAACGAGGACGTGGGCGCGCTTTTTCGGGAGACGGATCTGGTCGTGTTGCCGTACCTGGATGCGACTCAAAGTGGTGTGGCGCCTCTCGCTTTTGGGTTTCTCAAACCTGTCGTGGCGAGCGACGTGGGTGGTCTGGCCGAAGTCGTCGAGCACGGGAAGACCGGCTATCTGGTGCCGCCTGGGGATGTGGATGCACTTGCCGATGCGATTGAACTCTTTTCGCGGGACCCCCGGGCTGCCTTATTCGAAGAGAACATACGGCAGGCAAGAGCCAGGTTCTCGTGGGCTCAGGTGGAAGCGAGTCTTCTCTCTCTTCTCGGGGCTTTGGAGACCGGTCAGGATCAGCGAGGGGGCAGCCGTCCCGTCCCTAAACGGGTGTCTCATCCATGAGAGCCAATTCTCGGGCCCGGCGCCGAGTAGCGAAGAAAGGCGCGAGCCCTTCCCGGACTGCCCTCTTCTGCCTGCTTCTGGTGGCGGCTGTGGCTGCTCTGTACGCGAATAGCCTTTCCCACGGTTTCGTCTTCGACGACGTCACCCTGATTCAGCAAAATCCCGATGTTCTGCACCTCAACTGGGAAAGGATCCTGGGACGAAGCGGGTATCGGCCCGTGCGAACGCTTACCTACGCACTCAACTATGCCGTGGGCGGGCTCCACCCGTTCGGATACCACCTGTTCAATCTGATCCTTCACGCAGCCAACTCGGTTCTCATTTTCCTCTTTCTTCGCGCGGTCCTGGGCAAGACCGAGGCCGGGTTTCTAGGAGGATTGCTGTTTGCGGTCCATCCTGTTCAAACCGCTGCGGTCGGGTACGTCTCCGGCCGCAAAGATCTGCTGGCGACCTTCTTTCTCATGCTGGCCGCATTGTGGTTTATCCAATGGCGCCGCGACGGGGCGCGCGGACGACTGATCCTGGCGGGAAGTGCAATTCTCCTCGCTGTTTTTTCAAAAGAAGTAGCGGTTGTCTTTCCGGCCCTCGTCCTGCTCCTCGACCTGTGTGTCCTCCGGGTTCGTACGGTAGTGAGGCAGCAGAGGGGCCTGATAAGTGCGCTCAAGTCGGGGGCCCTTTTCTATTCCCTGGTTCTGGGGCTGGCGCTGGCAGCTGTCTACTATGCGATCGTGTGGACGGAGGCCAGCCGAATGGCGGGGTACTGGGGAGGCAGCCTTCTCAACCAGTGGGCCACGAGCTTCAAGCTCTTCGTTCACTACTTGAGACTGGCGCTTTTTCCCTATCCACTGATTGCGGACTACACAGGAGTCTTTCCGGTTTCGAGCGGCCTTACGGAGCCTTCAACCCTGCTTTGCCTGATCGTGTCGGTTGCGTATGTCGCCGCGGCGCTTCGTTTGTACCGAGACCGGCCTCTCGTGACTCTGGGGATGGGCTGGTTTCTCGTCTCCCTGCTTCCCGTTCTTCAGATCGTAGGATTCCACGAGATCGCTGCCGATCATTTTCTGTACCTCCCGATGGTGGGAGTCGCTCTGGTCTTTGGCGATATAGGTGCCCGAGGGCTGGCCTCGCGAAACTTCAGCGTGCTGCTGGGGGCACTATTGCTCTCTATCTTCGTGCTGTTCTCCTTCTTGACGGTGACTCGAAACCGGGTCTGGGCCGACCAGGTGACACTGTGGGAAGATACCTATTCGAAGGCACCGGAATCCTACCGCGCCAATGCCAACCTGGGGCAACTTTACTTCGAGCGCTTTCAGAAAGATCCGAAGAGAAACTCCGGGCTTCGAAGGGAAGCGATTCGACTTTCAGAACGCGCCGCCGAGCTCAACCCCGAGGACTCGCTGCCTTTGTCCAATCTTGGAGCGATCTTCCGTGAATGGGGCTGGGACCAGTACAAGCAGGGCAACGAGAAGCTTGCCGAGGAGCTGGAAGAGCGAGCCCTCGAGTATTTGCTCGAGGCTGTGTCATTGGATCCAGAGAATGTCTGGAATCATAGTAACCTCGGGGATGTAAGGAAGGATCTGGGGATGATCTGGCAGCGGCGAGGTGATCCGGTCAGAGCTGAGAGTGAGCGGCAGGCGGCCATTCAGGCTTATCAGCGGGGCATCGGCCTGGGATCGCCCAATCCCCGCTTTCCCCTGGTCCGTTTCAAGGTTGCCATGGTGAAGGTTGACCAGCGTCGGTTCGACGAAGCCGTGGTCTGGCTGCAGAGGCCGGTCGCCGCCCCAGGTCTGTCCGACATGTGGGAGGTTCCCTTTTGGCTGGGATTTTGTTATCTGGCCACCGGGAGAGTCGATGAGGCCGTTCCTCATCTGCGCAGAAGTGTTAACATCGCACCTCGCCTGCCCGGGCTTCGGTTGCTGGCCTACGCGCTGGAAGGGCTAGGAGAGTCTGAGGAAGCACTCCGTCTTTACAGACAGGCACTGGCTAGGAACCCGGACTCATATGAGACACATCTTCTTCTGGGAGTGGCCTTCAGGGAAAAGGGAAATGAAGAGGCGGCTTTGCAGCATCTGGAGCGGGCCCGCCAGCTGGTGGAGAAGAATCCAGCGACGGCATCGACAGAAGCCTACCGTCGCAGCATCGAGCTCGCACTGGAGCATCTGAGAGAAGGGTCTTCCCGCGGCGCGGCGTTCGCATTGAGATGGTACAGGACCCCGGGGAGACCGGGAGGCTGACCGGGAAACGGAAGTGAGAGTTGTACGGCCAGCATAAGGTAACCATCGTGATTCCGTGCCTCAACGAAGAGGCGGGGATTCAGCAGGTCTTGACGAGAATCCCAGCCTTTGTGGACGAGACCATCGTGGTTGACAACGGTTCCACCGACTCGACGGCTCCCATTGCTCGCAGGATGGGAGCGCGTGTCATCCAGGAACAGATTCGAGGATATGGAAGGGCCTATAAGACAGGCCTTATTCACGCTGAGGGCGACATCATCGTCACCCTGGATGGAGATCATTCTTACCCTGTGGATGCCGTGTCTTACTTGATTGAAGCCCTGCTGGATTCGAGTGTTGGCTTTGTGTCGGGTTCGAGGTTCCCTGTTCAGAATCGTAAATCCATGTCCATGACCAGTTTTGTTGGGAACATTTTTCTGAGTGCCGTCATGTCGGTTCTCTTCTTCCGTCGAGTCCGGGACTCTCAGTCGGGCATGTGGATCTTTTATCGCAAGAGCCTTGAGCTGATGACACTGGAGAGCGACGGAATGGCTTTTTCTGAGGAGATCAAGATCGAGGCTCTGATGCATCAGAAGATTGGCTTCAAGGAGATACCCATCCGCTTTTCCAACCGGGAAGGAGAGAAAAAGCTGGAGCCCTGGCGTGACGGGTGGAACAACCTCTTCTTTCTAGTCAGGAAGAGGTTCCTTCGCCGCGGATCCAGCTGAACACCCTATGGACTGTCCCGTGTGCGAATATCCTCGAACCCATCCGCGCTACCGGATGGGGGACCGCTTCTACGAAACCACCAGCCAGGAGTTTATCCTCAACGATTGTTCCAACTGCGGATTGCTGTTTCTGGATGAAAGCCTGGTGAGCGAACAGTTGGAGACCTTCTACCCTGAGGGTTACTGGTGGTCGGAACGTGGTCGTTCAGGGAAACTGGAACGTCGCTACCGGGAGTGGATGGTGCACTCCGATCAGCTTCGTTTCACGTGCCGAGTTCTTGAGCGGGTGGAAGGCCTGCGGCTCCTGGACATCGGGTGCGGCAGTGGAACCTTTGTGAGGATGGCGCGCCGGGCCGGAATCGACGCAACGGGATTGGAGATCTCCCCGGAGGCCCTGGAGATTGCGAGCAAGGAAGCGCCGGGAGCGGTGATTTCCGCATCCCCGCAGGAACTTCTGGAGCGGGGGCAGACCTTTGACGTCATCACGCTGTTTCACTCACTCGAGCACATGACCGACCCGTTTCGTTTTATCAAGAGCCTGCAACGCCTTCTCAAGGCGGAAGGGAATCTGATCGTCCAGGTCCCGAATGCCGGGAGTCTCCAGGCCAGAGTTTTCGGGTCGAGATGGTCGGGCCTCGACTGTCCTCGACATCTCTACAACTACACTATGCTGGCCCTGTTTCAGCTTCTGGGACGGGCCGGATTTCGTGTGCGAGCCGTACGACACTTCTCCCTTCGAGACAACGCCGCAGCCATGGTCTCAAGTCTGTTCCCCTTTCTCGACCCGATGTCGAATCGGGTCAAGCAGAACCGGAAGAACGGTCGTTTACCGGGTGCCTTCAGAGGTCTGACCGATTCGGTATATTTCTTGCTGTTGTGGATGGCACAGCCTCTGGCACTGGGTGAAGCGGTTGTGGGTCGCGGCGGTACCCTCACAGTCTGGGCAACCGTGGAGAAGCGCTCCTGAAACCCGTGTCGAAAAACCCGGGGTGAGCAACTCCGTAAGGAGGAAGGAATGACCATAGCCGTCATCGGCACCGGATATGTCGGACTTGTGACCGGTACCTGTTTTGCCGAAACCGGGAACCGGGTCGTCTGCATGGATGTCGACGAGGCAAAAATCGAAATGCTGAAGGAGGGCGAGGTTCCGATTTTTGAGCCCGGACTTGCCGAACTGGTATCGCGTAATCAGAAGGATGGACGTCTTTCGTTCACGACCAGTCTGGAGGAGGCCGTGGAGCAGTCCGGCATCATCTTTGTAGCTGTCGGGACCCCTTCCTGCGAGGACGGATTCCCGGACATCAGTGCCGTCGGCCGGGTCTGTGAGGCTGTTGCAGGCTGTATGACGGGGTATCGGATCCTGGTGCTCAAGAGCACCGTACCCGTGGGTACCTCGGAGACGATCCAAGACAGGTTGAGGCGCGTGACCGATGTCCCCTTTGATCTCGTGTCAAACCCGGAATTCCTCAAAGAAGGCGCCGCCATCGAGGACTTCATGAAGCCTGACCGCGTGGTGGTTGGTTCGGTCAACAGAAAGGCCGCACAAGAAGTTGCGGAACTCTACGCCCCGTTCGTCCTGCGCGGGGCGCCGGTTTTGATTATGGATCCCAGGAGTGCGGAGATGACCAAGTATGCTTCCAACGCCATGCTGGCCTGTCGAATCTCTTTCATGAACGAGATTGCCAATCTTTGCGAGCACCTGGAAGCCGATGTCCAGTGGGTGAGAACGGGACTCGGAATGGACCCCAGAGTGGGCTCGGCGTTCCTTTATCCCGGAGTCGGATACGGGGGCTCCTGCTTTCCCAAAGACGTGCGAGGTCTGGTGGAACTGGGAGCCAGGTCCGGCTACACGCCGCGCCTTATCGCCGAGGTTGATGAAGTCAACCGGCGCCAGTCGGAAAGATTCGTCGAGAAGATTCTTCGCTTCTTTTCCAGCGACATGGTGCGGGATCTGGAGAGGGCGCTGCAACGGGACGACGAGATCCCGGCGTATCTCAACGAGGCGGGCAGTCTCTGGGAGATTGAGATCGGAGATGAGCCGGAGCTTGCCCTCCAGAACCGACGACTGGCCATCTGGGGGCTTTCCTTCAAGCCCAGAACCGACGACATTCGGGAGGCCCCCTCCACCAGGATCATCCCGCGACTGATCGAACTCGGCGCCGAGGTGTGGCTGTACGATCCGGAGGCGCTTGGTGAGGCCCGGAAGCTCTTCGGAGATACCGTGAAATACGCCACCACCAGCTACGACGCGCTGCAGGGAGCCGACGCCCTGGTCCTCCTCACCGAATGGAACCTTTTTCGACATCCGGAGTTCGAAAAGATGAAGGAAACGATGAGCCTGCCTGTAATCTTCGATGGCAGGAACCAGTATTCCCGCGCGGACCTGGTGGAGAAAGGCCTGGTGTACTTCGGCGTGGGTCGATAGGCACAGGAGAACAACGTTTGAGCGAGGATTCTGAAGTCTCTGTTGTAGTCGTCAACTACAACAGGGCAACTCTGCTCTCCCGGTGCCTCGCCTCACTTCAGAAACAGACCTTTAAGGCCTTCGAGATTCTGGTCGTCGACAACGCCTCGAGCGACGAAAGTCAGGGTGTCGTCGCTGCGGCCGGCGACCCCCGCATCCAGTGGCTGCCTCAGCCCGTCAACCGGGGTTTCGCAGCCGCCAGTAATGTGGGGATAAGGGCTGCCAGATCCCCGCTGATAGCGTTGCTCAACAACGATGCTGAGGCCAGTCGAGAATGGCTGGAGCAACTCGTGACGGCTGCAGGAGCCGGAGACCTCTACGGGATGTGGGCCTCCCGGATTCTGGGCATGGATGGCCGAAGAATCGACAAGGTCGGCCACCTCATGTTCGCGGATGGTCAGAACAGGGGAAGAGGAACGGGGCAGTGGAGTGAGGGGCGATTTGAAGTGGAGGAGGAGTGCTTCTTTCCGGACGGCTGCGCGGCGCTGTACCGGCTGGAGCTACTCAGGGAGGTCGAGGGCTTCGACGAGGACTTCTTTGCCTACGCGGATGATGCCGATCTGGGGGTCCGGGCCTGCTGGCTTGGTTGGAAATGCCTCTATGTACCCAGCGCCGTGGTCTACCATCGACGCTCGTCGACCCTGGGTGCGTATTCTCCGGGCAAAGTCTACTGGGTGGAGCGAAATCGTTTGTGGCTGGCGGTCAAGAACTTGCCCTTGCCCCTTCTGATGTTGAGTCCGATCTTGACGCTCTATCGATGGCTGTGGAATCTGACGGCAGCCGTGTCTGGCAGGGGGGCAGCCGGTCGTCTCAGCAGAGAGACGACGGCATGGCAGATTGTCGGGACGATGGCGCGGGCCGTCACGGACGGCATTCTGGGAATTCCGGTCATGTGGAGGAAACGCCGTCAGATCTTCCGTTCGCGGAGAGTCAGCCAACCCCAATTCCTTCGAAAACTGTGGCGCTATCGGATTTCGGCCCGCGAGCTGGCCTTTCAGGATCACGAGTGACATGGAACTCTCGCTCCCGTTATGCTATGTTACCGGGTCGGCTGGCGTAGCTCAATGGTAGAGCAACTGATTTGTAATCAGTAGGTTGGGGGTTCGACTCCCTTCGCCAGCTCCATGGAAATGAAGGCGCTCCGCACTGGCCCGGGGCATCCTGAGTAAACCAGGGAGGGGTGGCTGAGTGGACAAAAGCAACGGGCTGTAAACCCGTCGACCTTACGGTCTACGCAGGTTCGAATCCTGCCCCCTCCAAATCCCCCGCTCGAAAAAGCCCGAGGTTAGCAGCTAGCCCGCATAGATCACCGATTTGGAAATGAAGGTGATTTTGGCAGGCCGGAACGGTTTTCTGAGAGTTTCGCTATCGATCCGGTCCAGGTCGAGTGATGCGGTGGTGTGGATGGTCGTGAATGAACCGTTTTTCGGGTTCGGAAGAGCGTGACGGAATGTATTCAGGCAGAGCTCGGCCTGAGCGATGGAACGATTTCGTTTTTGGGGGCGTTTGATCGGGACAGACCTCAGCAGCGCAGAGGAATGGCCTGGAGGTTTCGAACGACGGCAGCGAAGACCTCGCTGTAGGGATAGGCTTCCGACATGGAGATCCAGACGTGGCGGACCGTGAGGCGGACCTGGGCGCCGATCTTCAGGAGCTTCAAGCGAATCGTCTGACACTGAGCGCGAGCCAGGGGGGTCTGCTTCAGTCCGAGACGACGCAAGGCGTGCATGAGCATGTAGGCGGCGGAGGACAGATACAGCCGGAGTTGATTGGCGCGCATCGTTGCCGCGCTGGTCCGGTCGGCGAACAGACCCAACTGCTGTTCTTTTATGCGGTTCTCCATGTCGCCCCGCGCACAGTAGAAGTCTTCGTAGAGCGCGCGGGCCCCCAGGCGTTCCGGCGACAGGGAGGTGACGACGAATCGGGGATTGGCGCCTTTGTCCAGGAACTCGGCCTTGCCGACGACGCGTCGCTCCGAGGTCCAACTGTGGCGAGTCCGGTAGCGGAAATCCTTGAACACCCGCGCCGGTCGCCCGGTGGCGTTGAACTCGGCTTCGGCCTGAGTCATCGCTTCGGCGCTCTCTGACTTGAGCCGATCATTGTTGGCCAACCCCATCACGTAATCCACGTGATGGTCTTCACACCAGCGGAGCAAGTCATCCCGGCAAAAGCCCGAGTCGGCCCGGATGACGATCGAGACCTCCGGCCAGCTCTGCCGAATCCGGCCGACGATCCGTTCCAGTTCCTCCACCGATCCCGCGGCCCCATCGATATTGGAACACCGCAACCGGGCGCACAGCAGATGCTCCCCCGAGAAGATGTACAGCGGGAGATAACAGTAGTGGCGGTAGTAACCGTGAAAGAACCGGCCTTCCTGCTGGCCATGGATCGGGTCGTCGGTCGCATCCAGATCCAGCACCATCTCCTCGGGCGCCGATTCGTGGGACTCCACGAAGGCATCCACCATCCAGCCGTCGATCCGGTCCGGGTCCATCGCGATCTTCTTGTACCGCTCCTGCTCATCGACCTCGGCGCCGGTCAACTCCAACCGGTTCAGCGTACACCTGCCCGCCAGCGCCTTCCCCCGATCTGAGGCCTGCCGCCGCCTCTCCCCCAACGGATCGGCCTTATTCACCGCCACCGCCAGCATCGGATCGGTGCGCAACTGATCATGATCGTTCAGATCCTCGTACCCCAGACAGAGTCCGTAGATGCGCTGCCCCAACAACTCCTCGACCGTGTGTTCGATCAACCGCGGATCCCGGTGATCCCTGAAACACTCAGCCAGTCCGGCGATCAGACCCGTCCCCCTCTCGACCTCTCGCAACAGCAGCACCCCTGCATCGGAGGTGATCTTCCCGCCGTCGAACCGCGCCTTCACTTTGCGTTGAAATAGTCCGTGAAATTCGAACCTGGCTTGTCTACACTCTGTTCTCATAAGGGCCGCCTCCGTTTGGCTTTGAAGTCTTTCATTCAAAACGCTTTATACCAAACAGGGCGGCCTTTTCAGGTCCTATCGGTGATCTATGCGGGCTAGCCGCCCATTGTTGCACGACCTGAGCAAAATGGGGATAATAACAGTTTATTTCTTGGCGGGAGTAACTCAGTGGTAGAGTAGTAGCCTTCCAAGCTATTGGTCGCGGGTTCGAATCCCGTCTCCCGCTCCAGGCTGGAATGTCACTCTGCCACGGGGCGAGTACTCACGTTCACTTGAAAGAGCGGGACAAACCTTAAAACGATTTACCGTGCCCACGTAGCTCAGGGGTAGAGCGCTTCCTTGGTAAGGAAGAGGTCACCAGTTCAATCCTGGTCGTGGGCTATGTTTCTTATCTCATACGGCGCATGAAGGAGTAGTCATGGCGAAAGAGAAGTTTAAGCGGACAAAGCCGCACGTAAACGTCGGGACGATAGGACACGTGGATCATGGGAAGACGACGCTGACGGCGGCGATCACGCAGGTGCTTGCGGAGTCGGAAGGGTCGACGGAAATACGGACGTTTGATTCGATAGACAATGCGCCGGAAGAGAGGGAGCGAGGGATCACGATAGCGACGGCGCACGTGGAGTATGAGACGCAGAACCGGCACTATGCGCACGTGGATTGTCCGGGGCATGCGGATTATGTGAAGAACATGATAACCGGGGCGGCGCAGATGGATGGAGCGATCCTGGTGGTGAGTGCAGCGGACGGGCCGATGCCGCAGACGCGGGAGCATATTTTGCTGGCGCGGCAGGTGGGAGTGCCGTTCATCGTGGTGTTTTTGAACAAAGTGGACATGGCGGACGACGAGGAGTTGGTGGAGTTGGTGGAGTTGGAGGTGAGGGAACTGCTCTCGACGTATGAGTTTCCGGGGGATGAGATACCGGTGGTGCGGGGGAGTGCACTGAAGGCGCTGGAAGGAGATGAGGCGGGGAAGGAGCAGGTCCGGGAGTTGATGGCGGCGGTGGACGAGTACATACCGGTGCCGGAGCGAGGGGTGGACCAGCCGTTTCTGATGCCGATCGAGGACATTTTTTCGATCAGCGGACGAGGGACGGTGGTGACGGGGAGGATCGAGCGAGGGATGGTGAAGGTTGGGGAGGAGATGGAGATCGTGGGGATCCGGGAGACGATGAAGCGAGTGGTGACGGGAGTGGAGATGTTCAAGAAGCTGCTGGACGAGGGTCAGGCTGGAGACAATGTGGGGTTGTTGTTGAGAGGGACGGACAAGGATGATGTGGAGCGGGGCCAGGTGGTGGCGAAGGCAGCCTCGATCACGCCGCATGTGAATTTCAAGGCGGAAGCGTATGTACTGACAAAGGACGAAGGAGGGCGGCACACGCCGTTTTTCAAGGGATACCGACCGCAGTTTTATTTTCGGACGACGGATGTGACGGGAGTCGTGGAACTGCCGCAAGGTACGGAGATGGTGATGCCGGGAGACAATGTGTCGGTGAATGTGGAGTTGATCACCCCGATTGCGATGGAGAAAGGATTGCGATTCGCCATCCGGGAAGGTGGACGAA
This sequence comes from Acidobacteriota bacterium, assembly GCA_965205615.1. Lineage (GTDB taxonomy): Bacteria > Acidobacteriota > UBA6911 > RPQK01 > CBDAPI01 > CBDAPI01. The sequence goes on along the minus strand of CBDBHK010000020.1, from coordinate 371,476 downwards.
CCGTCGGAGCCGGTACCATTACCGAGATCCTGGAGTAGGTGCTAAGAAGATAAGTCAGCCTGTCAGCCTGTCAGCCTGTCAGTTGTTTCTTAGGAGTTTGTCAGATACAAACAAATCGGTAGGCCAGTAGCTCCAATTGGTAGAGCGCCGGTCTCCAAAACCGGATGTTGGGGGTTCGAATCCCTCCTGGCCTGCCATTACCCGGCAACCTCCAGCGAACCCTGAAAACGATTAGAACCAAGATGTTGAAACGAATGATTGAAGCGCCCCGACGCTTTAAAAGATTCTACGGGGACGTCAGGGGGGAACTGAAGAAGGTGACCTGGCCTGCCCGGAAGGAAGTCTATAGTACGACCATGGTTGTCATTGTGACCGTCTTCTTTTTCGGAGCCTACTTATTTTTCGTTGACCTGGTTCTGAAGAACGGAGTGGAATGGGTCATGGGGGCTCTGGGTCGTCTACTCAGTTAATCGAGCGATCCTCTGGAATCACAGAATGGAACAGGAAATTAATCAGGCGGAACAGGCCTCCAGCAAGCAGTGGTACATCATTCACACGTATTCGGGCTTTGAACGCAAAGTTGCGGAGGGGTTGATGAATCGTGTGCAGGCTTACGGTCTTCAGGGCAAGATCGGGCAGATTCTCATCCCCACCGAAGATGTGGTTGAGATGAAGGGCGGGAAAAAAGTGGTTTCTTCGAAACTCTTCTTTCCCGGCTACATCCTGGTTGAGATGGAGATGAGCGACGAAACCTGGCACCTGGTTCGGAATACTCCGAAAGTGACCGGTTTCGTTGGCCAGGAAAGTAAGCCGACTCCCCTGACTGATGAAGAGGTGGATCAGGTGGTCCACCGTGTTTCGACCTCTGATGAAAAGCCCAAACCAAAGTTTACGTACGACAAGGGCGAGACCGTCAAGATCATCGACGGGCCTTTCTCTAACTTTACCGGTGTGGTTGAGGAAGTGAATCTGGAGCGCAACACACTCAAAGTGATGGTCACCATCTTCGGACGCTCGACTCCCGTCGAGCTCGAATTCATACAGGTCGAAAAGGTCTAGAGCAGGCGGGTAAGTATGGCCAAGAAAGTGACGGGACTCATCAAGCTGCAGATCCCTGCGGGGAAGGCCACGCCGGCGCCTCCAGTGGGACCGGCTCTGGGTCAGCATGGTCTCAATATCATGGATTTCTGCAAGGCTTTCAACGCCAAGACGCAAGGTGACGAGGGCTTGATCATTCCCGTCGTGATCACTGTTTTCCAGGATCGTAGTTACTCCTTTGTGACCAAGACGCCTCCTGCCGCCGTACTGCTCAAAAGGGCGGCCGGGATCGCCAAGGGATCGGCCGTGCCCAACCGAGAAAAGGTGGCGTCAGTGGAGATGAAACAGGTGGAGGAGATCGCCAGAACCAAAATGCCCGATCTCAACGCCAACGACATCGAGGCAGCCAAGCAAATCATCCTCGGCACCGCTCGCAGCATGGGCCTGGAGGTGACGGAGTGACTGTCGGAGGCTAGGCACATGCCGGGGAAGAAGTACAAGCAGTCAAAAAGTCGAGTGGAGCCTCGTCCCTATGAGCTGGCGGAAGCGATTGGGCTCATGCAGGAGATCCGGTTCGCGGGCTTCGACGAAACGGCCGAACTCTCGATCAGATTGGGAGTTGACCCGAAACACGCCGATCAGATGGTGCGGGGCACCGTCGTTCTGCCCCACGGTCTGGGGAGGTCGGTGAGCGTGTGTGTCATTACGTCGGGTGAGAAAGTCAAGGAAGCCGAGGAGGCCGGCGCCGAATTCGTGGGCGGCGAAGACCTGGTCAAGAAGATTCAGGAGGGATGGCTGGACTTCGACGCTGTCGTGGCCAGCCCGGATATGATGAAGGTCGTGGGACGCCTGGGCAAGGTATTGGGGCCCCGCGGTCTGATGCCCAACCCCAAGGCCGGGACCATTACTTTCGATGTCGGGAACGCCGTGCGGGAGATCAAGGCCGGGAGAGTCGAGTTCAGGGTTGACAAGAACGGAATCATCCATGCCCCTTTCGGCAAGACCTCGTTCGAGCAGCAGCATCTGACCGAGAACGCGCTCAGCCTGATTGAAGCCGTCATCAGTGCCCGACCTGCCGCCGCCAAGGGAAGGTACCTGCACGGCGTCGCGGTCACGTCGACCATGGGGCCGGGGATAAAGCTGGACGTTTCCCAGCTGGGATAGGACTCGAGGACGCGGATAGCAAGCCATGAACAGGACTGAAAAACAGCAAGCGGTGGAGCGACTGCATCAGGTCTTTTCTGATAGTACAGCCGTACTCCTGATTAACTTCAGTGGCATCGGCGTTGCCCAGGAGACGGCACTCAGGCGGAGTGTGGCAAAGACAGGGCGCTACCAGGTCGTCAAGAACACGCTGGCTCTGCGAGCCGCAGAAGACACTCCTCTAGCGGAATTGACGGAGCACTTTGAGGGACCTACCGCCATCGCGTTTACCCGGGAAGATCCGGCAGGGTTGGCCAAATCGCTGAAGTCGTTCTTCAAGGAACACCCGCAGATGTCGTTCAAGGCGGCCGTGCTCGGTCGAGAGCCGCTGTCGGCAGGGCAGGTCAATGATCTGGCTGATCTGCCGGCCCGGGAGGAATTACTCGCGAAGCTTGCCGGCCTTCTGCAGGCTCCTCTGACGAGCTTTGCGGGGGCCCTTCAGTCGCCTCTGAGGAAACTGGGTGCGGCGCTCAAACACGTAGCGGAGACAAAGCAAGGAGACTAAGCAATATGGCAATCAAGCGAGAAGAAGTACTGAGCTGGATCGAGCAGGCCTCGATTCTGGAAGTCAACGAACTGGTGAAGGACATGGAGGAAAAGTTTGGAATCACCGCGGCTTCGATGGCTCCGGTGGCGGTCGCAGGAGTTCCGGGGGCTGGAGCGGGAGCAGGAGAAGCGGCCGAAGAGAAAACGGAATTCGACGTCGTCCTTACGGCCATTGGAGAGAAAAAGATCAACGTGATCAAGGCAGTCCGGGAGGTAACGAGCCTGGGACTGAAGGAAGCCAAGGATCTCGTCGAAAGCGCTCCCAAGGCAGTCAAGGAAGCGGTCAGCAAAGGGGAGGCTGAGGAAGTGAAAGCCAAGTTCGAAGCTGCCGGCGCGTCGATGGAGATCAAGTAACGGGGGTATCGGTTTGGTGATTGTGACACCGGTCCTAATGTGGTACCCTAAAGTGTTTTAAGCATGCGCGTGCTTTCTTGCCAACATGACGGGGACTGGTGGCACCCCTTTTTCATCGTTTCTTGACGGAAGCAATCAGATGGCAGTATCTGCATCCCTCTCGCCGGGGGTGTGCAACACAGTAGTGGAAACTTGCTGAAGGTTTCTACGTCCCTTTTGCTCACCGTTTTGGCCCCCAGCCGGACCGGGGGCTTTTTGCGTCTGTTCTAGGGCGCCCGCAACGGGCTCCGATTCATAGGAGAACTGAGGCATATGGCCGAATTCATCGAGAACGCTTATCGGAAAAGAGTCGACTTTTCAAAGATTCCCTCGGTTTTCCCCATTCCGAACCTTCTTGAGATTCAAAAACAATCCTACGCGCGTTTTCTTCAGTCTGATCGCGAGCCCGCCGAACGAGAGGACTCAGGTCTTCAGTCAGTTTTCAAGTCCGTCTTTCCGATCACGGACTTCCGCGGCACCTCCTCGCTCGAGTTTGTGGAGTACTCGATCGGGAAGTGGGAGGGAAAGTACAGCATTGAGGAATGTAAAGAGCGGGGGATGACGTACGCGGTTCCGCTGAGGGTCAAGATCCGTCTGGTGGTGTGGGACACCGATCCGAAAACGGAAGTCAAGACGATTCGGGATATCAAAGAACAGGAAGTGTACTTCGGCGATATCCCGGCGATGACGGAAAACGGGATTTTTATCATCAACGGGACTGAGCGGGTGATCGTAAGCCAGCTGCACCGTTCACCGGGGGTTTTCTACGAGTCGGATCCCGACAAGATCTATTATCTGGCCAAGATCATCCCCTATCGCGGGTCCTGGGTGGAGTTCGAGCATGACAAGAAGGGATTGCTCAATGTCCGGATCGATCGCAAAAGGAAGTTTCTGGCTACGACGTTTCTGAGAGCTCTGGGCCTGAACTTGGACGCGGACATTCTTTCGACGTTCTATCGGCCGAGTCGGATACGTGCCAAAGGGAAGAAGCTGTTCTGGGGAATTGACGACAACCTGGTCGGCCGTCGGCTCGTCACCGACATTCCGGCACCTGGAAAGAAGAAGGGCGTCCTGCTGCCTGCCGGGCGCAAGGTCACTCGGAGTGCCCTGACTCGATTGAAAAAGGCCGATGTTCAAGAGGTTGAGATCGGAATCGACGACCTGGTCGGGGCTTTTGCCATGACGGAGTTCATCGACTCCGAGTCCGGTGAAATCCTGGTTGAGGCAAACGGCGAGGTCAATGGGAGTGTCATCAACTCACTGGTGGAGGCGGGCTTTCAGGAGTTCGACGTTTTCTTTCCGGACCGCGACGATGTAGGGGCGATACTGACCGACACCTTGCGCAAGGATTCGATCAAGAACACGAATGACGCTCTCATTGAGATTTATCGCAAGCAGCGACCCGGTGATCCACCGACTCTCGAAACGGCCACTGCTCTGTTTCACGGAATGTTCTTTGACCCTCGAAAGTACGACTTTTCTAAAGTCGGGCGGCTGAAGTTCAACATCAAGCTCGCTATGGACACCCTCCTGGATGAAAAGACGCTGGGTCCCCAGGACTTCTACGAAGTCATACGGTACCTGCTGAAACTCAAGCAGGGACTGGGCACGCCCGACGACATCGACCACCTCGGAAACCGCCGGGTCAGGGCGGTTGGAGAACTTTTGGAAAACCAGTTTCGAATCGGCCTGGTCAGGATGGAGCGAGCCATCAAGGAAAAAATGTCCGTCCATCAGGAAATGGCGACGGCCATGCCCCATGATCTCATTAACGCCAAGCCGGTCATGGCTGCTATTCGTGAGTTCTTTGGGAGCAGCCAGTTGTCCCAGTTCATGGATCAAACGAATCCGCTCTCAGAGATTACTCACAAGCGGCGCCTCTCCGCCCTCGGCCCGGGAGGCCTGAGTCGCGAGCGAGCCGGGTTCGAAGTTCGCGATGTTCACCCGACCCATTATGGTCGTATCTGTCCCATCGAAACTCCGGAAGGCCCCAACATCGGCCTCATTTCCTCCCTCAGCACTTACGCTCGAGTGGACGAATTCGGATTCATCGAATCGCCGTATCGAAAGGTCGAAGACGGTCGGATCATAGACTGCGTCCTGATTCGCAAGTCCGGTAAGACAGGGTTCAAGGAAGGTGAGATCTACAAGAGGGACGAGGTCGACCGGGTCAATGCCAAGCTCAAGACTGCCGCCAGCAAGGCTGCCTACGATCCACATGCCTTCTACCTGACGGCCTGGGAAGGGGACAAGCACTATATCGCTCAGGCCAACATCGAGGTGGACAAGAAACAGCGCATTCTTGCCGATCGGGTGAGCGCCCGGCATCGGGGGAACTTTGTGTTCACTCCAATCTCGGAGATCGAATATGTCGATGTCAGCCCCAAGCAACTGGTCAGTGTAGCGGCGAACCTGATTCCATTCCTGGAGCATGATGACGCCAACCGCGCGCTCATGGGGTCGAACATGCAGCGGCAGGCTGTGCCTCTGGTGCACGCGGAGGCCCCCTTTGTCGGGACTGGAATGGAGTACATCGCGGCGCGCGATTCCGGTGCGGTCGTCATCTGTAAAAGATCGGGAGTGGTGGAGAACGTCGATGCGGAAAGGATCATTATTCGCGCCATCGAGGGTGCGGGGCCCCACGAGCACGGCGCGGGTGTCGACATCTACAAGATGACCAAGTTTCAGCGCTCGAATCAAAACACGTGCATCAACCAGAAGCCGCTTGTCTCGGAAGGCGAGGAGGTCAAGGAAGGCCAGATTCTGGCGGACGGCCCCTGTGTCGAGAGTGGTGAACTGGCATTGGGGCGTAACATTCTGGTTGCCTTCATGCCCTGGATGGGGTGCAACTTTGAAGATGCCATTCTGGTGAGTGAACGCCTGGTCAAGGATGACCTGTATACGTCCATACATATTGAAGAGCTGGAAGTGGAGGCTCGCGATACCAAGCTCGGAGCTGAGGAGATCACTCGTGATATCCCCAACGTGAGCGAATCGATTCTGGGTGATCTGGACGACAGCGGCATCATTCGAATTGGAGCCACCGTCAGACCGGGAGATATTCTGGTTGGAAAGGTGACCCCCAAAGGTGAAACCCAGCTGACTCCTGAAGAGAAACTATTGAGGGCGATCTTCGGTGAGAAGGCCGGGGAAGTGAAAGACGCCTCCTTGTATTCCCCTCCAGGCATCGAAGGTACGGTTGTCGATGTAAAGATTTTCTCCCGCAAGGGAGTCGAAAAAGATGCCAGGTCCGCGGAGATCGAGGCGGCCAAGGTAGACCGACTGAAGAAGGACCTGCAGGATGAAATCAGGATACTCAAAGACGAAGGGACAGAGCACCTCAGCTCGCTGCTGGACGGAACTAAGGCCCTCGCCGGAGTACAGGATAAAAACGGCAACAAAGTCGTGTCGAAGGGGGACTCATTCACCCGCAAGTTGCTTTCGCAACTGGGGTTTGCCGAAATCCTCAAAGTAAAAGTGGCGCCGGCAAAACTCAAAAAAATGGAGGCGATCGAAGAAGAGACCCGGCAGCAGATCGAGCAGCGAACACTAGCCCTTGGGGAGAGAATTGAACGCATGCAGAAGGGTGATGAGCTGCCTCCCGGAGTTATCCGCATGGTCAAAGTCTACGTGGCCATGAAACGAAAGCTCTCTGTGGGAGATAAGATGGCCGGCCGGCACGGCAACAAAGGTGTGATTGCCCGGATTCTGCCGGAAGAGGACATGCCCTATCTACCTGATGGAACTCCGGTTGAGATCGTCCTCAATCCTCTTGGGGTTCCCTCCCGTATGAATGTGGGGCAGATTCTGGAAACCCATCTCGGGTGGGCGGCCAAAGTGCTGGGGCTTCACTACGCGACGCCGGTGTTCGACGGGGCACGCGAACTTGAAATCAAGGCTGAGCTCAAGAAGGCCGATCTTCCGGAAGGGGGGAAGACCGTTCTATATGACGGCTTGAGTGGCGAAGCCTTCGACCAGCAGGTCGCAGTCGGGTATATCTACATGCTCAAGCTCAGTCACCTGGTCGACGATAAGATCCACGCGCGTTCGATCGGCCCCTACAGCCTGATCACTCAGCAGCCGCTGGGCGGAAAAGCTCAGTTTGGGGGGCAACGCTTCGGCGAGATGGAAGTCTGGGCTCTGGAGGCCTACGGAGCCGCCAGCATTCTCCAGGAGCTCCTGACTGCGAAATCCGACGACGTGCAGGGCCGAGCCAAGATCTACGAAGCAATCGTGAAGGGCGAGTCGACCTACAGCCCGGGAATCCCGGAGTCCTTCAATGTCTTGATTCGAGAGCTCCAGTCGCTGGCCCTCGACGTGGAACTCATTGAAAAACCCAGGAGAGTGCCGCCTCAACTGGAGACGCAGCTAAAAGAGACGGATCTGCTCGAGCAGGTGATGGAAGAGCAAGGGGCGAAGGCAACTCAAGAGGCCGAAGCGACTTAGTGATGGCGGCGACTGCTTTGATTGGACACGACTAACAGGGACGGAGATCCAACTTTGAGACTATTTCGAGACCAGATTGACAAGAGCCAGTTACCCAACAACTTTGAGGCAATCCGGATTGGGCTGGCCTCCCCGGAAAAGATTCGGTCCTGGTCCAGCGGAGAGGTGACCAAGCCGGAGACCATCAATTACCGGACCTTCAAGCCAGAGCGGGATGGCCTGTTCTGTGCCCGGATTTTTGGTCCCGTTACCGATTGGGAGTGCCTGTGCGGGAAGTACAAACGCATGAAGCACCGCGGAGTGATCTGCGACAAGTGCGGTGTTGAAGTCACGCTATCCAAGGTTCGCAGAGAGCGTCTTGGCCACATCGAACTCGCCAGCCCCTGCTCCCATGTGTGGTTTTTCAAGGGTCTTCCGAGCCGGATCGGTCACCTGCTGGATATCACGCTGAGGGATCTCGAGCGGATCCTCTATTTCGAAGCCTATGTGGTCCTGGACCCGGGGGAGGCCCCTCTCAAGGCCAAGGAATTGCTCAGCGAGGACCGTTTTCGGGCCCTCCAGGCAGAGTATCCGGGTCAGTTCGAAGCGGGCATGGGTGCCGAGGCCATCAAGGAACTCTTACGACGCGTCGATATTGAAGCCCAGGCCATCGATCTGCGCTTCCGCATGAAGAACGAGACATCCCAGTTGAAGCGCTTGAAATTTGCCAAGCGCCTCAAGGTGGTGGAGGCATTTCGCAAGTCCGGAAACAAACCGGAGTGGATGATCCTGGATGTCATCCCCGTCATTCCTCCGGAGCTCAGGCCGCTGGTGCCTCTGGATGGAGGTCGCTTTGCGACTTCGGATCTGAACGATCTTTATCGACGGGTCATCAACCGGAACAATCGCCTCAAGAAGCTGATCGACCTTCGGGCTCCCGAAGTGATCATCCGAAACGAGAAGCGAATGCTGCAGGAGGCGGTTGACGCCCTCTTCGACAACGGCCGGCGGGGCCGGGTGCTGCGGGGAGTGAAGAATCGACCGCTGAAGTCCCTTTCCGACACCCTCAAGGGAAAACAGGGGCGTTTTCGGCAGAATCTTCTAGGGAAACGAGTCGACTACTCCGGTCGTTCAGTGATTGTCGTCGGACCCGAATTGCGACTGCATCAGTGTGGACTCCCCAAGATCATGGCCCTGGAGTTATTCAAGCCGTTTATATACAGCCGCCTCGAAAAAGAAGGCCATGCGGCAACGATCAAGGGTGCCAAGGAAATGGTGGAAAACCAGGAAGCCGTGGTCTGGGACATTCTCGAGGACGTGATCAAGCAGCACGCGGTGATGCTCAACCGGGCTCCGACCCTTCACAGGCTGGGAATTCAGGCGTTCGAGCCGGTCCTGGTGGAAGGCAAGGCCATCAAAATCCATCCTCTGGTCTGCACGGCCTTCAACGCTGATTTCGACGGGGACCAGATGGCGGTTCACGTGCCTCTTTCCCAGGAGTCGCAGATCGAAGCTTCCGTTCTGATGCTGGCCAGCCACAACGTCCTGTCCCCGGCGAATGGCCAGCCTCTGGCCGTTCCAAGCCAGGATATCGTCCTGGGGTGTTACTACCTGACGTCCGAGAAGCGAGGGGCCAGGGGTGAGGGGTGGGCCTTTTCGGGCATGGCTGAGATCTACCACGCTCTGTATGCTGGAGAAGTCGAGATTCGGACCCCCATTCGACTGAGTCACCGGGGGGGACTCCTGGATCTGCTCAAGCTCTACGATCAACAGGCTGTCATGCGGTGTGAGGAGGAACCGGTTAACGGGATGATCAATACCACCGTAGGTAGAGCGCTTTTCAACGATCAGCTCCCCGAGGAAATGCCCTTCATCAACGGGCTGCTCAAGAAAAAGGGTCTCGGTCAGCTTGTCAACTACTGTTACCTTCGCTTGGGGCTCGAGCCCACCGTGAAAATGCTGGATCGATTGAAAGACGTGGGCTTTCTGTATGCGACGAAAGCCGGGTTCACGATCAGCGTCGACGACCTTGTCATTCCCGAGAACAAAGCAGGACTGGTGGAGGCTGCTGAGAAAGAAGTCATCGAAGTAGAGCAGCAGTACCTGGACGGTGCGATTACCAACGGCGAGCGGTATAACAAGGTGGTCTCGATCTGGTCAGACGTCACCGAAGAGATTTCGGATGAGATGTTCGAGTCGATGTCAGGCATGACGGAAACGGCGGAATTGAACCCGGTTTTTGTCATGGCCGACTCCGGGGCGCGAGGCAGCAAGCAGCAGATTCGCCAGCTGGCGGGCATGCGCGGCCTGATGGCCAAACCGTCCGGCGAGATTATTGAGACCCCGATCACGGCAAACTTTCGAGAGGGCCTGACGGTGTTGCAGTACTTCATTTCAACCCACGGCGCCCGCAAGGGCCTGGCCGACACAGCCTTAAAGACCGCCGATTCGGGTTATTTGACTCGCCGCCTCGTGGATGTGGCCCAGGATGTGATCGTCACCCAGGAAGATTGCGGATGCCTCGGGGGCACCGACATCACCGCCCTGGTCGAAGGCGGAGAGACCATTGAGGCCCTCCGAGATCGAATCGCGGGCCGGGTTGCGCTGGAGAGCGTGGTCGATCCCTTTACTGGAGAAACCATCGTCGATGCCAATGAACTGATCGAAGAAGAGAAAGCCGATGTGATCCAGGCGGCAGGTATCGAAAGTGTCCAGATCCGTTCTGTACTCACCTGCACGACCAAAAGAGGTCTGTGCAAGATGTGCTACGGGCGAAACCTGGCGACGGGTGAACTGGTCGAATTGGGAGAGGCCGTTGGAGTCCTGGCCGCGCAGTCGATCGGAGAGCCCGGGACTCAGCTCACGATGAGAACGTTTCACATTGGCGGAGCCGCCAGCCGCATCGAAGAACAATCCACCGTCGAGTCCAAACATGGAGGGACCGTGAAGTTTCTACGGGTTCAGACGGTGAAAGACAAGGACGGCAACCTGGTCGTCATGAACCGAACGGGCAGCATTCTCATTCACGACTCCAAGAAGAGAGAGAAAGAGCGGTATGCCGTGGTCTACGGCGCCAAGCTTCTGGTTAAGAATCGCCAGAAAATCCAACCCGGGAAGAACCTCGTCGAATGGGATCCCTTCACCTTTTCGATTCTCACCGAGAGCGGCGGCACGGTTAGCTTCAAGGACATTGTCGAAGGCGTGACCATGAAGGAAGAGGTCGATGAGGTCACGGGTCTTTCTCGAAAAGTGATCACCGACAGCCCGGATGAAAAGCGGCAACCGCAGGTCCAGATCAAGGACGGGAAGGGCAAACCTCTCAAGACGCACCTGATTCCCTCGAAAGCCCACCTGATGGTCGAAGTAGGAGACGAAGTCCATCCCGGTGAAACACTGGCGAAAATTCCCCGCGAGACCACCAAGATCAAGGACATCACCGGAGGTTTGCCCCGCGTGGTCGAGTTGTTCGAGGCCAGAAAGCCTAAGGAAACTGCCGTCATTACGGAAATCGACGGCGTGGTGACGTATGGAGGGATTACCAGGGGACAACGCAAGATTATCGTCGAGAACAAGAAAGCTGAAACGACAGCGGAGTACCTGGTACCGCGGGGTGTCCATATCAACGTTCAGGAGGGCGAAGCCGTCAAGGCCGGAGAAGCTCTGATGGATGGACCTCGAAATCCACATGACATTCTGCGCGTGCTGGGCGAAAACGAACTGCAGAGCTACCTGGTCAACGAAATCCAGGAGGTGTATCGACTGCAGGGTGTGAATATAAACGATAAACACATCGAAGTGATTGCTCGCCAGATGATGCGCTGGATCAAGGTCGAGGATGTCGGGGACACCGAGTTCCTGCTCGATGAACAGGTCGACAAATTTAGATTTGATGAAGAAAACGCCCGGGTTGCGGAGGAGGGCGACCAGCCGGCCACCGGACGACCTCTACTACTCGGGATAACGAAGGCTTCATTGAGTACCGATTCTTTTATTTCGGCTGCGTCCTTCCAGGAGACGACGAGGGTCTTGACGGAGGCAGCGATCAGCGGGAAGGTCGACTACCTGCGTGGCCTCAAGGAAAACGTGATCATGGGTCGACTGATCCCTGCCGGAACCGGAATGGACGCCTATCGGAACACGGAGATCGAGAATCCCTTCCAGCGAACCGCCGCCGCCCTCGAGTTAACCGACGAAGGTGGCGAAAAGTTGGGACTTGTGGCTCAGCTCTCGGAGCCGCTGACCGCGAAGTGACGCCGGTATTTGCTTCAACGGAGTGTCAGGGTCCGCCGGGAGTCCCAAGTACGGGGCTTGTGGAATCCGGAACGCTTTCGTCCGGAGTGTATCGAATGACTCCGGTCTGGTCACCGTAAAAACCCCGGGATCCGGTGTCTCCTGCAGCGGTTGGGGTGGCCACGACCGTAAACCCGGTTGACCCGGTGACCCCGACTGAGAAATCATAGCCGTTTTTCTGTCCGCTGCCCACAGACTCATCAATGAAATTCGTTGAAACAAGTTCCTGGAGCGAGGCGAAGGTTCCCGCTCCGAGCGTGGAGGCGTAGGTAATCTGAGCCGTGACGACATTGCGAACCGAGACAATGGCCGACGCTTCGTTGGCGGCTTTCTTCGACTGCACCAGGTTGGGCACGGAAATAGCGGCAATGCTCCCGATCACGACGACGACGATCAAGAGCTCAATGAGCGAAAAGCCTTTCGGGTCTGACATGGTGTTCTCCTTCCAAAGATTAGTATTGTTTTGCGAGATGGCCCGTCAAGCTGAAGATGGGTAAATACAGGGAGGCGACGATTCCACCGACAAAGCAACCGGCCAACCGGCCAACAGGACCGCAGCAGGTTCGAGCAACTTCAGGAGAATGGAGATAGCCGTTTCGGTCTCTGCTTCGCAGTGGCGGGCGATTCGGTTGAACATTTCGTCGAGCTGCCCGCTTTTTTCACCGGCTCTTACTAATTCGACAACGAAGGATGGAAACAGAGCTGACCTTTCGAGGTGGCCAGCCAGGGATTGTCCCCGGGCCAAAGCCCTGATGCTTTGACGGGTTGCAATCTCGAATGACGAGTTGCCGATGGTTCCCGCTGTCATCTTCAGCCCGGACAGAATCGGGACCCCCCCGCTCAGCAGCGTCGCCATGGTCCCTGCGAATTGGGCGATGAAAATCCTTCGGCTGACCGGGCCAATCAGAGGCAGGGCCACGAGCAGACGGTCGAAGCCACGCCTCAGGCACTCGAGCCGCCGGATCTGATAAGCAACCAACCCTGCGCTGAACACCGTCAAGAATAGAGTTTGTGCAGACTCGCGAAGAGCGGTGCTGGCAGACAAGATCAGCCTGGTGGGCGCCGGCAGCGGTACATCCAGGCTTTCGAAGAGTTGCGCGAAGACCGGGATAACCCAGAAGAGGAGGGCCAGCGTAACCACACAAGCGACGATCAGAATGGTGAGCGGGTACAGGCAGGCGTTCAAAATGATTCTTCGAATCCGCACCCGGTTTTCCAGCCATCGAGACAGTTTGTAAAACGTCTGGTCGAGTTCCCCGCAGGCCTCGCCTGCTTTGACCAGGCTGACAAAGAGGCCACTGAAAATGTGTGGGTGTGCGGCCAGGGCACCGGAGAGGCTGTAGCCGGCCTCCAGGTTCCGCCGAATGCTCTGGAGAGCCCGGTACAGAGCTGGATTTCTGGTTGATCTCTCTACCTCGAGCAAGGTGTCGAGAAGCGGAATTCCGGCTTGCAGCAGGACAGCAAACTGGCGGGTGATGAGGGCCAGTTTTTTGTCGCTCACGGCCCGGGAGAAGATTTTCAAATTCACGATTCACCCCACTGCGCTTTAGAACTCTCGCCTCGACCGGGAGTTCCGAGCAACTGTCCAAGCTCCCTGATGTCGGGTGATCTCGAGAAGCACTCCTCTTTTCCGACGTGGCCGGCTTTGTGGAGCTCAGCCAGGGCCTGGTTCATGGTCTGCATTCCGAGACGTCGACCGGCCTGTATGATCGAGTAAATCTGGTGTACCTTGTTCTCCCGGATGAGGTGACGAATCGCCGCATTCGGGATGAGAACTTCACTGGCCAGAACCCGGCCGGGAGAGTCCTTTCTGGGGACCAGTTGCTGGCAGAGCACTCCCTGCAGGACCATGGACAGTTGGGAGCGAATCTGGCTCTGTCGATTCCCGCCGAAGCAGGAGATGATGCGGTTGAGCGTCGAACAGGCTGAGTTCGTGTGTAGGGTGGAGAGTGTCGTGCCCTGTTTCGGCGAGCCGCAGGACCGCCTCAATCGTTTCGACGTCGCGCATCTCACCGACCAGCACGACATCGGGGTCTTCCCGAAGCGCCATCCGAATGGCAGACTCGAACGAACTCGTGTCGGTGCGGACCTCGCGGTGAGTGACAAGGCACTTGTGGTCGTTGTGGACAAACTCCACGGGATCCTCGATGGTCAGAATGTGCCGCGGTTGCCGTCGGTTGATGCTCTGCAGCATGGCGGCAAGCGTGGTCGTTTTGCCCGCGCCACTGGGTCCGGTAACCAGAACCAGACCGTGAGGGCATTGACACAGCTCTTCCGCTGCAGCCGGGATGCCCATCTCGCCCAGTGCGCCGACAGTCCTCGGGATCAGACGAAGGACGGCTCCCGGAACTCCCACTGAGTGAAGAGATTCGCACGAAATCTGCAGCCTCCGAAGGTGAACCCGGCATCGGCTTCAATCCCCCCCTTGAACCGCTCCCCGGCGAAGCCATCGGGAATGAAAGACGCCAGCGCCCGAATCTCTGACGGTCGCAGGGGCGGATGTTCCAAAACCTGGAGCGCTCCATCGACACGGACTCTGGGTCGTCTCCCGGCTCTCAGATGCAGGTCACTGCCCCCCGGTCAATGAGCTGACCAAGGAGGCCCGTCAGGATTGTTCGGGCCATTTCTGTCTCTCCTTCCTAAACGCCGCAGAAGGAGAAAAGTGCGACCCACGGCGCCGCCAACGCAATCGGCGCGATCCGAAGCGCGGGTCGCTATACATCAAGGGTTGCCCTCTGAACTTCTTCCAGGGTTGTCAATCCGGCCTTGACCTTACGCAGCCCGGTTTCCCGGAGAGTCGTCAGCCGGGAACGGAAGAGGACCCCGTTCACGAGGGGTCCAAGATTCTTACCGCTCCCAATCATGTCGCGGATTGTCGCCGTGAGCTCCAGAACTTCAAACAGGCCGGTGCGACCTCTGTAGCCCGTTCCCCGGCACCGCCTGCATCCTCCGCCTCGAAAGGCCGGCCGGCTCCCGGCCCTGGCGAGGCCGGGAAGTTGTGCCAGGGTCTCGCCTGAGAATTCGGCACTCTGTCTGCAGGTCTCGCAGATCTTGCGAATCAGCCGCTGGGCGCAGACCAGCCGCACCGTATTCCCGATGAGGAAGGGTTCGACTCCCAGTTCGTGCAAACGCAGAATCGCCGAAGGGGCGTCATTGGTGTGGAGTGTGGTCAAGACTAGATGACCGGTCATGGCGGCCCTGACACTGATCTCCGCGGTTTCCGGATCGCGGATCTCTCCAACCATGATGATGTCGGGATCCTGGCGGAGGAAGGAACGGAGGGCCCGAGAGTAGTTGAGGTCGATCCGTTCCTGGATCTCCAGCTGGTTGACGCCTGACAGGGAGTACTCGACGGGATCCTCTGCGGTAACGATATTCACCCCGTCCCGATTGAGATATCGGAGGGAGCTGTAGAGCGTACTTGTCTTGCCGCTCCCGGTTGGGCCTGAAACCAGAATCAGTCCGTGAGACCGTTGCAGCGCCCCCTGGAACTTTTGGAGCGAGTCCAGCTCCAGGCCCAGGTCCTCCAGAGATCGTGGGCTCTGCCCGGGATCCAGGATTCTGAGTACGACTCGCTCTCCGAAAATCGTAGGGAGGGTCGAGACCCGGACGTCAACAATCCGACTCTTTTCAGCGCTGGGAATCCGGATACGAAGGCGGCCGTCCTGCGGTTGTCGGCGTTCGCTGATGTCGAGAGTGGCAAGGATCTTGATCCTGGATACGACGGAGTCGCGAATCTCGCCGACCAGGGTGGTCTCGGGGTGAAGGATCCCGTCGACTCTGAGCCGGACCACCAGGCACTTCTCCCGTGGCTCGAAGTGGATGTCACGGGCCGCAGCTTCCACAGCCCGGCTCAGGAGCGAGTTAATGAGCTGAACACTCGAAACCCGGCTGTTTTCTTCCTTCTCTTCCGTTGAGTCTCTGGAATGGCCAGGCCCGATATCGCCACGCATAGCACCTTTTCACGGTCTGCCGGGAACGGGCTTGTGTGGGATCAGGACGCCAGGTGTAAATCGAGCCCGACGAAAACTAGCAGAGCTATACTAATGACGCCGTTGACTGTGAAAAACGCGATGTTGACCCGCGTGAGATCATCCGCTCTTACCAGGCTGTGCTCGTAGACGAGGCTGATCCCGACGAGACCGAAGCCGATCCAACCGAGCCAGGACAGCCCCGAGACTCGGAAGGCAAGGAACAGGAAAACCAGCATCACGAGATGGAAACCTCTGGAAATCGCCAGCGAGATCGGGATGCCGAAGCGCTGCGGGATGGAATGCAGGCCCATTTCGACATCAAAATCGACATCCTGGCAGGCATAGATGATGTCGAAACCGCCTGCCCAGAAGGCCACGGCCAGACCGAGCAGAACGGGCTCCAACTCGAGGCTGCCACGCACGGCGACCCAGCCCCCCACGGGCGCAATGGCCAGGGACAACCCCAGGAACAAATGGGAAAGGGAAGTGACTCTCTTGGTGAAGCTGTATGCAAACATGATGACAATGGCCAGGGGAGCCAGTGCCAGTGCCAGTTTGTTCAGGTTCCAGGCCGCCCACAAGAACAGGGCCGTCGAGACGAGGATAAAGAAGGAGACGAAGGTCCGGCTGACCTGCCCGGCGGGGAGGGCGCGAGAGGTCGTTCGCGGATTCAAGGCATCGAGTCGGTGATCAGCCAGTCGATTGAAGGCCAGCGCGGCACTGCGGGCACCAACCATGGCGACAAGGATCCAGGCGGAGGTCTGCCAGGGCGGCAAACCTCGCGCTGCCAGAAACGCCCCGAGGAAGGCGAAGGGAAGAGCAAAAATAGTGTGCTGAAACTTGATCATCTCCAGCACGACAAGCAACTTACGGATCACGCGAAGCTTCCTCCTGAGCCGAGCAGGGTCGCCTACACTTTAGACGCTCAGGGTTCCAGGTTCC
This sequence comes from Acidobacteriota bacterium, assembly GCA_965205615.1. Taxonomy (GTDB): domain Bacteria; phylum Acidobacteriota; class UBA6911; order RPQK01; family CBDAPI01; genus CBDAPI01. The sequence goes on along the minus strand of CBDBHK010000020.1, from coordinate 354,665 downwards.
ACGTTCCAGGTTCCCCGTTCCAGATTCGGACAGAACGGTAGACCGTAAGGTCACCGTTGGGAGACGGTAGGCTCACGCCTTGCCGTTCTGTGCTTGCCCTATGCACTTTCTCCCGGCACTGGTAACCTGTTGACCATGCCGGGACAGGTCCATGCCGTCAAGCTCGAGATTTACCGACTGCTCTTTACGTCCGTGGCCGACGAAATGGGGACGGTCCTGAAGCGAACTTCGTATTCCTCCAACATTAAGGAACGACGGGATTACTCCTGCGCTGTGTTCGACGCCCAGGGAGAAGTGCTGGCCATGGGAGATCACATGCCCGTGCATCTGGGATCCATGCCCCTGTCGGTAGAGAGGGCTTTGAAAGAACTGGATCTGGAGTCCGGGGACATTGCGATTCTAAACGACCCTTTCGGGGGAGGAACCCACCTCCCGGACATGACCATGATCATGCCGGTGCATGGCGACGATCTGGCTCAGCCACCCGTGTTTTACGTGGCCTCGAGGGCCCATCACTCGGACGTCGGCGGGATGTCGCCCGGCTCTATGCCGATCAGCAGCGATGTCTTTCAAGAAGGGATAAGAGTGCCTGTCCTCAAGCTCTATCGTCGAGGACAGCTCAACTCGGACATCCTCAAGCTGCTGCTTTCCAATGTCAGAACGCCGGCCGAGCGGGAGGGTGATCTGGCCGCACAAGTCGCGGCACTGCAGGTCGGCAACAAACGACTCTTCGAGCTGCTCAAGAAGAATGGAAGGCAGGAAATCGAAACCTACTGCCACGGTTTACAGGACTATGCCGAGCGACTCATACGAAAGACGGTCGAGGAGATTCCGGATGGCACCTACCGTGCAGACGACTTGCTGGACGACGACGGGCAAGAGCGTCAGAAAGCCCGAACCGGGATTAAAATTGCAGTCACAATCGACGTTTCCGGTGACTCCATGAGGATCGACTTTGAGGGCACGGATCCCCAGGTCGGAGGCTGCGTGAATGCGGTCGAGGCCGTGACACGCTCAGCGGTCTGCTACGTGATTCGCTGTCTTGCCCCGTCTGAAGTTCCCAGTAGCTCCGGCCTTATGCGGCCGGTCGAACTGAAGGTGCCGGAGGGCACTGTAGTCAATGCGTCCTATCCGGCTGCCACCGTGGGGGGGAATGTCGAAACCTCCCAGAGAATCGTTGATGTGCTCTTAAAAGCTCTGGCCAATGCTGTGCCCGACCGGATTCCGGCCGCCAGCAGCGGGACGATGAACAACGTAACACTGGGAACGATCCACCCTGTTTCGCAACAGCCCATCACATACTACGAGACCATCGGTGGTGGAATGGGGGGAGGGCCCCAGGGACCCGGAAACCATGGCATCCATACGCACATGACCAATTCACTCAATACTCCGATAGAAGCCCTGGAAAGAGCTTTTCCTGTGAGAATACGAGAGTACCGGCTACGCCAGGGGTCGGGTGGCGCCGGCAGTAACCCGGGTGGAGACGGAATCGTGCGAAGCTTTGAAGTGCTCACTGAGTGTCAGGCCACGGTTCTCTCCGACCGCCGTCGTTACGCGCCCTACGGTCTCAAAGGCGGGCGGGCGGGCAAGAAAGGCGCCAACCACGTGATCGTTAAGGGGCGTCGCAAGAGGATTCCTTCCAAGGCCTCGGTGTGGCTCGAACCGGGAGACTGTCTTGTGGTTGAGAGTCCCGGGGGAGGGGGATGGGGAGGTGCCCAGGTGCGTCGTCGCCCACGTCCCCGGGGCCCTGCTCGGGGAAGAAGTGCGCCGTCGTCCCGGAGACGAAACACAAAGCGCTAGTGCACGAGTTGAACCTCTTGCTCTTCTCCCACCCTCAAAGTAAAGAGTAGGCTTCAGGGTACCCGCCCACACCTGCTTCGTTACGAGCTCCCGACCTGTTAACACATTCGTCAGATATACTGTTAAACATCTTAACTCCCGGGGACTGGCTTTGAGGCACACGCTCCGACAAAAGCTCCTGCTGCTGATCTTGCCCCTGTGCTTGATTCCGCTGGTCGGGATCTCCTTCTTCTCCTACTACCTGGCCAAGGAGCGCATCACGGAGGATCGGATCGCTCTGTACCTCGAGCAAATTGCGCAGGGTGTCGCCAACACGATCCGGCTCAGTCTGGTGGAACGTCAGGAAGAGATCTGGGCCCTTCGGCTCTTTTTCCGTGAATACATGATGAACCCTCAGGGTCCGGCGCCACGTGAGCTTCTCGATGAAATGGTGCAGATCCACGAAGTTTACGATCTGCTGATCCTGTTCGACGTGGAGGGTCGGATTCGGCTGATGAATCTGGCCAGCCGGGACTCCGGTTCCGAGGGACAGCCGCTCGCGCTGGACCGGGTAAAGGTGAAGGGGCTGGTCGGTCAGGATCTCACGCGCTTTACACCGGACAAGACGTGGCTGCTGGAGATCCGAGCGGACCGGCCAGGCTTCATTGACTGGCACGAGTCTCCTCTGATCGGGCAGCTCTATTCCTATCAGAATGAGGACGTCGCTCTGCGATCCTCGATTGGCTTCGCTGTTCCAATCCACAACGATAAAGGCATCGTGATTGGAGGAGTCCTGGGGCTCATGAGCTGGGAGTATGTGCAGGAGATACTGGATTTTCTGGAAGAAGAGTTCGAGAACCGTTCCCTGCGGTCCGGATACGGATTTCTCTTTGACCGCGACGGGGACACGATCATCGGGCACAAGTACCGGCGGAATCGGATTCTGAGAACAACCGAAGCCGGTGGGAACCGGAACAACTACGGGACCAGCCTGATTGTGGACCACGGTCTGACCCGGGTTTCCGAGGTGGTCAAAGGTATGCTCCGGGACCCCGTCGTCAACGACGTGACCCATGTGGCCTACGAGTATCCGCCGGGAACGGCCAAGATCAGTGGACTGGCCGAGATCGATCACGAATATTTCAACTGGGTGTGTGGCGTTGGGATGAATGACGAGGACATTTTCTCGCCGGTTCAGGAACTCAAGAACGTCCTCATTGCCGGCGCCATCCTCACCTCTCTTCTGGTCGTCCTGATCACGTTCTGGGCTGCCCGGCAGTTTACAACTCCTCTGAAAGAGTTGACCGCGACGGCGCAAAGAATCGCCCGCGGAGATTCGAGCCAGCGCGCCCGCATCTCAACGGGAGACGAGATCGGTGAACTCGCGGCCACGTTTAACGACATGGCGGAGTTCCTGGAGGAGCGCAGCCATGCTCTCATCGAACTGAACCGGCGCCTGGAAGAAAAGGTTCTGGAGCGGACCGGCGAGCTGGAGGAGAGCCACCGCACTATTGAAGAAGCCTATGAAGAGTTGAAAGAGGCCCAGGTTCAGCTGGTTCAGAGCGAGAAAATGGCCTCTCTGGGCCAACTCGTTGCCGGTATCGCACACGAGATCAAGAACCCTCTGAACTTCATTTACGGAAATACCGACTTTCTGCGGCAATATGTCGAGGCACTGAAAGCGATTCTGCAGATGCTCGAGGCACGCGCCAACCTGACCCCAGCAGACGCCACGGCGATCGAGAAAGTGAAGCAGGAAAGTGGCTTCGAGTTCATCATGGAGGATCTCGATGAGCTGATCAAGAATTTCGAGGAAGGCGCTCGTCGTATCCACGAAATCATAGGAGATCTACGGGCCTTCTCCCGCATGGACAGCGATGAGCTCCGACCCGTTGACATTCATGAGCCGATCGAGCTGGCCCTCAACCTCGTTCGACACGAGTATCGAGACCGCATTGACATCCACAAACAGTACGAGGAGCTTCCCCGGATCCCGTGCCACTCCGGTAAAATCAGCCAGGTTTTTATGAATCTTCTGACCAATGCCTGCCAGGCAATTCCTGGCCAGGGTGACATCTGGATCCGCACGCTGCGCCGAAACGGACAGGCTGTGATTGAAGTCAAGGACAACGGAGTGGGCATCTCCTCCGGGCATCTGAATCGAATCTTTGAACCGTTTTTCACAACCAAGGGCGTCGGTCTCGGGACCGGCTTGGGATTGAGCATCTCTTACGGGATTATCCTGCAACACAGGGGAAGCATCGAGGTCGAAAGCGAGGTGAATGGCGGGACCTGCTTCACCATCCAGCTACCACTTGGAGACGATCTGTGAGTCGGGAGGCGCGCAGCGACAAACAGAGTCTGCTGGTGGTGGACGATGAGGCGGCCAACCTGCAGAAGCTCCGCCGAACGTTTTTGGGCACCTATCATGTCCTGGAGGCCAGCGGGGGCAGCGAGGCACTGGAGATCCTGAAAGACAGCTCCGTCCATGGCATCATCACCGATCAACGCATGCGCGGAATGAGCGGTGTCGAGTTGCTGAAGCGCGCCCTCAGGGTACAGCCTGAAGCCGTCCGAATTATTCTCACCGGTTATACCGAGGTGGAAGACCTCATGGACGCGATCAACGAGGGCCATGTCCATCGGTACATCACCAAACCATGGGATCCTTTTACTCTACAGCAGACAGTCGAGCAGGAGATCCGGCATCGAGCACTCAAGCAGGAGAACTCACGCCTGGCGGCTGAGCTGAGTCAGGCGAATCAGCAACTCCAAAGGGAAAACACTCAGCTGCGCAGGGAAGTGCAGCGGCTCCAGCATTCCACCTCCGATTTCATCTTCGAAAGTGAAGAGATGAGACAGCTGCTGGAACTGGTGGATCGGGTCGTGGAGACCGACTCGACGGTGCTCATCCAGGGGGAAACGGGCACCGGAAAAGAGCTCCTGGCCCGCTACATCCACCAGAAGAGCGGCAGGCGAGACGGACCTTTTGTTCCCGTCAACTGTGGGGCCGTCCCAGCCGATCTGGTGGAGAGCGCCTTTTTTGGTCATCGAAAAGGAGCCTTTACAGGAGCGACATCCAGCTCCAAGGGCTTTTTCGGGCAGGCCGATGGCGGCACCATCTTTCTGGACGAGATCGGTGATGCTCCCCCGGATCTTCAGGTGAAGCTGCTGCGCGTCCTGCAGGAAGGTGAAATCCTTCCCGTGGGAGCGACCGAGCCCGAAATGGTTCGTGTGAGAGTGGTCGCCTCTACCAACAGGCGGCTCGACTACTTGGTGGAAGAAGGTCTGTTTCGCCAGGATCTGTTTTTCAGGCTCAACGTCTTCTCGGTCACCATTCCTCCGCTGAGAGCCCGCCCTGCAGATATCGAAGTCCTTGCCAGGCACTTCCTCGAGCAGGCCCGTTCCAGGATCGGAAGAGCACCTGTGAAACTGGGTGAGACCACCCTGGAGGTGTTGCGGCGACACCCGTGGCCAGGCAACGTCAGGGAACTGGAGAACGAAATCGAGCGCCTCGCTATTCTCTGCCAGGGAGGGCAAGAGACCACTCCTGCACAACTGGCGGAAAGGATCCTCTACTCCTCCCGGAATCGCTCAGACGGGCAGCCTGACGGTTCTCTCAAGGAACAGCTCGCCGCTCTGGAAAAGCGCCTCATCCTCGAGGCTTTGAATGCTCACAGCGACAACCGCAGTCAGGCCGCTCGCACCCTCGGCATCACCCGGCAGACGATCATATCCAAGCTCAAGCAGTATCGTTAACCCCTTAGACACCTGCCGTTAGATCGGTTAACAGCTCGCTTAAGGTCTTTATTTCAATGCACTTAGGCCCATCTGACTTCCTGAGCGATGTCAAAATAGTTAACAGAGGAGGTTAGGGAAAACCTGGTTAAATTCAGCTGCGACAGCTATTTATGAGAATTGGCACGTGACTTGCTTCAAGTGGGTGCGGAGGTTGCTATGGCCACCTATATTGCCGATGCTTCGCCACTCGAGGCCAGCCTTATGGCCAGGATTCAAGCTAAAGAGGATGCTGCGTTCCGGGAATTGTTCAGTCGTTTTCAGCAGAAGATCCATCGGACCGCCTTTCGCATACTCAAGGAAGAACAATCTGCTCAGGATGCGATCCAGGAGACTTTTATCAACGTTCATCGAGCGGCCGGGAAGTTCCGGGGTGACTCGAAGCTCGGCACCTGGATCAACCGAATTGCCATCAACGCCTGCCTGGAGATTCTACGACGTGGAAAGAAGCACCGGCAGCGGACGGACGACGATGTATCCGATCAGGGAGGAGTCCGGGACGAGAAGCAACCCACGCCCTTCGAGAGCTTTCGCCAGGCCGAGATCAAAGAGAAAGTTCATCGCGGGTTGAGTCGTCTCGGGGAAAAGCACCGGAAAGTGGTTCGGCTGCATGATCTCGAGGGGTTTACGATTCGGGAGATCGCCCGGCGGCTCGACGTTGCCGAGGGAACCGTCAAATCACGCCTTTTCTATGGCCGCGAGCAGCTGAAGTCCGTGCTATAATCCCGCCTTACTTTCCTGGCGATCGGGATTCCATGGCGCTGGCTCACTATCGTCTTCTACACGCTTCAGGGAGAGAGCAGCCCAAGCTTCTGTTCCAGGTTAAGCTGGACATCCAGGACGTGCGTTCGGGCTACGACGGCAGCCAGCGTTTCGTGTTTCTGGGCGACTGGCTGGAGGATCCGGAGCTGAAGTGGGCTCGCGACATGGTACGCGAGATTTCCCTGGACGAACTTGAGCGCATCGATGCCCCCGGAGTCGTCGCCTGGCCGGAGTGTGCGGAGGATCTGATGGAAGATTATGTCTCGAAGCTCCGCGGGCCGCAGATATGGCGCAGCCGGGAGCTCGGCATCTACTCCGGATCCCGCGAACCGATCGAAGACTTTCTCGCCCGTTGCCGACAGGCTTTGATGATGGAGCGGACAGGCCGGATGAGGAATCTCAGTGACCTTTTTTCCCATCGTTTTTTGAGGCTGGAGAAAAAGCTGCTGGAGCTGCTGGGCAGCGAAGAGGGGTTGGATATGAACCAAGGTCTGGATCTGGAGGCGGATCTAAGAAGGCTTTTTTCCTCAGGTCGGGAGAGTCTGAGCCGGATTTTTCTGGAAGATGATTTTCTCCTCCTCGAGGTGGAGGAACTGGGCTGGGACTTCCCTCGCCGACCTGAGTTTCAGGAGTATTTGCAGGCTCTGGCCTCCGGCCTGGTGCGGGGCTACAACGCCATCAGCCTGGAGTTTGAAGAGAGGGCAAAGGACGTTGAATCCTACGCTGTACCCATGGGATCCGTTCAGATCGAGACTCTCGACAGAGGTATCGTATGGACCTGAACGCCGGGGACGTCAACACACCCGGTTCAGTGCTCCTGGCGATGAGTGGAGGTGTCGACAGCTCGACGGCCGCCCTGCTGCTGCGGGAGTCGGGATTCCAGGTGGTTGGATGTACGATGCAACTGTGGGACTATCGGCGCGACTCGGGCAACGGCCAGCGGCGCTCCGGCAGTTGCTGCTCTTTGGAGGACGTCTATGATGCTCGCAGAGTCGCCGAAGAGCTGGGGGTCCGTTTCTATGTCTTGAATCTGGAGCGGGAGTTCGAGAAGCGCGTGATCGAGCCTTTCGTTCAGGACTACCTGAACGGGCGAACACCCCTCCCTTGTACTCGCTGCAATACGTTTCTCAAGTTTGATCGACTTCTGATGTTCGCCCGCCAGGTCGGGATCGAGAAAGTGGCCACGGGACATTACGCCCGAATCGAGTTCGACAGCGATCGGGGATATACACTGCACAAGGGTTTGGATGCCTGCAAGGATCAGTCGTACTACCTTTTTGAGCTGAGCAGAGAACAGCTGGCACGTTCTTTGTTCCCGGTGGGATCCTTCCGGAAAAGAAAGGTGCGGCAGATTGCCGAGAAAGCCGGCCTGGCCACCGCCGGCAAGCCGGATAGCCAGGAAATCTGCTTTGTGCCGGATCGTGACTACGCCGGTTTCATTCGGCGCCATGCCGGCGATATCAACTCGGAGTTTTTGCCTGTGATCGAAGCTCAGCGAAGTGGTCCGATCCTGCTCAAGGATGGGACGCAGCTGGGAGTCCATTCGGGTTGCTATCAGTTCACCGTTGGCCAGCGCCGGGGGCTTGGGATCGCGCACGCACGCCCTCTTTACGTTCTCCGGGTCGAACCTTCCACGAACACGGTCGTCGTGGGATATCGGGAGAACCTGTATTCAAACGGGCTGTCGGCGCAACGAGTCTCGCTGATCAGCGGGGAGTTTCAGCCCAGTTTCCGGGCCAGTGTGCGGATCCGATCGCGTCACAACGAGGCACCGGCAACAATCCGATTGAGGCGGCGGCAAGACTCCGATACTGCGGGTCGCTGGTTGGCCACCGTGGCCTTCGACGAACCCCAGATGTCAGTGACGCCAGGTCAGGCAGCCGTCTTCTACTCCGGGGACCAGGTCCTGGGTGGAGGATGGATCCAGTCTCGTATTGCCTAGAGCGAAGCACCAACAGGTCGGGGTGGCAGTCGCGAGTAGAGGAGCTCCGGTGAGCAATGCACCCAAATCGATCCTCGTGGTTACCGGAGAGACGTCGGGTGAGGAGCACGCTGCCCGGTTGGTCCAGGCTCTACGGAATGTGCGGCCGGGGTCTTATGAATGGTTTGGTTCCGGCGGAAAGGAGATGGCAGAGCAGGGAGTAGAGCTGCTGGCGAAAGTTGACGCACTGGCGGCTATCGGCCCGGTTGCGGCCTGCTCCAATCTGTTTCACTACCTCCAACTATTCCGGCAACTGCGGACCCGTATTCGCCGGTCACCGCCCGCTGTCGCCGTCCTGGTTGATTTTCCGGAGTTCAATCTGAGGCTTGCATCCACCTTGAAGAGGCAGAAAATCCCAATCTGCTATTTTATCGGTCCGCAGATCTGGGCCTGGCGACCTGGCCGGGTCCGCAAGATCCGGCGGTATGTTTCCAGAATGCTGGTCATCCTGCCCTTTGAGGTACCGTTCTACAAACGACACGGGGTCGAGGCTATCTACGTGGGCAACCCGATTGCCCGGCTGTCCGGAAGTCGACCGGAGCCGGGGCGCCCGCCAAACTCCAGGGCCCGAATTGCCCTTCTTCCCGGCAGTCGCCGAAACGAGATCGGACACATCCTGCCGGTTCAGCTGGAGGCTGCTGCCCAGGTTCAATCAAGGATTCCGTCCTGCTTTCGCGTCGTGGCCGCGCCCGGAGTTGATATGACTCGGCTGCAGCGTTGCTGTGAAGAGTGGAAGCAGAAGCACCAGCGGGAGATAGAGGTAAAGGTGGTGCAGGGACCCATCGAGGAACAACTTCCCTGGGCTGATTGCGCGATTGTCAAGAGCGGGACCAGTACGCTGCAGGCAATGGTTCTGGAAGTGCCCTTTGCCATGGTTTACCGAATGTCGGAACTCAGCTATCGTCTACTCCGTCCCCTGGTCAGAACGCAGAGCTTCTGCCTTGCCAACCTGGTGGCGGGGCGGCACGTCGTTCCCGAGTTTGTGCAGGGAGAGGCGCAGGGAAAGGCCATCGCTACGTATCTCATCGAGCTGCTGTCGAACCCTGAGCGAATGCGGGAAGTGAAACAAAATCTTCAGAATGCATCAAAGAAACTGGGCACGCTTGATGCGTACACCGAAACGGTAAAGCAGATTGTGAGCCTCGCTGAGGATCCACGAGAATGAGATTGAAAATAGCAATTCTTCTGGCGATGATGACTGTCAGCCTGCGTGGACAGAATCCCGGGGCGTCGCGGGCACAGCCCAAGATCGACGTTCTCGGTTACGATATCGAAATCGAGATCATTCCTGAGCGGAGCTCACTGGAAGGCACCGCACGCATTACTTTTGATGTTGTCGAGGACACGGTTTCGATCCCCTTTGAAGTCAACAATAGAATCACTCTGTTGGATGTTCGCGACGAGCAGAACGCGATGTACCAGCAGTCATTCGACAACTTCGACAGCTCGCGCATGTCCGTGCGGGGGCCGGATCCTTTTCGATCCGGCGAGACCAGGACACTGACCTTCACATTTGACGGGATCCTGGAACTCGAAGAATATGCCTATCTGGAGGACGCGCCGATCACCCAGCTTGCCGTGATCCGAGCCGAGGGAGCTTTCCTCCTCACCGAGGGAAGGTGGTTTCCCCAGCACCACCTTCCGATCGACGAAGCGACTCTGGAGCTCAAGGTGAGCGTCCCGCTCGGGTTTACGGTTGTTTCGGCGGGGGAACTGCGCGACATCGAGACCTTTGGTGTACACGAGCAGTTCACCTGGGTGAGCGAGGAGGAGATCGGTCAGTTTCCGGTCATCGTCGGTCGGCTTTTTCGAGATCCGCACGAGACCGAACCCGTTCCGGTCACGTTGTATGCGTCGGAGGACTTCGCTGGAGAATTCGGCCCCTTTGCAGAGGAGATCGCAACGATGGCCGAGTTCTTTACGGAAGAATTTGGAGACATCCGAATTCAACAACTCAACCTGATCGATATCGGGAACGTCCGCTTTCCCGTCACCGGGGCGGAGGGGATGATCCTGATCGAAGAGGGGATCTTCGAAGCGGCTACGTTCCCGCTCATGAAGATGGCCGCCAGAGTTTCCGATCAATGGTTCGTCTATCCGGTCGAGATCCTTTCCGGAAGCGACGCCTGGCTTCGACACGGGTTCTCGAAGTACGCAGCCCTGCGGTATATCGAGGTCAAGAAGCCCGAAGCCTTCGAAACAGAACTGGCACGACTTGCGGTTGCGGCTTTGAAGTACGAACAGAGGGCTCCAACGATCCGAGGATACGGCCTGAAAGCCGGTTCGCCGGAGTTTGAGTCGGTGGTATCAGCCAAGGGGGCCTGGATTCTCTACATGCTGCGGCAGTTGGTCGGCTCGGATTCCTTTGATGGCCTCTTTAAGAAGTGGCACCGGGAGCACGTGCTCAGAGGTGAAGTGACGACTCAGCAATTTGTGGATTTCGTTAGCGGTGAGACGGGTCAGGACTATGGATGGTTTTTTCTCCAGTGGGTGGAATCGACCGGTGTCCCCGAGTTTCGCGTGGAATACTCGGTCTTCAAACTGGCCCCCGGCGGGTTTCGGGTTCAGGGCAAGATCGAACAGGACATCGAGCTTTTCAGAATGCCGATGGACATCCTGATTGAAGCGAAGGGGCAGTCGGAGGAAAAATTTCTGAATTTCAAAGGAAGGAACACTGCCTTCAATTTCCAGGTCGAGACCCTGCCCTTGCGGGTCGTGATTGATCCGAAGGGGAAGATTCTTCGCGATTCAGACTTGATGAGGGTCAGAGTCCATATCGCGATTGGAGACGAGTACCGGGAGAGGGGAGAATTCGTCCCTGCACTTCGTGAGTACGAAAAGGGTAAGGCAATCGATCCACGCAGCAGCCTGGCCCACTTTCGCCTTGGCCAGACCTTTTTTCAGCAGCACAGTTTTACCAATGCCGCCAACAGTTTCCGGGATGCCCTCAACGGCGACCTCAAGCCCGTCTGGGTGGAGGCCTACACGCAACTTCACCTGGGAAAGATCTACGATATCCTGGGCGAGAGACAGCGCGCCCAGGCTGAGTATACAAAGGTCCTGAACAGCGGAGTGACCTACATGGCTATAGACGAGGAGGCTCAGAAACTCATGACCGAGCCCTATAGCCGGCCCAAGACGTATGTGAACTAAGTTGCTAGGTTCTCTTGAAAGCGGGAGAGGGCCCTGGGCCGCGGTCGGGGGGATGTCAAAGTGGGAGGGGGCTTGGGGCCGCGTCCGGGGGGATTTAAACGTCCGCGGCCCCAAGCCCCCTCCCACTTTGACACGCCGAGTTCCGGGGCGATGTCAGCCTGTCAGCTGTCGGCTTGTCAGCGCATTACCGGTTACCGGTAAACATGCGCGAGAAAATGCACGCGCTTACTGCGTGCGCGCTACCGTGCGTGCGCGCTTGTGGGTGCGGGCTACGCAAGTTTATGCCGGCGACGTATCAGTAGTCCTGGGGCTCAGTAGCGCGCGTGACAACAAGCGCGTCTCTTCCGACCTTCAACCTTTAACGCGAGCCTTTCACCGTTTAGGCGGGCTTTCAGTCGTTATGCGGTAAGGAGGTTGCGATGCGGGAGGAAGAATTGTTAGACTGATGGTTTGCGAGAGTTGCCTTAGGGCAGTTCTGAGCAGTGATCTTTGACAACCAGACAGCAGGGTCCAGACGATTGAATCTGAGAGTTTGATCCTGGCTCAGAATCAACGCTGGCGGCGTGCTTAACACATGCAAGTCGAACGAGAAAGCTTCCTTCGGGAAGTGAGTAAAGTGGCGAACGGGTGAGTAACGCGTGGGTAACCTACCCTTGGAAGGGGGATAACACGAGGAAACTGGTGCTAATACCGCATAAGTCTTATTGACGAGAGTTGATAAGGGAAAGCCCTTCGGGGCGACCGAGGAGGGGCCCGCGTCCGATTAGCTAGTTGGTGAAGTAAAGGTTCACCAAGGCGACAATCGGTAGCCGGTCTGAGAGGACGGACGGCCACACTGGGACTGAGACACGGCCCAGACTCCTACGGGAGGCAGCAGTGGGGAATTTTGCGCAATGGGGGAAACCCTGACGCAGCAACGCCGCGTGAAGGAAGAAGGCTTTCGAGTCGTAAACTTCTGTTTCGGGGGACGATAATGACGGTACCCCGGCAGCAAGCCCCGGCTAACTCCGTGCCAGCAGCCGCGGTAATACGGGGGGGGCGAGCGTTGTTCGGAATTACTGGGCGTAAAGGGCGCGTAGGCGGTTGGAGAAGTTTCAGGTGAAAGCCCCGGGCTCAACCCGGGAAGGTCCTGGAAAACCATCGAACTTGAGTGCTGGAGAGGCAAGCGGAATTTCTGGTGTAGCGGTGAAATGCGTAGATATCAGAAGGAACACCGGAGGCGAAGGCGGCTTGCTGGACAGCAACTGACGCTGAGGCGCGAAAGCCAGGGGAGCGAACGGGATTAGATACCCCGGTAGTCCTGGCCGTAAACGATGGGTACTTGGTGTTGGCGACGTTAAAGTTGTCAGTGCCGGCGAAAACTCGTTAAGTACCCCGCCTGGGGAGTACGATCGCAAGATTGAAACTCAAAGGAATTGACGGGGGCCCGCACAAGCGGTGGAGCATGTGGTTTAATTCGACGCAACGCGAAGAACCTTACCGGGGTTTGAACTGGTATGGGAGCTTGCCAGAGATGGAAGCGTCCTCTTCGGAGGTCATATCAGAGGTGCTGCATGGCTGTCGTCAGCTCGTGTCGTGAGATGTTGGGTTAAGTCCCGCAACGAGCGCAACCCTTGTCTGTAGTTGCCATCAGGTGAAGCTGGGCACTCTACGGAGACTGTCGGCGAAAAGCCGGAGGAAGGTGGGGATGACGTCAAGTCCTCATGGCCTTTATGCCCCGGGCTACACACGTGCTACAATGGGTGGTACAAAGAGTAGCCAACTCGCAAGAGTGAGCGAATCTCAAAAAGCCATCCTCAGTTCGGATTGCAGTCTGCAACTCGACTGCATGAAGTTGGAATCGCTAGTAATCGTGGATCAGCACGCCACGGTGAATACGTTCCCGGGCCTTGTACACACCGCCCGTCACATCACGAAAGTGGGCTGTACTAGAAGCCGCTGAGCTAACCTGCAAAGGAGGCAGGCGTCGACGGTGTGGCTCATGATTGGGGTGAAGTCGTAACAAGGTAGCTGTAGGAGAACCTGTGGCTGGATCACCTCCTTTCTAACGGAAGAAAAGCGAGTCGATGCAAGTCGTCTCGTTCAGACCCAGATAAAACCACGGACTCCGCTGTCTGGTTGTCCAAGGTCGCTGTGCTTAAATCCACGCGCAAGAAAATCCACGCGCTTACTGCGTGCGCGCTACTGTGGGTGTGGGCTATTGTGGGTGCGGGTTATCGCGGGTGCGTGGGACCGCAGCCGGCTCGACGGGGATGCCTCGGTACAGCTGCACCACAGTAGCGCGCGTGCAACAAGCGCGTACGGATGAGGTCTGGGATGCCGGCGGCCCTACAACCGCCCCCGGGCCAGCCGCCGGGTGAATCGGGAGAAAAGTGCTCCGGGGACCCGTCTATAGAGAGCGCCACGCAAATGGTCGGTAATATCCTCGGCTAGCCTGGCCACCGACGCGTATCGCTCACCCGGATCACCTTCCAGGGCCTTGATGGCAATGGAATCCAGGTTGCCCCGAATCTGGGACATCAAGTCACGGGGAGTGCAGCTCCTGCTGCGGCACACTCGCTCCGGGGTCACCAGCACACTCACGTTCTTGACCTCCAGAACGGCCCTGCGAGTCAACAGGCGGCTGGGTGGCTCGGGTCGGCGGGTTTCGGGGACGCTCCCAGAGTCGTCGGCGCTCAGGCGGCTTGCGTAGAAAGGACGATGTCCGCTCAAGAGTTCATAAAGAATGGCACCCAGTGCGTAGACGTCGCTGGCGATCGTGGCCGGCCGCCCGGCAGCCTGTTCCGGGCTCGTGTACTCAGAAGTTACGGCTGGCGTGCCAGCGGCTTCCGCACAGGGCGGCCAGGCGGAGCGGGGCCCCAGCTGACTGGCAATACCGACACCCAGAAGCTTGGCTATCCTCTGTCCGGTAACCAGAATATTCTCCGGCGTCAATCCTCGGTACAGGAAGGACCGTTCATGGGCGTACCGGACGGCCGAGCAGACAGTCAAGAAGAGCCGCAGGCGCTCTGGAACAGGCAAGGCTAGACGATCACAATATCGATCCAGTGGCTCGCCGTTCAGATACTCCGTCACGATGTAGGGGAAACCTGATTCCGTGGTCCCGCCATCCAGAACCTTAACGATGTTGGGGTGATCGAAGGCGGACAGCATCCGGCAATGCTCGGCGACTCCTGTGGGCAGGTGCAGGCGCATTCGCTCAGGACGGATCATCCGGATGAGAACGTAATCGCCGAGTTCGTGTTCGAAAGGTTTGGCCAGGTAAACCGTACCGGAACCGGTGTGCCCCACTGCCTTCAAGATCCGGTAACGCCCGAGGTCGGCGTTGAAGGTCATCGGAGTCGAGTGCCGGAGGGCGCCCGTACCCGCCACGGCACTCATGCGTGGGACCGTCGGGCCCGACCCTGTTGTCAGAAGGGCCGCGGCTTCACCGGCCGGCCACGGCTCATCCGCACACAGCTGGCGGAAGAAATCGAGGCGCTCCTCCGGAGCCCGCTCCAAAGCCCGATTAAACAGTTCCCTGATTCGGTTCCAGTCCCTGGTCGTCATTAAACCTTGTCTCTGGAACCCTGACTTGTCACTTTCACTGTATCAGCAGGTCAAAGAAAACGGTAGCGAAAATCGACGGGTCGCGTTGCGGGCGGCGCGATTTCCACCATGATGAGATGGACTCCTCCTTTAGGCTTAGACGGCATCTAAAGTGCCAGAGCCAAAGTTTTTAACTGTATCAGGAGGAGTCTGAAATGAAGCATAGAACAATCGCAGTGGATTTGGCAAAGTCGGTCTTTGAGATTGGGATTTCCGAGCAGCCTGGTCGGATGGAGAAGACGCATCGCCTGGGTCGAGCTCGGTTGTTGAGGTTCATGGCCAAGCAACAACGGGCAACGATTCTGATGGAAGCCTGCGGTTCGGCTCACTACTGGGGCCGGCGATTCCGGGAACTGGGGCACGAAGTTGTGCTGCTGCCGCCAGCCTACGTCCGGCCGTACGTGTTACGCAACAAGACGGATCGCAGTGATGTGAAAGGGTTGTTGGAAGCCCACCGCAACAGTGCCATTCGACCGGTTCCGATCAAAAATGAATCGCAGCAGCAGTTGACCGCCTTACATCGGGTGCGGACGGCATGGATGCGCACCCGCACGGCACGGATCAATACGATGCGGGGCATTCTACGGGAATTCGGTTTGACGATTCCCGTTGGAGCCTGCCAGGCCGTGGAGCGGGTGCGAGGATGGATCGAAGATGCAGAAGTGGAGATTCCGAATGGGATCCGATCGGTGCTGGAGGAGATCTGTCTGGAAGTCAGAGAGCTGGAGGGGCGAATCGATCGGATCGAAAGGAAACTGAAAGCGCTATCGCGACAGAGTGTTGCGATTGAACAACTGCAGTCGATCCCCGGGGTGGGATTGCTGACAGCCACAGCGGTGGCCGGTTTTGTGGGAGATCTGAGGCGCTTTGATTCGGGACGACACTTTGCCAGTTATCTGGGCTTGACACCGCGGGAGCACTCCAGCGGTCTGCGGCGTCGACTCGGGTGCATCAGCAAGCAAGGGGACATCTATTTGCGCACTCTCTTGATCCACGGTGGGCGATCGGTCTTGTGGACGGCCAAGTCCAAGCAGCGGCCAGACCGTTTGCACAGGTGGGGTTTGGAGATTGAAAAACGACGGGGGCACAACAAAGCGGCAGTGGCTGTGGCCAATAAGCTGGCCCGTCTACTCTGGGCCGTTTCCACCCGTGACGCCGCCTATGAACCCCAGCGAGCTTAAGCGATAAAAGATTTGTCAAGATCTTTCCCTGGGAACTGCATGAGAGGATTCGAACTGATGGCGAACCGGTCAGACCGGCGCGGGGAACACGCCGATAGCAGCCTTGGCCACTCGATGGCCGTCACCACGATAGGCGCCCCACGCGCGCATATTCATCATGGCCCGGAGCCAGAACACAGCTCCACTAAGAGGCCGGAGATACGACTGCAGTCCACACTGAATCGCAAAAAGTCGATGCTTTCATGCCAGAGACCCAAGGAGGAGAAGATGATCCGATAGCGATTCTGGACCTGCAGCGAAACTCCTGGCTTCAACCCAGCATCCGAGTTTCGTCGCCAGGGCCCAGATCAGCTGAATTCGAAAAAATGAACAGGACCCTTGACAGGAGGAGTCCAGATATGGGCTGCTAGCCCGGATTATGCAAGAGATCTAAATTCAAGTGAGATGTGGGCCCAGAAAAAAGGCCGTAGCTCTCTGATATAAAAGGGTTTAGAGAAACAAAGACCCTAAACAGGAGCTACGGCAATGTCAAAAACAGTCTGCCAGAATACCCTGCCATTTCATAGCCACAGAAACATCACGGCTCGTTTTGATGGGGGGAGCCTCACTTCCGACGCAGGATGGTTGTTGTTTGGATCGCTGGATCGTCAACATCGATTGTGCGAGGGCTTCAGTTCCTGTATTTCGGAAAGTCGAGACCAACGCTACATTCGTCATGACCTGTTGAAGTTGATCCGACAACGAGTCTTGCAGATCGTGGCCGGCTACGAAGACTGTAACGACGCCGATACGCTGCGCTCGGATCCGATGCTCAAGACAGTCTGTGATCAGTTGCCAGAGAGCGATCCCGATTTGGCCACCCAGCCGACTTTCTCCCGCCTGGAGAACTCCGTCACCAAGAAGGATCTGATGCGTCTGAGCCGGTGGCTGCTAGGCCGTTATGTGCGCTCCCTGAAGAAGAGACGTCCCAGCAAGATCATCCTGGATCTGGACAGTACCGACGACCACACTCACGGCCAACAGGAGTTCTCCTTCTACCACGGGTATTACCGAAACCACATTTTGCATCCTTGGCTGATCTTCGATGCCGACACGGGAGACCTGGTCTGTGCCGTGTTGAGACCTGGCAACAAGGGGGCTGCCTCTCACATCGTGCCCATTCTGAAGCGAGTCGTGGAGGCCATCCGACAAGCAGTGGGGACGGATGTCGAGATTGAGATTCGGGCCGACAGCGGCTTTGCCACGCCTCGGCTCTACGAGTTCTGTGAATGTGAAGAGAATAAACTCCAATATGTCATCGGGTTAAGCCGAAACCCTCGCCTGCAGCGAGTGGTCGAGCCCCTGCTGGATTCGACTCGGGAAAGGTTCCTTGAGCTGGAGGAAAAACAGCGTCAGTTTGACGAGTTTCTTTATCGAGCCCACAGCTGGGATCGATCCCGTCGCGTCATTGTCAAAGTGGAGGTCGATCAGCGTGGGATCAATCGTCGCTTTGTAGTTACCAACCGGGACGATCTCTGCTCCCAATCACTTCATGACCACTACACAAACCGAGGGCAGACCGAGAACTTCATCAAGGCCTTCAAGAATCATCTGAGCATGGACCGACTCAGCTGTCATCGATTCCTGGCCAATCAGTTTCGACTCCTCCTGCATGCACTGGCTTACCAGATGTTCGTTCGCCTGCGCGACTATCTTCACGGAACCCCCTGGCACAAGCTCGAAATCGAAACCTTACGTCGTCGGATCCTCAAGATTGGGGCCCGGATCCGACAAACCACTCGACGCATCTGGGTCCATCTTTCCTCAGCCTTTCCCGAACAACCCCTCTTCCACCTCGTCTTGAGTCGCCTCAACTCCAGTTAGCTTTTCCCAGCTCCCCCGAAAAACCGCTTCCGACACTCATCCAGGCCCAGATCTGTCTGAAATTCACTCCCCAAACCACTCAGACGCCTCGCCAACCCATATTCTTCGCAAATCCGCCTGTCACACCTGCCCGCTTCCGAGTTGGGCCACTTCTCGAGTCGTTTTTCAACACCGAACTACGGTTCTTGCATAATCCGGGCTAGCGGCGCTGAGCCGGGTCCCTCACGGAGAGAATCTCCCGGAATGCCCCGAGGCGTTGCGGATCGTCGTTGTGATCGAAATAGAAGTTTGTGAAGTTCTCGAAATCCTGGCGAATGCGAGTGCTGCTCAGACTGTCTGCTTCCTGCAGGTAGCGGTCGAGCAAGGAAGGAAAGTCCTCGAACCTTGCTCCTCTCGCTTTGAGTTCGACCATAATCTCCTCGTCCCAGTGGAGGATCAGCCCGGGAAGGTCGTCGAACTGAACGGGCCATTCTGGAATGTAAGCGGAAACGCCCTCCTCAGTGTGCCAGCGGCTGTGAAAGATCAAATGCATTTTGCGATCGGTGACGGCATAGGACAGGGGCATGAACTTATTGTGGCCGGGACGGCCGCCCGCCACGGCCGGCTGCCGGGCGGTGAAGCCATCGACCAGCCCGTGGAGGTCCACCGCCACGGGGACCCTGGTGCGATAGGCCAGTCTCGCTTCGGCGCCGATGAGCAGAAGACGCACCGGCAGATCGTGGATGAACCTGGACAGCACCTTCGCTTCCCGCTCCAGCGCAGCCACGTTTGAGGGTGAGTAGACCCCTCTTTCATCGGCCACTCCGGCCACCCACCTGGATCCTGAGGGTAGAGCCGGAGAGAAAGCCGTCCCCAGGAGCAGGAAGCCGGTCAGGCCCAGTTTGACGACCCGGTTTTCGCGGGGGCGGTCGACCAGGCCTATCTCGACCAGAATCAGAAGCAAGGGAGTGACCGGGATGAGCATCCGGGCGAACATGAAGTCACCGCCGATCCTGAGCAGATAGAGCATGTGGACGATGGCCAGCCCTGCGGCCAGCCAGATGTTTGCTCCCAGAGAACCGGGAAGAGGAACGCGGCGATGTCCAAAAAGATGACGACGCAGGCTCCAGAAGGGCAGAAGGGAAAAGAGCAGGGGCCAGTAGCGGTGAAAATAGAGCATCAGGTAGATCGTGCCCTGAGCATATTGCGCATGGGCCGCGCTCTTGGCGTAGTAGGTGTTGGGAACGAGATCGCCGTAGTACCAGAGTCGGCCCAGGGTCAGAAGCAGTGCCAGGGAGCCGAAAACAACGGCGTAGACGAGGCCGGCCCGGCGCGGTTCGGGGGCAGTCAAGAGAATGAACACTCCGAGTACGGCGGCGGCCAGGGCGACGTCGGGACGCAGGCTCAGTCCGACGCCCATGAGCAGCCCCAGCCCGGCAGTCCGCCGCCGGGTCAAGGGGCCGAAGGTGGCCACAAGATAGGCTGTCAACAGCAGCAGGGTAACGGCCGAGGTTTCCAGGCCGCCCGTCGACCACACCCGCCAGTCCGAGTGAGCCAGGCCCAGAAGCAGCGCCACCGGTATGGGGAAGGCCCGGATCCGGTGCTGCTGGGGGTTGCGCCGGAGGTGCAGATGAAAGAGCAGCAGTAAACCCAGGGATCCAGCATAAGCAGCAAGGCTCCAGAAGTTGGCCCAGCCTTCCGGCCCGAATCGGAGCTTCAGGCCGGCCGCGATCCAGAGCGTCCAGAGAAGATTCGTGAAGCCTTCGACAAGCTCGCCCTCGTTGAAAACGAGGCCCAGGCCTTCAACCAGGTTGCGGGCATAACGGAAGCTGATATAGGCGTCGTCGCAGGTCCAGCTCTGCAGGGCGGCCAGCCACACCCCGAACAGGATCAGAGGCACCGACAGGGATAGAAGCAATCTCTCTGAGTGGGGTAGGGGGATCCCGAATTGTTTTCTCGTCACCCGGGTCTCTGTTCTTTAAAGAAGGCCTGAAATCAGGTGATTTCCGTGACACGAATGGTATCGGGGCGGTGTGAAAGAATACGAACCGGGAGAGGAATCCTGCCTCTGGTGACGCTGAAAAGATCCCATGTCGAAGCAGCGAAGTCTCCGCACAACAGGGCTCCTGCTGGGCGCCGATGTCCTGATTCTCGCGCTGGTGGCCTGGAACCTGATTCAGATCTATGCCATTTCGACCGTGAATGACCTGGGAGATTTCGGCCGCTTCTACTATTCGGTGCGGCTCTTTTTCGAAGGGCGGGATCTGTACGGGCCAACGCTGGGAACGTTTTCCGCCTCCTCCGGAATTCATTTCTGGAATCTCAACCCGCCCTATTTTCAATTGCTGATCATGCCGCTGGGACTGCTCAGTCCGCTGTTGGCCCTCTTTGTCTGGCTCGGACTGGGCCTCTTCCTGTTCGGTCTCTCCGTCCGCATCATCCTGCAGGAGCTTCAAATCGAGCTGAATCGCGTGCGCTGGAGGCTGCTACTGCTTCTCATCCTGGCTGCGACTCCCTTTTCGGTCGGCTTTTTGACCGGGCAGCTGGCCTTTCATCTGAGTTATCCGACCACACTGCTGTGGCGGGAGATGCGGCACGGGCGCTGGGTTGTCCCGGGTCTGGCCTTTGGCCTGCTGGTGGCTCTCAAGCTGTTTTTTCTGATTCTGGTGCCGTATCTCGTCTTGAAGCGTCGGTTCAAGGTCCTGTTTCTGGGTGCGTCCGTGTCGGGCATCCTGGCTTGTGCCGGTGGCCTGCTGTTCGGCTGGGGATCCTATGTGTCATGGGTGAGAGTTCTCTCCCAGGTGCACTGGCCGGGGATCGATCTGAACGGCTCTTTACTGGGTTTCCTGACCCGGACTTTGGGACCGTCCATCAACCATGAACCGTTGGTGTCCATGCCTGCTCTGGTGAAACCGCTGTGGCTTCTGGGGGCCGCCCTGGTCGGATCCATGACTCTGGTCGTGTGCTGGATTCATCGGGAGAAACACGAGCCGGATCGCAGCCTGGCCATGCTGTTGACGGCAGCCATGTTGATGACGCCTCTCGGCTGGATTCACTATCCCGTGCTCTTCATGGGCCCGGCCTCGGCCTGGATCCTCACCCTTTACAGAGAGAGATCCTCGAGTCGAGTCGGTTCCGTTGCCTTCGTGCTGGTTCTGCTGGCTGCACCCGGGCTCTTCTGGCCCAGTCAACTCACACCGCTCATTGATCCCGGCCCGGCCCGGACACTCATCTTCGGAAGCATGCATTTCTGGATGTATGCTTTCTTCTGGCTGGCGCTCCTGGTTGAGGGTTTTCACGTGAGAAAGCATCAGCCGATTGAATCCTTGGGTCGATGATGAAACCCGTGCTCAAGTTTCTACTGGTCATATTCCTGCTCTCGCTTATTGGGGCCTATTTTGTAAGAAATAGCGAGGATCTCTCCGTTCTCACCCACGTTTCCGCCACAAACCTCATTGTCCTGATGACGCTCGCCTTCGCAACATACATCGTTTACGCGATGGAACTGTTGATTATCGTCAACAAGATGCATTCAAGAAGCCTCCCTTTTTTTCCCTGGTTCAAGATATTCCTGGTATCCCGATTCTTGAACCTTTTCGTCACTCAGGGTGCCAATCTCTATCGATCCGTAAAGTTGAAAAGAGAATATCAGTTCTCCTACACACACTCGATCAGCATGGTGAGTTTTTTTGCCTGGTTCCAAAGCGTCTTGTCCCTCTGTCTCTGCCAGATATTTTTGTTTACAGCAGATACGAAAATATTGGGAAGTTATTTAGCGGTCAACCTGAGTGTCTTGACGCTGCTCGTTTTCGCCATGCCTTTTGTTCTTCATTATGTTTTCAAGCGGTTTCGGATTGCCAAACAGAAATTTTAATGGTACGGGGAAAAAGTGGAGGAAATGTTCACAGGCTTTTTTCTGGGGCTCAAAGACATGAGGTTCATGTTCACGCTGACCGCACTGTTTGTTGTCTATTTCGTCCTCAACCAAATGTTCGTGCATCATAGTTTTGCCGCCATCGGTGTTCCGGTCGGTGTCCACAGCTCAGCGTTGTTTACGGCGACGATCGTGGTGAGCAGGACCTTTAACGTTGTTCCCAGTAATCTGGGAGTGACCGAGGTGATTTGCGGTGCGCTTTCGGAGGCGCTGCAGGGAAAGATAGGTTATGGAATCATTATCAGTGGAATAGCCAGGGTCGTCGATTTTGTTTTAACGGCGGCCCTGGGCATTCTGTTCAGTCAAAGCATTTTCCCTCGAAAGGTGCTGGACGTAGAGAGTGATTCGCGATGAACAACTACGTTATACGGAAGGGGTATCAGATTAATTCGTACCTGAAGTCCAGCGAGGCAAGAACTTCGGAGGCGTTCCGGACCGAAGACAACATCAGGCTAAGTCGTTTCTCGCAATATCCCGTCTATGCTGAGGCATACAGAATTGCCCGGGAGCAAGGGATCCACACGGTCCTTGACATCGGATGTGGATCGGGACGGCAGCTCATGCACTATTTTGGGAACAGGTTTGACGTATTTGGCATCGATCAGGCCTCCGGTATCGAGCTTTGCCGCGAGAACTATAGCGAAGGGACGTTCATCGTCGAGGACATCGAACAGCCGGGATTTGAAGTCAGGAAACATGTGAAATCTTTCCCCTTGATCATCTGTGCCGATGTCATCGAGCATCTTCAGGATCCCGATAAACTGTGCGCCTACATCAAATCCCTGTCCAATGAAGACACCACCGTGATTCTCTCCACGGTCGAAAGGCATGCCATGGCGGGAAAGAAAAGCGTTCGTCCCGAGAGTCCCTGCCATGTACGAGAGTGGAACTCTCATGAATTCAGGAAGTATATTGAACACTCAGGTTTTCACGTCCTGGCGCACGAGAATATCTTTCCGTTCCTTTGGAGTGCCGGTTCTCTGTGGCCGATGACAAAGTATGTCATCAAGAAAGCGGTGACCGGACGAGGTCTGAGGACGACCCAACTCATGGTCTTGAAATCATGTGTGGAATCTTAGGGTCCCACTCTGGGATGGGTGAACCCCCTCGCCTTTAGGCGAAGCCTTCAGGAGGCTTGGGGGTACACTGCGGAGGTGTCTGAGTATCGGAAAAGTTCGCATGCAGTGTATCGGCTGAGATATCACTTTGTGTTCATCACCAAGTACCGCAAGCCGGCTCTGCGAGGAGAGATCGGGCAAGAGGTGCGGGATCTGACGCGAGAGATTTGCCGATCGTTGGATATCGAGATCGTGAAGGGGCATGTGCGACCCGATCATGTGCATTTGTTGTTGGATGTGCCGCCGAGATTGGCGCCGAGCCGAGTGATGCAGGCGATCAAAGGGAAAACGTCGCATCATCTACTGCAAGATCACCGCAAGTTGCGCAAGGAGTTTTGGGGACGACATCTTTGGGCACGAGGGTACTTCGTGGCGACGACTGGGAATGTGAGCGATACGATGGTTGCAGAGTATATAGAAACCCAAGATGTCGAGACCCGAGACGACGATTTTCGGGTCACTGAGTAGTCAGCCTGCGAGCGAAGCGAGGTCTTTAGGCGACTTCAGTCGCATGTCGAATCCACCGCCTTCAGGCGGTGGAGAGTGGGACCCTTCTCAAGAGGAACCAGTCCCGCTTATGGTTTCAACACTGCCGTTGAATCGCTTTCTCATCGTGGTCCGGACTCCAGCCGAGTTGTTCCCAACCAGGACCTGACCCTCGGATTCACCCGCCATCGTTCCTGCAAAGAGCGAATCAATCTGCTGGTATGGGAAAGCCCGGAGGAGCTCGAGTGTGAGACCGGAGCGTTCATCGGATACTACAACGGCCGACGC
This sequence comes from Acidobacteriota bacterium, assembly GCA_965205615.1. Classification (GTDB taxonomy): domain Bacteria; phylum Acidobacteriota; class UBA6911; order RPQK01; family CBDAPI01; genus CBDAPI01. Next base: position 330,752 of record CBDBHK010000020.1, on the reverse strand, counting down.
TATCACGAAGCACTCGGAAACGTGACGCCCGATGATGTTTACTTTGGCAGAAGAGATTCGATTCAAACCAGAAGGAGGAGACTAAAAGGAGTAACGCTCGCCCGTCGGCAAGTGATTAATGCTAATCTAGCCAGACCAGCAGCGGCCCCGAGTGTCTCTTAAATCTCGGGCCACTTTGTCCCATTTGCGCTGACGACATACACTGACATGTCAACCACGGGATCTGACCCCGAAGTTTCGAAAAATGTCCTGAGCGACGAGCCCCGTCGGCCTGTCAGCCCGGACACCCCATCCAGCGAGAAGCGATTTCAATTCGGCAAAAACTGGGCGAAGTTTCTTGAATTACTTGACGATGATCGTATGCGCATGGCCCGCGAGTCGCTGCGGAGTATGCTCGGTTTGGAGAATCTGAAAGGAATGAGCTTTCTCGATGCAGGGTCCGGAAGCGGCGTGTTTTCGCTGGCCGCTATCCAACTCGACGCTGACTCCGTCTACTCGTTCGATTATGACGAGCATTCGGTTGGCTGTACGCGGTATCTGAGGGAGCGCTATGGTTCCAAGCGTTGTGATTGGACCATCGGGCGAGGTGACGTCTGGACCAGGGATTCATCCACGAACTGCCGGAATTCGACGTCGTTTATTCATGGGGAGTGTTACATCATACGGGCGACATGTGGTCCGCGATGGACAACGTTTGCTCTCGTGTAAAGAGAGGTGGCATCTTTTTCCTTTCCATCTACAACGACCAACGCTGGCAATCGCGAGTCTGGCGCCGAATCAAGCGATTCTATTGCCAGGGCCCGGTCCGGCGAGCCCTGACAATCAGCGTATTTATCCCCGTCTTAGTTCTGCTGGGCCTGGTCCGAGATCTCCTGGACGGTCGAAATCCTATTTGGCGCTACCGGCGACATCATGCCAGGGGAATGTCGACAATACGTGACTGGTTTGACTGGCTGGGTGGTTACCCGTTCGAGGTCGCACGCCCGGAGGCGGTTTTGGAATTCTGCCGAAGCCGCGGATTCACGCTCGAGAAAATGAGGACCGTAACGGGGTGGGGATGTAATGAATTCGTCTTTCGTCGTTCCGAAGCCTAATCGGGGATCCGCGTCATATTGACCATCGGCCGAGGTCTCGAGGACCGACAACTCATGGTTCTGGAATTATGTGTGGAATCTTAGGCGGAACCAGTCCCAAATATGATTTCAAAGCTGCCGTTGAATCGCTTTCTCATCGTGGTCCGGACTCCGATAGAATCGTTCACAATAACGACCTGACCCTCGGATTTACCCGCTTAGCCGTCATTGACCCTCGCCCTAGGGCTGACCAGCCCATGGCTTCTCCGGATGAAAGCGTTTGGATCGTCTTTAACGGCGAGATCTACGGCTACAAACGGCTGCGTAATGAGTTGATGACCCTTGGATGTCGATTCGTGACAGCATCAGACACTGAGGTGATCCTGCACGCTTACCTGACCTGGGGAGATGATTTCATAGATCAGATCGACGGGATGTTTGCCATCGCTATCCACGATACACGCGTTCGGCAATTGAAATTGTTCCGGGACCGCATCGGGATTAAGCCCTTGTTCTACTTCTTTAATGGGAAGGACTTCGCTTTTTCTTCCGAATTGAAAGGGATTGTTCAGTTGTGTCGAGATGAACACCTGACCCATGACGAAACAGCGATTTTTGACTTCCTGACATACCACTACATCCCTGAACCAAAGACCCTGTATAAAAACGTTTTTAAACTCCCGCCGGCCCATCAACTGATTTTCAATCTAGCGGACAAATCAGTTGCTGAGACTCGACGATATTGGAGGCTTAAAGTACCTGCGGAGCCTGCCAAGATGGATGTTCAAGAAGCCGCTGACGAATTGCGGGTCATGCTGAGGGAATCCGTCCGAGACCAGCTGGTTGCCGATGTCCCGGTTGGTTGCTTCTTAAGTGGAGGCATAGACTCCAGTGTCGTCGTGGCAGTGGCAGCTTCCCTGAAAACGGAGCTGGAGACTTTCACGATTGGCTTCGAAGATGAACAGTACGATGAAGCACCCTATGCAAGGACGATAGCCAGGCACTTTCAGACGAGGGAGAATTGTAAGACGCTGTCCAGACTGGAAACGCATGAGATGCTGGAGAAACTCAAGACCTGGTACGACGAGCCATTCTCCGATACATCAGCGTTTGCGACCTACCTGGTTTCGCAATTCGCGCGGCAACAGGTTACGGTGGTTTTGACCGGGGACGGGGGAGATGAGGTGTTCGGGGGATACAGCAGGTTCGATCAGTTTCGTTTTTTGGAGAGGCTTCCACATTGGGAGAACACGACAATGAAGAAGTTCCTGTCCAGGATCAGATATAAGACAGCATACAGGTCCTTTCTTAATAAATTATTAGGGGGACTGGAAGTGATATTCAGCAATCCTGTGTCTTCTTACGGGGTAATCATGGGCGATCTACCTCTTCACAGGAAGGGTCAATACGCACGTGAACTAGGGATCCGGGGGGACTATGAGCCGTTTTGGTACTTCAAAAAATATTACAGAAAAGAGTTGCCACCCTTAACCCGCATGCAGTACCTGGATCTGCATACCTACCTGCCGTCAGATGTGCTGACAAAGGTGGACCGTAGCTCCATGGCTGTTTCTCTGGAGGCCCGTGTGCCGCTGTTGAGCACAAACATCGTGGAGTTTATGTTCTCCTTGCCGGAGCATGTCCGGTACCACGAGACTAATCTGAAGGGTCTCCTGAAGTACACCTACCAGGACGAATTCCCCAGGAATTTCCTGAACAGAAGAAAGATGGGATTCAGTGTGCCTTCCCACTACTTATTGACGGGATCCGAAACCATTCAGGAAAAGATACTCAAGGAGGTCTTTCATTTGGTGGGAACGTGAGCAGCGCCTGCGTCGGACCGCCTTGCATCTGCACCCACGGCGCCCGCAACGTGGCTCGCGGGACTTTCACCACGGACTGCCAGAGGAACCACCATGGGTAACAAGAAGGTGGATTTGTGCTTGATTATCGAGGCGCCGACAATGGGCGGCGCCCAGACTATCCTGCTGCAGTTGGCCCACGAATTCAATCGAGATCGCTTCGTTATATCGATGATAATGTTGAATTCGAAGGGTCAGCTTTCCCACATGATTCCCGACGACATCAGAATCATAGATTTGAAGAGATCTGTTGATAGAAAGTACGCCTGGCTAATCAACCCGTTGTGGTTCTTTAGATTGATCAACTCCATAAAGTCGATAGAGCCAGACGCCATTTTGACCACGATTACGGGCATGAACTTGTGCGTTATTTTTGCCAAGCTCTTGGCACGGGCCGATGCGATCGTCATCGTCAGGGAAACGATTATGTTAAAGGATAGTCTGAAAACAGGGATGTGGGTGGGGAAACTGAAAAAATGGCTCTGCGTACTGCTCTATCCGCGGGCGAATAAGGTCGTTGCGCCGAGTCAAGTCGTAATCGACGATTTGCGAAGCTTCATCAAATTGGAAGAAGAGCAGGTAGCAGTCATTCCTAATTTTGTGAATCCGAAGCGCATGGACCAATACTCATCGCAGCCGGTAGATTTGGGGGCACTCCGGCTTCAAACAGATCGACCGGTGATTGTCAGTGTAGGGCGTCTTGTTCGTCAGAAGGGCTTTGACATTGGAATAGAGTCTGTGGAGAGAGTGAACAGGAAGTTTCCTTGTTATTATTGGATTGTTGGAGAAGGAGAAGAAGAAAGGAACCTGAGGGAGCATGTGGCGAGTCGGGGATTGTCCAACGTGGTCTCGTTCCTGGGGTATCAGGAAAACCCTTTTCTTTTCCTGAAGCATGCCGATCTGTTCTTGATGCCAAGTCGTTACGAGGGTTTCCCCAACGTTCTGCTCGAAGCCATGTATTGCTCGTTAGCCTGTATCGTTACCCGATACGATCGTTCCGTAGAGGAATTCCTGGTTGATCGTGAGAACGGTTATTTGACGGAGCCCGGGGATGCAGCTTCCATGGCGGGCACGATCGAGGAATTGCTGGCTAACCCGATGCTGAGCCGTCGCATTGGGAGAAAGGCGAAAGAGAGGGTGAGACGATTTGACATCCGTCTTGCGACGGATGAATACGAGCGGCTCTTCGTTAATGGTTGAGATGGCTTTACCCCAGGGCGACGGGAAGGATTTGACGATTGATTCGCGGGCAGTTGAGCCCTTTTTCAAGAATGGCTATCTGGTGGGAAGTCCGGACTCCGGGGAAGTCGTCTACATCGATCCGGGTGACGAGGTGGACGAGATTCTCGAGCTGGTTTCCTCTCGCCAGGTACAACTTGTCGCTATCCTTCTGACCCATGCCCACATGGATCACATTTCTGGAATAGGCAGGGTGCGTGAGAAACACGACGCTCCCATCTATCTGCATCCCGAAGACCACCGTCTGTATGAATCCCTCCCCACTCAGGCCGCCTTCTTCGGATTGGAAGCTGGCCGTCTCCCACTTGTCGACCAGAGCCTCTCTGACCACGAAATCCTCGAGTTGGCGGGGGTCGAATTTAGAGTCCACTTCAGCCCAGGGCATTCGCCCGGGCACGTCTGTTTCGAGGCCGGCCAACACATTTTTTGTGGAGATGTGGTTTTCCAGGGCTCCATCGGCCGGACCGACTTGCCGGGTGGGTCTTATGAAGTCCTTCTCCAGAGTATTCAGGAGCGAGTACTGCCCCTGGGAGATGAAAGAATCCTCTATCCGGGCCACGGGCCGCAGACCACGATCGGGCAGGAGCGCAGGACAAATCCTTTTCTGGTCGGGATGGCCTGACTGGCGGTGGGATGAGGGGCTCGGGGCCACCGAAAGCGATCTTCTTCGATGCCGCCGGTACACTCATTCGACTGAAGGAACCGGTGGGCACGACCTACACAGCCCACGCTCGTGACTTTGGACTTCAGGAGCCCTTCTCAGAAGAACTTTGCAGGCGAATTGGCGACTCCTTTGGACGAGCCTTTTCCCGGTACGAGCCTCTCGTGTTTCAGAGACCGGACGGTCCGCATATCAGCAGTCTGGAAAGAGACTGGTGGAGACTGATCGTAAAAGAGGCATTCCAGGGTATTGCTGAAATCGCGGATTTTCGGGGATTCTTTGACTCCATTTATGATCTGTACGGGACCTCGGAAGCGTGGACCCTGGAACCCGGTTGCACGGAGGTCCTGGAAGAGTTGCAGACTCGAGCGGTGCGGGTTGCAGTTGTGTCGAACTTCGACTCCCGGTTGCCAGGCCTGCTCGAGACCCTGGAGATCTCGCACTTGTTGGGTGAGATTGTGGTCTCGAGTCGTGCCGGCTGCGCGAAGCCTGATCCGGAGATTTTCCACCTGGCCCTGGCTCGGCTCGGGGTTAGTGCCGGCAACTGCAGCCACGTGGGAGATGATCCGGAGGACGACTGGCAGGGAGCGACCCGGGCCGGAATCAAAGCGCTTCTGTACGATCCGGCCGGAAGACACGAGGGTTCGAGAATGGATAGAATTGACCACTTACGGGAGGTTCTGGCCCTTCTTTGAGGAGATAGGATGGGTCTGGTGCGAGGATGAGCAGAGACGGCGACAGATGAGCAAGGAAACGATTACCGTTGCCCATAGCCCGGACAGCGACGACGCTTTCATGTTCTATGCTCTGGCGACCGACAAAATTGAGACCGGCCCTTTCGAGTTTCTTCACAGGCTCCGTGACATCGAGACGCTGAATCAGGCAGCCCAGCAGGCCAGGTACGAGGTATCTGCGGTCAGCATCCACGGATACGCATACGTTGCCGACACTTATGCGCTCCTGAACAGCGGAGCCAGCATGGGCGAAGGGTACGGGCCCAAGGTGGTGAGCCGGACTCCCCTGGATCCGTCCCAGCTCAAGGGAAAACGGATCGCCGTGCCCGGGCTGAGAACTTCCGCCTTCCTGGCGCTCAAACTGTTCGAACCGGACTGCCATTGCCAGGTGGTTCCATTTGACGCAATCATCGGTGTCGTCAAGGCTGGTGGTGCGGACGCCGGAGTGATCATCCACGAGGGACAGCTTTTTTACCGGGACCACAACCTGCGGGAGGTGATCGATCTGGGTCACTGGTGGAACGGCGAAACAGGCTTTCCACTTCCGCTGGGCGGAAACGTGATCCGCAAAGACCTGGGGGAGCAGAAGATGGAGCAGATCGCCTCCATGATTTCGCGGAGTATCCGCTTCTCGCTGGATCACCGGGACGAGGCCTTGAACTATGCCCTCCAGTTCGCCAGGGGTCTTGACCCTGCGAAGGCTGATCGCTTTGTGGGGATGTACGTCAATGAGCGGACTCTCGATTATGGGGAAAGCGGACGTCGGGCGGTTCAGTTGTTCCTCGATCGAGGTTATGAGGCGGGGCTGGTTCCCCAGCGAGTGGAAGCCGAGTTCGTAGGAGGGTGATCGAGCAGCCCGTGAGGGTTGTCACCTCTATGGCCGCCGGCCGCAGGGCTCATCTGACGGGTCCCGAAGCCTCGGTCACGATTAGTGTAAACTGAAGTCTCTGAATCCAGGCAGGAGCGCCTGGCATCTTAAACAAGAGGAGAACGTCAATGGCCAAGGTTTTCATACCGACCCCGCTCAGGCAGTACGTCGATGACCAGGATACGCTGGAGGTGAGCGGTCAGACAGTGGATGGAGTGCTGGCGCAACTGGTCGAGCAGCACGCCCAGCTTCAGAAGCACCTGTATGACGATCAGGACCGTTTGCGCCGGTTCGTAAACATCTACCTGAACGATGAGGACATCCGCTATCTGCAAAAGGGGGAGACCCCGGTTCAGGATAGCGACGAGGTCAGCATTGTCCCTGCCATCGCCGGGGGTACCCCGAGCGGGAGATTGAAATGAATGGGTTGACCCCCGAGGAAACCCAGCGGTACAGCCGCCATCTGATGCTTCCCGAGATGGGAATTGAAGGACAGGAAAAGCTCAAGAGCTCGAGTGTCCTGTGCATTGGAGCCGGGGGCCTTGGCTCGCCGCTGGCCCTGTACCTGGCGGCTGCAGGTGTCGGGCGGCTGGGTCTGGTTGATTTTGACGTGGTTGAATTCAGCAACCTGCAACGCCAGATCATCCATTCAACGAACGACGTGGGGCGTCCCAAGTTGACCTCCGCACGGGAAAAGCTGGAAGCCATCAATCCCAATGTCCGGGTGGAGGCACACGAAGTCCGTCTCAGCTCTGAGAACGCTCTGGACCTGTTTCAGGACTATGATGTGATCGCCGATGGAACCGATAATTTTCCGACGCGCTATCTGGTCAATGATGCGTGCATTCTGACGGGTAAGCCGAACGTGTACGGCAGCATCTTCCGCTTTGAGGGGCAGGCTTCCGTGTTCGGTGTGCCCGGCGGGCCCTGCTACCGATGTCTCTATCCCGAGCCGCCGCCTCCGGGGCTCGTCCCTTCCTGTGCTGAAGGTGGAGTGCTGGGAGTGTTGCCCGGGTTGGTCGGAACCGTGCAGGCCACCGAGGCGATCAAGCTGCTACTCGGAATAGGACAGACGCTGGTCGGCAGGCTGCTGCTTTTTGATGCCCTCGATCTCAACTTTCGCGAAGTCAGGCTTCGCCCGGATCCCGACTGCCCCATTTGTGGGGAGCATCCCAGCATCGACAAACTGATCGACTACGAACAGTTTTGCGGCATCGGACAGGACCAGCAGGACGAGCGGGTGGTGGTTGAAGTCACACCGACTGAGGTTCAGCAGGAACTGGAGGAAGGCCGGGATCTGGTTATCCTGGACGTTCGCAACCCCTATGAGATCGACATTTGCCGGATCGAGGGGTCTCTAGTCATTCCACTTCCGGAGCTCGGGGAGCGGGTCGACGAGCTCGACCGCGACCAGGAAATGGTGGTGCACTGTAAATCGGGCGCGCGCAGCGCCAGGGCCATTCAGGAGTTGCAGGAGCATGGATTCTCCAGGTTGAGAAACCTCCACGGGGGTATCCTGGCCTGGGCCAGGGACGTCGATCCCTCTCTGCCTACCTATTGAGACGTCCGACCGAGCCGATAACCACGTTTTCTCCAGCGGCGCAGGTCCTCCCTTCTGTTCAGATTGGCTAAAATCCCTTCGTCCGCAACCTCCACCAGCCGGACCGCACCGGGGTTGGCGCGGACGACGAACCGGGCCCCCTGGTTGAGGGGCGCGGCCAGCAGATCGGGCACGAACTGCGCCCCGAAGACAACCGGATGGCCCTTTCTTCCGTTGCTTGTCGGCACGAGAATGCGGTCGGGACTGCGCTGGTTGAGCGATTTGAGTCTTAACACCGTGGAGACAGCAACCAGGGGATGATCCACGGGATGAAGCAGCACACCAAAGGCAGGGTCCAGTTTCCTCAAGGCCAGCTGCAGGCTGGACAAAGGGCCCTTTTCGGGTTGGGGGTTCATCAGCAGGATGGCTTCCGAAATGACCGGCCTCAGGAGCTTGGCCAGTTCCTCCGAAACGACGAGACGAGGGGTCAGGCCGCAGTCAAGATGATGCTTCAGGATGCGGCTCCAGGCCTCCTCGGTCCGGGAGACCTTCAGCAGGGCCTTGTGACGGCCCATTCGCGCCGAGTGCCCGGCGGCCAGAATCACCGACGACAGCTGGTGGCCGGGAAGGGCCGGGGTGTCGCGTCCTTCTTCAGTTCCACGGTTCACGTTCCACGTTTAACCGGTGATTCCGGTCCTGTCAACGCTGGCAACGTTAAACGAGCAGCGAGGACGGTGGATGCGGAACCCTGTTCGTTGGGCTGCTATACTAAGGGAGCTCATCAAAAGTTCTGAACTCTGGGTCAAGATTGCCAGCGTACGGTAAGCACTCCGCAGGGCAGGGAAAACGAGATGTCGATCGTAGTTACGGATAAGGCGGCCGAGCGCATCAAAGTTGGTCTGGAGCAGCAGGGCTTGTCCCGGGAATCCGGTTTGCGGCTGGGTGTCCGGGGAGGTGGCTGCTCGGGTCTCAGCTACGTGATCCGCTTTGAGAAAGGCAGCCGCCCCGGAGACAAGGTTATCGAGAATGAGGGCGCCCGCGTGTTCGTGGACCTGAAGAGTTACCTGTACCTGAAAGGGATGACTTTGGACTGGCAGGGAGACTTGATGCAGCAGGGCTTTGCGTTCGTCAATCCGAACGCCAGCAAGACCTGCAGCTGCGGGCAGTCCTTCATTGTTTGAGAGTATCCATCGCGGCTTCCTCTGTGACGCCGGGATGGAAGTTGAAGGTTCCTAGAATGATCGTCGCCTACATCACGGATTTGTTTTCCCAGGCAGACATCTCTCGAACGGCCCGGGAGGCCGGTGTCGAGATCAAAGTCGTGGCTTCTCTTTACAAGTTTCTCCCCGAAATAGAAGCGAACGCCTCGGCGGTTCTCGTCGACCTGAATGCCCAAGGGATCAGTCCCACTTCCCTGATCGTGCAGGTCAAGCAGCGAAATCCCGATTTGACAGTGATTGCTTACGGTCAGAATCCCACCAGCACCCTGCTGGACGGGGCCCGCAATGCAGGCGCCGACCACGTTCTGCAGAAATCCGAGAACTCTCTGCCCAAGATCCTCAAACAATTCAGCTGAAGTGCCCACGGGACAGTCGCACTGCAACCTTCCGGACCCGACCCTGGAGGGATGCCGGGGACTTGCGAACCTCCACCTCGACCTTCTCGACTCGAGGGTTCCGAAGAACTAAGGCGCAGACATGGGCAGCCATGGTTTCGAGCAAAGCACACTTTTTATTCGCCACCTCCTCCTGGATCAGAGCCACCACCGCTTCGTAATCGATCGAAAGGTCAAGCGAATCGGTGTTGATGGCAGGCTCCGCCGGAAAATGCATCTCTACGGAGACTTCCAGCGGCTGGTATTGTGCCCTTTCCTGCCTGGAGACCCCGATCCGGGCCTGGCATTCAATGCCTTCGAGGACGATCTGTCCCGCCACCACCACAGTTTCCTTTCAGTGCTCAGCGATTCCCTGGAGAAAAGTCCTGACCCGCTTCCAGTACCGGGCCGGCTCCGTTTCGTGGACCTTACCATGGCCGGGGCCGTTGATCGCGAAGAATTCTTTGGGAGGCGACAGGTCATTATAAAGCTCTTTTCCAGCCTCGAACGGGATCACGGCGTCCTGCAACGCGTGAGTGACAAGAACCGGACAGGTGCGATCCGCCAGGAAGCGCATTGTCGGGAACTCGTATTCTGAAAAACGGCTGAGCCAGTGCAGGGCCTTGAAGCGCTGGAGCAGGCGGTCCTTGCTTGAAAACGTTCCCTCCAGGACCAGGGCGTCCGGCTCTCACCTCTGACAGGCCCGGGCGGCGGCGACACCACCCAGCGACCTGCCCCAGTAAACGACCGGCAGGGTCGGGTCGTGCAACTGTGCCCAGAACAGCCCCAGGAACGCCTCAACATCGAGGTACAGACCCTGTTCGGTAGGCTGTCCCTGACTCCGGCCGTATCCCCGGTAGTCCAGAGCTGTGACCCGGACACCGCAGGATTGAATCAACTCCAGTAGCGGACACCAGGTTCCCAGATTACCCCGGTTACCGTGAAAGAAGACCACCTCTGCCACTGGAGAGGGGTGCTCGAGCAGCCAGTAGTGAATGTCAAGTTGGTCGGAGGTCCGGACGAAGGAAGACTGAAAGGGTACCTGTGGCTGCCGGGCCAGTTTTCGGTAAGGAACAAAAGAAAGTCTCCGCTCCAGCCATCTAACCAGGTTTTGAATCATGGGTCCCGGGTTTTCGGTTCGGTTTTACAGCCATGGGCGGGCGCGGTATATTCGCGCCCAGGGAGGCAAGCGAGGAGTATGAGCTTTGAAGTGAAATATCTCGGACACAGCACCTTCATCTTCCGGTCGCCGGGCGGAAAGACCATTCTCATGGAAGCCTGGGTGGAGAGCAACCCGGCCTGTCCCGAAGCCGATAAAGAGCTTCCTCCAATCGACATCATGCTCATCACCCATGGTCACCCCGATCATGTCTCCGATGCGGTCGAGATTGCCAGACAGCACCAGCCGCAGATTGCCTGCGCCTATGAACTTGGGGCGTGGCTGGGTGGGAAAGATGTGGGAAACGTGACGGCGATGAACAAGGGTGGAGCGGTCGTTTACGATGGGATCCGGGCCACCATGGTCGACGCCAAGCACAGCAGTGGATTTGTCGAGGAAGATGGGAGGATCGTGTATCTGGGGTCGGCCGCAGGCTTTGTCATTGAATTCGAGAACGACCTCCGGGTCTATTACGCGGGGGATACCTGTGTATTTGGAGACATGGCCCTGATCCGGGAGATCTATCAACCGGACATCGCATTTCTGCCTATCGGAGATCTGTTCACGATGGGGCCCCGGGAGGCCGCTCATGCCGTCCGCCTGGTCCAGGCGCCTACCGTCATTCCCATGCACTATGGAACCTTCCCTATTCTTACCGGAACACCGGACCAGCTTCTCCCCCTGCTTCCTTCCGGTGTCGAACTCCTGGAACTGAATCCCGGAGAGTCCCGCGTTCTGGATTCGTGATGGACATCAAACGCCAGCACTTAGCCGTCCAGCAGTCAGCCGGAGTTCTCGATTATTCGAGCCGCGGGAAAGTCCGTGTACAAGGCCCCGACCACGTGAGCTTTCTGCACTCCATGATCAGCCATGATGTCGAAAAGCTGCAGGAGAACCAGGGTCGGTACGCGACTTTCCTGACTCACAACGGCAAACTGATCAGTGACTTCTTTTTTTATAAGTTTCGCCAGCACGTCCTCGTCGATCTGAATCCAGGGCGGGCCCCGGGGCTCGTGGAGTCCTTGAACCGCTTCGTGATCATGGACGATGTAGAGCTGGTGGATGAAAGTCCGCTCTGGGACCACGTCTCGGTACAGGGACCCATGGCCGCCGCGATTCTGGAGGACCTCTTTTCAGCGCCGCTTCCCCGGGAGCGGTACGAGGTCCGGGAAGTACCCTCGGAGCGGGCCCTGCTGATCAACAGGGCGGAACTCGCCGAATCGGGCTACGAGGTCCTGCTGCCGCGGGGTGCCGGAGAAGCGTGCATCTCCGGTATCCTGAGGAAATTTGAATCACAGGGCGTCCTGGAGGTCGAGGAGGAGGCCCACAACATTCTTCGGCTGGAGCTGGGAATTCCCTGGTTCGGGGTGGACATGGATGAAAGCAACTATCCGATGGAAGCCGGCCTGGAGGAGTCGATCAGCCTGACCAAGGGGTGCTTCGTAGGGCAGGAGGTTGTTGCCAAGGCAACCCACATCGGTGGTGTGCGCCGGCGCCTGGGAAAGCTGCTCGTCTCTCCCGGAAGCGAAATTCCGGAAAAAGGCGCCGGGGTGCTGAAAGATGAGAAAAAGGTCGGCTCCGTGACGAGCGCCGTAGAGTCCATTCGACTGCAGCGGCCCATTGCCCTTGCCTACCTCATTCAGTCGCGTGTCTCCACTGGAGACCCTGTATCGGTGGTTGTGAATGGAAAGGCGGTTCCGGCCAGCGTGGTCGATTCCTTCTAGCTTAGCTCGGTGCAGCCGATCTGCATGTTTGGTCGAGTCTGGGCGACGGAGAGGCCGGGGCTGAGACGCGCTCACTTCGTGCGCGCTACTTTAGCGCGCGTGATAATAAGCGCACCGGGAGGAGTCTCAGTGCTAGATCACGACTCTACAAGCGCTTGGCGTAGTACTCGATCACCGACGAGACATCAACCGGGAAGGGGACGGAATCGGGCTCGGGAAGGGCTGCCACGGTCGCCGTGAGCGTCGTCTCATCAAATGCGATCCAGGCGGGGCGAATCAGGGAGAGTTCCAGCAGCGCAGTTGCGATGACGTCAAGTCTCAGGCTTTTTTCTCTGGGCCTGACCACGTCGCCCTGCTTGACCCTGAAAGAAGCAATATCGGTAACTGTTCCATTGACCGAAAAGTGACCGTGATTGACGAGTTGCCGGGCCGCCGGAATCGTAGTGGCGAAGCCGGCTCGAAAAACCACGTTGTCCAGCCGTCTTTCCAGGAACTCCAGGAGTTGGTCGCCCGCCGCCTGGCGCCCGCGCCGCGCCTCGGCGACGAGGCGGCGAAACTGTCGTTCTCCCAGGCCGTAGTTGAAGCGCAACTTCTGCTTTTCCTTCAATTGAAGACCGTAGTCCGAGGGCTTCCGTCTCCGGGCACGGCCATGCTCGCCGGGTGGAAATTCCCGGCTCTTCATCGACTTTCGGGACAAGCCGGGCAGATTGAGGCCCAGTGCCCGCATTTTCTTCAGACGTGGTCCCTTATTTCGGGCCATGCACGATCGACTCCTCGTTCATCCCACCGGATTCTTTCCGGGACGACCCCCAGCGAAGATAGCACCTTCCCTGGCGGGTCCCTTCCGGCCGCTCCTTCCGAAGCCCGGAAAAACAGACATTATGGGTGTTTTGCGCCGCCCGTGTCAACGTCGGCTGCTGCTTCACTTGCCTCTATAATGGGACTCACCGTGACAGGTTCCGAGTTTTTTTCTTCAGCTGCCCGACAAGCGGAACGGCTGGGCGACTTGTGTGTGCCTCGGAGCCGCCGCCGGTGACGTTGAGACGATATCGAATCGGGAGTCTCATCGCCCTGAAGACTTCCTCGGATATTGTCAGCCGCCTGTGTTCCTTTCTTCTCCTGCTGCTGGCCGCCCGTTTTCTGCAGCCTCTCGAGTTCGGAATCTTTGCCCTGGGATGGGCCACGGGCTGGGTGATTTCTCTTGCTTCCGATCTGGGAGTTCAGCTCTTTGTGAGCAGGAAGATCGCCCGTGATCCTGCTGCGTCCCGCTGGCTCGTTCCTCCGTTGCTGCGTCTCAGGCTCTCCGTGGCAGGGGTTCTGTTTGGGGCGATCGGCGTCGTGTGGTGGTTGTTCTGGTGGGATACCGGGGGGGCCGCCTTCCTGGGACTGGTTCTGATCCAGCTTCTCTCTTCGGTCACTGAATTCTTCAATCACATCTTTCGGGGCTTCAGCCGGAGTGATCTGGAATCCTGGGCCAACATCTTCCACCGGCTTGGAGCCCTGGTTACCGGTGGGTGCGTTCTGATGTTGTACCCCGGCCTGCCCTGGCTGGTTCTGGTGCTACTGGTGGTCGCGAGCCTGGCGGTGTGGCTGACCGGCTCGTGGGCGGGGGGTCTGGTGCGAGAGAGCGGCCACCCGGCCACCGGACCTGAGGACGGTCCGGCGGTAGCGCCCGGCCCCATGAGACTGAGGTTTTTTCGCGAGGTCCTTCCTCTGGGCCTCGGCATTTTGGCTTCCGGCATCTATTTTCGACTCGATCTGCTTTTCCTGGAGTGGTATTGGGGCACGACCGAGGTCGGCCTTTACACGGCTGTTTTCCGTTTGGTGGACGGAGTCCGGATGTTTCCAGCCGCCGTGATTATGGTTCTCTTCCCGAGCCTTTGCCGCAACCAGACCCGGTCGCTGGCTGCCGGGCTCGTGGGAAGCCTGGGACTGATCGCCCTGGCCGCCACGGCGTTGCTTCGTTACCGCCCTCTCGAAGTTGTAGACCTGTTTTACGGGGAGGCTTATGGGGCGGCAGGCTCGACCCTGGCCATACTGGCTCTGGCACTGGCACCCCTGTTCGTCAACCTGGTACTGACCCACCAGTTGATTGCCTGGCGGCGCCAGATGGCTTACATGTGGTCCTGCCTGGGTGTTCTCTTTCTGACAGTTCCTTTGAACCTGCTCTTGATACCGTCCGGCGGGCTGGAGGGTACGGCCTGGGCGGTCCTGGCTCGCGAGAGCATTCTAACGGTGATCTGTAGTAGTTTAATCTGGTGGTCGAAGCCGGGTGTGTCGTCCCGCCTCGAGGGGGAAATGAATTCTCGGAACCAGGATTGAGAAGGGTTAACAGTGGAGCACGCCGCACCCCCTCTTAGTCGAGTCAGTGCCGACGAACAGGCAGTCATTCAGTCGGTTGTCTATTCATCCCTGTTTCAGTATCCGCTCAAGCCCGGGGAAGTTTCCTTTAGCCTGGTCGGGTCCAGATTGTCCGGTGCCGAAGTGGTGTCGCTCTACCGCCGAAGTCCAGTTCTTCAGTCAGTACTCGCCTTCCGGGAGGGTTGCCTTTTCCTGCGTGATCAAGAGGGGCACCTGGCGGAACGCCGGCGGCGCGAGGAACTCAGCTACCTGGCGCTGGACCGACATCGGCGGGTGATCAAATGGATCGGTGCTCTGCCCTATACGCGCCTGATTGCTCTGTCCGGAGGTTCAGCCCACTTTAATCTGAGCGAGGAAGGGGACATCGACCTCTTTATCATCACGCGGGGAACCAGAGTGTGGAGTACCGCCGTCAACATTCTACTCATGAGCCGGATCCTGGGCTGCCGGAAAATGCTCTGCTTCAACTATCTCATTGCGGACAGCCAGCTCGCTCTCCGGGAACGAGATCTGTTCTCCGCGAACCAGACGATCCACCTGCGGCCGCTGAGCGGAGCGGAGTGGATGGAGAAGCTCTTCGATGCTAATAAATGGATTAAGGATATGTACTCTAATAGCTTTCCAATAAAGACTAAAATAGATGGATTCGACCCTTCACCATGGGCCACGCGCCTCAAGAAATGGAAAGAGATAGTCCTCTCCGCAGGGCCGGCCCAATTTTACGAGATGCTCTGCCGCTGGACGTATCGTCGATATCTGCTCTGGAAATCACCCAACTGGAGGACTCCTGAACAGGTGACGCTCGACCGGGACGTGATCAAGCTGCACACACAGAGTCACTCGCGAGTGGTCATGCAGCGCTATCATCTGGAGATGGAAAGGGTGATGGGTCAGCTTTCCGCGACCGAGTCTTCAACCTGACCGATTGGCCAGGGCATTGGCCAGCTCACGGAGAAACTCGAAGGAATAGATTCCGCTCTTGTGCCCGTCACTGAAGGAAAACTGAATTGCGTAGTGTCCAACCTGCTCCGCTCCCGTTACCCGGACCGGGTTCTGACCCAGAATGGGCAGTGAATACTCATCTTCTTCGGCTACCTGGGGCTCTTGTCGCTCACCATGGCCCGTGCAGGTCGCACACGGGCAGTTGTTGCGGAGGAACGCGGAGGGAAAATTTGTCTCGGCCCCATCGTCCCAGGTCATCCTGATGTCTGAGGATCCTACCAGCTGGATCCTGCGGGGCGTCGGACTCAAGGTTTAAATCTCGATCGATATGTCAGAGGAACCGGCCCGGTTGGCTGCAGCCACCTCCCTGGCCGTCTGGAGAGCGATGTTTCGGTAGGCCTGACCGTACTCAGACTCGGAGTCCAGGGCGATGGGTTCGCCGCCGTCGCTGCGCTGCCGGATCACCGAGGCCAGGGGGATCTCCCCGAGAAAAGGATAGCTCAGCTTGAGGCTGGCCTGGCGGGCGCCGCCATGGCCAAAGATGTCATCTCGCTCCCCGCAGTGTGGACATTGGAAATAGCTCATGTTTTCAACAATTCCAAGCACGGGCGTGTTCAGTTTTTTGAACATGGCTATCGCCTTGGACGCAACTTCCAGGGCCAGGTCCTGCGGTGTCGAGACAACGACGGCGCCTGTCAGGGGAATGGTCTGGCAGAGGCTGAGCTGGACGTCGCCCGTCCCCGGGGGAAGATCAATGACCAGATAGTCCAGGGCTCCCCATTCGACGAGGCCCAGAAAGTCCTGGATCATCTTGTGCAACATGGGGCCCCGCCAGATCACGGCGTCATCCCTGGGCAAGAAATATCCCATCGAGATGAGTTTGATCCCTCTCATCTCAGGTGCAATGATCCGGTTTTCGGGCGTGACCTGGGGGGTCTCTCGACCTCCCATGAGCTTTGGGATACTGGGTCCATAGACGTCGGCGTCCATCAGGCCCACGGTGGCGCCGAGGGAGTGGAGACTGGTAGCCAGATTTGCCGCCACGGTGGACTTCCCAACCCCGCCCTTGCCGCTGGCCACCGCCAGGGCATTCTTGACTTCGGGAATGAGCTTTCGAGCCTCTCCCGTACTCCTTGAAGTCACTTCCCATCCCGACTCGAGCGTGACGGAGTCCACACCCGGCAGGCGGAGAAGGGCCTCTTCGGCTTTCGTCTCAACCTTTTGAAGGGAAGGCGACCCCGGATAGGGAAAGACGAGGCGCACGGAAACGTTGCCTTTCCCCAGGTCCACGTTGCGGACGTAGCCCAGATCTACGATCTTGCCGGTGAACTCCGGATCGGCGACCGTATTGAGGGCTTGCAGGACCGTGTCTTCTGTCAGTTGGTTCGGTTCCATCACCGACGGGCACGTTACAACCTCAGGCGTCAGAAGATCAAGCCGGAACGGTTCAGACAGGTTCGCGGGAGAGCACACTTCTGCGTACCTTGTACCAGAGATAAAGTGAGGAAGAGGCCCGACCAGCCAGCAGGGCCAGAGCTGCGGACACGGCTCCAAGCAGGTCCAGAGGGAAGATGCAGGTCCAGAGTGCCGCGATGATCACCAGCACTTCCAGAAGGGCCGCCCGGGTGATGTCAGGGGTTCGTCTAAGCCTGACCAGCAATCCCCTTAGAAAAGAAAGCGCCACGGCCAGTGCGGGCGCCAGGAAGAGGATGCGGGTCGCGCTGACTGCCAGTTCGGCCAGCTCGGGAGAAAGCCCGGAAAGCCCCTCGTACCAGACACTATGGAGGGGGGTGAAGGCGATTACGCCCAGCCCCACCGAGACCACCAGCGCCAGTCGCCGCGTGAACAGAGCGAGGAGCCGGTAGCCTTCCAACTTTCTACCTGCCAGGGCAACCACCACCTCCTGCAGCGCCAGACCCTGACTGCGAAACAGGAAAACCAGGGAGTGTACAACCGGTAGGACCGCCAGGGACGCCACAGCCTCGCGACTGTGACCGACGAAGACGGTGATCAGCGGCTGGACCCCAAGGGCCACGCAAGAAGTCACAGCCAGCGGGAAATAAAAGGTGACGATCGTCCGGTAGCGGAGGGGTTCTCTGGAGAGCTCCGCGTGGCTGAGTTCCTCAATCGTGGAACGGACCATGACACGACTGGCAACCGCCTCAACCAGGACGCCGGACGATAGAGCTACCGCAGCCACCGAGGCTCCCGGCAGGTTGCCGGATCCGAAGAGGAAAAAGGAGACAAGCGCCATGGTCAGCAGTCGAATCACGGTGCCCGCGGCGATCAGGTGGGTTCGATGACTGCGAATCAGCAACCCTTGATAAAAACGCCGGTAACCGATCGCTCCGGGCCAGGGGAGAAGGAGCAGGACGGCGCCGTAGGAAAGCGTCGCAATTTCGCGCGGAAGACCGATCAGCCGAATCGACAATGCGTAGAAGATCGGGGGCAGCGCCAGGAGCAACATCCCGGCCGTCACGGCGAGGCTGAGCGTGAAGGTGAAATTGCGCAACCTCACATATGAGTCCCGGTCCCGGACCAGGGCCGTCGAGGCGCTCATCATCATGATGACCGGCGCCTCGATGATGAGGGCGATGGAAAAGGCGACGCCGTAGGCAGCGAGATTAAATTTGGGGTCGGGCAGTCTTGCCACGATGGCAGCAAGAAGGGGACCTTCGACCGCCATCATCAGCCAGGTGGCGGCCAGAGGACTCCAGAGCCTGAAAATACTGCGCTGAGAAAGCACGGGCTGCTAGCTGCGTCGCTCCAGCTCCTGCAGGATCAGCTCCTCGGCTCCAGGCTTGAGGGTGGCCCCCATGTCAAGCATCGTCTGCAGGCTGTCCGTCGGCATTTCGGAGAGTCTCGCCTTCAAGGCATCCAGACCCTGTCCTGCCGAGGGTGGCCCTTTCTCACGCTCGGCCCACGCTCCAGGGTGTTCTTCAGTTCCGCCATCCCCGGAAGCCTCCGGCTGGCTGCGCACTTGCCCCCCACCTTCTCCCCTGGCAACCGACCAGACCGTGGCGACAATGACAATCACCACAAACACTAGAGAGAGCATCAGAATGGTCACCGGGGACCTCTTCGATTCAGTTTAAGAGCGGTGCGGGCCAGGTTAAAGGGGGAGATGGGACTGAACCCCCAAAAAAACGGGCAAGCCTTTCGGCTCGCCCGTCAAAACTGACTCAGACCGGGTGGTGAGTTAGCCTCAGCCTTAGCGGATCAGAGTGGGCTAATTTTTAACATTTTCGAAAAACTCCAGCCCGAATCAGCAGGGGAGGGAACAAGTTCCAACCCCTTAACCGCCTAGCACTAAAAAAGTGCCAGAGCGGTATTCTGGACCAAGAAGCCTATAGAATGCAAGCATTTAGGTCACCTCCTCCGATTTTTTCCACAGGCTGGCCGGCACAGCCGAATCGATCTGAATCACCCAGAACGACGGTACCCGCTAGTAGAATCTAGGCCAGCCTGTGGGACCTCCACCGTGGGCTGGCTGGCGGGCTTCAGTTTCGTAGAAGACCCAGTTTCTTCCCACGGGGACATCTCAAGGTCGTGCAAGGCAAAATCGCTGTTCTGCTGGCTTTTTTGGGCGTCCACCTGGTGGTCAGCTTCCTTTTTACGCCCGTGGGCTACGTCTCCATCGATGAAGTGACCTATCACTTCATGGCCGAGAACCTGAGGTCTCGAGGTTCCCTCGAGGTCCGCAACGGCTACGACGAGTTCCCCTCTGTGGAGTTCGTCGCCGTCGCAAATCTTGCTGCCGTCGGAGATCGAGTTGTCTCGCAATATCCGGCATTCTGGTCATTCCTGGCCTTTCCCTTTTACCGGGTAGCCGGGGTGAAGGGCCTTTTCTGGCTCAATGGGCTCAGTTTCATCGGCGTCATCGCTCTGGTTGCCCTGCTGGCCAGGCACCTGTTCAAGGACTGGAATCTGGCACTGAACGCGGCCCTCATTCTGGCTCTAGCCACCTATCTGTGGGAATACTCGCAGGGAATCTGGCCTCACGTGAACAGTGTTTTGTTCGTCGTGGCCGCCGTGTACGTTGCTGTTCGCAGCTTTTCCCTGGAGCGCAAGTGGATCTGCCACCTCCTGTCCGCAGCCGCCGGGGTCCTGGTGGGTCTGGGCGCCGGGGTCCGGCTGGACGTTATCCTCATAATCCCTCCCATCATGGTTGCCGGGCTCCTGGCCGGAAGACGGATAGGGTGGATGCTTTGTTTCGTGGTCGGTC
Organism: Acidobacteriota bacterium; assembly: GCA_965205615.1. GTDB lineage: Bacteria > Acidobacteriota > UBA6911 > RPQK01 > CBDAPI01 > CBDAPI01. The sequence goes on along the minus strand of CBDBHK010000020.1, from coordinate 310,770 downwards.
TACTTCCCGGGGCGGCGGCTCTGGTCTGGACCAACTACATCAAGTTCGGGACTCTTTCACCTCTCAGTTACGGCTCCGCCGGGGGCAATTCCCGGCCTCACATCTACTTGCCGGTTTTGGCCGCAGGCGCGGCGTGCTGTGCACTGATCCTGTGGCTACACCGCTCCTCCCGGATCGCTCGGCCCACCTGGTGGGTGGGGCTTGGCGTTCTGGGTCTGGGTGCTTCGTTGCTGGTGCCACAGGTGTCCACGCTGGTGCTGCGCCAGTGGCACGGCCTCCTGGAACTGGTGGCGGATTTGCGATGGAGGTTGCACTCACCCTGGGAATCGGACGTGCCCATGACATCCACCGGTGTGATTGTTTATTTAGCCGGATTCAAGAAGGCCCCCCTGCAAAGCTGTCCTTACCTCGGTGCGCTGTCGATTCCTGCGGCTCGGTTCTTGGAACGAAACCGAGACGTCACCTTTCCGGTCCTGGCCCTGCCGGTTTTGACCTACGTCGGAATCTTTTCTGCCTTCGCCTGGCACGGCGGTCAGTGCTTGAACCTTCGCTATTTTCTCGTGCCCCTTTGTTTTACTTCTATCCTGATGGCTCAAGCCTGGCGTGACCTGAATCCCGTTCGCCGGGTTGGGCGCCGTCCCCTGGTGCTGGCTGGTGCCGCCACGGCCGGGGTTACCCTGCTGGCGAGCCTTTCTCTTTCTTCGCTGGGTCCGTTCGACGAGGCTTTCTACCTGAGCTTGCCCCTGCTCCTGGCCTCAGCCCTGTTTCTCCTCAGTCTGGTTTGGCTGGTCGCGGCCGGAACAATCCGGGAGCGGGCGGGCAGGGTTCTGTCGGTTCTCCTGATGGTATGCTTCGTCTGGGCCGCCGGGATTGCGTTTTTCCACGACGTTCCCCGAACCGTCCTCACCCGGCTCACCGGTTCTTCCTGGGTGGAGCAGGTGGAGGACCTCATCGAACCGGATTCGCTCGTTTTCTACGAGTCCATCGCCTTTGCACGACTGCTTGAAAAAAGAGGAGTGCGCCTGGCTGCGCCCGGTCGGCCCAGGGCGTCGGACGATTTCGCCGACTTTCCCATCCTCACCAGGTCGTTTCAGACAAGGGGTATTCCCGTGTGCGCAATTTTCCAGCCGACAACCTGGCGCCGCCTCGATGAGAAAGGCCTGCTTGCCGGGCTCCAGACCGTCACGCTGCTGGAGCACCCCCTGTTTCGAGTCGCTCGTATCGAGGCTCCGGAGGATCACTAGTCTTTGAAACTGCTTCTCGTCACCTCCTCGTATCCCTCCGATGAGGAGGATCCGCGCGGCATTTTTGTGCACCGCCTGGCCGTACAGTTGAGGCGGCGCGGCCTGGACATCCTGGTGCTGGCCCCGGGTGCGCCAAACGTGCCCCGGCGCCAGGAACTCGACGGTGTACGGATCGTTCGGGTGACCTACTGGGTACCCCGGTGGCAGAGACTGGCAGTCGGCCTGGCAGGGATCATGCCCAACCTCAAGAAACGTCCCTGGCTGGTGCTGCAGGCCTGTACTCTGACTCTTGCCCTCATCTGGGCGAGTTGTCGCGTCGCTCGAAGCCGCGACCTGATCAATGCCCACTGGCTCTACCCTTCTGGAATTGCCGGCGCTATCGCCGCCAGGGTGTGGCGCATTCCTCTCGTTGTCACCAGCCAGGGAGGCGATCTGAATCTGACTGCCGGCTCCCGTGTGCTGGCCTTGATTGCGCGCCGGGTGGCCCGGGCGGCCCGTGCCTGCGTTGGGGTGAGCCAGGCCCTGTGCGATCGCTTTGTCGATCTGGGCGTGCCCCCTGAGAAGGTCTCTCTGATCTCCTCAATCGGTGCGGGTCAGATGGACTCTCCCCGGGGGGGAGCCGCCATCTCGCCGCTGTTTGCGAGGTTTTCCGAAGAATCGTGCTTTAAGGTCCTCTACCTGGGAAGCCTCATCCCCCGCAAATCGGTCCATACCCTTCTGGAAGCGCATGGCATTCTCTGGCAGCACGGGCTCCGGGTCGCCACAGCGATCGTCGGGGAGGGCCCCGAAAGGGCCAGGCTCAGCCGGTTGTGCAGTGAGCGATCCATGGACCAGGTCTACCTGATCGGCCAGCAGGGACCGCGTGTGGTCGCCGACTGGTTCTCCCAGGCCGACGTGCTCGTCCTTCCTTCCCTGTCCGAAGGGCGTCCCAATGTGGTGCTTGAGGCCATGGCTCACGGGCTTCCGGTGGCGGCGTCAGATATTCCGGGGACCCGTGAAATTGTACAACCGGGCGTGACCGGATGGCTCTTTCGGCCCGGAGATCCCCAGGCTCTGGCGGACTGCCTGGAAAAGATGCTCGCGTCACCCGGGCTGGCGCTGGAAATGGGGCGGAAAGCGCTCGAGTACATCACCGAAGAGGGACTCACTGCCGACCAGGTTACAGAGTGCTACCTGAAACTTTTCGAAGGGGTTCTATCAGCGGGTGAGCGGCGCGGGGCGCGGGCGGAGGATAGGCGACGGTGAACGAGCGCCGGAGTGTTAGAGATCGTTTTTCGGGGCGGACCTGACCAGCTCGTCAATTTTTTGCAGGCGCCAGTCCAGACGCTCCAGGAGCCGCCGGTTCACAGAGATGAGATCCGCCAGCAGTCCCACGATCGCGAGTAAAAATCCCGTGGCCAGTAAAAGGGCGCACAGAATCAGCGACTGGACGTGTCCGGCTCCACCATCCAGAAGAAAGAAGTAGAGAAACCTGAGGCCAATCAGAAACCCGGCCAGGAAAACGAGAGAGCCGCTGACCAGAAAGAAGGCACAAGGCTTTGTAGGTGACAAAGATCCGAAAAATGGTCAGTACCTGGCGCCGGATGTATTTCGGGATGCTCGTGACCAGCCGGGAGGGGCGAAGTTCCTGGTTGACCCTGACCGGTACGGAAGTGATCGCCATCCCGTCCAGGCCGGCCTGGATGACGGTTTCCAGGGTGTAAGTGTAAGGGTTGAAAACGTGGGTTCGCATGGCTGCTTCACGGCTGAGAGCTCTGAAGCCGCTGGGCGCATCCGGTGTGTTGGTCTGGCTCACGACCCGAACCACCCAGCTTCCCAGGTGCTGCAGTCGCTTTTTCCAGAAAGAGAAGTGAGCGATTTGTGCCACCGGGCGGGAGCCGATCACGATATCGGCAGAGCCTTCCAGAACGGGCTGGACCAGTTTGGGAATGTCGCGGGCATCGTACTGATTGTCGGCATCGGTATTGACGATAACATCGGCGCCTTTTTCCAGACAGGCTTCCAGACCGGCCAGGAAGGCACGCGACAGGCCCTGATGGGGACGCTCGATGATGTGGTGAACGCCGGCTGCGCGGGCGGCTTCATACGGTGCCATCGGTGCTGCCGTCATCGATCACGAGCCATTCCACCTGGTCGACTCCGGCAAGGCTTCTGGGAAGTTGACCGAGTGTGACCGCGAGGGTCTCCTCCTCGTTGAAACAGGGAATCTGTATCAGCAGCTTGGCCACCGCAGTCTGTCTCCCTAAAAACGACAGGACAAGTGATCAGTTCGACTCCGGGTGGGAACCGCTGAACTGCGTGCTCGGATCCAACCCAGCCTGCTGACGACCGCCCTCCTTTTCGGCCACAAGGACGTAGCCGAGAGGGAAAAGTTCGGAGGTTCCCACCAGTCGATCCAGGTAATAGCACGGTAGGGTGACGGCCAGGGCGTTGCACCACAGGGCCAGGTGTTTCAATACAGGGACGTGCCAAACCCCGCACACGAGAATCGTCGAAAGCTGGTGCCCGAGAAAACTGAGGAGGGATGCCGTGGGCGTGATCTCGAGGATCCTGAAGCCGGCCCCGAAAAGAAGCTGTCGCAAGCCATGCCTGGTGAATCGGAAGTAGTCGTGGGGTTCTTCGTGGAGCCAACTCAGAAAGGGTACCGTGAGAAGCAGTTTCCCTTCCGGGACCAGGACTTTCCACACCTCCTCGAGCACTTTTCCGGGATCGGGGACGTGTTCCAGAACCTCGGAGCAGAGAACAACGTCATAGATGTTCTCTCCCAGCGCCGTGAGGTCGTGGGCGTCCATCTCATAGTTGACTTCGGGGACGCGCTTCTCCACGTCCAGCGATTCATAGAAGCGAACCTGCGGCTCGGCATAGTCTCGAAAAGGCATGGTTCCGCAGCCCAGATCCAGAAACCTTCCCCGAGCGTGGGCGAGGATTCTGGGAATCAGGGCGCGTTCGAGGGCCATGAGAGCAGGCGAGAAGAGCCTGCGCCGCCCCCCTCGTTGCAGCTCCAACTCCAGGGCGGCTCTGTTCTTCTTGACGAGGCGGCTAATCATGGGCAACCCATCGATTCAATAGCCGACAACCTGTCCATCCTTTCTCATTTCCGACGCCCCTTGGTAGACGCGGTTGACCGGATCCCAGAGGATGGCCTGATACCCACCAAACTGCCCGGGTGCGTGGACAACGCGGTGCCCCCGGCCGGCCAGGGCGTTGCTGATGCTCTCGCTGATTTCCGTTTCGAGGGCCACCTGTCCCCCGTCTACCGTTTGCTCTCCGGTCGGCTGGCTGCTCCCAAGATGCCTGTAGCGGGCGGCGTCTCCCGCTTCCTGGACGTTCATCCCGAAGTCGATGATGTTGCACAGAACCTGGACGTGACCCTGGGGCTGCATGGCGCCTCCCATAACGCCAAAGCTGAGAAACGGGCGGCCGTCCTTCATCACGAAGCCCGGTATGATGGTGTGAAAGGGGCGTTTTCCGGGAGCGTAAGCGTTGGGATGGTCCGGGTCGAGGCTGAACAGTGCACCCCTGTTCTGGAAGACGAAACCCAGGCCGTCGGGTACGAGACCGCTGCCCAGTCCCATGTAGTTGCTCTGGATGAGAGACACCATCATTCCCGAGCTGTCGGCAACCGTGAGATAAATCGTGTCTCCTTCTTCCAGCTTCCCGTCGTTCAGGTAGGAGCGCCGATTTGCCCGGTCCGGGGAGATCATCGCTCTCTGCCGCTGTGCCCGATCCGGGGAAAGCAGCCTGGCCAGTGGGGCCGTGTAAAAGTCCGGATCCGCATAAAAGCGGGCACGATCTTCGAAGGCAAGCTTCTTGGCCTCGATTTGTACATGGAGATAGTCGGCGCTGTTGTGGCCCATTGCCGCCAGATCGAATCCGCTCAGAATGTTCAACATCTGCAGGGCGGCCAGCCCCTGGCCGTTGGGGGGAAGCTCGTAAACCTCGTGGCCCCGGTAGGAAACCGAAACCGGGTCCACCCAGCGACTCTCGAATGCAGTCAGGTCGGACTTTCTCAGAAAGAGGCCAACTCGCCTGGCATAGGCGTCCATGACGCCGGCAAAGTGGCCTCGGTAAAAAACATCCCGACCCTGGGACCCGATGGTCTCCAGGGTTCTCGCCAGATCGGGATTTCTGAAGACCTCCCCTGGCAGGGGCGTTCGACCGTCGGTGAGAAAGAGCTTCTGAAGGTTCTCGAACTCCGTGATCTGACTCCTGGACTCGTGCAGGGCGATAAGATTCGCGGCCAGCTCGGCAGCAATGACCTGGGTGACCGGGAATCCATTCCTGGCGTACTCGACAGCCGGTTGCAGCACTTTGGGCATGGGCAGCCGCCCGAAGCGGCCATGCAGTTTGAACCAGCCATCCACCGCGCCCGGCACGGAGACGGGAAGGGGGCCGCGCGCCGGTATGGCCCCACCAGGACCTGTTTCCTCGAGCATTTGCTTGTAGCTCAACCCCTGGGGAGAGGGTCCACTTGCGTTGAGACCGTACAGCCGCCGGGCCTGCGGATCCCAGACCATCGCGAAGAGATCGCCCCCAATGCCACAGCCCGTGGGTTCCATCAGCGCCAGGGCGGCATTGGCCGCGATGGCCGCGTCCACCGCACTGCCGCCCTGCTTCAGAACGTCAACGGCAATCTGTGAGGCCAGGGGATGGCTGGTTGCCGCAATCCCGTGCTGAACGAACACCGGGCTGCGGCTGGCGAAGGGCCTGCCCACGACCCGGTCTCCTCCCCCCTGGGCCAGGACGAAACCGCCGGCGCCGGCCGACAGCAAGAGACCCCCGAGCGGGGTCAGGGCTGCCAGCGCAGTCCGATCGACCCACGAGTACCAGAAACTATCCATGCCTGGTGAACCAGTCTACACTAGCGGCCCGCGGGACTTTTACCCCGGACTGCCAGCGCACCCGGGGTGGTATCGTCGCAGAAAAGGGAAGTTTGCGCATGCAGAGAATGCCGGTAGTCTACGGGCGGCTGACAGTCCTGGCCCTGGCACTCCTGGGTCTGCCGGGAGCAGCGGCTGAGGAGAGTCCGGACCGCTACTGGCCGCAGTGGCGGGGTCCTCTGTCCACCGGGGCCGCACCGGGCGCACACCCCCCGGTAGAGTGGAGCGAGAGCAGGAACATCAGGTGGAAGGTGGCGCTGCCGGGGAAGGGACATTCCACGCCCATCGTCTGGGGCGATCGTGTCTTCATCACGACGGCTGTGCCGCATGGAGAGCGGTTGGAACCCCGTTTTGACACGGCCTCCGGTACCCACGACAGTGTGCCGGTGACCCGTCGTCACAGGTCGGTAGTCCTGGCCCTCGACCGCAGCGATGGCACCATCCTGTGGCGGCGTACTTTGCACACTGAAGCCCCCCACGAGGGCGGCCACTACACCGGGAGCTTCGCATCCAACTCGCCGGTAACGGACGGCCAACATCTGTTTGCATTTTTCGGATCACGGGGTCTTTATGCCCTGGACCTGGACGGAACCCTGCAGTGGAAGGTCGATCTCGGGCAGATGCGGACCAAACACGCCCACGGAGAAGGAAGTTCCCCGGCCCTTTACCGTGACACTCTGATCGGCAACTGGGACCATGAAGGCCAGTCGTTCGTGATCGCCCTCGACAAGAAGAGCGGCAGGCAGTTCTGGAAACGCGAGCGTGACGAAGTCACCTCCTGGGCCACACCGCTCATCGTCGAACACGGCGGTGAAGTCCAGGTCATCGTCAGCGGGACCGGACGTGTGCGCGCTTACGATCTGAAGACCGGGGCCGTGATCTGGGAGTGCGGCGGATTGTCGGCCAACATCGTGGCTTCGCCGGTGGCCGGAGGAGGGATGGTTTACGTCGGCAGCAGCTACGACACGCGGGCCATGCTGGCTATTCGCCTCGACGGAGCCCGCGGAGACGTCACCGGAACCGATCAGGTGGTGTGGAGCCGTACCCGGGGAACGCCCTATGTACCCTCGCCACTGCTCTACGGCGGCTGGCTGTACTTTCTGCACCACTACCAGGGGATCCTCTCGCGGGTGGACGCAAAGACCGGGGAAGAACGGGTCGGGCCCTTCAGGCTGGGCGCGATTCGCAACGTGTATGGATCGCCGGTTGGTGCCGGGGGCCGCGTGTACATCACCGACCGTGACGGCACGACGGTCGTTGTCAGTCACACCGACACCCCCAGGATTCTGTCTGTAAACCGGCTGCAGGACCGCTTCAGCGCCTCGGCGGCCCTGGTCGGAGTCGAGCTGTTCCTGCGCGGAGAGCGTAACCTCTATTGCATTGCGGAAGAACCGGGAAGGTGATGGTCCACCCTTTGCCCTGTGCGGCACTGGTACAATCGGTTCCCATGAACCGCAGAACCTGGATACTGGCTTCCCTTGGAGCCGGCCTTCCAACCAACCGCCTTTTGAGGGCTGAGACGCATCCGATTCAGCTCCATGCCGACCTGGAAGTGGCCCCTTTGCGGGAAAAGGAGATGGAGCATAACTACCACCACATCTTCCGTCCCGCCATTCGTGTGCAGCCGGGGTTTCTGGACGTCCGGTTGTTGAAGCTACGGGAGGCGCTTGCAGGCCAGGCTCCCGCCAACTCCCGCTACCGGTTGTTGATCAGCTTTGAGAGCGAGGAACAGCGGATGCAATGGGTGGCCACGGATGAGCATCAGCAGGCGTGGCCCACCATCGAGAAGACTCTGACCGGATCCCGGTTGACCGCCATCCTCTACGACCTCGTTTGATGCGGGCGGGTGGGGGGCCCGGGAGACTCACCAGACTCACTCCTGGACCGGGTGGCCCGTGTGCTATCCTTCACTGTCATGACCAAGCCGTTCCGTAAGCCACACATCAGGAAGTTCGGTAATGTCCGCAGTCTGACTCGAAGCCGGCCAGGGGGGCAGCAGAGTACGCAAGGCATCTATATCGATAATGTGTAGCCGTTGAGGTGCCGATAAAAAGTAAGGGATTTATATACAAGAGTCACCCTTTTATAGTATAATCACCCCATAATGAGAAAGCACAAAGCACCCGGAAAGAGCGACCGACAGGGCATGACCCTGATCGAAATCATGGACATGTTTCCAGACGAGGAATCCGCATATCGTTGGTTCTATGAACAGCGCTGGCCGACTGGACCATGCTGCCCCCATTGTGGATCTCTGAACGTCCAAGAAGGAACAAAGCACAAGACTATGACCCACCGATGCTGGGATTGCCCCGGCAAGCGGGAATTCTCCCTCAAGGTTGGTACAGTCATGGAAGGCTCCAAGTTGCCCTACCGCAAGTGGGCAATTGCAACCTACCTCATGATCACCAACCTCAAAGGCGTCTCCAGCATGAAGCTTCACCGGGATCTTGGTATCACCCAAAAGACGGCGTGGCACTTGGAGCATAGAATCCGAAAGGCGCTGGAGGTTCAGGGCGTCTTATTCGAAGGTCCTGTCGAAGTAGATGAGAGCTATTTTGGTGGCAAAGAGAAGAACAAGCATTCTAACAAGAGGCTTCACGCTGGTCGTGGGAGCGTGGGCAAGACGCCAGTCGTTGGAGCTAAGGACCGCACCACCAATCAGGTTAAGGCTTCGGTCATCCAGGGAACTACACAGGAAGATCTCGAAGACTTTATCCAGGATCGTGTCGAGCCAGGATCAACGGTCTACACGGACGATCACGGCGGCTACAATCGGCTCTGGTTGGACTTTGAGCATAGTTCCGTCCGTCACAGCGTCAGGGAATTTGTGAAGGGTCAGGCCCACACCAACGGCATCGAGTCCTTCTGGGCCATGCTCAAGCGGGGTTACTACGGCACCTATCACCGCATGAGCGAGAAGCACCTGCAACGGTATGTCAATGAATTCTCTGGTCGCCACAACATCAGATCCTTGGATACCATCGACCAGATGGCATCAGTGGCGAAGGGAATGGAGGGGAAGCGGTTGACTTACAAAGAATTGACCCAATAGCTGAGGGATATAGTTCTATTCATCTTCTTTTATTTCAACGACATAGAGGATTTTTTCAAGAGGAACAATGGCAACCAGATCGCCGTCGGCAGTCTTGAATTTTAGCAAGGAAGGCTTTGCTTCACTGATAATTTCTGCTTTAACTGTCAAATTTCGTTTTTCCCCATTCGCGAATACGACCTTGTATTTCGGCATGGCCCTGAACCTCTTTCCTATTATTCCATTCTTTACGTTCATAAAAGGAGGATCTATCCTGGTGAACCAAGTACGTTACTTTTCTTCGCTAGCCTGGGTAGTAGAATAAACCCCCTTTTTCCCTGCTACACCAAAGATCATTCCTTTTTGTCCCATCCTATACAGTCTTGATGTGATAGTCGCCCTTTTGTGGACTTCGTCAGTTTTCTTGTACAAACCAATCAAAAGCTGATCCAGGGATATCATTCCGCCGTTATCTTCCGCCAACTCATATAGCATAAATTCAATCCAATCAGAATCGGATATGCTCAGTTCTTTGATAAGTTGCTCTGGGAGGCCTTCAAGATCCTGCTTAGTGATAGAGAGTGCGATTGGCGAACTGGAATTAATTTTGGGCCTCTGCGAAAGTTCCTCTAGTTCTTTTTCGGTCTCGATTAATGCATCGGCCAGGTCGTGAAACCCTTGAGCTGTTACAAGATGAAGGGTCCTACGACGCGGAGTATCCAAAAACCTTTCTGCCATCCTGATGTGAAATTCGTATTGTTCCTTGACAAAGGAGAGATGCTTTTGTAAGCTCGTCATTGAAAGCCTCCTCACTGGGGGTTATTGTGGGTGTTGGTTACAGGGTTCGTAGCCTCGCTTTTGGAAATTCAAGGAGGGTGAGGGATTCGAACCCTCGGCACAGTGGATATCCCCACTGTGCGCCCAGGTATAAGCTGGGTGCCTTAAACCGCTCGGCCAACCCTCCATAAATACTACAGATAATAGGCCTCACACATTCCAGCAGACTAGGAAGGTCGTTAGGTCTTCCTAGTCTTATCATGTGGTAATTGAATCACAATCCAGCGAGAATTGCAAGCGAGATCGACTGGAAATGCAATTTGGGTCGGGGAAGTGGGCTACGCCTCGGCACCTTAAAGGTGTATGCTCTGGACCGAGGAGTACACACCATGAAGAAGGATAAAAATACGCCCAAGCGAGGCCGACCAACGGTCAAGGTGAAACCCAGGAGCTACCAGCCGAATAAGACCGAACTACAGGAACGATCCTACCTCCCAACGACCCCGGAACGAGCCGCCAAGGCCGTTGCCTCGCTCGTCAACGTCCAAGAAACCAAAGACCCCGGCTAGGGGTCAGGGTGACTCTTGTATATAAGTCCCAAAAGTAAGGGGGGTGCAGGTGTGGGAACCCGCCAGCACCTCTTCGAGGCCCCCTACTTACTACACTTACTACAAACTGCTAACACCCTTGCTACGAGTGGTTTTCAGGTGTAGTGGGTTGTCGCAAACGGAGCCCGAAGCTTGTCTAAACGACGGACCCATACGCGCTATGTTCCCAATTGGCGGTAACCGTTCTGCAAATAGCCTGTTGGATTCGGCCGCTTCCCACTCCGGCTCAGTAATTCACCGGCACATCTATCTCATACCCTTTGATCGTGACATCGACAGCCCTCCGACCGGCAGGAAAATCGGCCCGAGAACGTCCTCGTTAGCAAATGGTTAGCAAAACACCCCATCGGCGAATCAAGAATCGTTTATCGGAAACCACTTACAGGAAGCTGGTGCCGGAGGGGAGATTCGAACTCCCACGGGCGCAAAGCCCACTGCGCCCTGAACGCAGCGCGTCTACCAGTTCCACCACTCCGGCACCGGTGCGGCAGGCGGTCAGTCTACAACAACCGGCTGAAGGATGCTCAGGACTCCTTCTTCTCGCCCCCCATGTTGAACAGTCCCTCCAGGGGATGGATGCGGAAGCCCGGTGTCCGATAGTCCCGGGGCAGGTAGTCATCGGGGATGGTGGTGCGGTTGCCGTCCCGAACCGCCGAATAGTGGGGCGACATGATTTCAATGTCGGCCTGGTTGAAGCGGTCCTGGATGTTCTGGTGCAGCCGGGAGTAAATAGACGCCATGGCGCCGGGGTCCCGGGTGTGACCGTTAATCTCGTAGCTGACGTAAAAGTCATTGAGGCTGGTCTGCAGGACGAAGGGGCTTGGATTTTCGGAGATCCCATCCGTGTCCCTGGCCGCTTCGATGAGCGTCTCGTGCACCTTCAGCCAGGGCACGTCATAACCGATGGTGACGGTGGAGTGAGGTAGGGGAAAACGACGACCAGGGCGAAAACTGCAATGAGGAAGCGGACAATGTTGAAGGTTGGCTGGGCCCACTCCGGGTAGAAGCCGGGTATCTCGATCCGGCCCCGTTCAATGCCCCTGAAGATGAGCTGGGCCAGCCTGATCAGATAGTAGCCGAGCAGCAAAATGAAGAGAATGAGGATGAGACTGGGTATGTATCCGACCACGCCCAGGAGGATGAGAACGATCGCTTGTGTGGTGCTCTCCAGCAGCTGAGCAGACAGTCCCCGGGTCCAGGGAATTAGGGTGAAGACGAACTGCAGGTAAGAATAGACCAGCACGAGCAAAATCAGCAGTCTTAGCCCGGATTATGCAAGAGATCTCAATTCAAGTGAGATGTGGGCCCAGTAAAAAAGGCCGTAGCTCTCTGATATGAAAGGGTTTAGAGAAACAAAGACCCTAAACAGGAGCTACGGCAATGTCAAAAACAGTCTGCCAGAATACCCTGCCATTTCATAGCCACAGAAACATCACGGCTCGTTTTGATGGGGGGAGCCTCACTTCCGACGCAGGATGGTTGTTGTTTGGATCGCTGGATCGTCAACATCGATTGTGCGAGGGCTTCAGTTCCTGTATTTCGGAAAGTCGAGACCAACGCTACATTCGTCATGACCTGTTGAAGTTGATCCGACAACGAGTCTTGCAGATCGTGGCCGGCTACGAAGACTGTAACGACGCCGATACGCTGCGCTCGGATCCGATGCTCAAGACAGTCTGTGATCAGTTGCCAGAGAGCGATCCCGATTTGGCCACCCAGCCGACTTTCTCCCGCCTGGAGAACTCCGTCACCAAGAAGGATCTGATGCGTCTGAGCCGGTGGCTGCTAGGCCGTTATGTGCGCTCCCTGAAGAAGAGACGTCCCAGCAAGATCATCCTGGATCTGGACAGTACCGACGACCACACTCACGGCCAACAGGAGTTCTCCTTCTACCACGGGTATTACCGAAACCACATTTTGCATCCTTTGCTGATCTTCGATGCCGACACGGGAGACCTGGTCTGTGCCGTGTTGAGACCTGGCAACAAGGGGGCTGCCTCTCACATCGTGCCCATTCTGAAGCGAGTCGTGGAGGCCATCCGACAAGCAGTGGGGACGGATGTCGAGATTGAGATTCGGGCCGACAGCGGCTTTGCCACGCCTCGGCTCTACGAGTTCTGTGAATGTGAAGAGAATAAACTCCAATATGTCATCGGGTTAAGCCGAAACCCTCGCCTGCAGCGAGTGGTCGAGCCCCTGCTGGATTCGACTCGGGAAAGGTTCCTTGAGCTGGAGGAAAAACAGCGTCAGTTTGACGAGTTTCTTTATCGAGCCCACAGCTGGGATCGATCCCGTCGCGTCATTGTCAAAGTGGAGGTCGATCAGCGTGGGATCAATCGTCGCTTTGTAGTTACCAACCGGGACGATCTCTGCTCCCAATCACTTTATGACCACTACACAAACCGAGGGCAGACCGAGAACTTCATCAAGGCCTTCAAAAATCATCTGAGCATGGACCGACTCAGCTGTCATCGATTCCTGGCCAATCAGTTTCGACTCCTCCTGCATGCACTGGCTTACCAGATGTTCGTTCGCCTGCGCGACTATCTTCACGGAACCCCCTGGCACAAGCTCGAAATCGAAACCTTACGTCGTCGGATCCTCAAGATTGGGGCCCGGATCCGACAAACCACTCGACGCATCTGGGTCCATCTTTCCTCAGCCTTTCCCGAACAACCCCTCTTCCACCTCGTCTTGAGTCGCCTGAACTCCAGTTAGCTTTTCCCAGCTCCCCCGAAAAACCGCTTCCGACACTCATCCAGGCCCAGATCTGTCTGAAATTCACTCCCCAAACCACTCAGACGCCTCGCCAACCCATATTCTTCGCAAATCCGCCTGTCACACCTGCCCGCTTCCGAGTTGGGCCACTTCTCGAGTCGTTTTTCAACACCGAACTACGGTTCTTGCATAATCCGGGCTAGCCAGATCTCCACCCTTCTTTCCCGGCAGCCAACCGGTGGCGGCCTTAGCCCGCATAGATCACCGATAGGACCTCAAAAGGCCGCCCTGTTTGGTATAAAGCGTTTTGAATGAACGTTTTCACACGCAAACGGAGGTGGCCCTTATGAGAACAGAGTGTAAACAAGACAGGTTCGAATTTCACGGACTATTTCAACGCAAAGTGAAGGCGCGGTTCGACGGCGGGAAGATCACCTCCGATGCAGGGGTGCTGCTGTTGCGAGAGGTCGAGAGGGGGACGGGTCTGATCGCCGGACTGGCTGAGTGTTTCAGGGATCACCGGGATCCGCGGTTGATCGAACACACGGTCGAGGAGTTGTTGGGGCAGCGCACTCTGTCTGGGGTACGAGGATCTGAACGATCATGATCAGTTGCGCACCGATCCGATGCTGGCGGTGGCGGTGAATAAGGCCGATCCGCTGGGGGAGAGGCGGCGGCAGGCCTCAGATCGGGGGAAGGCGCTGGCGGGCAGGTGTACGCTGAACCGGTTGGAGTTGACCGGCGCCGAGGTCGATGAGCAGGAGCGGTACAAGAAGATCGCGATGGACCCGGACCGGATCGACGGCTGGATGGTGGATGCCTTCGTGGAGTCCCACGAATCGGCGCCCGAGGAGATGGTGCTGGATCTGGATGCGACCGACGACCCGATCCATGGCCAGCAGGAAGGCCGGTTCTTTCACGGTTACTACCGCCACTACTGTTATCTCCCGCTGTACATCTTCTCGGGGGAGCATCTGCTGTGCGCCCGGTTGCGGTGTTCCAATATCGATGGGGCCGCGGGATCGGTGGAGGAACTGGAACGGATCGTCGGCCGGATTCGGCAGAGCTGGCCGGAGGTCTCGATCGTCATCCGGGCCGACTCGGGCTTTTGCCGGGATGACTTGCTCCGCTGGTGTGAAGACCATCACGTGGATTACGTGATGGGGTTGGCCAACAATGATCGGCTCAAGTCAGAGAGCGCCGAAGCGATGACTCAGGCCGAAGCCGAGTTCAACGCCACCGGGCGACCGGCGCGGGTGTTCAAGGATTTCCGCTACCGGACTCGCCACAGTTGGACCTCGGAGCGACGCGTCGTCGGCAAGGCCGAGTTCCTGGACAAAGGCGCCAATCCCCGATTCGTCGTCACCTCCCTGTCGCCGGAACGCCTGGGGGCCCGCGCGCTCTACGAAGACTTCTACTGTGCGCGGGGCGACATGGAGAACCGCATAAAAGAACAGCAGTTGGGTCTGTTCGCCGACCGGACCAGCGCGGCAACGATGCGCGCCAATCAACTCCGGCTGTATCTGTCCTCCGCCGCCTACATGCTCATGCACGCCTTGCGTCGTCTCGGACTGAAGCAGACCCCCCTGGCTCGCGCTCAGTGTCAGACGATTCGCTTGAAGCTCCTCAAGATCGGCGCCCAGGTCCGCCTCACGGTCCGCCACGTCTGGATCTCCATGTCGGAAGCCTATCCCTACAGCGAGGTCTTCGCTGCCGTCGTTCGAAACCTCCAGGCCATTCCTCTGCGCTGCTGAGGTCTGTCCCGATCAAACGCCCCCAAAAACGAAATCGTTCCATCGCTCAGGCCGAGCTCTGCCTGAATACATTCCGTCACGCTCTTCCGAACCCGAAAAACGCTCCATTCACGACCATCCACACCACCGCATCACTCGACCTGGACCGGATCGATAGCGAAACTCTCAGAAAACCGTTCCGGCCTGCCAAAATCACCTTCATTTCCAAATCGGTGATCTATGCGGGTTAGCCCCCTTGGTGGCTCCCGAAGCAACGGCCTTTCCACCCTTGCTGGCTCCGGAAGCAGTCGCTTTCGCGCCCGTGGTGGCACCGGAGGCAGTGGCCTTCGCACCCTTGCTAGCACCAGAGGCAGTGGCTTTTGCCCCCGTGGTAGCGCCGGAAGCGGTGGCCTTGGCTCCTTTGGTGGCCCCTTTTGCCGTGGCCTTCGCACCGGTTGTCGTAGCAGAAGCGGTTGCCTTGGCTCCCTTGGTCGTAGCGCCCGCGACCGTTTTGAAGCCGGAACCGACCTTCCCCATGAAACTGCCCTTGATTCCCAGGCGATCCAGGGTCGGCTTGTCGATTTCGCCGCTGACCGGAATGTCGTTCTTGATCTGGAAATCACGAAGGGCCTTACTGGTCCGCGGTCCCATGATCCCATCGACTGGACCCGGGTTGTATCCCTTCTCCTTCAATGCGCTCTGCACTTTCGTGATCAGCTCCGAGTCCTGGGCAGGAACCACCACGATAGCGAGGCCAAGGACAACGAGGATACAAAACAGGGGAACAGCCAGTCTTTTTCCACGTATTTGTCGAAACTCCTTTTGGTGAGTTGGTTCAGATAAACAAACAGCATCATACAGTGTCCGGTAGCCCGGAAAAACCCGGTTCACTCGGAAACCTCGCCTTCCTTGATCTGAATGAGTCGATCGCCAGGCGTGTCCTTCAGGGTCTGTTTCGTCCCCGAGGGCCACTCGATCTCTATGGAATCGACCTTCGAGTTCCCGGCCAGACCAAAGGTCAGACGCAACTGAGACTGACTGCAGTAGGAGCCGCCCGTTCGCAGGGTGGCCGTCTGGGTGACCCCACCGGCCCGCAGCCTGACCCGGGCCCCGATACCGTCCCGATTGCTGCTGCTTCCGGTCAGATCCAGGCTGACCCAGTGGTTCCGGTTGCCCCCTTCGTTGCGAAAGAGCCGGGCCACACCACCGCAGGTGGTCACCAGCAGGTCGAGATCTCCATCATTATCGTAATCGCCGTAGGCCGCCCCTCTCGCCACCCTTGGCGCTCCGAAGCTTGTCCCCATTGCCGCGGTGACTTCTTCAAACTTCTTGCCGTTAAGATTCTGGAAAAGATGAGGCGGCTGCCTGTACGTCACCTGCTTCTGGACGGCATTGATGTCATTTTCGACGTGACCGTTTGCAGAGTAAATGTCGAGCCATCCATCCAGATTGAAATCGAAAAAGAAGCAGGCGAACGAGAGGGTGAGGAGACTGGCCGGGCCCACCGCTGACACGGGCGCCTCGTCAATAAAAAACCCGGTTCCTTCATTGTGGTAAAGAGCTATCATCTCGTTCGAGAAATTGCCGATAACAATGCTCGGGAATCCACTTCTGTCGTAATCACCGGAGTCGACCCCCATGGCCCCTCGGACCACCCCGTCTTCACTCAGGGCTACGCCTGCCAGGATTCCGACCTCGGTGAAAGTTCCGTCCTGATTGTTCTCCCAGAGCTTGTTGGGAACCATGTCATTGGCCAGCAGAATGTCCGGCCAACCATCCAGGTTGTAGTCAAATACGAGCACTCCCAGACCCTTGTTGCTCTGATCCTCTACCCCGGCGGGTCGGGTGGCATCCTCGAACTTCCCCGCTCCCAGATTCTTGAAGAGACGCGGTGAGGCCCCAGTGTAGGATTCAGGGGTGCAGTAAGACTTGCTCGTCCCGTCGAGCGTACAGAAGATGTCGGTATCGAGCGTCCACTGAACATAGTTGGCAACGAATAGATCGAGGAGACCGTCCCGGTTGTAGTCGAGCCAGGCGGCACTGGTTCCGAAATCCTCGTTGCTCACTCCGGAGGAGGCGGTGACATCCTTGAAAGTACCGTCTCCTTCATTTCTAAAGAGCTGATCCCGGCCCAGGCCGCTGACGAAGAGATCAGCATCACCGTCGTTATCGTAGTCGGCGGCGGCGGCTCCCATCCCATAAAAATCAACGGCCAGGCCGGCCTTCCGCGTGACGTTGGCAAAGGTTCCATCCTGATTGTTGCGAAACAGGGCCGGAGGACTGGTTCTTTTCTTCTGTCCCGGCCAGGTCGTTGAGTTGACAAGAAAGATGTCCAGCCAGCCATCTCCGTTGTAGTCGAAGAAGGCACCGCCTGACCCCATTGTCTCGGGCAGGTATTTCTTGCCGAAGGCACCATTCTCATGGACGAAGCGGATTCCCGAGGGCTCGGTGACGTCAGTGAATCCGACCTGTCCGAGCAAATCCCCCGGGAGAGCCAGTATGAGAGTGACTCCAATGATTGCTCTCATCCCCCGAGGCCTCGGGTTGCGAGTCGCATAAGTCCGCCTATTCTATCAGCGGAGGCACGCCGGAGTCGGCAGGTCGATTGAGTTTCGCCACGGGCTGGTACGGTTGACGACACGACACGGGTTGATTATCGTCCCACTCAGTGGGCTGTTGGGCCTCGTTTCAGAGGGAGAGAAAAACTGCCGTTGCATGAATCCAGGATGAACAAACCCCGTCTCCCCCTCTCCATCCTCCTTCTGGCTGTGACCGTCACGGGTGCCTGCACGAAAAACCCGGCCACCGGAAAAAGGCAGCTCAGCCTCTATTCCGAGGGGCAGGAGATTGAGATCGGTCGTCAATCACATCCCGGGGTCCTCGGCCAGTTCGGGAGCCTCGACGACTCCCGGATTCAGGACTACGTGGGAGGGACGGGGTCCGAACTTGCGGCGGTTTCCCACCGCCCCGATCTCCCGTGGACTTTCACGGTAGTCGACTCCGAGGTGATCAACGCCTTTGCCCTGCCGGGCGGCTACATCTATGTGACGCGCGAAATCCTGGCCCACATGAACAACGAAGCCGAACTGGCGGGCGTGCTTGGCCACGAAATCGGCCACGTGACGGCACGCCACGGTGTGGCACAGGCATCCAAGGCACAACTCGCCGGTGTGGCGCTGGTAGCGGGCAGCATCTTCTCACCCACCTTCGGCCAGTTCAGCGACTTGGCTCAGGTTGGCATGGGCATGCTGTTTCTCAAGCATGGGCGAGACGCGGAACGCCAGTCCGATCAGCTCGGAGTCCGCTACAGCCACGCTGCCGGCTACGATCCCCGGAAACTAAGCGACTTCTTTATGGTATTTCAGAACATGCGGGAAGAGACCGGGCAACAGATTCCAGGCTGGCTCTCCACCCACCCGGATCCGCCGGATCGGATTCGAGCCACCGCCGAACTGGCACAGCAGGTCATCGAGCAGGAGCCGGATTCAAACCTGCGAGTCAACCGTAATACATTTCTGGGCTACCTCGAGGGTCTGGTCTTTGGCCAGAATCCTCGAGAAGGGTTCACGAAAGAGGGCAACTTTTACCACCCCGACTTGCGTTTCCGAATCGCCTTTCCCCGTGCCTGGCGGGTACAGAACGGCAAGAACGCGGTCCTGTTTCTGGAGCCGGATCAGGTGGCTGGAGTTCAGTTGACACTGGCACCTGCCGGCGCCGGGGACGGACCTGAGGATCGAGCCCGGCAGGTGGCGGCCTCTTCTTCGGTTGAGTTGCTGGAGGGCCGGCGAAGGAGCATCAACGGCCTGCCGGCCTTCCTGGGACTTTATCGGATTGCGAATCAGCAAACCGGCCAGTACCTGAACGCCCTGGCGGCTTTCATTCACCACGGCGACCTCCTCTATGAACTGGTGGGGCTGGCTCCGGGGACTGTTTTCTCCACGTACTCTGGAGCTCTGGAGTCCGTGGTCACCAGTTTCCGAGAGCTTCGAGATCCTCAGATTCTTGGAGTCAAGCCTGACCGCATCTCGATCTACCAGGTCCGGCGGGGTGGAACGCTTCGGGATATCGCGCGGCTCTTCCCCCATCCCGAGTACACAGCCGAGGATCTGGCCAGTCTCAATCGTATCTCCGCAGATGAAAGACTGCCGGCCGGAACCCGCGTGAAGGTCCTCGTCGCAAACGCTCCAGAACGGTAGAGCGTCAGCTCACCGTTTTTCTTTAGTGCACTCTCGCCGGAGAGTCAGTAGCGAGCACGCAGTACAGTAGCGCGCACGCAGTA
The DNA here is from genome assembly GCA_965205615.1 of Acidobacteriota bacterium. Classification (GTDB taxonomy): domain Bacteria; phylum Acidobacteriota; class UBA6911; order RPQK01; family CBDAPI01; genus CBDAPI01. Next base: position 291,497 of record CBDBHK010000020.1, on the reverse strand, counting down.
AGCGCGTAGATCCCAGCGCGTGTTAGTCACGCGCGCTACCGGCGGCCTCGTTGCTCGTGAAGCGTGGCGGCAGGCTGACGCCTTGCCGTTCTGTGATCCCAGTCTGGAGACGAAGCGAGACCTCGACAGGGACTAATCCGGCGGTGAGACGCCACTGTCTAAAGGCACCGGTTCAGCCGGGGCTCCCAGATAATCCCTGGTGACCAGATCCCAGTAGTTCTGATAGTGAGAGCGGCGGTCCAGTTGAAGGAAGCGTCCGATGTACTGGGTCAGTGATGTGGAAAAGTAGTCGGAAACAGAATGAGGATGAGTCCGCCAGGTGCCGAACCAGTTGTTGAAATAGCTCCGTACCAGCAGACTCCTCCGGTCGATCGGCAGGGTGCGAACGTTCTCGACAAACTGCCTGAAAACCCGGCTGCGGAACAGATAAAACTCCACGTTGGAGACGTAGAACACCGCCACCTTGAGGTTCCTTCGTTTGACCTCGCTGCCAATCGCCGCCAGGGCCTTGCGCCCTCCGAAATCGCCCACCACCGGAATGATCCGATTCTCCTCGTGCATCTTCTTGAGAAACTGGAAGCGGGACTCGCTGTTCAGGTAGTGTCCGTGCTCACCGTGCAGATCCGTCTCCAGCAGCAAATCGCCATAGCTCGGGAAAAAACTCAGCATGGGGCGTCCCGGGATTTCGTACCTGACCTTGAAGCCCTCGCCGACGAACCTGGCCGCGATAGTGTGGATTCGGATACGGTCGTCCTCGTCCAACAGGTCCGGATAGCGCTCCATCAGAAGACCCGATGCTTTCTCGATCCCTGCCCTGAAAGCGGTCCAGTCCGCTTCCCGAAAACGCAACCGATTCACAAGTTCGACGACCGTCGCGTCTGAACGGCGCTCCTCCTGAGCAGGAAGTTGCTTCGAGAACAGCAGGGAAAGAAACTCCCACCTATCTCGAGCCAGGTGGAACAGCGACTTGAAGAAAAGGTGGTAAAGAAGATTGTCTCGCCGCACATCCAGAACAAATGCCAGCGACGGCCTGGCCTCGGCGATATAAGTAAAGTTCTGACCGGGTCCAACACCCACGTAGACCTGACCGCTGGCCGCCACTTGACTGAGATCATCGCAGACATGCAGATAAGAGGATTCGTTCGAAACGAGGTTGTCGGTCCCGAAGTACCCGGCAGGTTCGCTCAGCTCCAGGGAAAGCCTCTGGAACTCTCGGTCGCTGATTCCGGGCGTAGGGTCTGGGTTGATCGGAGACGCTGCGATCCAGACTCCGGCACACAGGAACGGAATCTGCAGGAACCGAAGCCTGGACAGTCCTCGGGCTGTTACTCGTGGGTACATGCTTCAGCAGACTGACATAGTGATGCATAAGGTTCAAACCCTGCGTTCTGCTGGAGCCTGCGGCAGGGCAACCGGCGGTTGTACGGGGCGTTGCTGGAACGAGGCATCGGGCCGCGTTAGAATTCAACTCGAGTGGGCGAAGAAACCTATCAACCCCGCAAACGCCGTGAGGCTTTCTCAGCCTCGCAACTGCGTCCTGCTCCCGATGTTCCGGGCTATGTCGAATCCGGAGAGGCCTTTTTGGGGCGGACCGTCCCGTCGCTACTGGTCGAGGCCTGCAAGACCAATCCTACCTCTAAAGCCTTCAATCGACTCTCGGATGCGGGAGAGTGGATTAGCCTCTCGACCGAGCAGTTCAGGGAGTACGCGGACCACCTTGCGCTGGGTCTGCTGGACCTCAATCTGGCCCGCTCGGATCGTGTCTGTCTATTTCTTGACAGCGACACCTACTTCGCAGTGGCCGATATGGCCTGCCTGATCGCCGGCCTGGTCGACGTTCCCATCTATCTGACCCATACCCAGGACACGATCGAGTATGTCCTCAGACACGCGGAAGCCAGAGCACTTGTTGTTTCCAGCGAGGTCTATCTGGAAAGACTTTCTCCAGTGCTTCCGGAGCTTCGAAAACTGGAATCGGTGGTCATCGCGCGGCCCGAACATGAGGCCCCGGCGCCCACTCCAGCCATCCGGGAACAGGGCATCCGCCTGGCCACGATGAAGGAACTCATCGGAATCGGACGAAACCGCCTGGAGCAGGAGCCGGACGCTGCTGCCGAGTTGAGAGATCAGATTCATGTACACGATCTGGCCACCATTGTTTACACGTCGGGAACCACCGGTTTACCCAAGGGAGTGATGCTCACCCACGAGAACCTCAGCTACAATGCGTTGACCTCTTTCAGTGCGCTCGAGGGCATGGATCAAGGTCAGCACGTGGCCCTTTCCTTTCTTCCGCTGACTCACGCCTTTGCGCGGACCCTGAACTACGGATTTCTGAGCTACGGTGTAGGAGTCTATTTCGTCACGCCCGACCAGATCTCGGATCATCTTCGATCCGTTCGCCCCACGCTCTTCGCCACGGTTCCCCGGGTTCTGGAAAAATTCTATGACCGCATTCTCGAGCGCGGCGGTCAGCTCCAGGGGCTGCGCAGAAAGCTTTTCGACTGGGCACTTGAAAAGGCTCGCAGCTACGATCCCGATATGCAACTGGGCAAGTGGGACAAGCTCAAAACCAGGACAGCCGACCGCCTGGTTTTTTCGAAGTGGAGAAAGGCCCTGGGCGGCAGAATCCGATTTATCATTGCAGGCGGAGCAGCCCTTCGACCCGACCTCGTCAATCTGTTCGCGGCTGCCCGCATTCAGATTCTGCAGGGGTACGGGTTGACCGAAACCAGCCCCATCATCAGTTTCAATCGACCCCGCTTCAATCGGGCCTCAACCGTTGGAATTCCACTCCCCGGCCTGGAAGTGTCGCTGGCTCCCGACGGCGAGATTCTCACCCGCGGCCCCCACGTCATGAAGGGTTACTACCGCGATCCCGGCAGGAGCCGGGAGTGCATCGACACCGATAACTGGCTGCATACCGGTGATATCGGCCAGTTCACCGAACTGGGACTCCTGCGCATTACGGATCGGAAGAAAGATCTCTTCAAGCTGTCGACTGGAAAATATGTCATGCCCCAGCCCCTGGAAGCCCGGCTCATCTCCGATCCACTCGTGGACCAGGTGCTGGTTGTGGGAGCCGGCCGGAAGTTCTGCGCCGCTCTGATTTTTCCCGCGCTGGAACACCTGCGCACCTACGCCGCCCGCAGCAGCGTTTCCCAGAGCCTGAGCACCGAAGAAATGCTTCAGCATCCGGGCGTTCAGAGCTATTTTGAAAACCTGGTCGACTCCAGTAACCAGGGACTGCCTCCCTGGTCCACGATTAAGCACTTTCGTCTTGTTCCCACCGAAATGACCGCCGAAAACGGCCTCTTGACGCCAACCCTGAAGGTGCGGCGGCGTCTGGTTCAGGAGAAGTTCGGTGAGATCATCGAGGCCATGTACCTGGAATCCGAGTGATGGAGACTCCCTTCCCGATGGTCGGTGAGGCACCGTCCACAAGACTTTTTCCACAACTGTGGGAAAGCTGTTGAGATTAAAGAGCAGGAACACGTCCATGATCCGGATACACCTGATCGACGGAACCTACGAGTTGTTTCGGGCCTTCTACGGTGCGCCTTCCAGTGTCACTTCCAGCGGCGACGAGGTCGGGGCGACGATTGCCTTTGTGAGGTCCCTGCTGGGCTTGCTGCAGGGAGGTGACGTGACCCACATTGCCTGCGCCTTCGATCATGTCATCGAGTCGTTTCGCAACGACCTTTTCGATGGCTACAAGACGGGAGAGGGAGTAGATCCCCTGATCCTGGCCCAGTTCGGCCTCGTCGAACGCGCCTCTGCAGCGATTGGAGTCGTCTTCTGGCCCATGATTGAGTTCGAGGCGGATGACGCTCTGGCCTCGGCGGCGGCGCGATGGTGTGGCGACCCCGAGGTCTCACAGGTTTTGATCTGTACCCCCGATAAAGACCTGGCACAATGTGTCCTGGGGCAGAAAGTGGTCTGCTTTGACCGAAGAAACAGGGTGATGATCGACGAGGCCGGGGTTCGAACCAAGTACGGGGTTGATCCCGAATCCATTCCCGACTGGCTGGCGCTGGTGGGGGACAGCGCCGACGGAATCCCGGGAGTTCCCGGTTGGGGAAAGAAATCGGCTGCAACCGTACTACAGCACTACAGGCACCTGGAACGCATCCCCAGGAGGGCCGACGAACTGGTGGTCCAGCTCCGAGGGGCCCGACGCCTCGTTCACAATCTGGACGAGAGCTGGGAAGCGGTCAAGCTGTACAGGCGTCTGGCAACTCTACGCACCGACGTGGAGCTGGGTTCGAACATCGATGAGATAAAATGGCGAGGCGTGCCAGGGCCGGCGTTCGAGAAGCTGTGTAACCAGCTGGAACGGCCGGATCTGTTCGAGACAGTCACCCACTGGGCGGGACAGGAGGTCAGTCAGAAGTGAGACGTGTGGCCGGGGGCCTGGTGGCCCTCGTGGTGATCTTTCTGTTGCTGTGGTTGGTCGGCTCCGGCCTGCTGAATGCCTTTGCAGCCTGGCAGATCAGCAGTCTTGGGAGTGATTACCTGGGTGTGGAGGTGGAAACGGACGTCGTTCAGGTATCCCTGTTTCAGGGGAAGATCGAGATTTCGGGTCTGAGTGTGGCCAACCCTCCGGGTTTCTCCCAGGTGCCGTTCGCGGAACTGGGATACCTGCTGGTCCGTGCCGACCTGCTGAGCTTTCTCTCCGACCAGGGCCGAATCCATGAAATCAGGGCCAGGCCCGTTCTCCTGGAAGTGGAACGAAAGGACGGACGATTCAACTATCAAGTCATTCAGGAGCACCTGGAAGATAGACAGAGACTGAAAACCGCTACACTAGCCGACGGTGGCGCTTCCTCGATCAGGATCGACCAGGTCCTGCTCGAACAAGTCACGGCTCGTGTCCGTCTGCTCGCCACCGTGAAACCGGTTACTCTCCAAATCGGAACAGTGAAACTCCAGGACATCAATACGTCCGACGGGCAGGCGGCCCTCCTCCAGGTCCTGGAGCAGTTGCTGGAAGAGGCGACGCCGGAAGGAGGCGCCGGATTCCTGGCGGATACGGCCAGAGGAGTGCTGGAGAGCCTGTTGAAAGGGGGCTCCGACCGCAAATGACGGGCCGGCACAAGGCCGGCCCCTACGAATAGATCTGATCGGGCTCCGTAGGGGCGACCCTGGTGGTCGCCCGGCACAAACGGGCCGGCACAAGGCCGGCCCCCGTTACGGCGTCAGCTGTGGCGAATCTGGATCAGGTCTCCATCCTCAACGGGATAGTCTCTGCCCTCCAGGCGCAGCTTTCCCGCCGCGCGCACACTCTTGAGGTCTCCCAGCGCCTGGAAGTCGTCGAAGCCGATGACCTCGGCCCGAATGAATCCGGTCGCCAGATCGGTGTGAACGCGGCCGGCCGCATCCACGGCCGTCTGTCCCCGGTAGATCGTCCAGGCCCGGCACTCATCCCCGCGGTACGTGTAGAAGGTAACGAGGTCGAGGGCCTGGAAGATTCCCTGCAGGACAACCGGAGTTGCCAGCTCCTCGATTCCAAAATCCTGCATCAGCTCCAGCCGCTCCGAATCCTGGAGGCGTGCCAGCTCCGACTCGATGTCGGCGCAAATGGCACGTGCCGAGTACCCGGCCTTTAGAAACGGCTCCACCAGATCCTGCTGGCCCTTGATTTGTTCGTCACCGATGTTGAGAAGGACGAAGGAGGGCTTTAGACTCAGGAATCCGAAGCCCCGAAGGCGCTTGTCTTCCCACTTCGTGAGCTCTGCCCCCCCCAGGGGCTGGCTGCCCTCGAGCCGTTCTCTGCAGCGACCCAACAGTTGCATCTCCCGCTCTTCGTCCGGATCTTTCCGCTTCTGGAGAGCGGCCTCCAATCTCCTCAGCCGCGTCTCCACGATTTCCAGATCGGCCAGCAGGACATCTTCCTCCAGGGCTCGCAGGTCACGCGCCGGATCCACACGGCCCCGAATATGGGGAAGAGAGGCACTTTCAAAGGAGCGCAGGACGAAGGCCAGTCCGTCCGCCTCCCGGCACCTGGCGAGAGACTGCGCATCCGGCTGTACCCCGAAAAGGCCCGGGAACTCGGTGATCTGGATCGCCGCCGGGACCGTCTTCCCGGGCTGGAAAGCGGCAGCGACGAACTCCAGCCGCGGGTCGGGAACCTGCAGCACCGAGATTCGGTGGGCACCAAAGCTCTGGGCTCGACTATCTCCCGAGACGCCCAGGCCCGTGATGGCCGAAAAGGCAGTCTTGACGCCGGCACCAGGTATGCCTAAGAGTGCGACCTGCATGGTTCACTCACCCCCCTGACAGACCGCGGTAGAGGTCCCCGGGCCGCCAGGCCGGTAGTTTCCGGCCAGTCTGGAGAAAACATCCGTCTGTTGGATCTCCCAGGAGCTATCCTTTTCCAGCTCGCGTGCCATCAGCCGGGCAACGGCGGGAGCGGCTTCGATACTGGCTGCGGCATCCAGGATCAGAGCGCGCGTCCGGCGGGACAGGACGTCCTCAACCGTGCATGCATATTCCATGCGGGCGGCCCACACAACCTGACACGCCAGGTACGGCAAGATCGAGTGAATCCTCGCGGCCAGCGATGGGTCATCCCGACACAAGCCTTCCAGCCTTCGCTTTTCGGTACCGTAAACGTGAAGAGGATCGGAAGTGTCGATCACCCCGGCGGCTGCCGGCTCTGGCGCACCGAGAATTCGCAACGGCGGTGCTGGACGAGCCGGGAGGCCGGCGACACGGGCTGCCGTCTCGAGCGCGTCCTCACCCATGAGCCGGAAGGTCGTCCATTTTCCACCCAGGACGTTGACCAGACCGTTGGAGTCCACCACCACGGCGTGTTCCCGGGAGAGGCCGGCCGTCTCCGCACCGGCCTTCGCCTGAATAAGGGGCCGCAGGCCAGCGAAAACGCTGAGACAATCATCCACACACGGCGGGGGGTCGAGCAGCTCCCCCAGGTGCTCGAGGATGTAGTTGACTTCCTTTCGAGACGGCAGCGGCTCAAGGTTGGGCTCGGTTACGGCGACATCAGTCGTTCCCGCCAGGAGAGCTCCGTGCCAGGGCAGGCAAAAAAGGACATGACCGTCCCGGGTTCTGGGGACGAGAAGGCCTCGACTGGGAGCCATCCCGTCACAGGCCAGAACGACGTGAGTTCCGCGGCTGACGGCAAGGGAGTTCTGATGAGCCGGATTGTTCAGGCGCCTCAACCGATCAGAGAAGACGCCGGTGGCATTGATGGTGACCTTCGCCCTGATCTCGAGTTCCTCTTCAGTTTCGCGATCGCGGGCAACGGCCCCCCTGAGTTTCCCGTTCTCGCTGAGGAAGGACCGGACCTCGGCGTAGGTCAGAATGAGCCCTCCCAGATGTTCCACGGTGCGTGCCAGGCCGATCGCCAGGCGGGAGTCGTCGAATTGTGCGTCGTAGAATTGAACGGATCCTTTCAAGCCTCTTTCTTTGAGAAGGGGAAAGTGAGCGAGAGTCTGGGCTTTGGAAAAAAACGACGAGGCTCCCAGGCCCCGGGGACTCGAGAGCAGATCGTAGAACTTCAGCCCGGTGCCGTAGAACACTCGCTCCCATTGATTGAACACGGGTACCAGAAGGGGGAGCTTGCGAACCAGGTGGGGAGCACTTCGAGTCAAAAGATCGCGCTCGAGTAGAGCCTGCCGCACCAGGCTCAGATTTCCCTGACGGAGGTAGCGCACGCCCCCGTGGATCAATTTGGTGCTGCGACTCGCAGTCCCCTTCGCCAGGTCGCTCTGCTCCAGAAGCACCGTACGGTATCCCCGGGCCGCAGCTGCCAGTGCACAACCCAGGCCGGATGACCCTCCTCCAATGACAAGGACATCCCACGGGTTTTGCTCGACGGCTCGGTCGAAAAGAGTACGGCGTGCGTTCACAAACAGGGACTCACCACCTCATCTCACCCTCGCCCTGGCTGCTCAATGGCTTGGAGCAGGAACTGACGACTGAGACCGAGAACGCTGACCTGGTCATTCGTAACCTGCTGGTCAAGGACTACCCGACGATTCTTTCATCTGATCCGCTGAATAGATGCCTGGGGCGGGGCGGGTGGGACCTTCCTGTTAAGGGGAGAGAATATCGCCGACGGATCTTCCGTCTACAAAGTGCTGGTGACTGTCCAGAGGTTCCGAGCCGGATAGCTCGACTCGAGTGTAACTTCCGTCGGCCTGCAGACACATCGCATTGACGTTGTCTGCGAGTTGAATCTCGAGAATCTCGCACAACTGGCTGATCAGCTCGGGAGAGGATACTGGAGTCAGAGCCTCTACCCGCGAGTTGATGTTACGGGGCATCAGGTCGGCACTGCCGATGAAGATCTCCGGATTTCCCCCGTTTCTGAAGAAATAGATGCGGCTGTGCTCCAAAAAGCGCCCGACCAGGCTGATCACTCGAATATTCTCACTGAGGCCCGGGATACCCGGGCGCAGGCAACAGATTCCCCGCACCAGCAGATCGATTTTGACGCCACTCTGAGAGGCCTTGTAAAGCAGCTTGATCATTTGCTGGTCGACCAGTGAGTTCATCTTGAAAATCAGATGCCCGGGCGCGTCCTTCTGTTGCTGAATTTCTCTCTCGATCAGGGCCGACAGCTCTTCCCTCAGATTAATGGGCGCCACCAGCAACCGGCGAAAACGCCGCTTGGCAGAATAGCCGGTCAGGTAATTGAAGAGGTCGGTGGCGTCGGCACCGATGGCCGGATCACAGGTGAACATCCCGATATCGGTGTAGAGCCGAGCCGTTACGGCATTGTAGTTTCCCGTAGCCAGGTGGACGTAGCGGCGAATACCGTCCTCTTCCTGACGCACCACGAGGGCCACCTTGCAGTGCGTCTTCAGCCCTGGAAGACCATAGACGACGTGGACGCCTTCACGCTCCAGAGCACGGGCCCAGTTGATGTTGCTTTCCTCGTCGAAACGGGCCTTGAGCTCTACCAGAACAGCCACCTGCTTGCCTTTCTCTCTGGCCTCCAGCAGGGCATCCACAACAGGGGAGTCCGAGCCGACACGGTAAAGCGTCTGTTTGATGGCGAGAACCTGAGAATCGTGGGCAGCCTGTTTCAGGAAATCCACGACAGGAACAAAAGAGTCAAACGGGTGATACACGAGAATGTCACTCTTCCGGATCTCCCCGAAGATACCATCCTCGGCAGTACCTTTCGACCGGCTCCCCAGCTGGCGAGGAGAGAACGGTGCGAACTTCAGCTCGTGTCTCTCCAGCTGGGTGAGGGCAACCAGCGAGCTCAAACCCAGGGGCCCGTCCACCGTGTAGAAATCCTGCTTCTCCAACTGCATGTTCTTCATGAGGATCTCCCGCACATGGCGAGGCATTCCCCGGTTTACAGTGACCCGGACAACGCGACCGAACTGGCGCCGGCGGACGGTCGCTTTTATGGTCTCGAGCAGATCTCCAGCCTCCAGTTCCTGGATCACCATGTCGGCACTTCTCGTCACCCGAAAAGGGTGTGACTCCACCACTTCCATGCCGGGAAAGAGGGCGTCCAGATGCGCTGCGATCACTTGTTCCATCCAGGCAAACGTTACTGTTTCCGGCCGACGGGTCGTCGTGCGCCGCTTCGTCGACTTGAGGCGAATCAATCTGGGAATGGTTCCAGGAACCTTGACCCTGGCAAAATGTTTCCGGCCCTCCTTGTCACGAATCACAACGGCCAGGTTGAGACTCAGATTGGAGATGAAGGGAAAGGGCCGCCCGGGATCATGGGCCAGGGGCGTGAGAATTGGAAAGACAACCTCCTCGAAAAGGTTCTTTAATTTCCTCTTCTGCTTGGGTTTCAGATCCTCGTAGTCGAGGATGCGAATGCCAGCGCTCTCCAGCTCAGGCAGAAGGTCCCGGCGGAAGCACTTTCGTGAATCGGACATGAGCTGACTGGCCCGCCTGCGGATCTCGATGAGCTGCTCCGCCGGAGTCAGGCCGTCGGGCGGTACATCCAGCACCCCGGCTGCAACCTGCTCCCTGAGGCCGGCCACCCTCACCATGAAGAATTCGTCCAGATTCGCTCCGACGATGCTCAGGAACTTAGCCCTCTCTAGGAGTGGATTCTGGTCATCACGAGCTTCGTCGAGCACCCGATCCTGGAACTCCAGAAGGCTCAGCTCACGGTTGATATAGAGAGCCGGTCGATCGAGATCGCGAACCAGTCGGACGGGGACTTCAGGCGCTACCGCGGAGCCTTCGTGGGTCTCCTCCCAGGGAAGCGCGGACTCAGCTGCGCGGCCTTCTGTTGCCTTCCCGGTCGAGGAAGAGCCCCGATTTCTGTTGAGAGCCTTGTTCTCCATTTCGCCTCGAAGAGGTCCTCCCCGCTACCCGGCCAGGCCGACCTGAATGTCTTCGATGGTCGCCAATACCCGCGCCTTCACTTCATTGACGGTTCCTTCGCCATCCACCTTGCGGAGAAGACCTGCGCGGACGTAAAAATCGATCACGGGAGCCGTTTCCTGGTGAAAGGTTTCGAGCCGTGTCAGCACCGTGGATGCCCGGTCATCGTCCCTCTGGTAAAGATACTCACCCGATTCACATTCTCCGGTGGGACAGGTCACAAAGGGCTGGAAGGTTCGGTTAAACGGAACCTGGCATTTCCGACAGATCAGGCGTCCGGAGAGCCGCTCGACAATCGCATCTTCTCCTACATCCAGGTATACGGCAGCAGTCAGGGCCTGATTTCCGCCGGCCAGCAGCGCCTCCAGGGCCCGGGCCTGCTCGATGCTTCTGGGAAAGCCGTCGAAAAGGATTCCCGCCAGGACCTCGCCCCGGTGGTCAGCCAGCCACTCCCGCACCATTCTCACGGTGACCTTGTCGGGTACCAGCTCCCCCCGATTCATGTAAGCGGCGGCCAGCTTGCCGACGTCCGTCCGGTTCTTGAGGTTTGTCCGAAACAGATCGCCCGTGGCCAGGTGCCGAACCCCTGTCGCCTGACACAGTGACTCCGCCTGAGTTCCCTTGCCCGACCCGGGAGGACCTAGAAAAACAACGTTCAGCATGGGAGTCGATTATCGCGCCTGTTTCCCCTGAAATTCAATAGAAATAACAGTTTAGGGAGCTACCACCGCCAGCCCGGAGACGGCCTGTCCGCCCACGGTCGCGACGGACGTGATGGCAATTTCCTCGTCACTTTCGATCACCACGGGGCCTTCATAGTGCAGCGGAAAGCCCTCCATGGAGGCGAGATGGAAAACGACCTGATGGAGCGGATCGAGTTCCAGAACGGCCAGTTCCGGGTTATCCGGAAGCGAAACAACGACGTTTGCCGGTTCGCTCCAGGGATTGACGACAGCGAAGGCGGCACTCAGAAAGTCATCCTGGACGACGTAGATGCGAGCCTGCCTGGACCAGGTTGAGGCGGCAACCGTCGAAACCGGGAGCGGGTCCGGAGCTCGAGCCTGCTCCTGCAGAAAGTGTACGCTGCTCGACAGGGTCCCGTCGGTCAGCGTTAAGGCCCAGCCTTGAAACCTGTTCCGGTCGGGATCAAGAGTCACACTACTCGATTCCTGGCCCGCCAGCTCCAGTGCAAAGTCGGCGGTCAAAACTCCATCGACCCAGACGGCGCTGGGCTGCCCGGCAGGATCGAGGAATCGGATCACCCCTTTCAGAGGCTGGTCTGAAAGATTGTGGAGATCGAACCGGGTGGTCATTCTCACATCCCCAAAAACGCCGGAGACAACCTGGGCATGGTTTTCGAACCAGGAAAAGAGAACTTTGAAAATCTTCCCGTTCTGAAGTCCAGGGATGAAAATCTCGCCTGCTTCGTCCTTGCCCCAGGATGCCGCCAGCATCCCCAGAAGACCCACCTGTCGACGTCTGAAGCGACCCTCGGAGACCTCGCGAATCTCCCACACCCGCTTCGAGACAAAATCCGAGAAAAGATACGATCCCCAGAGCCCGGTGGAAGTCTTGCCCCGATAGACCAGGCCGCCAATCACGGATTGTCCTTCGCCGCGATTGTAGACCGCGATCGGAGCCACCAGCCCGTCCCGGTCACAATCCTGCAGGGAAGGTGGGAAGCACTGATCTCCTTCCAGTTTCGGCCAGCCATAGTTCCCTCCCCGCACCACCAGATCGACCTCCTCCACGTGGCGCTCCCCAACATCACCGGCATAGAGTCGTCCGGTCAGGCGATCAATGGACATTCGAAAGGGATTGCGCAAGCCATAGGCCCAGATTTCTCCGCGCGCATCCGACATATCGACAAAAGGATTGTCCAGCGGAATTCCGTAGGGCTGCTGGTCGATATCGATGCGAAGGATTTTCCCGGAAAGTGAACTTAGATCCTGGGCCACGTCTCCGACCGTTCCCACGAACCCGCCGTCTCCTACGCTGATATAGAGATAACCGTCGGGTCCGAAAACCAGTTCACCCGCATTGTGGATCAAAGTTTCCTGCTCAATCTCGAGCAGGACTTCTTCCTGCGGATCAGCCTGATCGGGAGAATCCTGTGACGCGCTGAAACGAGAGACGACAACTCTGAACGCGCCCGCCGGGGAGGCGGTGTAGTTGACAAAGAAGTATTGGTTGACGGGAAAATCCGGATGGAAGGCAAGGCCCATCAGGCCTCCCTCTCCGATCGTGTCAACCCGGTCCGAGATGTCCAGGAAGGGCGTCGGGAGCAGGGCTCCCTCCCGAATCACCCGGATCCGACCGGCACGCTCGAGCACGAACAGTCGGCCCGATCCATCGTCGGCATTCTTGACGGCGATCGGCCGGTCCAGACCGCTCAGAAATTCCTCCAGCACGACGACCGAACGTGCCAGCCCCCTGGCCGTCGACCAGCTTAGAAGGCCGAGGACCACAATGAGGCCCGCCCGGCTGCCTCGGAGAGCCTTCATTCCGGAACCTCCGGGTGTCGCCGCTCCGCCGCTGCGCTGGTCTCGGTCCCCGGGGAGGCAGGGATTGCCCGGTCCGGGCATCTCACCTCTTGCACCAGGACTCGCAAAGTGTCGGACACGCCCCCCGGGTAGAGCAGGCTCTTGAGCGCCAGCCTCTCTTCCAATCGGTCCGATGAAAGAAGTCCCGCGGCCTCTTCGCCGAGGAGATGCCCTTTCAGACCGGTACGCATCAGAAAGTCTCGCTGGGGTATCATCGGGTGATTCTTCCAGCCCAGGGCTTGTCCTTTTCCCCTGAGCATGTCCCAGTGGATGTGGCAGGTCATATCCTGTTCACCCACGCGACGGTAGGGGTCATTGCCCACCTGGTGTCGGTAGTAGCACGCCAGGGTACCGTCGGGCCTGGGCATGGCCTCATACTCCGCCGCTGTATATCCATAGTCGATGGTTAGAATCATTCCCATGCCGATTCTCTGATCGAGCTGCTCCAGGACATCCAGCATGCGGAGATTCACCTCATAGATCCAGTCTTCTCTCAGCCGGGGAAAGGCTTCTTCCAGGTAGTTCGCGAGTCGGGAGTCAGAGAGTGGCCCAGGAACCTCCTCGAGGCGAGTACCCTTCTGCCTCACATACACCTCGCGTAACTCTCCATCACTCAAGCAAACCCGGTGAACGGGCAGTGAGTCAAAGAACTCGTTTGAAAACACGACGCCCTGGATCCGCTGGGGAAGATCACCCCGATCCACATCGATCTCCACGTACTCAATGTCTCCAGACAGTTCGGGAAACGCCGTATCCACACAACTGAGGACTTTCTCTGCCAGGCGACCATCTCCCGATCCAAGTTCACAAATATGAAACGGAGAAGGTTTCCCCAGTCGGGAAAAACACGTGGAGAAGTACTGAGCCAGACAACGGGCAAATACCTCATGTGTGTGAGGAGACGTGAAGTAATCTCCGCTGCGTCCGAAAACCTTCTGCCTGTCGCCGAAATAGTACCCCGAGGCGGGATCGTAGAGGCAGTAGCCCATGAAGCGCTCGAAAGAAACGGGCGCCGCCAGAGGCAAAGAGACCGGTTGCGTTGTCAGTTTCGCGAAGAGAGGCACTCTGTCTCCGTCTGTGAGGGCGACCACCAGCCCCTGCGAAGTCCGCTCACATCGAGATCCGTTCGTGGGGGCCGGCCTTGTGCCAGCCCGGTGACGCGCGACCAGCCGGGGTCGCCCTTCAAAAGCTATTTAACAAGATCGAGACCCGGGAAAAAGTAACCGATTTCAAAGTGAGCCGATTCGCGGCTGTCGCTTCCATGGGTTGAGTTCCGCTCGATGCTCTCGCCAAACAAAGCCCTGATGGTCCCCGGTTCCGCCGAAGCCGGATCGGTCGCCCCCATGATGTCTCGCCACCGTCGAATAGCCTCTTCACCCCGGAGAACCATGACGACAACAGGGCCCTCGGACATGAAGTCGGTCAGATCATTGAAAAAAGGCTTTTCCCGGTGCACGAAGTAAAATCCTTCCGCCTGCTTTTTCGTCAGGTGGATCAGCTTCATGGCTGCCACATTGAGGTCCTGATCCTCGGCCCGCTGGAGAATCTGGCCAATGATATTCCGCTTGGTTGCATCTGGTTTGATGATAGCCAGGGTCGCTTGTATCAACCGCTTATTCCTCTCTGCTTCGGGTTGTCAGAACCTCTGCCATGGCTGAACCGATCTGGGCGGGGCTTCGAACAACGTGAACACCGCACTCTCCCATAACCCTGATTTTCTCCTCCGCGGTACCCCTTCCCTGCGAAATGATGGCTCCGGCGTGTCCCATTCTGCGACCTGGAGGAGCGGTCTGTCCCGCCACAAAACCGACGACCGGTTTCTGGAATGATCTACGGATGTAATCGGCAGCTTCTTCTTCCGCGGAACCCCCGATTTCGCCGATCAGCACAACGGCCTCGGTGTCGGGGTCGTCCCCGAAAGCCTCCAGGGCATCAATAAAACTGGTTCCCGCGATGGGATCTCCCCCAATTCCGACACAAGTGCTCTGACCGATTGATCGACGGGTCAGTTGACCCACCGCCTCATAGGTCAACGTTCCGCTGCGAGAGATGACGCCGACCCGCCCGGGGATGTGAATATTCCCGGGCATAATGCCGATCTTGGACTGCCCCGGGGAGATGATTCCAGGGCAGTTGGGTCCGATCAACCGGCTTCCGGAGGCCTGAATCCGTTCTCGGACTTTCAGCATATCGCGAACGGGAATCCCTTCCGTTATGGCCACAATACATTCGATGCCGGCACCGTTTGCCTCCAGGATCGCATCGGCTGCAAACCGAGGAGGAACAAAGATGACGCTGGCCACGGCTCCAGTGGCTTCAACCGCCTGATCGACCGTGTCAAAGACGGGGATTCCCAGGTGCTGGGCACCTCCTTTTCCGGGAGTCACACCGGCTACGACCCGAGTTCCATATTCCACACACTTGGCGGTGTGAAAGCTGCCTTCTCTTCCCGTGATCCCCTGTACGACAACAGTCGTCGAAGTATCTACCCAGATGGCCACTCACTGCTCCGATCGTGTATTCCGTTGTCAGGTTAATCAGCCAGGCTGCAGACCTTTTCAGCGGCGTCTCTCATGCTGTCCGCCACCTCAAACTCTAGACTGGATTGGCGGAGAATCTGACGACCCTCCTCGGCATTCGTGCCTTCCAATCGTATAACAACCGGCACGTTCACTCCGATATCGGTCAGCGCCTCCACGACTCCACTGGCTACAACGTCCCCGCGGACGATTCCACCAAAGATGTTGATCAGGACGGCTCGAACACCGGCATCTGAAACCAGGATCTTGAATGCGTGCTTGACCTGTTCAGCACTGGCCCCACCGCCGACGTCGAGGAAATTGGCTGGTTCACCCCCGGCCAGCTTGATGATGTCCATCGTCGCCATGGCGAGACCGGCACCGTTGACCATGCATCCGACATTGCCGTCCAGCTTGATGTAGTTGAGCCCATGCCGGGAGGCACGGGTCTCGAGGGGGTCCTCTTCCTCGTAGTCACGCATTTCCCGGACACGAGGCTGCCGATAAAGGGCATTGTCATCAAAACTCATTTTGGCGTCGAGCGCGATCAGGACGTTGTCCCGGGTCAGCACCAGGGGATTGATCTCAGCCAGTGAGGCATCCGTCTCCCGAAAGGCTGAGTAGAGAGCACTCATGAACCGGTAGGCTTCGTTTCCAAGCCCGGCATCCAGCCCCAGCCCTCCGGCCAGCTTGCGCACCTGATAGGGCTGCAGTCCGTATGCAGGGTGGATGGATTCCTTCAAGATCAGGTTCGGGTCCTTTCTGGCCACTTCCTCGATTTCGACCCCACCTTCGCGACTGGCCATAAGCACCGGTCTCCGGGCACTTCGATCGATGACAAGCCCCAGATAAAGCTCTGTGGCGATATCGAGGCCCTCTTCAATGAGCACTCGGCGAACGGTGCGGCCTTGCGGACCGGTCTGGGGTGTCACCAGCGTCATTCCCAGCATAGAATCGGCCAGTTCTTCGGCCTGTGAAGCGGTCTGGGCAATCCGCACTCCACCCCCTTTGCCGCGGCCCCCCGCATGGATCTGAGCCTTGACGGCAACGAATCCCCCCAGGCTTCGAGCTATATCGAAGGCCTCGGCCGCCGAAGTCGCCACCCTGCCCCGAGGAACGCGGACATCATAGGATCTCAGGATCTCCTTCGCTTGAAACTCGTGAACGTTCATTCCGTTTTTCCTGGTACTCCCCTTCTACAGGTACGGTGACATGGGCTGGGGGAGTCACGGGCCAGGGCGTCCCGATCAGAGCAAATTCAGCGCCTAGGGGCTGCTAATTCCCGAGAATCCCTCTTACCGCATCCCGAATCTGGGAGGGAGTGGAGGGCTTCGACAACAGCGTCACGGGACCGTGGTTCAGGGCCTGTTCCATCAGGTCGCTGTCCGGGTACCCTGTAATGACGATGACCGGAACGTTGCCCCAGCCACTTCGAATCTCCCTGAGAAGGGAGGGCCCGTCCATGCCCGGCATTTTCAGATCCAGAAAGACGAGACTGGGTCGATTCCCGGTGATGGGTAGAACTTCGTCGCTCCCGCTGGCGGTGTCCACACTCAACCCGTCCTGCTCCAGCGAGCGCCGGACCACCTGCCGAATTCCGGGATCATCATCAATCACCAGCACTCTTCGGGCGCGGGTCTGGGAGCGCTGTTCCTGTTCGCCGGCCCAGGCATCCAGAGAACTCTTCTTGAACCTCCAGGAACCGCCTACCTTGAATGCCGGGATTTCATTCTCTCGGGCCAGTCTGCGAACGGTCTGCTCGTTGATGCGCAAATAAGTGGCTGCGTCTCGAGCGTCTAGAACATCATCAGCATCCACCATTGGATTCAATCTCCGCCGCTTCCAGTAATCTAACTAAAGTACAACTACCTGGATGTTTTCGTTCGTTCTGGCACTCGTGAGTTAAGGGTTGAGGGGGAACAGGCGTGGCGGCGCCATCGACCCGTCGTCCCGCATCTACTCTCCATTCCGCACCCAACAAAACACTATCCTACTCGGAAAGTGACACTGAAGGAATATACCGTGCTGCCGGAGTTTTCGCCAACATCAAATGAAGAGCCGGTGGCACTTTGTGTCAGAATGGCGGACAGGCCAAATGAATACGGACGTTCTGATCGTCGGTGCGGGATTCGCGGGCGCCGCCACAGCCTATCACCTGAGCCGCAGCTTCACCGGCTCCATTCTGGTTGTTGAGGCCGAGGAAGAGCCGCGTTTGCAGGCCCCGGGGCTAAACCCTTCCATGCTCATCCAGGCGAACCGGTTCGAGCCTGTCCGCGATCTGTGCGTCCGCAGCCGTTCCTTTTACCAGCAGCATGCCGGAGTGACCGGTTTCAACCAGACCGGGTCGCTGATGCTGGGATCGATGCCGCTTCTGGAGAGCCTGCAGGATCCTCAACGGTTCCCATCTGAGATCCAGTCGGCTGCCGGGACACAACGACAGGTTCCCTTGCTGGACGAGCACTTGTTCGAGGGCGCCCTGTGGACTCCGAGTGACGGGGTCATGAACGTTCGCCGCCTCCTGCGTTTCTACACGCAGGCCGCCACAGAGAGCGGCGTAACCTTCCAGTGTGGCTGGCGGGTCAGGCAAATCCGGCTCGAAGAGAGCTTCGAAGTCCTGACTACAGGGGGAGAGATCACCGCTGACCGGGTCGTCAATGCGGCCGGGGTATGGGCGGGACCCCTTGGAGAAGCGTCCGGATTAGCTCCACAGCTTTCCGTCTCCAAGCGCCATCTTTTCGTCCTGGACTCTTCGCTGGCCATCGACCCGGAATCCCCGGCTGTTTGGAATCTGGACAAAGAGTTCTACTTCCACCCGCACTCGGGTGGGCTCCTCTTCTGCGTCTGCGACGCCGAACCTGCTCCCCACCTGAAGTCGGACATCGATCCGGAGGTACGGCAGTACCTGGCGGAAATCCTTTGGAAGGAGCTGCCTGCGCTTCGCGACGCCGAGCAGAGAGAGGCCTGGTGCTGCTTCCGGGACCATACCGGAGACGGGTTGCCCCTCATCGGCCCGGATCCGTCGCTGCCGGGATTCTACTGGGTTGCGGGCCTGGCCGGATACGGGATGTCCGCCAGCTGGGAGATTGGAAGGCTGGCTGCTCTCAGCATTGCCGCCGACCAGGTCGCACCTCTATTCGACCCTGCCCGGTTTCCGGGAAAACAGAGTCCTTCACGGTAAAAATTCCCATACCCGCTGCGGTCCGGGGAAACTTTCCCTGCTGCACAACCCCAGAAGGGTCAGATCGGACTGGTATCTATTTTGCTTTACAGGAGAGTGATGTCTTGAGGACTTGTGATCTTTTGGATGGGCCTTTCGGTTCTCGTCATGACCGGCACCCTCTGTCTGGCTCGTCTGGTGCTGGGCCTGATGCTGCGTTGGGCCCGCCCCCCCGACCAGGTGTAGTTTGCACCTCGTTTTCCTTCCCCCGGCTTCCGCCGGGGGCTCTGATTTACCGCAGTTAACCGGTCGCATCAGAGCCGGCTGCAGAAGCAGCCGGAAGAAAAACGTGGCGGTTATTTCGGAGGACGGGACGCTTTGCGGCGAAGATCAATCGCCTTCAAACCCTCCACTTCGTTCTCCAGCTCTTGAATCCGCCGGTCCTGCATTCTGGAAGATTCCTCCAGCACCATAGCGTCGGAGATCACGCGGAGCAGCAGGCCGGCCTCCCTTCCCCTCCTGGAACCCTGTTCGGCGCTTTCGACAGCCCTCAGTAACTGCAGAGCCCTGGTTCGATCCCGCAGCGCTTCCGGCCCACCCAGATAGCAGAGAGCCAGCCAAAAGAGCGTCTCCGAGTCTGTAGCCGCCATTGCTTCCCGCGAAAGAGCGGTCTCAACCGGCGGCACGGTCTCGGAGCAGTTTCCCTGTGCTGCTTCCACCGGCGCCTGGTCGGGCTCCGGCTCCCGTTCTTCCGCAGCAACCGGAGTCGGGGCCTGGAGCCGGGACCTCTTCTGGCAGGAAAATGGAAACAAGCCGAGGAGCGCCACCAGCCCGACCACCCAAAAGGGCCTTTTCAGATTCATCTTCATCCTGCCGAAAGCGCCGCGGCAAAAGGTGGCGTGAAGCCGCGAGCTCGAGTACAACAGATCAGCACCTTGAACTCACTCCCACCTCCGGGATGGTCTTCCACCCAGATCGCCCCGGCGTGAGCTCGGACGATGTGACTGGCAATGGCCAGGCCGAGACCGGTGCCCTCCCGGGATCGGTTCTGAGGTTGCTTTGATTGATGGAACTTCTCAAAAATCCGTACCTTTTCCTCGGACCGGACACCGGGCCCCTGATCGGCAACCGATACCATGAGAAAACGCCCCGCCGGGCAGACCACCGGGGCTCCCTGAGCGGAAGAATGCGTCCCGGGAATTTCGGACTTCCACCCCAGGTTGATTCGCACGGCAGAGGATGGGGGCGAGAATTTGATGGCGTTGTCCACCAGATTCCGGACCACCTGAATCATTTTGTCCGAATCGCACTCAATCATCATCGGTTCCTCCGCGGTCAAGAGCTCGATCCTGATGCCCTTCCCGGCGGCCACCGGTTCGAGTTCTTTGACGGCACTCCTCACCAGAGTGCCAACATCGATCCTCCCGTAAGAGTACCGCTCAATACCGGATTCCAGGCGTGACATCTGGAGCAACTCGTCAATCATCCGGGAGAGCCGCTCTCCACTCACACGATTCAATTGCAGCAGCCTTTCCTGACTCGAGTTCAGTGGCCCGGGAATTTGCTCGAGCAACAGGGAGATGGTCTCCTGGATCGAGGCCATTGGCGCCTTCAGTTCATGCGATACCCGGGAAATTGAGCCGCTCTTCAATTCATCGGATTCGCCCAGGCGACGGACCATCAGATTGAAATGCTTAGCCAACTCGGCTACCTCATCGTTCCCATGCTCTTCGACCTGAAAACGGAGGTCACCTCCGGAAATAGCGCGAGTCGCCCGGGTCAAGCGATGGAGCGGCCGCGTGATGGACCGGACGATGGGAAGCCCGACGATCAGCCCTGCCGCAAGTGCCAGTGCTCCACCCATCCAGAGCAGGTTACCGACCCTTTCGATCGAGTCTCTAGAGGACTCAATACGGGCTCGAAGCTCCCTGCTCGTCAGCAGTCCCAACTCACGTGCCCGGGTGACGAGCTGGTCAACCGTCCTGAGGATATTCTGGCTTTGGACCGCCGGCCCCGGCTCCTGTTTCGCGCTGGTTATCGAGACTTCGAGGGTTTTCTTGAACTCCACCCAGGACTGCTCCAGAGCCTGAAACGAACGCTCCTCGTCAGGGGGTAGCTCGATCGCCAGAATCTCAGCCAGGTGCCCCGAAACGATGGCTGTCTTCTCATCCAGGAAATCCTTGTAGTCGCGATCGCCGCCGGTCACGAAGTATCCCCGGATCAGACTCGCGATCTCATGGAGTTCATTGAGCAGCTGGGTCGTGCGCAGGCCGGCCCTGTAGTAGGTATCGTATAGATCTCTGGTGGTTCTCTGCAGCTCGAGAATCACCGTGAATTCATAAGCGAGAACTCCCGTCAGAGCGACCACGAGAACCAGGTAGCCGGAAGCGATCTTGTTGGCAATTCGCATCAGTAGCTCTTCAGCTTGTTGCGAATGGTCTTGACGTCAAGTCCGAGCTGGCGGGCCGCTTCCGCCTTATTGTGGCCAACCAGTTCCAGGGTGTGAAGGATCAGCCGTCTCTCCGCTTCAGCCGCAGTGACACCTGGCGGAATCTCGAGCCCGGTGCTCGCGGCTGCTTCCGGCACCGACAGGTAGGGAGGCAAATGGTTCGGCTCAATCCACCCGTTCCCGGCTAATACGACGGCCCGCTCCATGAGGTTGCGCAGCTCGCGGACGTTCCCCGGCCAGGCATAGTTCTGGAGAAGCAGGAGCGAAGACTCTCTTAGGCCCTTGAATTGCCGTCCGTGCTTGGATCCGAAGAAATCCAGGAAATGGCGACTCAGAAGCTCGATGTCGCCACTGCGTTTTCGGAGAGGAGGCATGTCAAGACTCAACACCTGAATCCTGTAATAGAGATCCTTACGCAGTTTGCCCTTTTCAATGGCCACTCCCGGGTCCCGATTCGTGGCTGTTACGAGCCGAACGTCGAAACGTTTCTCGGCGCCGCCACCCAGCTTTCGGACGCGACCATCCTCGAGGACCCTCAACAACTTGGGCTGGAGCTGAACGGGCATCTCCGCAATTTCGTCCAGGAACAAGATGCCTCCATGAGCCTGTTCGAAGCAGCCGGATCGACTTTCCGATGCTCCCGTGAAAGCACCTTTTTTGTGGCCGAACAGCTCGCTCTCAATCAGCTCGGAAGGGATGGCCGCTGCATTGATGGCCACGAACGGGAAGGCGGAGCGGGAGCTGATCTGGTGGATGGTCCGGGCGGCCAGTTCCTTTCCGGTGCCACTCTTCCCCGTAATCAGCACGTTTGCCTCCGCAATAGCGTATTTCCGAATGAGGCCGTAGACCTGCTCCATCTCGAGGCTATCGCCGATGAAGCCGCCCAGGCCCCTTCCGGACTCCAGCTTTCGGCCCAGATCTTTCATTTTGAGGCGCGACTTCAGATCTTCCCGGGCAGCCTGAAGGACAGCCAGTAGTTTTGGATACTCCAGAGGCTTGGTCAGAAAGTCGTAGGCCCCGTTTTTCATCGCCTCCACGGCTAGATCGACCGTGCCGTGGGCCGTGATCATGATGAACAGCGCATCAACCTCTTCCCGGGTGGCTCGATCGACCAGTTCCAGGCCCGACTGCTCCGGCATGACGACATCACAGATCACGATGTCCGGCGCAAAGCCTGCTATCTGGTCCCAGCCTTCCTGTGCGCTGGCCGCCCGCGAGACTTCGTACCCCCACCGGCGCAGGCGCAGCTCCAGGACTTCCCGCATGGCGTCCTCGTCGTCAATGACGAGAACCTTAAATGGGCGCGTTTTCATGGTTCTGGCCGACCTATTGGTTACTGGTTATTGGTTGCCGGTTGGCGGTTGGCGGTTCCTGCTTTAAGACAGTTATTGGTTGCGGGTTTAAGGTCAAAAGTACAGTAGCGCCCACGAAGTAAGCGCGAGGACCCCCCAGTTAAAAATACAGTAGCGCGCACGAAGTAAGCGCGTGGCCCGGAAGGTGCTGACAGGCTGACAGCTGACCGGCTGACTCTATTTCAGCTCCAGGTCCTCAATCAGGCGGAGGTGAAGGCGGGTTCGGGTCTCGATCTGGGCATCCTTTCCACGCGTCAAGAGAACGCGACCCAGTCCCACGGCCGCTCCCCCGAGTGCACCCACACCGGCACCCGTTTTTCCTGCGGCCACCGCTCCGATGAGGGCTCCCATGGCCGAGGTCTTGCCGATCTTGCCCAGGTCCTCTCCCTTGGTGGCACCGGCTTCGATCGTGCCCTCGCCGTCCTTAACTTTTTCATTGGCACGCTGGTCGATTCCAATCAGGGTGGCCTCGAGGGGAACGGTGCGGCCGTCGAGGAACCTGAGTTCATTGAATCGAAGGCTCATCTGAGCCCTCCCCCGAACTCGCCCGGCCCGTTTGAGATGAGAGATTCTGCCGTGCAGCTGGGTCCCTTCAGGTATGACAATCCCCCGGTCGAGGCGAATGTCTCTGAAGACCCGGGCCCGAAAAGTGTCGCCCTTCTCATTGAACCTGGTACTCAAGGTATCGAGCAGCTCCACTTCGAACTCGGTCCCCTTGGGCAGGACGACGCTGTCGGCGCTTGACCTGGAAACGGTCTCTAGAAAACGCTTATTAACCGAGTCCGCCGCCAGGACGGTCGGAGCGGGACCATCCGGGTCAGGCGCTCCCTCTTTCAGGCCGTACCCTTCTTCATAGCCGTCTTCGAAACCTCGCCGGTAGGCAACCAGAAACACGTCTCGTTCGTGACGATCCACCTGGTATCCGCGATCCGCGGTTTGAAACTCCTTGTGGTTCGCCAGATCGAACAGCCTCTGCCGGCGATGGTCGTCCATTCCCGCGCGGCGGCCGTCTGAATACCCGAAGTCGTAGGCTTCTCGATAGGTCTGCGTCGCTGCCATGCTCTCGGACGCCGCGGCCGAAGAAAGGCTCAGCCAGAGGGTGGCCGCCACAGCCAGTCTTGTTCCGGTGCTGCTGATCCGAGCGTGAGGTATCATTCCGCTTCTGAATCTGGAGAAAACAGAGTTCTCGCCTTGATTTCCTTCCATTTAAACAGAAACAGGGGTTTGGCCCTTGACATATCGATCATCGAGTTTCTGCCCGCCGCCTGCAAGGTGTCGGTTCGATCCCGAAATTGGAAGTAGTAAGTATTGAAGTTGTTCTTTTCAAAGACCACGACGTTAGAAAAATGGCCCAGTAACGATCCGTCCGGCGCATAGACTTCCGCCCCGGCCAAACTATCCTGGGGCACTGTCCTCAGAATATTCTCGAGGACCGGAAAGTAAGAGTCCTCGCGTGCAGGAGCAAAGACCTGCTCAAAGGAGAGTCGGCAACCCTGCAGAAAGTCCGACTCGATTAAATACTCTCCCATGATCTTATTGACGCGACCCCATTTCGCCGCCCGGGGTTTTCCAGACGTCTTGACTCGCAGAGGAAAACCGAGTTCCGTCAGCCGGGCCGAGCAATCGGCTTCGGCCAGGCCCGTCGGGGCGCAGACCAACATCGCGATCGACAGCAAGAACCGCTTCATCCTAGTACTTCTTGTCATCTAATAGATGGAATCAGAGACCGAAGGTTTCAGAATGGCCGTGGTTGTTGCTCGTGGCGTGCGGGTGGCGGGAGCCGGGTGCCGGGTTTCGGGTTTCGGGTTCCCGGTTTCCGGTGTCAGGTTTCAGGTTTCAGGTTCCAGATGAACAATGGGTTGGTCTACGTGCAACCGGGGACTCCAAACGATATGCTCTGACCTCAGTGGAGAGAATCCGGGGCGCGCTGAGCGCTATTCGAACTGAGAACGACCTCGAAGAAGAGCTATCACGGCCTTTCCGGCGAGACATTGAACTCGCCTCGAAGCTGGAAGGGGACGTTTTGATTCTGGGCGCCGGAGGAAAGATGGGCCCCACCCTGGCGCGACGCGTAGCCGCTGCATTTGCTTCTGCAGGCTCTCCCAATCGGACTTATGCGGTCTCGCGCTTCTCGGATGAAAAGCAACACAAACGCCTGGCCTCCCTGGGAATCGAGGCGATCAGGGCGGATCTCTGGAACCAGCGGCAGCGGACCGCTCTGCCCCGGAGTCCGAATATTCTCTATCTGGTCGGGACCAAGTTCGGAACCGAAGGCGATGAGCCGGGGACCTGGGCCACCAACAGCTTCCTGGCGGGGAAAATGGCCGAGTGCTTCCCCGATTCGCGGATTGTCGCTCTGTCTACGGGCAACGTGTATCCGCTGGTCGAACCCGTCTCGGGTGGTTGCGTTGAGACAGATGCACCTGCCCCGATCGGCGAGTACGCCCAGTCCTGCCTGGGCCGAGAGAGAATCCTGGAACACTTCTCGCGGCAAAACGGGACAGCCGTAACAATCCTTCGCCTCAACTACGCGGTGGAGGCTCGTTACGGAGTCCTCCTTGACATCGGACAACGAGTTCTAGCCCGGAAACCCGTGCCCCTTGGAACAGGCTATTTCAACGTGATCTGGCAGGGAGACGCGAACTCCTGTGCCTTCCGCTCTCTGGGAATGGCGACAAGCCCCCCCCGGATCCTCAACCTGACCGGGCCGGAAATCGTTTCCGTCAAGCAGGTTGCCCTTGATTTCGGAGACCGCTTTGGTGTTCCCGTGGACTTTCAGGGAGACGAGCAGCCCACCGCCTTTCTCAGCGACGCCAGCCTCTGTCACCAACTGCTTGGCGCCCCCAGGGTTGGACTCGGGCAACTGATCGACCTGACCGCCGACTGGATCGGCCGGGGAGGGGTTACCCTGGATAAACCGACCCGCTTTCAGGTGCGGAACGGCCGATTCTAGCAGCCCGTGGTGAAAGTCCCACGGACTGCTAGCCCGCATAGATCACCGATTTGGAAATGAAGGTGATTTTGGCAGGCCGGAACGGTTTTCTGAGAGTTTCGCTATCGACCCACATTCACCATATAGGACCCCAAGATTGCTTGTCTGAATCGATGTAAACTACTATAATTAAAGGAGATATAGCACATAAAGGGGGCAAGGAATGGCTCACCCCAAGGGTGAAGGTGTGAAGGTCGGTTTTGATGGCAGTATCAGGCTTGAGTTTCATGGTGCTAAGGTCACATCGGATGCCGGACTTCTCGCCTATCGTGATCTGGATGAGGCGTTGGGTTTATTCGATAGTGTGCCCTTCGTGTTTCACGATTCGCGGACCGGGCGCAACATCCAGCACCACCTCACGGCCTTGATGCGTCAATCGGTATACAGCCGTCTCGCTGGCTATGAAGATGTCAACGATGCCCATCGCTTATCGGTTGATCCGACGATGCGAAGGATCACCGGAAAGAAGCTCGACGATAAGAATGCCGCCAGCGCCAACACGATGGGTCGATTTGAGACCCAGATGCTGTCCGTCGAGAACAACCTGCAAGCCCTTTCGGAAGTCAATGGTCGATGGGTGGAAAGAGCGCTGCAGAAAACAACTCATCGACGCATCATTCTGGATATGGACAGTTCAGCTAGTCCGGTCCACGGCGAGCAAGAAGCCTCTGCCTACAACGGGCATTTCGGATGCACTTGCTACCATCCGCTGTTTTGCTTCAACCAGTTCGGAGATTGCGAAGGTTTCATGCTTCGGCCCGGCAACGTGCACAGTGCGGACCGTTGGAAGGAGATGCTGGAACCAATCGTGGCTCGGTACGAGAAGAAGAAAGTCCGCAAATACTTTCGGGGTGATGCAGCCTTCGCCAAGCCAGAGATTTATGAATACTTGGAGGAGAAGGGCTTTTTGTATGCCATCCGGCTTCCCGCCAACCAGGTGCTTCAAGAAAAGATCGAACACCTGCTGACCCGACCGGTGGGGCGCCCACCCAGAAAACCCGTTGTTTGGTTGGCCGATTTCAAATATCAAGCCGCCAGTTGGGACCGGCCTCGTCGGGTGATTGCCAAGGTCGAGTGGCATCGCGGCGAACTCTTTCCGAGAGTCGGTTTCATCGTGACCAACAGGAGCGCACGAGCCCAAGGGGTGGTTCACTTTTACAACGGTCGCGGCACGGCTGAGCAGTGGATCAAGGAAGGCAAGTATGCCTTGAACTGGACGCGGTTGTCCTGCCAGCACTTTGTCCCGAATCAGGTGAGGTTGGCTCTGTTTGTTTTGGCCTACAACCTGGGCAATTTTCTGCGCCGTCTGGTCCTTCCCAGAAGAATCAAACACTGGTCCCTTCGAACCCTATTGGCCAAGTTGATCAAGATCGGAGCGAAGGTGGTTCACCATAGTCGAATCGTGACGTTTCAGATGGCGGAAGTCGCGGTCAGCAAGGAGGTATGGGCCGAGATGTTATCTCGGATTGACCGCTTGAGATGGATCAGAGCCTAGCACCAAGTGTTTCTGATCGAATGGGTGGAGAGGTGTCTCCACTGATCAGATTTCGGCAAAGGCGCCTGGATAACTCTGGGCTTAGAGGCCCTTTTCAGGCGGAAAGATGCCGAGGGAATCGTTGACGCGAGGGTGGAGGGCTGATAAGTTTTGATCATTCATCACCGGGAGGTCAGAGGAAATCGGATCCGAAGTTGATATGAGGAATGTCGGATCGATCCGGTCCAGGTCGAGTGATGCGGTGGTGTGGAGGGTCGTGAATGGAGCGTTTTTCGGGTTCGGAAGAGCGTGACGGAATGCATTCAGGCAGAGCTCGGCCTGAGCGATGGAACGATTTCGTTTTTGGGGGCGTTTGATCGGGACAGACCTCAGCAGCGCAGAGGAATGGCCTGGAGGTTTCGAACGACGGCAGCGAAGACCTCGCTGTAGGGATAGGCTTCCGACATGGAGATCCAGACGTGGCGGACCGTGAGGCGGACCTGGGCGCCGATCTTGAGGAGCTTCAAGCGAATCGTCTGACACTGAGCGCGAGCCAGGGGGGTCTGCTTCAGTCCGAGACGACGCAAGGCGTGCATGAGCATGTAGGCGGCGGAGGACAGATACAGCCGGAGTTAATTGGCGCGCATCGTTGCCGCGCTGGTCCGGTCGGCGAACAGACCCAACTGCTGTTCTTTTATGCGGTTCTCCATGTCGCCCCGCGCACAGTAGAAGTCTTCGTAGAGCGCGCGGGCCCCCAGGCGTTCCGGCGACAGGGAGGTGACGACGAATCGGGGATTGGCGCCTTTGTCCAGGAACTCGGCCTTGCCGACGACGCGTCGCTCCGAGGTCCAACTGTGGCGAGTCCGGTAGCGGAAATCCTTGAACACCCGCGCCGGTCGCCCGGTGGCGTTGAACTCGGCTTCGGCCTGAGTCATCGCTTCGGCTCTCTCTGACTTGAGCCGATCATTGTTGGCCAACCCCATCACGTAATCCACGTGATGGTCTTCACACCAGCGGAGCAAGTCATCCCGGCAAAAGCCCGAGTCGGCCCGGATGACGATCGAGACCTCCGGCCAGCTCTGCCGCATCCGGCCGACGATCCGTTCCAGTTCCTCCACCGATCCCGCGGCCCCATCGATATTGGAACACCGCAACCGGGCGCACAGCAGATGCTCCCCCGAGAAGATGTACAGCGGGAGATAACAGTAGTGGCGGTAGTAACCGTGAAAGAACCGGCCTTCCTGCTGGCCATGGGTCGGGTCGTCGGTCGCATCCAGATCCAGCACCATCTCCTCGGGCGCCGGTCAACTCCAACCGGTTCAGCGTACACCTGCCCGCCAGCGCCTTCCCCCGATCTGAGGCCTGCCGCCGCCTCTCCCCCAACGGATCGGCCTTATTCACCGCCACCGCCAGCATCGGATCGGTGCGCAACTGATCATGATCGTTCAGATCCTCGTACCCCAGACAGAGTCCGTAGATGCGCTGCCCCAACAACTCCTCGACCGTGTGTTCGATCAACCGCGGATCCCGGTGATCCCTGAAACACTCAGCCAGTCCGGCGATCAGACCCGTCCCCCTCTCGACCTCTCGCAACAGCAGCACCCCTGCATCGGAGGTGATCTTCCCGCCGTCGAACCGCGCCTTCACTTTGCGTTGAAATAGTCCGTGAAATGCGAACCTGGCTTGTTTACACTCTGTTCTCATAAGGGCCACCTCCGTTTGGCTTTGAAGTCGTTCTCGTCAAACGCTTTATACCAAACAGGGCGGCCTTTTGAGGTCCTGTCGGTGATCTATGCGGGCTAGTCCGGATTATGCAAGAGATCTAAATTCAAGTGAGGTGTGGGCCCAGAAAAAAGGCCGTAGCTCTCTGATATAAAAGGGTTTAGAGAAACAAAGACCCTAAACAGGAGCTACGGCAATGTCAAAAACAGTCTGCCAGAATACCCTGCCATTTCATAGCCACAGAAACATCACGGCTCGTTTTGATGGGGGGAGCCTCACTTCCGACGCAGGATGGTTGTTGTTTGGATCGCTGGATCGTCAACATCGATTGTGCGAGGGCTTCAGTTCCTGTATTTCGGAAAGTCGAGACCAACGCTACATTCGTCATGACCTGTTGAAGTTGATCCGACAACGAGTCTTGCAGATCGTGGCCGGCTACGAAGACTGTAACGACGCCGATACGCTGCGCTCGGATCCGATGCTCAAGACAGTCTGTGATCAGTTGCCAGAGAGCGATCCCGATTTGGCCACCCAGCCGACTTTCTCCCGCCTGGAGAACTCCGTCACCAAGAAGGATCGGATGCGTCTGAGCCGGTGGCTGCTAGGCCGTTATGTGCGCTCCCTGAAGAAGAGACGTCCCAGCAAGATCATCCTGGATCTGGACAGTACCGACGACCACACTCACGGCCAACAGGCGTTCTCCTTCTACCACGGGTATTACCGAAACTACATTTTGCATCCTTTGCTGATCTTCGATGCCGACACGGGAGACCTGGTCTGTGCCGTGTTGAGACCTGGCAACAAGGGGGCTGCCTCTCACATCGTGCCCATTCTGAAGCGAGTCGTGGAGGCCATCCGACAAGCAGTGGGGACGGATGTCGAGATTGAGATTCGGGCCGACAGCGGCTTTGCCACGCCTCGGCTCTACGAGTTCTGTGAATGTGAAGAGAATAAACTCCAATATGTCATCGGGTTAAGCCGAAACCCTCGCCTGCAGCGAGTGGTCGAGCCCCTGCTGGATTCGACTCGGGAAAGGTTCCTTGAGCTGGAGGAAAAACAGCGTCAGTTTGACGAGTTTCTTTATCGAGCCCACAGCTGGGATCGATCCCGTCGCGTCATTGTCAAAGTGGAGGTCGATCAGCGTGGGATCAATCGTCGCTTTGTAGTTACCAACCGGGACGATCTCTGCTCCCAATCACTTTATGACCACTACACAAACCGAGGGCAGACCGAGAACTTCATCAAGGCCTTCAAGAATCATCTGAGCATGGACCGACTCAGCTGTCATCGATTCCTGGCCAATCAGTTTCGACTCCTCCTGCATGCACTGGCTTACCAGATGTTCGTTCGCCTGCGCGACTATCTTCACGGAACCCCCTGGCACAAGCTCGAAATCGAAACCTTACGTCGTCGGATCCTCAAGATTGGGGCCCGGATCCGACAAACCACTCGACGCATCTGGGTCCATCTTTCCTCAGCCTTTCCCGAACAACCCCTCTTCCACCTCGTCTTGAGTCGCCTGAACTCCAGTTAGCTTTTCCCAGCTCCCCCGAAAAACCGCTTCCGACACTCATCCAGGCCCAGATCTGTCTGAAATTCACTCCCCAAACCACTCAGACGCCTCGCCAACCCATATCCTTCGCAAATCCGCCTGTCACACCTGCCCGCTTCCGAGTTGGGCCACTTCTCGAGTCGTTTTTCAACACCGAACTACGGTTCTTGCATAATCCGGGCTAGTGGATTGTAAGGCTTGAATCGGTGGTGGATGAGCGAGCCATTCGGGACCGAGGTCAAGGCGCGCGGACGAGGCTAGTGTACTGTCCGTAAAGTTCTTGTAGTTAATAGTCAGGGTACTTTTCTATCCTTGGGCATGGCAAGACCACATATTCGACTCGATCTACCCCAACAACACAAAGCAATTCTACAGTCCTGGCTGCGGGCCTCCAACACCAAAAGAATCCTCGCCGAGCGAGCCCAGATGATCTTACTGTGCGGGGACGGACTCACAGCAATTGAGGTCTCCCAAAGGCTGTCCAAGCGCCTGGGCAGCATACAGAAGTGGCGAAAGCGCTACCTTGAGGTGGGGCTATCAGGGTTGGAGGATCAGCCCCGTTCGGGTCGACCACGGCGACTATCGCCAGCGAAGGTACGAAAAATTCTCAAGGCCACCGTGCAGACCATCCCCAGGGAATCGACTCATTGGAGCCTGCGCCTCATGGCAGAGTATGCCCAAGTCAGCAAACATCAGGTGACTGAAATCTGGAAAGCCGCAGATCTTAAGCCCCACCGGATTCGCTCTTTCAAGATCAGCAACGATCCTGATTTCGCCGAGAAGGTGATCGACGTGGTGGGCCTGTACATGGACCCGCCCGACAACGCTTTGGTTTTGTCTGTAGACGAAAAAACTCAGATTCAGGCTCTGGACCGAACCCAGCCCATGCTTCAGCTCAAACCCGGGCAGGTCCAACGCAGAACCCACGATTACAAACGCCACGGGACGGCCAGTCTGTTTGCCGCCTTCGACGTGGCCACCGGTGAAGTAATGGGCCGAATCACGAAACGGCATCGGGCCATAGAGTTTTTAGCCTTCTTACGTCAGATCGAGCAAGTCGTCCATCCAGATCTGGACGTTCACCTCATTCTCGATAACTCGAGCACTCACAAGACCCAGAAAATCCGAAACTGGTTCCTACGACGCCCACGTTTTCATCTCCACTTTACTCCTACCAGTGCTTCCTGGTTAAACGCTGTCGAAACCTGGTTTTCACAGCTTGAGCGGCGTTCCCTTTACCGCAACTCTTTCACTAGTGTTCAAGAGTTGAGGAACGAAATACGAAGATATATTCGAGTGCATAACCAACACCTGGCCAAGCCCTTTAAGTGGCGGGCCAACGCTACTTCGATCTTAGACAAGGTCGAAAGAGCTCAAAGATCCATCGATCAATGTTAACAACAGGAATTTCTCGGACAGCACACTAGCCAGGACTATCGCGAGGAGGCGCAACGCAGACGTCGGGGTCGAGGGCCGCTCAGGCGCTATCGATTCAGGTGTTACAGTCCACTAAGACGAACCAGGCGGTCGATCTCCAGCCCCGTCTCCAGAACGGCTCTAAGGTGATCCAGGGAAAGCGCATTGGTGCCGTCACTGAGCGCTTTCTCAGGTTGCTGGTGAACCTCCAGGAATACTCCATCCACCCCGACCGCAAGTGCCGCCCTGACCAGAGCGGGAACGAACTCCGCCTGGCCTCCGCTCGAGGAACCTGCCCCACCCGGCAACTGGACGCTGTGCGTCCCATCGAAAACGACCCGTGCTCCCTGTGAGCGCAGAATGGGCACCGACTTGAAGTCCACGATCAGGTGGTTGTAGCCGAACGAGGACCCTCGCTCCGTGATCAAAACGTCCACAGCTCCGGCGGCACGGGCTTTCTCGAGGGCATGGCGGGCGTCCCAGGGAGCCAGAAACTGACCCTTCTTGATATTGACAGGCCTCCCCGTCTCGGCGGCCCTTGAGATCAGGTCAGTCTGGCGTGAGAGAAAAGCTGGAATCTGAATCAGATCCAGGACCCGGGCAGCCTCGGCCACCTGAGCCGTCTCATGGACATCGGAAGTTACCGGCAGCCCGGTTTCATCCTTGACTCTCTGTAGAATCTCGAGGCCCTTCTCCAGTCCGGGCCCTCGAAAGGAAGAAACGGACGTCCGGTTGGCCTTGTCGAAGGAAGCTTTGAAAACAAGGGGAATCCCCAGGCCTTCGGTAATCTCCTTCAATTGATGGGCGGTATCCAGGCAGTGCGACTCGCTCTCGATCACACATGGACCGGAGATGAGAAACAGATTGTCAAGGCTGGAAAAATCGATCAACCGCGGACCGGCCGCCCGGTTTCTACTACTCATTTCCATAAATACGGTAACGTTTGTTGGGAGCTCGACGCAAAGCGGATCGGAGTCGCGACGATCAGAGCCGGCTGCGGGAGCAGCTGGTAGAAACGGCACCGGCCGCCTGAGAGTGCCATCCCCCGGCTTCCGCCGGGGACTCCGATTCACGCCCCGGCGCTCAAAGGAAGTCCGGCGGAGAAGCGCTTTCCAGAGCCATCGAGAGCTTTGTCGCTTCTTCCCGCTGGGAACGGTTCTTCAGGGAGGCCTCGATAAAGCTGACGAACAGTGGGTGCGGCTTGAGTGGCTTCGACTTGAATTCGGGATGGAACTGGCAGCCCAGAAACCAGGGGTGATCCGTCAGTTCCACGATCTCGACGAAGTTGCGATCGGGCGAATTGCCGGCGATTTTCAAGCCATAGCTGGTCAAAAGCTCTTCGTATTCCCGATTGAACTCGTAACGGTGGCGGTGGCGTTCCGAGATCTCCCGCTCATCGTAGGTGTGGAAGGCCAGGGAGTCGACTTCCAACTCGCAGGGATAGGCCCCGAGACGCATCGTGCCCCCCATTTCCTCGACACCCAGCAACTCTCTCAACTTGTAAATCACCCGGTGCTGAGTCGAACTATCAAATTCCGAGCTGTTGGCATCCAGACTGCAGACGTTGCGGGCAAACTCAATGACCGCGCACTGCATCCCCAGACAGATTCCGAAGAAGGGGACCCGATTGGCCCGGGCATGGCTGATCGCCCGAATCATTCCCTCTATCCCTCTCGGTCCGAAGCCTCCGGGCACCAGGATCCCATCGCAGTCGTACAACTTATCCTGCCACTCGTCACCGACCAGGCCTTCCGATTCAATCCACTTCAAACGGACCTGGGCCTTGTGCGGAAGGCCGCCGTGAAGTAGCGCTTCATTGAGGCTCTTATAGGAGTCTTCCAGTTCGATATACTTCCCCACGATCCCGATCGTTACGCTGCGCTGCGGGTGCTTGATCGTGTCGATCAACTCCTGCCAGGCCTCAATACGACACTCCGAGGCGGGAAGATTGAGATCCTCGCAGATAATGGTGTCCAGGCTTTCGGAATGAAGCGCCAGAGGAACTTCATAGATGTTCTGGACGTCCTGCGCCGTGATCACGGCTTTGGCCGGGACGTTGCAGAAGAGGGCGATTTTCTCCTTGATGTCCTTGGGCAACAAACGATCCGTCCGGCACAATACGACATCCGCCTGGATTCCAATCTCACGAAGCTCCTTGACCGAGTGCTGTGTCGGCTTGGTCTTGAGCTCTCCAGACGTGTCCATGTAGGGCACCAGCGTCAGGTGCACAAACATCGCGTTCTCACGACCGACATCGTTGCGTAACTGACGAATCGCTTCCAGGAAAGGGAGACTTTCGATGTCACCGACGGTTCCCCCGATTTCGACAATCACCACATCGACGTCATCAGCCGCCAGCCGCTTGATGGTGGCCTTGATCTCGTTGGTAATGTGGGGAATCACCTGGACCGTCTTTCCCAGATAGTCTCCGCGGCGCTCTTTATCGATAACGGTCTGGTAAATACGTCCGGTGGTCGAGTTGTTGGCCCTGGTGAGTTTGGCCGACGTGTATCGCTCGTAGTGCCCGAGGTCCAGATCTGTCTCAGCACCGTCATCGGTCACGAAGACCTCTCCATGCTGAAAGGGACTCATGGTACCGGGATCAACATTCAGGTAAGGATCCAGCTTCTGGAGGGTGACCCGAAACCCCCTGGCCTCCAGCAAACACCCGATGGAAGCCGACGCCAAACCCTTGCCCAGTGAACTGAGAACACCACCTGATACGAAGATGTACTTTGTCGCCAATTCCTCACCTTTCCAAATGTGATTGAGTTTTTCTTACCTCAAACCGAGTACCCTGCACAAAGCGCCGTCGTCTTCATGAAAGTGAGCACTTGGCCAAATTCTCAAGAAGGGGTCTGACACGCTCCAGGTCTTCGGCCGTGTCGACTCCCACGCTGTCCTCCTCAACCGTAACGACCTGGATTGAAATTCCGGAATCGAGGAAGCGCAGCTGTTCCAGGCGCTCGGATCGTTCCAGTTCCGAGACCGGGATCTCTGCGAGTCTTTGAAGCAGCTCCCTTCGATATCCGTAAACACCCAGATGCTTGAAATGTCTTCCCGATTCACCCCGGACGTAAGGGATCGGATGGCGCGAGAAATAGAGGGCCCTGCCACTCCGATCCGTGACCACTTTGACGTTGTGTGGAGTCTCGATTTCACTCGCCTCAAAGAGTTCGACCCGGGCAGTGCTCATGAGCAATTTCGGGTCAGCAGCGAAAGGCTGACACACCGCATCTATCGTCTTGGGCGAAATAAGCGGTTCATCGCCCTGGACATTAATAAAGACATCGCTCTCAATACGCGCCGCCACTTCCGCCACCCGGTCTGTTCCACTCTCGTGCGCGGGGCTGGTCATCATCGCCCGGCCATCGAACCGTCGAACCACATCGAGAATCCGGGCGTCGTCCGTTGCCACCACCACTTCGGCCAGACAAGCAGCCTGAATCGACCGCTCATAGACCCACTGAATCATGGGTTTTCCAGCGATTTCGAGGAGACACTTTCCCGGCAGACGGGAAGAGTAGTGGCGGGCGGGAATGACGCCTGTGATGCGCATGACCCAGCTTACAACAAAGCTCCCGGGCCAGGCAACGTCCGACTCTAGCCGCCGGAACGAATCACCAGGGCTTCTTCGACAACGCCCTCTTCCAACAGCAGTTGCCGGAACTCGGCGGCGCCTTGCAGGCTGTCAAAACTACCCAGGCGGATCCGGAACAGAGTTTGCCCCGATCGTTCGGTCTCGGAAACCAAAACGTCGGGGAACTGGCCTGCCAGTCTCGTTTTGAGCCTGCTGGCGTTGGCCTTGTTCCGAAACGCCCCCACCTGAACGGTAAAGGCCCGTCCCCCGGTCTGGGGAGTTGAAGTTCGAGTCGGGCTGGAGCGAACCGGTTCCGGGGTGGGGTCATCCAGGATATAGAGCTCGACCTGGGCCTTCCCGGGACCCACCATCTCGATGTCCTCCGCAGCACTGCGGGACAAGTCGATAACCCGCCCTTCGATAAAGGGACCTCGATCGTTGACGCGCACGATCGTCGCCTGGCCGTTGTCCAGGTTGACGACCCGGACCCAGGTGCCAAAGGGCAGCGTTTTGTGGGCCGCCGTCATGGCGTACATGTCGTACTGTTCACCGTTTGCGGTTGTGCGGCCATGGAAGTCGGGTCCGTACCAGGAGGCGATTCCATCCTCGAAGAATCCACTCCCCGGGCTCGTCGAGACGCCGACGGATCGAACTGCAGGCGTACGACGACCGCAGGCCGGCAGCAGCAGGAGCAAGAGAAAAATGGTCAATCCCCACCGCCACTTGCCTGAACCCACCCTCCGTCGGTCCAGGGTCACGGCGACAAACATAGTGGTAAGAAAGATGGCAGAACGACCCGAAAGTCGCAATGCGACTTATTCCGATTCCCGGCTGGTTGTCTTGAGTGAATCTCGGAGTTCCTTCAGCCGACGGGCCACCAGGTCGTTGACACTGCCGTCCGCAAAGCCCCCCTCGTCCAGGTGTTCCCCTGCCGGCACGCCGGTCAGGA
This sequence comes from Acidobacteriota bacterium, assembly GCA_965205615.1. Classification (GTDB taxonomy): domain Bacteria; phylum Acidobacteriota; class UBA6911; order RPQK01; family CBDAPI01; genus CBDAPI01. The sequence continues at coordinate 255,463 of CBDBHK010000020.1, read as the reverse complement.
TCTCGATGCCCTGATCGATCGTGCCGACCGCCCAGACATGGAACTGCCCATCGCGGACCGCCTCCACCACGTCTTCTCTGAGCATCAGGTTCTTCACGTTGCTCTGGGGAATCAGCACGCCCTGCTCACCCGTGAGACCCTGGGCGCTGCACACGTCGTAAAAACCCTCGATCTTCTGGTTAACGCCCCCGATCGGCTGAACCTCACCCGCCTGGTTGACCGACCCGGTCACCGCAATGCCCTGCCGGATTGGTAGCCCCGAGAGTCCCGACAGGACCGCATAGAGCTCGGTCGAGGAAGCGCTGTCCCCGTCGACTCCCTCGTAACTCTGCTCGAAAACCAGCCTGGCGCTGAGCGACAGCGGCTCGTCCTGTGCAAAGCGTCTGGCCAGATAGCCGTTCAGAATGAGAACGCCCTTGCTGTGAAGGGCCCCACCGAGTTCCACCTCCCGTTCAATATCCAGGATTCCCTTGCGTCCAGGCCCCACGCTGGCCGTGATCCTGCTCGGCTTTCCGAAAGAGTGGTCCCCCATGCGCAGGACCGCCAGCCCGTTGACCTGACCGACCGCCTCGCCGTGTGTGTCAATGAGCAGCGAGCCGCGAACAATCATTTCCTGGATCTTCTCTTTCACCAGGTTCGAGCGATACACCTTTTCTTCGATCGCCGTCTGAACGTGGGCTGCGCTCACGGTGCCCGCTGCTTCTTTTCGAGCCCAGAAATCGGCCTCTCGGACCAGGTCGGCCAGAGCTCCGAATCGGGTCGAGAGCTTCTCCTGATCTCCGGCCAGCCTGGCAGCGTGCTCCAGGACTTTGGCTATGGCGCTGTCATCCAGGTGGCGGCACTGCTCCTTGCAGCAGAAGGTGCAAAGAAAGGTCACGAAATCCTTAATGTTCTCGTCCGAGCCGTCCATGCTGGTGTCGAAATCAGCCCGCACCTTGAAGAGCTCCGAGAATTCATCGTCGTGGGCGTGAAGGACGTAGTAGAGCCGCGGGCGGCCCACCAGCACGATCTTGACACGGAGAGGGATTGGCTGGGGCCGGAGGGTTCGGGTGACGGCATATCCCAGTCTCTCACTCAAATCCTCAATCTGGACTTCTCGACTGCGCAGTGCCCTTTTGAGTCCGTCCCAGGTCCCCGGATTCTGGAGAACGTCGTCGGCAGGCACGACCAGGTATCCGCCGTTGGCCCGGTGCAGAGAACCAGGCCGGATCAGGATGAAATCGGTGTGCAGCGCTCCCAGTTGAGCCTCCTTCTCGATCCGTCCGATCAGATTGTGGTAGCTGGCGTTTAGTTCGACCACGATGGGAGCACCCTCTTCCGAGCTGCGATCGATGAGAAGGTTGACCTGGTACTTGCGGAGCCTGGGCTGCTCCGGAAGGGCCAGCTTGCTGCCTTCCGGCAGCGCCGGCAACCCGGCCGCCGGGGAAGGCCGCCCCTTGAAAGCGTCGATGTCTTCCAGAACTTCTTTTTGAACGCCTTCCAGGAATCCGACCACTTTCGGCATTTCGGAGTACTTTTCGATCAGGTGCTGGATGGATGCACCCGCCACATAAAGCGCCATTTCCAGGTCCAGCTGGAGGCCCCTCTGCTGAATCTCGCGGGCAAATTCACGGACGTTCTTGAGTACTGTCTTGAGTTCTTTCTGAAGATAGTCGCGGCGTTTGTCAAGATCCTGCCTCTTTTCCCCGGTCAGGCCACTCACATCGGCATCGGAAAGGGGCTTTCCTTCCGGCCCCAGGGGCCGGAGAGCAATGCCGTGGGGGGTCGTTTCGAGAGCGAAGCCTGCTTCAATGACCTGCTCCCGCAGCCTCCTCATGGCATCGGACCTCTTTTGCTCGACGTCCTTCATGATCTCGGCCCGTTTCTTTTCGTAGTCCTCACTCTCGAAGGCGCTGGGAATGTCGCGGCTCATGAGCGCGACCAGTTCCCGCATGTCCTGCTGAAGCTCCCGGCCCCGGCCCGGCGGAAGCTCCAGCGCATTGGGCTGGTACGGATCGTCGAAGTTGTGCACGTAGCACCAGTCCGAAGGCTGTTCCTTCTCCTCTGCGACCTTCTCCAGAAAAGTCCTGACGGCTGTCATCTTTCCGCTGCCGGGGGGACCTGCCACGTAGATATTGAAGCCCTCTTCCTGCATTCCCAGACCGAAGTGTAGAGCGGATGAGGCTCGACTCTGTCCAATGATTTCCTCCCTCGGGTCGAGGCTTGCCGTGGTCTCGACTCCTATGCTGGCGGGATCGAAAACCCGGCGTAGCTGTGCGGCGGTAAGCTCGAGGTTCATATCGGTCCCTATCATACTCAGAGGGGGATCATTGAGTCGATCACAGACACCGCGGCGTCCAATCGCTCGCTTTGCGTGCCCTGAATCTCGTTGAATCTCAGGCCACGCTCGATCAGATCGAGACGAAAGAGCTCTTGCATCTCCTCTCGACGGTCGGCCCGATCGCGCAGCTCGCCGTCGCTGACCCACCGGATGTCGATTCCGGCCAGAAAATAGAGGTCGGCAATGCGCTTCTCGAAAGCCGCTTCGATCCAGTGCGGGCAGTCGCCGTAGTAGTGGCGGCTGTAAAGGACGGTGCTGAGCAGATTGGTATCTTGAATCAGCAGACGGGAAGCCCCTCGGGCTTTTTCGTCCTCGAGCGCAATTTGACCACGGGCGATGGCCTCGACATCTTCGTACTCCGGTGCAGCGCCTTTGTCGATCACGAACCGGCGTGCAAACTCCGGCACCCAGACGGTCTGGTAATGCGCGGCAAGCGCTTGTGCGAGAGTTGTCTTGCCGGTACATTCGGAACCGGTCATCACCACGCGGATCATGAAGCCGTATCCTGCCTTCCCGACCGGCTGTCGGGCATCGACCGGCGCCACTGCCCGAAACCCATGACCGCCAGGATCAGGAAGACCGTGTAGAGTCCTGCTGTAAGGTAAAGCTCCTTGTACAGGAACATGCCCACATAACCCACGTCGACGGCCAGCCAGACGAGCCAGGATTCAAGCATCTTTCGAGTCTGCATCCACTGGGCGGCGATGCTGAAGGAGGTGAGCATCGAGTCCACGAACGGCAGCGATGCATTGGTGAAGCGCGCCAGCGTCTGACCCAGCAGGATTCCACCGAGTGTCGCGGCCGGCAAGAGCAACAGGCACGTCCTGCTCGAGGCCAGCGAAACTTCGAGCCGCCCTCGATCCCGCCCACCGTGCAGCCAGGCCCACCAGCCGTAACCGGCCAGACCAAAGTACAACCCCTGCAGACCCATATCGGCATACAACCGGGCGTGGCAGAAAACCACTGCGTACAGGGATACGCTAATAATTGCCAGCGGCCAGCACCAGATGATCTGGCGCACCGTCAGGTAGACGGCCAGAAGGGTGAGGACGACGGCAACGAACTCGAGAACGAACATGAACTTAGAAGCCGACCCCAAGCGAGACAACGAAATGGCGCGTCGCCAGCGGATAGTAGAAGGGGATGCCGTCGAGAGTGTCCATGCCGTTGCCATCCCGAACCAGAAACTGATAACTGTAGCCGCTGGGAAACTGGTCGGTGTTGTCGAGAACGTTGTTGACGAACAGAGTGATGCGCGTCTCGGCTCCCTGGAACCAGCGACCCAGGCTCTGCGAGGCGCGAAGGTCCAGGTTCTTCAAGGACGGTGTCCGAAATTGGGGGAGCCCGGTGTTGTCGAGCTGGGACTCGGCCACGTAGCGGCCCACGAGACCCGCGCTGGTGTGCCGATTCGCCCATTCGGCGCCTAGATTGAGTATGAGCTGGGGCGATAACAGAGGCCGCACATTCCGATAAACGATGGGCTCGCTTCCTGTCCAGGTTCCCTGCTCGTCGTAAACGTCGTAGAACTGGGTCCAGGTCTGGATGCGGTTCCGACTCACGTTCAGGCTGTGAAATACGGACCAGTTCGTGATCGGCAGCCACTTGAGGTCGATCTCGACGCCGCGGCGGTAGGAGCGGTCCACGTTACGCCGCAGCGGGAGGCCGACCTCGGACAGCTCTCCGGTCAGGGCGATCTCGTCCTGGAACTCCATCAGATAGGCGTTGGCGGAGAGAGCCAGCCGGGGTGTGTTGAAATTCACCCCTCCCTCGAAGTTCACCACCGATTCGGGTTTCACGGCTTCGAGGTCATGGGGAATGGTTGCGTTGTCTTCGCCCAGCAGAAGGTCGAGGCGTCCCGGCTCGCGCTGTGCCCTTCCAATCGAAGCGTACAGACTCAAACCTGGAGAAAGCATTTGTCGCACGCCGATCTTGGGGTCTAGAAAGGTCCACTCAACCGAACCCAGATCGACATCGCCTTCGTAAGAGAAACCTGCCCAGCGCCAGTGCAGGTCGCCAAACAGGATCGTTTGCCCCAGCCGGTACTCCAGCTTGCCGAAGGCGTTCGCCGTCTCCTTGAACCCGGTGTTCTTGTAAACGCGACCGGCGGCGGCGCTGTCGAGGAAATGATCACCGCTGAAATCATTGTAGTGGACACCCACAGTAGCCGACAGATCGTCGACGCGGGTGCTGAGCGTGACCATGCTGCCGTAGAACCCCTGATCGATACCAAATCGCAGCAGATCGTTCTGCGCCACGGGGTCGTCCCAGAGCTGAAACCAGCCGGCGGCGCCATTGTAATAGAGCGACGCGGTCAGCACGGTCTCCTCGCCCAGCTCCCGCATGTACTTGATCTGTGCAAAGTCCTGCCCGAAATCGTCACGGTCCTCCTCGGTGAGCGGGTTGAAGCGTCGGTTCTCCCCCAGGGTATCGGGGTCGACGGCCAGATAGGCAAGTTGTGATTGCTCCTGGCCCGAGAACGCTACGAACGTCAACGACGAACGCTCTCCCTGCCATCCCGTGTTGAGAAAAAGGGTGTGATGCTCGCTACCCGAGCGTTCCCGATAGCCGTCGGTCTGGGCATAGGAAAACCTTCCGGAGACATACAGCCCGTTGTTGAAGAGACCCGACTCGTACCCGAGAGAGGCGCGCGCGGTGCCGAACGAGCCCAGCACCAACCGGGCGTCCCCACGGCTCTCTCGAGCCGCCGGCGGGCTGGCGAAGTTCACCGAGCCGCCGAAGGCGGGCGAGCCGACCGACGAGGTGCCCACGCCGCGCTGGATCTGGATGCTGTCGACGGTGCTCAGGAAGTCGTGGAAATTGTTGAAGAACAGCGCATGCTCCGCGGGGTCGTTGAGGGGCGCACCGTCCAGAGTCATGCTGATACGGGTCTGCTGGATGCCGCGCAGGTTGAAGTACGAGTAGTTGGACCCGAGGCCCGAGTCGGAGTACCAGTTCATGGACGGCGTATGCGCCAGTAGCTGGGGAACATCCTGACCATACGCGAGTTCCTGGATCTCCTCGCGATCCATGTTGCGCTTGGTCACGGGGACCTCTTCTCCAGCTCGAATGCCGATGACCGTAATCGATTCTTCCACCGCTCTGACCCATTCCAGCCGGAGCTCTAGTTCCAGAGTCCGGGCCGTAACGTTCAGGCGATAGCGAAGCAACTGGTAGGCAGGATGTGAGACACGCAGTTTCCCGTCGCCGGGCGGAAGCGAAAGCTGGAAGCGCCCGTCGGCACCGGTGGTCACGGCTTCCCTCCCGTCCACCTCGATGCGGGCCTGATTCACCGGTTCACCGGTTGGGCTGAGGACGACCCCCTGCACCCGGGTGAGCGCCTGGGCCGGAACGCAGGGCGGCATCACGGCCACAATCATCAAGCTCAGCGCGAGACCCGGAAAGCGGCGCCAGACACGGATGGCACAGGCAAAAACAGCTTGATTGTGGATCTTCACCGCATTGTGAATCTTCACCGCGAACACCGTTGTTCTTCCGGACAGCCCGTGGTGGAGATGACCCGACTCGTTCGAGATGGCTGATCTTCCAAGGCGCTGGAAGAGCCAGCTGCCGTTCCCTACGCCGGTACCAACCGGATCAGGTTCCGAGGGTCTGCTCTCAGGCCGAGTGGCCACCCCTGGGCATATTGTCGAGGATAGCTTCTCGCGTTTGAGGTCACAAGTCAAGGGAGCGGGGTGGAAGGGCCCGGCACACAGTTGCCGGACCCTACGAAATTTGCCGACCGTAGGGGCGACCCTGGTGGTCGCCCGTTACCCGGGCCGGCACAAGGCCGGCCCCTGGCGCGGCTAGCCCGCATAGATCACCGATTTGGAAATGAAGGTGATTTTGGCAGGCCGGAACGGTTTTCTGAGAGTTTCGCTATCGATCCGGTCCAGGTCGAGTGATGCGGTGGTGTGGAGGGTCGTGAATGGAGCGTTTTTCGGGTTCGGAAGAGCGTGACGGAATGTATTCAGGCAGAGCTCGGCCTGAGCGATGGAACGATTTCGTTTTTGGGGGCGTTTGATCGGGACAGACCTCAGCAGCGCAGAGGAATGGCCTGGAGGTTTCGAACGACGGCAGCGAAGACCTCGCTGTAGGGATAGGCTTCCGACATGGAGATCCAGACGTGGCGGACCGTGAGGCGGACTTGGGCGCCGATCTTGAGGAGCTTCAAGCGAATCGTCTGACACTGAGCGCGAGCCAGGGGGGTCTGCTTCAGTCCGAGACGACGCAAGGCGTGCATGAGCATGTAGGCGGCGGAGGACAGATACAGCCGGAGTTGATTGGCGCGCATCGTTGCCGCGCTGGTCCGGTCGGCGAACAGACCCAACTGCTGTTCTTTTATGCGGTTCTCCATGTCGCCCCGCGCACAGTAGAAGTCTTCGTAGAGCGCGCGGGCCCCCAGGCGTTCCGGCGACAGGGAGGTGACGACGAATCGGGGATTGGCGCCTTTGTCCAGGAACTCGGCCTTGCCGACGACGCGTCGCTCCGAGGTCCAACTGTGGCGAGTCCGGTAGCGGAAATCCTTGAACACCCGCGCCGGTCGCCCGGTGGCGTTGAACTCGGCTTCGGCCTGAGTCATCGCTTCGGCGCTCTCTGACTTGAGCCGATCATTGTTGGCCAACCCCATCACGTAATCCACGTGATGGTCTTCACACCAGCGGAGCAAGTCATCCCGGCAAAAGCCCGAGTCGGCCCGGATGACGATCGAGACCTCCGGCCAGCTCTGCCGAATCCGGCCGACGATCCGTTCCAGTTCCTCCACCGATCCCGCGGCCCCATCGATATTGGAACACCGCAACCGGGCGCACAGCAGATGCTCCCCCGAGAAGATGTACAGCGGGAGATAACAGTAGTGGCGGTAGTAACCGTGAAAGAACCGGCCTTCCTGCTGGCCATGGATCGGGTCGTCGGTCGCATCCAGATCCAGCACCATCTCCTCGGGCGCCGATTCGTGGGACTCCACGAAGGCATCCACCATCCAGCCGTCGATCCGGTCCGGGTCCATCGCGATCTTCTTGTACCGCTCCTGCTCATCGACCTCGGCGCCGGTCAACTCCAACCGGTTCAGCGTACACCTGCCCGCCAGCGCCTTCCCCCGATCTGAGGCCTGCCGCCGCCTCTCCCCCAACGGATCGGCCTTATTCACCGCCACCGCCAGCATCGGATCGGTGCGCAACTGATCATGATCGTTCAGATCCTCGTACCCCAGACAGAGTCCGTAGATGCGCTGCCCCAACAACTCCTCGACCGTGTGTTCGATCAACCGCGGATCCCGGTGATCCCTGAAACACTCAGCCAGTCCGGCGATCAGACCCGTCCCCCTCTCGACCTCTCGCAACAGCAGCACCCCTGCATCGGAGGTGATCTTCCCGCCGTCGAACCGCGCCTTCACTTTGCGTTGAAATAGTCCGTGAAATTCGAACCTGGCTTGTTTACACTCTGTTCTCATAAGGGCCGCCTCCGTTTGCGTGTGAAAACGTTCATTCAAAACGCTTTATACCAAACAGGGCGGCCTTTTCAGGTCCTATCGGTGATCTATGCGGGATAGTATCCAGAGTTTCCTGAATGATCTGAGTTTCGATGATGTTCTCCAGACCTTTGAATACCGGATCCAGGCGGCCCACATACCCCCATTGTGGCACGAACAAGATATCGTCAAGTCGTCCCACTACCTTTCGGATGCGCGGCATTGCCCTGCCGCAGGCGCAGGGAACGTCGGCCTCTGCAATCGCGACATCACCAAGCCGATAGCGAAACAACGGCATCACGGGATTCAGGAACGACGTGACGACAACCTCTCCTTCCTTTCCCGGCCCGACCGCTTCCCCCTGGGCGTCAACCAGTTCACTGATCCCATATTCGGGGTTCATGTGCATGAATCCATGCTCACAATCACACCAGAAGCAACTGGGTTCGCTGGCGGCATACTGGTTATAGACTTGACAGCCGAATGCACTCTGAAGCTCCCGGCGATCCTCGGCGAGCAATGTTGCAGCAGTCGTAATAATCGCCCGGGGTCGCGGCAACTCCATCCCCAGGCGACGAGCGACCCGCGCAACAATCAACATTGCCGAAGGATATCCCTCAATGGCGTGGGGTTTGAATGCCCGAAACCTGCGAACATAGTCGGGCACCGTGTCAGGAGTCAGGTGAGTCGTTGAGCACAGCAGCGCATCGCTGAAAAAGTTGTATCGCCAGTAGCAACGAGTTTTCGGCTTGGTTTCGGTGGGTATGATGTTCCGCCCGGTGAATTGGATCCGTCTCGGGTGGAGCGGATCCGAGAGTCCGGCCCATGTCCGGAGACGAGCCACAAACGCAGATCGCTTTGAAAAAGATGCTTGCGATTCAAGAAAATTGAGCGGGGCCCCGGTTGTGCCGCTGGTAAAACCGTGGGAGAAGCGTCCAGGGCGAAAGGTGGGATTCTGAAAAGCTCGTTCATTGCCGCGCAGGTTGTTCTTTTCCAGAATCGGTAGCTTCCTGATGTCTTCAGGTGAGTTGAAGTCCCCGGGTTGACAGCTCAGCTCGCGCTGCAGCCCCTGATAATATGGAATGGTCTCGAAGGCGATGTGCAGAATGTTCCGAAGAGATCGGGTCTGATAGGCCCTGAATTCCTCCCCCGACCAGGACTCGCTTTCCAGCAGAAACTTCAAGTGCCCTGTTATGGCACCGTCATTCGCTCTCCGGTAGCGATATCCCCATCCGTTGAGCGAAACCATCAGGTGCTGCATCCAGACGGGGGAGGCTGCATAGATCGCTTCGGCGCTACCCATAGCTCAGCGTTCTCTTTGACCGCACGCCGCCCGGGTGGGGACCTTCAGGAAAGCACAGACTGAAAACAGCTTCGCCCTGTCACTTACAAAATGAAGCCTGGAGCTTGTGAACACAGCTTCAAAACCGGGGCCCTCGTGACCTCGCCCTTCTTTCGATGCAAGTGTAGCCCAGGTGCCAAATCTACGTAAATAACCGCAGTTAGGTCGAATCCAGCACTCGAACGGTCAGTAGACCAGACCGGTCTGTCAGTGCCCGATGCCTGGTTGGTATAGCCGGTTTTCAGGGCACCCCTCCTTAGCCGGAAGTCTTCCTTCCTCTCTCCTCCGGGCCCTGGTGGGTCAGTGGAACTCGGTATCGGCGAAGTAGTAGCTGATGAGGTGCTGGATTCGCATGTGCCCCTCTTGAATGTGCGGGGTAAAGGCGCTGGGAACAGCCACTACGAGTTCGGCGATCTCAGCAAGACGACCGCCGGTCCGGCCGGTGATCCCGACAGTGGTCAACCCGTTTTGCCTGGCCCAGTCTACGGCACGGATCACGTTCTCCGAGTTGCCGCTGCAGCTGAAGGCGATCAGGAGGTCACCCTCCCGGGCCAGGTTCTTGAGTTGTTCAACGAATATCTTTGAATAGTCAGTATCATTTGCGATTGCGCTGATCCAGGCGACATTGTCCGTCAGGGAATCCACGCGGAATCGACGAGCCTCCTCTTCAAGAGGCTCTGTGGCCAGTTCACTGGCGAGGTGGCTCGCCATCACTGCACTTCCACCATTTCCACACGTGAAAATCTGCCTATCCTGCCGGCGACGGTCCTCCAGCAACTCAATCAGCTGGATGACCGCTGCAGCGGGTAGATCGGCGAGTGCTTTCGCCGAAGCCAGTCCGTATTTTTCGATAAAGGAGGATGGTGGAGTCTGTTTACTCACAGGCATGCAAGGTAACACCGCCGGCCCGGAGGTTCAAAGTCGATTGTGGCTGAGGGACAAGCCCAGCAGGATCCCCATTTCGATTCCAAGACTCGGGAAAGTGACGTCCAGGAGATTGTGCAACAGGAAAGCTGTCACCAGGCCGACGCCTGCACAAGTCGCCGGTGAACCGCTGGCGTTTCTGAGCAGGGCCGGCAACAGACGCAGGAAGAAGAAAAGGAAGGCCGCCAGTCCCAGAATCCCGAAGTTGACTCCGGTCTGCAGGTACAGGTTGTGCACATGAGAGCCGATTGACCGGACGAAGATACGGTACGCGGCAGCCTGTCGCGATAGCTTCTCACGAGAGCCCTCTTCGCGGCGAGAGCCCGTGTGTAGTTTCCGGGGCCCACACCAAGCCAGAAGCTTTCCTTCCAGATGGCCCATCCAACCTCGAAATAGGGCTGGCGCGCCTGTTGCAGGGCGACCGCGACGCCACCTCTGGACCGGCCGACGAGGCTGTGAAGGGAACGCTCAAGAGTCGTCTTCGTCGAAGGGATTGACAGCAGGGCGGCAGCCATCAGCAGCACCACCAGAGAATGGGGGAGCAGCCGGCGCAGCTGCAAGCGGCGGAGAGGTCGCCGCGTGTCCTTCGGAGAGGCACGGCGGAGGCACAGAACCCCCACGGTCAAGACACCACACAGACCAGCCACGAAACCTGCCCGCGACAGTGTCGCGGCACTGGCCACCAGCAGAATCAGGCTCGTATAGCACCACACGATTTTCTCGTTTCCACGGGTTGTCAGGAAGAGGACCACCGCAAAGGGCAGGAGAAGGTTGAGATAGGCGGCAAACTGATTGGGGTTCGTGAAGGTCGAGTAGATTCGCCCCCATTCGACAAACGGGAACTGCAGAGCGCCCAGCAGGAGGTGGAAGAGCGCCCCGACCAGCAGGAAGCGTCGGAACCGGGGACCGCCGGAAGCCGAACCATCGAACACGCAGGCCGCGGCAAAGCCCACAACAAACATTTCCGAGAATCGCAGGGAGTTGGCGGTGGTTCTGACAAGAGACGAGGAAACCAGCCCCGACACCAGGACGAGGACCAGGAAAGGGACGCTCCAGCGGACGATTCGCCAGTCGTATGCGCGCCTCTCTTCCCGCTGCAGATCGTGGGCCAGCCAGGCTGACAGGAACACCGCGATCTGCAGCTCGGAGTAGGCAGCATAGAATTGTCCGAACAGAGGTCGAACCGGATCGATGGAGATGGACAGGAAGAGAAGCCCCAGCCCCCAGGCCGGCGAAAGGAACGTGGTGGCCGTCAGAATCAGGAGCCACAATCCCGCCCACCAGCCGAAGCAGGCCAGACCAAGGGCACACCCCGACAGGCCGATCAAAGCGGCGACGACCAGTCCAGTGTTTGTGAGAATCTGCCCCCCTCGCGCGGAGAGAAAGGTGACGGTTTTTGACATGAATGAAGAGTATCCTAGCAGTCCGTGGTGAAAGTCCCACCGGGCTGTCGGTAAGTACCAGAAGGATCGGATGCTTCGCAATATCGCTGTTGTCTTTTTGATCTTTTTCGCGGCAACAACCGCCCACGCTCCCTCCGATGCGGCGGCTATGGAGGGCACTCCCTCACTGCGCTGGGGCAAGATAGCGGTCGGCCTCCCTCGAGCTCTGTCCGGCGACTCACCCCATTATCTGGTTGCGGTTCACAGCCTGATTGAGGATGGCGACTTCGACCTGAAGAACAACTATGATCAGGCCCTGGGCGGTGACTGGGACGCAGGCTCCCGATTTCGCGGTCGTAGAATCGACCGGCACGTCGACGTCGACGACAAGGGCAGGGAACTGGGCACCCACTCCCCTTTTTTCGCGTTAATGCTGGCTTTTTTCGCGTGGCCGCTGGCAGGAACGCGCTGGGTGGAACCCCTGTGTGTCTGGCTCACTTGTACGGCCGGTCTGGCAGCAGTTCTCTTCATGGCCCGGCACCTGGGTAAGAGCCGGGGCAGAACTGTGAATCCACTGCTCGTTGCATCTCTGGCGAGCCCCTTGCTCTGTTACTCGCGGGATCTCTGGACTGAGCCCTGGATCGCCGCAATCTGGCTGGCGCTGCTGTCGGCAAGAAGCCTTTCAGCCAGGATAGCGCTTGGCTGCTTGGGAACCCTCATCAAGTATCCCTTTTTCGTTGTTCCGCTCACTCTGGGAATCGTCCATTGCCTGCGTGGAAGGAAGACTTCCGGTCTGGCTCTGGTGGGTGCTTCAGTTGTGGCAATGGTTATCGTCATTGGGACCGTCCAATGGATTGTCCAGGACGTCACACAACACCAGAGCCTCCTTCACTCAGGCGTCCACGCGGGCTTTCGGTTGAACCTGAGGGGAGTTGTCGGATTGCTGCTCGACCCAGCCAACGGGCTGCTGATCTTCTTCCCGGTCCTGCTCTGGGCCTCCGGGGGAATTTGGAAGGATTTAGAAAGATGGCTGCCCCTGGTCACTTTTTTGCTGTCCATGCTTTCTATGCTGATTGGATGGGAGGAACCGGTTTCGGCTCGCGGTACATGGTTCCCATGGTTCCGCTTCTGATGCTTTCGGTGAACTGGCCGGCGATGCGCAGCAGCTGGTTCGCAATCGCCGCTCTGTACAGCCTGGGATGGGGTCTGGCCGCAGGGTTTCTGCCCGCCCTGGTTTACGATCGAACGCCCTGGGAGATCCTGGCACACACCTGGACCCACCTGGGGCGGGGGGGCTGGAGCACTCCGTGGTGAAGGTCATGCGCGGAGAAGCGAGGCCAAGCCGATGAACTGGAAGACCCTCCTGAAGCTTATCTTCACGATTGTGCTTCTGGTCGCGCTTGGCTACACGCTTGACCTGGGAAAACTGTTCTCGGTTATTGTTTCCGCCCGTCCGGGTCTGCTCGGTGTGGCCATTTTTCTACAATTGAGCAGTGCCCTGGTCGCGGTTCTTCGGTGGAAGATCATCCTGGCTTTTTTCACTCTGCAGATCCCCTACTTGCAGACCCTTCGGATTGGCTTCATGGGGAATTTCTTCAACCTCTTCCTTCCGTCCGCGATCGGCGGAGACGTCTTTCGAGCCTACTACCTGTCCCGGAGCTCCAGGGTGAGTCTGTCCCAGATGCTGACCACCACTTTCCTGGATCGCAGCGCGGGCCTTTTTGCGCTTCTCCTGATCGGTCTCGGCGGCTCTCTTTATTCGGATATTTCAGTTGAAGGCGTCTCTCTTGCCAGGGTGTTCGCTGTCTTGACAGCCAGCTATCTACTGCTCAACGTCGCTCTCTTTCATGGCTGGTCGCACCGGACCGCCAGTCGGATCCTGAAGCGAATGGCTTTCCACGCACTGGACGAAAAGCTACAGTTGATCTACGAGGGTCTGAGATCTCTGATTCGGGCGCCTGGAGCCGTTTTCGCCATTCTCACGCTCTCACTCGTCATTCAATTCCTGGCCGTGTGCGTGATGTGGTTTGCCGCCCGGTCCCTGGATTTCGGATCCAGCTTTGGGGTGTTTCTGATTTTCATCCCCCTGATTAACCTGAGCATCATGGTTCCCGTCACGATCAACGGCTTCGGACTGCGCGAGCTTCTCTACCGGCGGCTTTTTACAGAACTCGGGATTCAAGACGAAACAGCCGTAGCGCTGGGTCTTCTCCAGGCCATTATCATGATGATCGCGGCCCTGCCGGGAGGCGTATTCTACAGTATCTACAAGCTCGAGCGGCGTGCGCCGGATTCGGAGCCGGAGCAGTGACTTCCGGCCGTCCTGAGGATTCTCCCCACTCGCTTTCAGATGTTCAGATGTCTGGAAGGTCCTCTTGATCTTCCTCCACAAGACCGGACCCTTGCGATTTCTTGAGAACTGCCAGGTAGTCTCGAAACCTGGATCGAATCGAGATGAAGCGGCTGTGGGTGATGCCGAGCTCTTTGGCAATCTGCCCGATCTCGTTGTCCTCCACGACCGAGATCGAATCATCCGAAGATGAGACGGCGAACAGACACTGGAGCAGGTGTCGTCGCTGCTGTGGGGTGGACATTTTCTTGAACTCTCGTGTCACCAGGTAGTTTTCGGTCCCACCAAAAAGGAGATTTTGCGACTTGGCCATTTGAACCACGATGATGGAAAGATCAGGGGAGAGCCCCCCTTGTTCCATCACGATCTTTTCCATCGCTAGAGTCTCCTCCTCGCTGATGTCCAGGTCGGCATGAGCCACCCGCCCCAGAATGTAAGCGAATGCCGCCAGGTAGCGGGCCTGCTCGACCGGCAACTCATCGAGCTTTCGCGTAATCTCTCGAAGTGTCTCGCTCTCGCTCTCGGAGGTGGTGTGTCCTCCCGCGGACGGTCCCAGCCAATCACGTAGCAGCTTCATTCCTGGTACCTCTCTTTGAGGAAGTGAGTAGAGACTCATTGTAGGCTGAAAGTCCGGCCGGCGTGAAGTCAGCGTGTCGGGGTCCCCTGGCCCGGTCTCGGGAAGATCCGCTCGCTTGCCGTATAATGACAAGTTCTTATGGCGAAAGTCGGATTTGTCAGTCTCGGGTGCCCTAAGAACCTGGTCGACAGCGAGGTCATGATGGGATTGCTGAAGGCCGGGGATCACGAGGTCACCTCTTCCCAGAGCGAGGCCGAAATCATCGTCATCAACACCTGTGGCTTCATCGAATCGGCCAAGCAGGAATCGATCGACACGATTCTGGAGATGGCCCGGGAGAAGGAGCGGGGCAACTGCCGGCGGTTGATCGTGGCCGGCTGCCTGGTCGAGCGTTACCGGCGCGAGATCCTCGAGTCGATGCCGGAGGTCGATGCCGTGGTGGGCACCAACGAGCTTCCCTTGATCCTCCAGGCTTGCGCTGAAGCGGATGAAGCAGCCGAGCCGCCGGCCTACGAGCCTCGTGAAGAATACCTGTATAGCGATTCCGATCCACGGCTGTTGACCACGCCCCATTACACGGCTTACGTCAAGATCGCCGAAGGCTGTGACCACCCCTGTAGCTTCTGTGTGATTCCACAGATGCGGGGGCGGTTCCGAAGCCGTCCCCTATCCTCTCTCGCCAGGGAGCTTCAGGCTCTGGCACGCTCCGGAGTCAAGGAAATCAATCTGGTGGGCCAGGACACCACCATGTATGGGTTCGATTTCGGAGATCGTCGAGGGCTGGCCCGGTTGATTCGCGAAATCGAGAGCATAGACGGGATCAGATGGGTGCGCTTCCTCTATGCGTACCCGAACAATATCTACGATGAGCTGCTGGACGCCGTTCGGGAAAGTTCGAAAGCCTGCAGGTACTTTGATGTCCCCCTCCAGCACGCTTCCCGGAACATCCTCAAGGGCATGAAGAGAGGTGGAAACCGCGGCTCTTTGACCCGTCTGGTGCAAAGAATCAGGGAACGCGTACCCGGAGCCACGATTCGAACCACGATGATCGTGGGTTTTCCGGGGGAAACGGACGAAGACTTCCAGGAACTCATGGGTTTTGTCGAAGATGTGAAGTTCGATCGGCTCGGGGCGTTCATGTTTTCGGACGAAGAACATGCCGCGTCCTACCACCTCGAAGACAAGGTCCCTGAAAAAACGAAACGGGAGCGCCAGAAGAGCTTGATGCAGCTGCAGTCGGCCATTTCCCGAAGAATCAACTCCCGGCTGGTCGGAGATACGCTGCCCGTGCTGCTCGAAGGTATTTCGAAGGAAAGCGATATGTTGTGGCAAGGTCGTACGGAGGCCCAGGCCCCTGATATCGACGGGGTCGTCTACCTCAGGGATGGTGTGACGACCGAGACCCGACCGGGGGACATGGGCGAGGTGCGGATCGAGGAAGCTCATGAGTACGATCTGGTTGGGACCCTCGTGGAATGTTGAGGAGGCGGGCTCCGCACTGGCTGGCAACGGGGCTGGGGGTGGGCTTTCTTCCTGTAGCACCCGGGAGTTGGGGATCACTTCTGGCAGTCGCAGTGGCAGGATGCCTGCACGTTCTCGTGGCCCAGCCGCGGCTGGGCCTGTTGCTGGGATTCGTCGGATCGACGCTTGTGGGCACGTGGGCGGCGGATCGAGTTGCCTCAGACCTGGGCGATTCAGACCCCTCCCGGGTGGTGATCGACGAGATCGCGGGCCAGTTCCTGACCTTGCTCTTTCTCCCGTTGACGGTCCCGACTCTGTGCTTTGGATTTCTTTTCTTTCGTGTTTTCGACGTGATCAAGCCGCCGCCGGCCCGACAGGCTGAAAAACTCCCGGGAGGCTACGGGATCATGACGGACGATCTCGTGGCGGGGCTTTACGCGGGCCTCCTGCTGGTCCTCATCCAACGGTTGGGGCTTCTTCCCTGATTGGGGACACTACGCGCTTGTTGCACGCGCGCTACTGCCATCCGGTGCCCGCGACCTATCTCGCCGCCGTAGCCCACAGTAGCGCCCACCCACGGTAGCGCGCACGAAGTAAGCGCGTAAATCCTGGCGCGTGAACCCCGGGCTCAGTAGGTTAAGATGGTGCCCCATGACTGATCCCGACCGCCGAGGGTCGCCATCAAAGCTCCCCGCCTGCCAGATCATTGCCGTCGGATCAGAACTCCTCACTCCCACGCGGCTCGACACCAACTCGCTGTTTTTAACCGAAGAGGTGAACCGCCTGGGCATTGAAGTCGACAAAAAGACGGTCGTGGGCGATCGGGAAGATAAGATCTCCAGTGCCATACGGAGGGCCGTAGAGAGCGCCGCACTGGTATTCGTGACCGGAGGGCTGGGGCCCACAAAAGATGACATAACGCGGGAAGTAGTCGCGAAACTCTTCGAGCGTCGACTCATTTTCGATCCGGCAATCATGGAGTCGATCGAGGCACGGGCGCGGAAATTCAGCTTTCCGCTGGCCGAAAACAACCGGAGGCAGGCGATGGTACCCGAAGGGGCCGAGGTGCTTCCCAATTCCAAAGGAACGGCCCCGGGCCTGTTGCTGCGCGTCAACCGGACCCTGGTTTTCCTGCTCCCCGGGCCCCCGCGGGAGCTGAAACCGATGGTGACGGGACAAGTGGTGGGAATCCTCGAGAAGACGTTTCCCGTTTCGGTGCAGTTGAGCCGTCATTTGAGTGTGGCCTCGATGGCCGAGTCCCGGGTGGATGCACTGGTGGAACCTATCTACAGCCTGTATCCGGACATTCAGACGACCATCCTCTCGTCCCCCGGGATCATTCATCTGCATCTCCGGTATGCGGGAAGCTCTGCGGCGGGCAACTCGATGCTCGAGGAACTGATTGGAAGAATCCGCACCACGCTCGGAGACTCTGTGTTCTCGGAAACAGGGCAGGCGCTGCCACAGGTGGTGGGTGAAACCCTGCAAGAAAATGGTCTGAACCTGGCGACAGCCGAGTCCTGTACGGGTGGGCTGATCGGCAAGTTGATCACGGACGTTCCCGGAAGCTCCGACTACTTCAAAGGAAGCGTCGTCGTGTACAGCAATGATCTCAAGGAGACCTTACTGGGTCTTCCGTCTTCCATTCTCGAGACCGAGGGCGCCGTCAGCGACCCGGTGGCCCGCTACATGGCTCGATCTGTCTGCGAGCTTACCGGCGCCTCGGCGAGCCTTTCCGCTACCGGAGTTGCCGGGCCGGGAGGCGGAACCGATGAGAAACCTGTAGGTCTTGTCTTTCTGGGTCTCTGCCTCGGAGATCAGGTTTTTTCGAGCCGGCACCTATTGCCCGGAGGGCGCCAGACCATCCGGCTCAGGGCCGCCCTTCTGGCCCTCGACTGGCTCCGCAGGAAGCTCTTGTGATCCGATCTTTCGTAGCGATTCCCCTTTCATCCGAAGTTCTCAACGGCCTCGAGCAGGCAGCCCAAAGCCTCAAGGAACTGGGCCTGGACGGCCGCAGGGTGAGATCGGCCGCCATGCACTTGACCCTCAAGTTCCTGGGCAGCGTAAAGCTCGAGTTCCTGCAGTCCGTGGGACCTGCGCTGGACAGGGTTGCCGGCCTCACAGCCCCCTTCCGGCTGACCCTGGGTCGCGCCGATGCTTTTCCGCGACGCGCGGCTCCCCGAGTCGTCATTGTTGATCTTCTAAGGTCACCGGCCCTCGACGGCCTCCGCCATGCTGTCGAAGAGGCACTGCACGCTCTGGGTGTACCCAGGGACGAGCGCGAATATCGACCACACTTGACTTTGATGCGCCTCAAATCCCGGCGGCGGCGTTCACGCCTCCAGGACTGGTTTCAAAGGGAGCTCGACGTTAGTGGCAGATCCTTCCGGGTAAGCCGCTTCCACGTCTATCAGAGCATTCTGAGGCCGGACGGCGCCCGCTATCGGGTCCTGGAGACCTTTCAGCTTGGTTGACGGATCCCGGAACCTGACATACATTGCTTCTTCACATGGAGAACGATCTTCCCATCAGCCGTGAACTGCTCGAAATTCTTGCCTGTCCGGCCTGTAAATCAGAGGTCGTTCTGACCGAGGATATGGGCGGGCTCAAGTGTGCTGCGTGCCGGCTTGTTTATCCGATTCGGGATGGGATTCCGGTGATGCTCATCGACGAAGCGACAAAAGAGTCATCGGAACCGCAAGAGTAGTTCCGCGAAGCCAGGCTCCCACCCTGAGCTGCAGGCCTTACTCCAGGACCAGTAGCCGGCGACACGTGTCGAATACTTCTTCTGGACGGATCAAGTCCATGCAGACGTTCCTGAGGCAGCTTTTCATGGCCGGCAGGCCGTAGCAGGGACTGCAGGGGAGAGGTTTACGCAGGATCTCCAGAGAAGCGCCACCGGAGATCGGTCTCGTCTCAATCCACTTGGCCGGACCCCACAAGACCACCAGAGGAGTTTTCATGGCGGCGCAGAGGTGGGCCGGGCCGGAATCGACCGAAAGGAAGAGATCCAGAGTGGAGAGGAGTCCGGCCAGCTGAGGAAGGGTCGTCCGTCCCGCCAGCACCCGGGTCTGCTCCGGTTTGAGGCGGGCTGCTATGAGATGAGCGTCCGTGGTGTCCTCCTCGGAACCGGTGATGACGACGCTGGCACCTCGCTGCTGGAGGGCCTGGGCTACCCTGACGAAAGAGCTCCGGGACCAGCCTCTGAGCCTTGCAGTCTGACCGCTCTTTCGCGCGCGCGGGCCGTATCCTGGATGGATGCCGATAACCGGCCGTGGCAGTTCCTGGAGGCGCTCTTTGGATTCAAGGCAGGAAGAGTCCGATACGCTCAGGTCTATCTCGAGCGGACTGATCGAGTCCGGCTCCAGACCGGCCAGGCGAAGGTTGTTTTCTACGCTGTGGAGCAAAGGGTCGAATGGTTCCTCCACGTAGCTGCGAATCTCGGACAGGCCGGTTGCCGAAAGAATCTTCAGGAATCGAGGTGCGCTCTCCATCAACACGGCCCGTGAGTACTGCCGGCCCGCCAGCTCCACGACCAGCTTCTGTTTTTCCCGGGACAATGCAAAGGGGACATTCCGCTGTTTGAGTCCGTAGACATGATCGACGTGCGGGCTCAACTCGACCAGCGGAGCCGTGCTTCGCGAGCACAGGAAATCTATCGGCTGTGTGTGGGTCGTGGTCCGGAGTGCCTGGGCGACCGGGAGCGCCATGATGGTGTCTCCGAGCGCACCGATTCTTGCCAGGAGGATTCGGCCAGGCTCATTCCCGGTCGTCTGATTGATGCTCATCCCTGAAGCCCAATGTTAACAGCCCAAAGCACTTTCGCCACGGGACCAGGGTCGATTCTGGTATGGTTTGGGATCTCCTCCCCGGAGCAGAGCTATGGCGCAGCTTGAAGATATCGTTGAGAAGTTCGAAGGTCGCCGTGTTCTGGTGGTCGGAGACGTGATTCTCGATCGCTTCATCTGGGGCCAGGTCAAAAGGATCTCTCCCGAGGCGCCGGTTCCGGTGGTCGAGGTGGAACGGATCTCAGACCATCTTGGAGGCGCTGCCAACGTGGCTGTCAACCTCGCTCACCTGGGTGCCGCGGTATCGCTGTTAGGGGTGGTGGGTTCCGACGGTGTCGGACGCAGTGTACTCCGGAAGCTCGATCAGATGGGAATCGAGTCCTCGGGAGTCGTGACCGACGAGAGTCGATCCACGACCCTCAAATCGCGCGTGGTCGCCCGTCAGCAGCAGGTCTGCAGGACGGATCGGGAGGCCAGAGGGCCGATCAGCAGCGCGGTTTTGAGCCAGCTGCTCGACAAGTTATCAGACTTCGTCGCCGACTCGGACGGGGTCATCATCTCCGACTACAAGAAAGGGGTCGTTGTGCCTGAGTTGAGCCGGGGGATCATTGAAGGAGCCGTGACGTGCGGCAAGTTCGTGGCCGTCGATCCGAAGGCCGCGGACTTTTCGAAGTATCAAGGGGCAACAGTCATCACGCCAAACCAGGCCGAGTTTGAGGCAGCTGTGCAGAAGGTTCTTCCGACCCCACCGGACGACTCGGAACTTGCGGCCAGATCACTACTTGAACTGACGTCTGCCCGGGCGTTGCTGGTCACGAGGGGAGAGCTCGGGATGCATCTTTATCAGGGAGGAGAAACGAATTCGATTCGGGCTTCAGCCCGGGAGGTCTTCGACGTGACAGGCGCTGGGGATACCGTGATCTCCGTTTTCAGCCTCGGCGTGTTGAGCGGTGCGAGCTTCTATGATGCGGCGGTGCTTGCGAACCTGGCCGCTGGGATCGTGGTGGCGAAGCTTGGCACGGCGTCGGCAGGGAAGGCCGAGATTCTGGATGCGATATCGGGCCTTGCCCCATGAGTCGCTCTACCAGGGCTGCTAGCAGCCCGCGCGATTCCCACCACAGACGGCTAGAGCTCTTCCTCAATAAACCGGACCGCTTCCTTGAAAGCTGGAAAGTCCCGCTCGGCGGCCCGGAAACGCCGATGGTGTTTGTAGCGCTTTCCGTTCCTCACCGTCTCACCCAGGAAAGCGTGGAGCATTTCGTGATAGAGGACGAAGGAGACGACATGCTGCGGCACTCTTTCGCGGTCCAGAGCCCAGCTCACCACGATCGCGTTATAGGCAGGATCGAAGTGCCCCAGCGTCCGGCGGGATGAACCGGAGCTCCAGGAAAGCTGCTCAACCTCCAGTTCGTTGTTGAAAAATGTCTCGTTCAGTTCGTCGAAGAGAATCTGCAGGTCAAAATGCTTACCGGCGGGGCCTGAGAAACGTTTCCTGCCGCGGCGTCTCCGGACTCTATTGGCCTGTTCCACAATTGAGTCCCGGCTGACGTAAGTGCTGTAGAGTGCTTGAATCTCCCGGGGGGCCTTCCTTTTGAACAGCTTGTGCAGGAGCAGACAGCAAACTGCCGCGAGCACGGGCAGGGGAGCCCTCTCGAGGATGTCGCTGATCCGTATTCGCAGCTCTCCATCTCTCCTTTGAACCGTATGGCGGAGACCGGCGTAGGGATAAAAACCAATGGAAATGGCGGGTGTGCTCCGGCTGGCAAGACTTCGGTACAGTCTGGCCGTTTCCTTCTCAAGACGGGTGAGAGTCGTCTCGTCGGCAGGGAGCCGATTTCTGTAGCGGATTCCCTCAGGACGCGGGCACATTGGCCTTCAGGAAGTCGACGATTTCATCAGTGTGAGTTCCCGGTTGAAACACTGCACTGACTCCGAGTTGCTTGAGCAGAAGGATGTCCTCGTTCGGGATGATGCCCCCCCCCAAAATCAGAGTGTCCTCTGCCCCCCGACTCTCAAGCGCCTCGAGAAGCTGCTGAAAAAGGTGCATATGGGCGCCTGAGAGAATCGACAGACCGATGGCATTCACATCTTCCTGGATGGCCGCCGAAACGATCTGGTCTACCGTCTGGCGAAGTCCCGTGTAGATCACTTCCATCCCGGCATCGCGCAGAGCTCTCGCCACCACCTTGGCTCCCCGGTCATGGCCGTCCAGTCCCGGCTTGGCGATAAGTACCCGAATCCTTGTTTCCGTCATAGCGGTGTGCGTTTTTTGATTTTCAAAAGGAAGGCTCGGTATAGGTCCCGAAGACCTCCCTGAGGGTCCTGCAGATTTCTCCCAGGGTGGCATAGGCGCGTACGGCATCCAGGATCGGCGGCATCAGGTTGCGGGGGCTCCGTGCCGCCGCCTCCAGTTCCCGCAGACTCTGCTGTACCCTGATTTCATCACGTTGTTTTCGCAGTTCTCGCAATCCATCTCTCTGGTACTGCTCCGCCTCATCCCCGATCTTGAGGGTCTGAAGCGGGGCGGCTTCCTCGTGAACAAACTCATTGACGCCCACAACGGTTTTCTCGTTTTCCTCCAGCGAGCGCTGATAATCGTAGGAGGCCTCTCCGATCTCTCGTTGCGGGAATCCGGCTTCGATCGCCGAGACCATCCCGTTCATCTTGTCGATCGTTTTCAAAGTATTCCAGAGCACCCTGCTCCATTCGATTCGTAAGGGACTCGACGAAATAAGAGCCTCCCAGTGGATCTACAGTATTGATGACCCCACTTTCCAGGGCAATGATCTGCTGAGTCCGCAAGGCAACCCTTGCGGACTCTTCGGTTGGCAGGGCCAGAGCTTCGTCGTAGGAGTTGGTGTGCAGGGAGTTGGTCCCGCCGAGAACTGCGGCCAACGCCTGGAGAGCCGTGCGCACTATGTTGTTGGCGGGCTGTTGGGCAGTGAGACTGCAGCCCGCGGTCTGAGCGTGAAATCGGCACTTGAGAGCCCGTTCGCTGCGCGCACCGAAACGCTCCTTCAGGGTGCGAGCCCAGATCCTGCGCGCGGCTCTGAACTTGGCGATTTCCTCAAAGAAATCGTTGTGGGAGTTGAAGAACAGGGAAAGCCTGGGAGCGAAGTCATCGATTTCCATGCCCGCTCGAAGGCACCACTCGACGTACTCGATGCCGTTGCGGAGGGTAAACGCGAGTTCCTGGACGGCTGTCGAGCCCGCCTCCCTGATGTGGTATCCGCTGATGGAAATGCTGTTGTAGGCAGGTAGCTCCTCCGGTGCAAAATTGGATGGAATCGATCACCAGTCTCATGGAGGGCCGGGGGGGGATAAATCCACTCTTTCTGGGCGATATATTCCTTGAGAATATCGTTCTGAAGGGTTCCTCGAATCTGATCTCTGGCCACTCCCTGTTGCTCCGCGACCACCACATACATGGCAAGCACGATAGCGGCCGGAGCATTGATGGTCAGGGAGGTACTGACTCGCCCCAGGTCGATTCCCTCGAAAAGTGACTCCATGTCACGAAGCGAGTCGACGGCCACGCCGCACTTTCCCACCTCACCTGCGGACAGCGGATCGTCCGAGTCCAGACCCATCAAGGTCGGAAGGTCAAAGGCGACCGATAGTCCTGTCTGGCCCTGATCCAAAAGATACTTGAAGCGGCGGTTGGTTTCCCCTGGGACTCCGAAACCAGCAAACTGACGGATTGTCCACAGTTTTCGGCGATACATCTCGCGGTGAATACCCCGCGTGTACGGGAAGTCTCCAGGGCCGGACAAGTCCTGATCGCCGGCCAGGTCCCGGGGCGAATAAAGAGCCTGAACGGGTTCTCCTGAGAGGGTGGTGAAGCTCTGGTCAGTCTCAGGGTGCCGTAGTAAGGTCTGACGCCTTTGACCGGCTTTCATCGGGACGATTAGACAGGAGGGGGACAGGAGACGTCAAGGAGTCTGCCCTGCGGGTTTTTCCAGTTCGATCGCCTTCTTGAAAAGCTTGACTGCCTCTTCGTCGTGTCCCATCTGCTTGTGTATGAAAGCCTTCTCTTTGTACAGACCAGCCAGCACCTGGTTGTTCTCAACGCCCCGTATGGCCTCGTCAATAACTTTCAGCGCGTGTTGAGGCTTGCCCTTTCGCATCAAAGCAGCCGAAATGGTCCGGGCCGAATCAAGAAAGCGCTGCTGCTCGTGCGCAGGAAGCTCAATAGAGAAAAGCTTGGTGCATTCCTCGAGCGCCTCCTTGTAGGACTGCTGCTTGATGAGAAGCATGACGATTTCATATTCAGCCTCAGCGATGCTCATCATGCTCTCCGAACCCTGGGAGGGACCGGGGAATATCAACAACAGACAGAATCCGGATAACATCGCACAGGCATTCATAAAAGCGCTTACTCCGTCCGGAAGGGATTACTCAGAACTGCGGTCTTCGGACTAAAGGGATTGGGCAGATCGCGTTCGTCGACCAGGCCCCAGACCGTCTCCAGAAGCGCCTCTTCAGCCTCTCGCCGTTCCACGTAATCCTCCAGTTTTCTGGCAAGTTCCAGGCCCTCCATGCGGGTCGGTATCAGCAGCGATAGCGAACAGACCATGACCAGCGTGGCCGCTCCAACCGGCGCCCAGGCCTTCCCCGGCAAGAGGCTCCACCAGACAGGCCGACGATCGGAAGGAGAGGGCAGGGCATCGTCCCTGATTGTCAGCCAGGAGTGAGGGGAGGGGTCCGCTTCGGGAAGCTGGTCCATCAAAGCCCGAGAAAACCTCAGGGACGCGTACTCGGACCGGCATCCGGGACAGGAAGAAAGATGTTGCTCGACCTCCGTTGCCTCTCGAGGGGAGAGCTCTAAATCCGGCAGAGCCGTCAGCTGACTACAGCAGGCCCGACATTCCATAGTTCTCTCCCAGATACGTTTTCACCCTGTCCCGCACTCTCAGACGGGCCCGGTGAATATCACTCTTGACGGAGGCCAGGGAGCGGCCCACGATCTCCCCAATTTCCTGGTAGCTCAATTTGTGAACGGCGGAAAGCACGAAAACCTCCCGATATTTTTCGGGAAGAGAGTTGATGCTTGCCTGGATGACACGTTGAAGTTCCTTCGACATGACTGAGCTTTCGGGGTCCTTGACCGGTGTCCCCAGCTTCTGCAAATCGGACAGGTCCATCCCTTCTTCGGAATCGATGGACTCATGATGCGGAGGCCTGGCCCGAAACCGCTGATAGACTTTGTTCTGGGCGATGCGATACAGCCAGCTCTGAAATTTCCGGTTCTCCTTGAGCGTTCCGATCTTGGTAAACGCCGAGACAAACGTCTCCTGGGTCAGGTCTTCTGCGTCGGTCCGAGAGCCGGTCATCCGATAAACGTAGTTGAGGATTTTCTTACCGTATACAGAGTAGACTTCTTCAAACGCAGCGACCTCGCCTGACTTAACCCTTTGAATCAGCCGTTCGAGGGCCTCTCCGGGAATCTTTCCTCCGGAATTCTTCAGCCCTCTCACGTCCGTTGTCATTTATCAGTGAAGGCCGGGGCGAACAAAAGTTGCATATTTTTTGTAGCAGGGTCGCACGAGCACAGCCGAGTCGTGCGCGGACGGAGGGCAAGAATAGCAAAAAATCCCGGTCTGGGTCGAAAACAGGGAACACCCTGCCGGTGAGTGCGTGAAAAGGATTAGAGAGGAGCTACAATGTGGATTGTTACAGCGCTTCTGATCCTGCCTCTCAGGATGGCCCCGGGTCCGGGCCAGGTCCCTCATACCGACGCCGGACATGGGGGATCCAATCTTCCACGGCTGCACACTTTCTATGCAACCCGATAGGAAAGGCCAGCCTGTCTCTCCCGGACCCCGGTTTCAGAGAGGATTTCCACGCATTTTTCACAAGGGTGGTGGAAAGCCGCCAACTCTGAACCACGGCAAGGCCCGGGACTGACGGAGGACGGAAATCAAGCCCCACTGTGAAGCTTGATTTCCGTCTGTCGGGTTGCCTCACGGCGGGCGGCTACTGCCAGCCGGATCAGTGCCCGGGTATCGCTTCCCTCAAACACTTTTCCCGCCACCTTTACTTTATAGCGCATGTTCTTCTCCTCGCTGTTGCGGCTCATCAATAGCGCCTCAGGACGCCCCGGACAACGCCCTGGATCTTGAGCTTCTCTTCTTCAACGTAAATGGGCTCCAGATGCTCATTGGCCGGCTGCAATCGAATCTGGGCTCCTTGCCGATAAAACTTCTTCAGCGTGACCTCGTCTTCCTCGATCAGGGCCACCACGGTCTCGCCGTTGTGGGCTTCAGAGCGCTCCTGAACAACCACCACGTCGCCGTCCCGAATCTGCTCGTCGATCATGGAGTTTCCGCTCACCCGAAGGGCGAAGTGCCGGCCCTTACCAATGAATCCCTCCGGCACCGAAATTTCTTCAAGATCGGTCACAGCCTCGATCGGCTCCCCGGCAGCAATCGTGCCCAGCAAAGGTAAAGACAGGCCCGCCAGGTCCTCCGGGTTGCGAAGTTGAATCGACCGGGCCTGGTTGGAGAGTCGGCGGATGAAGCCACGTTCCTCCAGAGCCCGGAGATGCTTGGAGACACCATTCAGAGACGACACGTTCAAGTGTTCTGCAATTTCTTCGAAGGATGGCGAGTAGTCATGGATATCCAGGTATTCTTTAAGAAAGTCGAGAAGCTGGCGCTGTCGTCTGGTCAGGGGCATTCGGGTCCTCCCGTACACTTGTTTAAGGCGATAACATCGTGGTGAAAGAAAGGTGAAATGTCAAGTAAAAAGTGAACAAAGAGTGAATATTGTGATGGACTTGACCCCGTCGGGTCTGGAGCGGCTAAACTGAAAGAATCGAATCGGATTGGACAACGACGGGGCTGCTTATTATGATCTCTGAACTTTCGGAGGCTTGAGCGATCGACGGCGGATTGCGATCAGGCAACATCCAACTGTCCTTTGGAAGTCAGCTTTGCTTTCTGGAGCTAGTTCAAGACATCTCCGACAGCATCGGACGAATGGTCGGGTTCGACCAGGACGGTCGTTACCGGGTGAGCCTCTCCGTCACGGAGTCCGTGACGAATGCCATTTTGCATGGGAATAAGGAGGTTGCGGACAAGAAGGTTGGGGTCCAGTTTACAATCTCGATGGATCGGCTCATCATCCGGGTTCAAGACGAGGGAAGGGGCTTTGACGAGGGGAGGCTTCCGGATCCTCTGGACCCTGGAAATATTCTGAAAACGAGTGGACGAGGGATCTTTTACGTGCGATCGTTCATGGACGATGTTCAATACCGGCGCTTGCCTGAAGGGGGCTGGGAAATACGAATGGAAAAGATGCTAAACCACACAAAAGGAGATTCAAATGACTATTGAGACGCGAACGGCGGAGCCGGTCACAATACTCGATATTCACGGCAAGATAACCATAGGTGAGGGAAGTGCGGAAGTCCGAAGCGTGGTGCGTGAGCTTCTCCAGGCCGGGAATAAGGAGATCCTTCTGAATCTGGGCGACGTCAGTTACGTCGACAGTTCCGGGATCGGAGAACTCGTCAGTTCCTTCACAACAGTTTCCGGTCAAGGTGGACATCTGAAACTCCTGAACCTCACCAAGAAGCTGAAGGAGCTTCTCGCCATCACGAAGCTGCTCACGGTCTTCGATTCGTACAGCGATGAACAGGAGGCTCTAGCGTCTTTTTCCGGGTGAAGAGACCCATGCCACTGAGCAGAGCTCAACATGGCCAAGTACTCTCTGGTGGTCGTAGAAGGTGAAACGAGGGCGCCGTTCCTAAGGGGAGTTCTGACCCATTCGTTGCTCAAAAGGGGTTTGAGCTTCAAGCAAGCCTACCGCATTGCGAATACGGTCCGCGATCGGTTTCAAAAAGAAGGCGACGTCTCTCGCCTTCAGCTTCGCCGAGCCGTTGATTCAATCGTACGGGAGGAATACGGGGCCACTCTACTGGCCCGCCGGCAGGTACTTCCCGATGTGATTCACGTGACGGGCGAAGAGAGGATTCCCTTCAGCAAGGGAATTCTCTCGGGCTCTCTCAATGCTGCCGGCCTCGATCCCTCCGTGGCATACGCAACCGCTGCCGAGATCCAAAAAAGGCTTCTGGAAAGAGACAGCAAGTCCATCAGTCGAAAGAAGCTGCGCCAGATGGTCCACGAGGAACTGCTCCTGATGCACGGCCGGGAACTTGCAGATCGCTATCTGGTGTGGCGCTATGTGCGTTCTCCCGACAAGCCGGTGGTTCTTCTGATCGGAGGGTCCAGCGGCGCCGGCAAGACCTCGCTTGGGGGTGACGTGGCCCACCGCCTGGGAATCGGACGAATCGTTACGACGGATAGCGTCCGCGAGATTATGAGGCTGATGTTTTCCCGTGACCTGCTTCCCACCATTCATTACTCATCCTATGAGGCCTGGAAGGGCTGGCCGGGTGAGAAGTCCCCCGAGGGGGTCATCGACGCTTTTGTGGAGCAGAGCACGCGAGTCAACGTCGGTGTGACGGCACTTGTCGATCGAGCCTCTCGAGAGAGCCACAACCTTGTCATCGAGGGGGTGCACCTGATCCCCGGACTACTGGACTACCCGCGCCTTTCTGCTAGGGCCTACTGCGTTCACGTCGTCCTGGCAAATCTTGACGCCACCGACTATGCCAGCAGATTTCCCCGCCGGACGGCACAAGAGGAGGCGCGCTCTTCGGAGAAGTACCTGGAGAATCTGGAGGCGATTCTCCAGATTCAGGAACACATTCTGGAGATGGCGCATGTACACGACATTCCCATCGTCGAGAATCAGGATCCGGACAAGTCGGTCACCGAGTTGACGACGACTATAACCGACAGCCTGCGGGAACAACTTGATCTGGAGGGCGACAAGCTTGTCGAGCGGACTCTCGACAAGCTATGAATGAAATCGGACTGTTCTAGAAAGCGGGCAGGTTTTTGGCCAGGTCGTTGAACAGCACGACTCCCATCAGCAACACTATAAAAACGAACCCTACTTTGAAGATCCGCTCCTTCATCTCCAGACTCAGGTCCCGACCCATCAGTCCTTCAATGGCCAGAAGAGCGATCAGGCCCCCATCCAGAATCGGAATGGGAAGCAGGTTCAGCAGGCCCAGCTGTAGAGAAATGATAGCCATCAGGCTGAGCAGAGGCACCAGGCCGAGGATCGCGGCCCGACCGGAGAATTTGGCGATCTCGATCGGTCCGGAAAGCTGTTTGACGGACGAAGTGCCCGTCACGAGACGACCGATCGTTACGAAAGTCAAAACGGCCATCTCGTAGTTGTCCGCCAGGGACTGGCGGACGGCATCCACGGGCCCATGCCGTTCCTCTCGAGTCGGGTACTCCATATACGCGCCCAGCCGTGGTCCTTCCTCGGTCATCTCGGGTGCAATCGTCTCAAAGAGCTGTTCACCGTCACGGCGAATTTCGAACATCAAAGGAGATCCCGAGGAGGCCTGGACGACTTGAGCGATGGCTGAAAAGCCTTCCCTGCGCTGTCCGTTCTGGAGCACGGCTACGATCTCATCTCCCTTTCCCAGACCGGCTTTTTGGGCCGGTGAGTCAGGGACGACGTCACTGACCACATAGGGGATGAAGGGGCTGATGCCGATGATTCCCCGTCCCTCCGGTGTCCCCTCGGGGGTCACGGTCGTCTCTACTTTCTGGCCCTCACGCTGTAGCTCGATGTCCAGGGTTCGATCGGGATTGATCGCTATGCGAAGCTCCACATCCCTCCACCTCGGCGTGTCCCGGCCCTCGATTGAGGTAATGATGTCGCCGCTCTGAATCCCGGCCCGCAGGGCGGGAGAGTCGGGCGCTACGGCCCCCACCATCGGGGGGTTACCCAGGTATTCAAGAACCTCTTGCCCGATCATGAGGGCGGCTGCCAGCAAAACGACCGCCAGCGCCACATTCATCACGGGTCCGGCGACCGCAACCCAGAAGCGCTCCATCTTGGGACGTGAAAGGAACTCATCGGGAGAACCCGTAAGCTCCTCATCCGGACTCTCCCCCGCCATCTTCACGTATCCTCCGAGGGGGATAAGACTGATTCGGTAGTCTGTGTCTCCACGACGAAACCCGATCAGTCGCCTCCCGAATCCCAGGGAAAAGACATGGACTCCAATCCCGAAGAAACGGGCGACCAGAAAGTGCCCCAGCTCATGTATGAAGATCAGAACGCCCAGCACGAAGACAAAAGCCAGGATGTAGATTGCCAGCGACGAGATGGTCACAAGTTCAATTCCTCACGGACCCGGAAGAAACCCGGCACACCAGGAAAGACGCGAGCCGGCTTCCGATGGTTCCATTTTAGCAAAGAGGCGGGAGGGTTCTGTCTGTCGCCGCCGTCACAGTTTAAAAGACACCCGCTAGGCTCTTCACGACGCGCCAGGCTTTATCCCGGGACTCTCGGTCGACCTCTAGAACCATGTCGATGTCGTCCATGGGCCGAGATTGATGCGATTCGAGAACCCGGGCAGACACGCTGGGGATCTGGCCAAAAGAGAGCCGGTCGCTGAGAAAAGCCTCGACTGCCACCTCGTTGGCCGCATTCAGCGCGGCGGGAAAGCTCCGGCCCTCCCGAAGTGCCTGGTAGGCCAGCCCGATGCAGGGAAACTTCTCGAGGTCGGGCTCCAGAAATTCCAGTCTCGGCAGGGAGAAGAGATCGACCGAGGGAAGTCGGGTTTGCCAGCGTTCCGGAAAGGAGAGCGCGTAGAGCAGGGCCGATCTCATGTCGGTCACGCTCACCTGGGCAAGCATGGTTCCATCAATGAACTCAACCATTGAGTGAACCACCGACTGCGGGTGCACGGCCACCGCAATGCGGTCGACGTCCATTCCGAAGAGATGATGAGCCTCAATCACTTCGAGGCCCTTGTTCATCATCGTCGCCGAGTCGATGGTGATTTTGGGACCCATTTCCCAGGTTGGATGCTCGAGTGCTTCCTTTCGGGTGACGCTGTTGAAAGACTCCAGGGACCGGTGCAGAAAGGGGCCTCCGGAGGCCGTCAGGATCAGCCGCGCGACCTCGGCCGATGAATCGTTGCCCCGGAGACACTGGTGGAGGGCATTGTGCTCGCTGTCAACCGGGATGATGCTGCCCCCGGTGCGAGACAGCACCTGCGCGATGAAGTCTCCGGCAGCGACCAGCGTTTCCTTATTGGCAAGAGCCACCTGCTTTCCGGCCTCCAGAGCCTTGCACGTGGGGAGCAGTCCGGAGAAGCCTGAGATAGCAGCCACCACGGTCTGCGCCTCGGGCAGGGCGGCAACCCGGCACACGCCTTCGGTGCCCTCCAGGACTTCAACGTCGGGCCGCCGACCCCTCAACTCCACGGCCGCCCCCCGGTCGAATACCGCCACCAGCCTGGGGCGATATTTCCTGACCTGCTGCAGAAGCAGCCGAACGTTGTGCCCGGCCGTCAGGCCCACCACCTGGAGTCTTTCCGGGTACAGGTCGACGAGACTCAGCGTACTCTGTCCGATGGATCCCGTTGAGCCAAGGATAGAAAGAGTCTTCATGGGAATTCCGAATGGCCTTGCATTCTTTGTGGCTGCTCGCCTGCGGTCACAAGAGTACCCGTGTCAGCAAATAATAGGCGGGGAGCGCAAACAACAAGCTGTCGATCCGGTCCAGGATGCCCCCATGGCCGGGGATGAGGGCCGAGGAGTCTTTCATATCGGCTCCTCGCTTGAGAAAAGACTCGAACAGGTCTCCCGTGATTGCGCTGCCTCCAATTGCAGCACCAAGCATGGCGGCTCCTACGGGAGACTGGTGCGGAAGGATGTGGGGCTGAATCAGAACAGCTATCAGAGGAGGTATCGCCAGAGAGGCTGCGAAGCCTTCCAGGGATTTGTTAGGCGACAGACGCGGAGTGACCTTGTGTCGGCCCAGAGATCGCCCCACCAGGTAGCCGGCGCTGTCCGAGACCCAGACACAGATCAAGAGGAACGCCAGTTCATGACCGCTGGCGCCATCATCGGAAACGCGCAACAGGACTGCCAGCGAGAAAGGGAGACTGAGGTACGAAAAACAGAGAACGTTAGAGCCCACCTCGGGAAGATTCCGATGATGCGAGCTGTTCCTCGCCAGCGATCGGGTCATCAGCAGCAACGGGACCACTGCCAGATAAGAAAAAAGGGCGGGCGGGGACGACAGCCCTGCCACGACCGGGGAAGCGACTGTCAACAGGGCTGTGAGTCTGAGGCCGCGGACAGAGTAGTCCTTGAAGAGCCGGAAGAACTCCCACAGAGCACCCACCAGAAAGATCTCCAGGAGTAGGAAAAAGCACCAGACAGGCGCCGCGGAAACCGTCAGAAGCACAATCGAAATCAGAACGACGGCCACCACAAGTCGAATGATCATCATCTGCTCTGGAGTGCCGGCGAGGCCACATCGCCGTAGCGCCGATCCCGACGCTGAAACTCTCGAATAGCTTCCAGCAGGTGGATCCCGCGAAAGTCCGGCCACAGCACATCGGTCACATAAATCTCGGAGTAGGCGATCTGCCAGAGAAGAAAGTTGCTGATACGCATCTCGCCGCTTGTCCTGACCAGCAGGTCTGGATCGGGCACGCCCGCGGTGTAGAGGCTGTTCTCAATATCGCGGGCGTCGATCGGCGATTCGTGACCGGACGCCAGGAGGTGGTTGAAGGCATCCACGAGTTCCGCCCGCCCGCTATAGCTGAGAGCCAGGAACAATCTCGTCCCGGTATTGGAAGAAGTCTCTCCAATCACGTGAGCCAGCTGCTCCTGAACTTTCCGCGGCAGCTCGGGAATGCGCCCGATGGTGTCAAAACGGATGTTGTTTTGCTGCAGAGTGTCCAGATCGGAACGAAGGTAGTGCCTGAGCAGTCGCCACAGGGTATTGACCTCGAGTCGCGGCCTTTTCCAGTTTTCCGAAGAGAAGGCATAAAGGGTCAAGACCGGTACGGTCAGTCGGGCCGCGTATTCGACAACCGCCTTCACCGCCTTGACTCCGGCACGGTGTCCCTCGATCCGCGGCAGCTTTCGCAGTCCTGCCCAGCGACCATTACCATCCATGATGATGGCAATGTGTCGGGGTAGACGGGCTGGCTCCAGCTTTAGGATGAGCTGAGCTTCAGGACTGTCGGGCGCGATGATCCCTTCAAATCCTTCGAATAGGGGATTCATGTCGAAGAACCACAATCTATCATGGCCAACACCTGATCTTCTCGAGTCCACATGAGGCACGACTCACCCGTGCGACGCAGCATGCGACTTTGGCACCTTCAACTTTCAACCTTCAACCGGTAACCAGTAACCATTAACCAGTTACTGTCAGAAACCGGTTACCAGTTCCGGGTTCCGCCAACTTTCAACCAGGAAAAGCCGCCAGAGCCCTCCGGCGATCAGTACCAGACCCGGGTCAGCCAGAGAGCGTGAGCGGGGGCAGTAGGTCCCGCCCTGGTTCGGTCCCGGCTCCCGATGATCTCCTCTAGATCGCCTGTGTCCCGCTTGCAAGTACCGACCTCCAGCAAGGTTCCCACTATGTTACGAACCATGTGGTGCAGGAATCCATCCCCCTCGATGCGATAGAGCATGGACCGACCTTTCTGTGAAAACTCGGAGCGCACAACGGTTCTGACCTTTGACGAAACTCGACTGCGGGACGACGTAAAGCCCGAGAAGTCATGGCGCCCGAGCAGTGTCTGACTCGCTTCTCGCATGCGGGAAGAGTCCAGACTGGCTCTGAAATGCAGTACGTAGTCCGAGAGAAACGGTGAAAGAACGGAACCATTGTAGATTCGGTACTCGTACCGTTTGCGGCGCGCATCCCTCTGGGCATGGAAACCCGTCGTAGCTTTGCGCAGATTCATGATCCGAATATCGCCGGGTAGCACCACATTCAGCGAGATTCTCAGACGGTTCGTTTCCAGGGCCTTGTTGAGCACGACATGGGCTACCTGCCCTCGTGCATGAACTCCGGCATCGGTGCGACCGGATCCCACCACCGACCGCCTCTCGCTGCAGATCTTCTGAATGGCCTTTTCCAGTTCTCCCTGGATCGTTCTCCGGTCAGGCTGAGCCTGCCAGCCTGCGTAGCCGGTTCCCCGATAATGGAGCAACATCCGATACTTTTGCATGTCTCTGGCAATCCGCAGTGAAAGTCCCATGGGCCGCGTTGCAGGCTTCGTGAGATGATCAGAGCCGGCCGCGGGAGCGGTCGGGGGGCAAAGTCGCGGACCGTTTCGGGCCTTCCCCCGGCTTCCGCCGGGGGCTCTGATTTACCGTCAATCGTCAACCTTCAACTTTCAACCTTTGAACCAGCAACCAGTAACCAATCCCCTCATGTTAAAATACCTCCGTTTCCCACGCACCGTTTTCGGGGAGAATTTGCCAATGTCCGGACATTCAAAATGGCACTCCATCCGTCACAAGAAAGCTGTGGTAGATGCCAAACGCGGAAAGGCTTTTACCAGGCTCATTAAAGAGATCACCGTTTCCGCTCGCATAGGTGGCGGGGACGTGGATTCCAACCCGCGATTGCAAACGGCGGTGCAGGCGGCCAAGCACTCCAATATGCCGCAGAACAACATTAAGCGGGCGATCATGAAGGGTACTGGCGAGCTGCCGGGTGTGAACTACGAATCGATGACCTATGAAGGTTACGGCCCGGGTGGTGCAGCGGTGCTGGTGGAGTGCCTCACCGACAACCGCAATCGGACGGTAGCTGATCTTCGGCACATCTTCTCCAAGTACGGAGGAAACCTGGGTGAGACGGGCAGCGTCAACTGGATGTTCGAGCGCAAGGGCTATCTGTGCGTCCGCAAGGACTCGGCCTCTGAGGACCAGGTTCTGGAGATCGTACTCGAGGCCGGAGCGGAAGACCTGCAGTCGGATTCCGACAGCTATGAGGTTTACACTTCTTTCGAGCAGTTCGAGGCTGTCCGCCAGGCGCTTGAGGCGGCCAGGGTTGAGGCTGCGGTCAGCGAGTTAACCATGATCCCGACTTCCGAAGTCAAGCTGGAGGGAAAAACTGCCGCCAGAATGCTGACTCTCATGGAAACTCTGGAGGACCATGATGACGTCCAGCACGCCTATGCCAACTTCGACATCGACGAATCGGAAATGCAAGCCCTCGCCAGTGCCTGACCCGGCTGTGTCTTTCGTGCAGCAGCAAAGTGATTCCCATGATAGTTTTCGGCATTGACCCGGGGAGTCGTGTTACGGGCTTCGGAGTCATCAATGTCGAAGGCAGTCGGATCGAATGCCTCGAATACGGCGCGCTGAAAGGAGTGCGCCGTGGGGCCGGGAACGAGTTTCCTGCACGGCTGGAAAGGATCTACGAACAGCTCTCAAGCTGTCTGGAGAAACATCAACCGGCCGTGGTCGTTGTCGAGGACGTGTTCCACTCCGTCAACTCGAGGGCCGCCCTGCGTCTGGGCCAGGCCAGAGGGGTCGCCCTGCTGGCCGCCGCCAGATCAGGGGCTGCAATCTTCGAGTATTCGCCTCTGGAAGTGAAGAAGGCGGTGGTAGGCTACGGCCGCGCGGATAAGCAGCAGGTCCAGATGATGGTATCCGTATTACTGCACCTGGACGACAAGCCGCAACCCCACGATGCGGCCGACGCCCTGGCCATTGCTATTTGCCATGCCCTCAGAGCCGGCCGCGGGAGCGGCCGGAAGGCAAGTTAGTAGACCCTTGCTGTTCTTCACCCCCCGCTTCCGCCGGGGGCTTTGATCCATCCTCCCAGTCCAGTGCAGTGCCGATCTGTTATCAGCCCATCAGCCAGTCCGCCAGTCAGCCTGTCAGCGTGTCAGCCTCCGCCTGTCCCCCACCAGCCCCTCAACTCCCCCTGTACTGCCCGACGTGCACGCGGGCGGGACGAAGCAGGAGGTCGCCTCTGCGGTAGCCCTTCTGCACCACCGAGACGACCTTCTGGTCCTGGTCGGCCTCGTCGACGGGGACCACGGCTACCGCCTCAGCAACCTCGGGGTCGAAGTCTTCGCCCAGCGGTACGATGGGCTCCAGCCCGAGAAGCTCCAGCTTGCGATGAAAGAGTTTCAGATTCAATTCGACTCCCTCCTGCAGAGCACGAAGGTTGTCTGAAGACACGGTTGAATCCAAAGCCAGTTCAAAGTTATCGGCCACTTCCAGGAAGTTCCTGATGAGGCTGAGTTTTTCCCGCTCCAGTCGCTGCCCCATGTCCCGTTGCAGCCTGTCGCGCAGGGATTCGTTGTCTCGCTCCAGAGATTCCAGCTTCTCCTGCAGGCGGGCCTCGGCGAGCTCGGTCCTTGCTTTTAGCTCTTCCACGAAGGAGGGGAGCTTTGTTTCACTGGGCCGGGCCTCGTCGATGGCCTTGTCGTCGTTCACCCAGAATCTTTTGTCGGTCACTTGAATCGTCTTTTCTTCACCGCTCTTCGAGTCAGTGCTTTTCCCTTTTCCCTTATTTGTCGTCATTTCGCCCGTCCCGGCCGCGCGCGACTTTCGCCACGGACCTTTGGATTCCAGTTACATAAGATGCGTCGGTTACCAAAGCAACTCCTCTCGCTGCCATCTTGCCTCCGGCTCGTTTCCGTCTTATGTCAAAGCGTGGAGGAACGAAACACGGATTGAAGGAGAATCACTATATGGATATCCAACGGCTGACTGAAAAAGCAAGAGACGGTCTCGTGTCGGCTCAAGATCGAGCCCGCGAGCTGGGGCACCAGAATGTGGACGTAGAGCATCTGTTGCTGGCCCTCCTGTTACAGGAAAGGGGACTGGCGACCTCGATCCTTCACAAGGCTGACGTGCAGGTAGAGAGCCTCCGTCAGGCGCTGGAAGAGCATCTTGCGGGAATGCCCACGATCCACGGCTCGGGACAGGAAACAGATTCACAGTATGCCGGCCCGGGTTTGAACTCGGTAATGTCGGTTGCCAGGAAAGAGGCGCAACGCTTCAAGGATGAGTTTGTCTCTGTCGAACATCTGTTGTTGGCAATGACCGGGGAGAAGGGTGCGGTCCGGGAGATCCTGAACCGATTCGGGGTGACGCGAGAGCGACTGGAGGCGGCCCTGGTAGAGGTGAGGGGAAGTCAGCGCGTCACTTCCCAGAACCCGGAGTCGACCTACCAGGCACTGGAACAGTATGGGCGTGAGCTCACCCGGCTCGCCGGCCAGGGAAAAATGGATCCCGTGATCGGACGGGACGAAGAAATCCGACGCATCATGCAGGTATTGTCGAGGCGGCGAAAGAACAATCCCGTTCTCATTGGTGCCCCGGGTGTCGGCAAGACCGCAATCGTCGAAGGACTGGCCCAGAGGATCGCCAGGGGCGATGTGCCCGAGGGGCTCAAGCACAAGCAGGTCGTGGCCCTGGACATGGGAGCATTGATTGCCGGCGCCAAGTATCGAGGAGAATTTGAAGAGCGCCTGAAAGCCGTCCTCCAGGAAGTGGAGTCGGCGCAGGGTGGGATCATCCTTTTCGTTGATGAATTGCACACTGTCGTGGGCGCCGGAAAAGTGGAAGGTGCGATGGACGCGGGCAATCTCTTGAAACCGATGCTGGCTCGCGGAGAACTGCACTGTATCGGGGCCACCACTCTGGATGAATACCGTAAGCACGTCGAGAAGGATGCAGCTCTGGAGCGGCGATTCCAGCCGGTATTGATCGAAGAGCCCAGCGTCGAAGACACCATCTCCATTTTGCGTGGCTTAAAGGAGCGCTACGAGGTCCACCATGGAGTGAGGATTCAGGATGCAGCCCTTATTGCGGCCGCGACCCTGTCCAACCGTTACATTTCGGATCGCTTTCTTCCGGACAAGGCCATCGACCTGGTCGACGAGGCTGCGGCCAAGCTGCGGACCGAGATTGATTCGATGCCGTCAGAACTGGACGAGATTCTGCGACGAATCATGCAAATGGAGATCGAGCGTCAGGCCCTCAAGAATGAAAAGGACCGGGCCTCGCGGGAAAGGCTGACCCGGCTCGAGAAAACCATCGCCGACTTGAAATCGCAGGGCGACGCTCTCCAGGCTCAGTGGCAGGCCGAAAAGGAGACGGTTTCCAGACTCAGGGAACTCCGGCAGGAAATGGAGCAAACCAGGATCGAAATCGATCAGGCGGAGCGAAACTACGATCTCAATCGAGCCGCTGAGCTGAAATATGGATCACTGGCACGGCTGGACAATGAACTGGCAGTTGAAGAAGAAGCACTGAGTAGGAAGCAGCAGGAAGGACGGCTTCTCAAGGAGGAAGTCTTCGAGAAAGACATTGCGGCCGTGGTCAGCCGCTGGACGGGGGTCCCGGTTTCGAAGCTGCTGGAAGGCGAGATGCGAAAGCTGGTCAGCCTTGGAGAAGATCTGCACAAGCGGGTAGTCGGTCAGGAGGAGGCGGTGACTTCGGTAAGCGAGGCTGTGATTCGGGCTCGCTCGGGTCTCAAGGACCCGGCCCGCCCCATTGGCAGTTTTCTATTCCTGGGGCCGACGGGAGTCGGGAAAACCGAGCTTGCCCGGGCTCTGGCCGCATCCCTGTTCGATGACGAACAGGCCATCATCCGAATCGACATGTCCGAATATCAGGAACGCCACACCGTTGCCCGATTGCTGGGCGCCCCCCCCGGATATGTGGGCTACGACGAAGGAGGACAGCTGACCGAAGCGGTCCGTCGCCGGCCCTACGCCGTGATCCTCTTTGACGAGATTGAGAAGGCCCACCCCGACGTTCTCAATATGCTCCTGCAGCTTCTGGATGACGGGAGGCTCACGGATGGACAGGGACGTACGGTGGACTTTAAGAACACCATTGTCATCATGACCTCCAATCTGGGGAGTCATCGTATACTCGACTACCAGGGTGCCTTTGCGGGGCGTGAGTTTGAGCGGATGAAGGAGACCGTCCTTGCAGAACTCCGGGGTCACTTTCGCCCCGAATTCCTGAATCGGGTGGACGAGACCATCGTCTTTCACGCGCTGAGCGAAGAGCATCTGGAGAAGATTGTATTGATCCAGCTTCGC
Source organism: Acidobacteriota bacterium (assembly GCA_965205615.1). Taxonomy (GTDB): domain Bacteria; phylum Acidobacteriota; class UBA6911; order RPQK01; family CBDAPI01; genus CBDAPI01. Next base: position 216,921 of record CBDBHK010000020.1, on the reverse strand, counting down.
CAGCTGAGGCAGAGGCTGGCAGCTCAACAAATCGACCTGGTTCTCACCCCCTCCGCCCGCCGGTTCCTGGTGCGTGTGGGATACGACCCGAACTATGGCGCCCGGCCGCTCAAGCGGGCAATTCGCAAGGAACTGGAGAACCCTCTGGGCCTGCTCATCGTGCGCGGGGAGCTGGGAGAAGGCCAGTCGGTGCGGGCGGATTACCACTCTGAGGCACAGGCCCTGTCGCTGGTGGTAGGAGAGGCGGGCGACCTGGAGGAAGAACCGGCGGCGGTCGTGGCGTAAGGTGTCGACGATGACGGTAGGGGCGACCCTCGTGGTCGTCCGCCTGGCGGGCCGGCACAAGACCGGCCCCTACGGCGCCAGCAGAAGGAGAGCAGGACACCTCTCAGGGAATGAGCAAGACCTGCCCCAGAAAAATCCGATTCGGATTGGAGAGGCTGTTTGCCCGGACCAGCTCATGGAGACTGGTCTGGAACCTGCGGGCAATCTGCTCCAGGGTGTCGCCCGATCTGACGCGATAGTGCACAGGGCCGACGCTGGTTCCGGATCCGGGGATCCGGAGCTGCTGCCCGGGAACGATCCGGTTTGGATCAGCTAAACTGTTGGCCCTCCCGATGGCTCCAATGGAGGTCCCGAAATGGGCCGCAATCCTGCCCACCGTGTCACCCGAGCGGACCCGGTAGACGGCATTGCCGTCCGGGGAGACCTCGAAGCGGGAAGTGGCCGGCCTGGCCTTCTCCAGAGCCTCAGCAAGGGGCTCCCTGGCGGGGACGGGGAGACGAAGGCTGATCCCGGCAGGAAGCACGCCTTCCTTCCAGACCCTGGCCGTGAGGTAAGGGTTGTATGCCCGCAGCGTTTTTCGATCGAGGCCATCGACCCGTTCAAAAACGGCCAGGGGGTAACTGGCGGGAAGAACCAGGACCGAATACTCCAAAGGCTGCCTGAGTCGGAGGTCGCCGAAGTAGAGGCGAACATTGCGCACGATCTCAACTGCCGCCAGGAACTCGGGATAAAAGTTTCGGCTGGCAAACCCGAAACTCCGCGACTTGTGCCGGCGTGCGATCGTGAGCATATCCGATCCGAGTCGCTTCTTTGCACGCAGCATCCCCGACCGTCCATAGTTGTAGGCTGTGATGGCCAGCGGCCAGCTTCCGAGAGCCTGGTAGTTGTCGCGCAGCAGGCGGGCGGCAGCCCTTGTCGATTCGAGGGGATCCAGTCTTTGATCCACATATCGATTGACGGTCATGTAGCTTCGCGCGGTCCCTCGGACGAATTGCCACAGCCCGACGGCACCTGATTTGGATACGGCCGACCACTGAAAGGCTGACTCAATGTGGGGAAGCACAGCCAGTTCTCCAGGCACACCTTCCTTTTTGAGAATCTCATCGATGGCTTCCAGGTATTGGCCGGAGCGGGAAATGCCCTCCGCAAACTGTTCCCTGAGCCCGCGCTGATAGCGTAGGTCACGGGCCAGCCGTCGGTACAGCGAGCTACTGGTCTCGTGTCCCAGATCCTTTAAGATCGAGTCCACAGCTCTTTCCGGGCCAGAGCGGGGCTCCCGCCTGCTCAGATCGAGCAGGAGCCTTCTGAAGTCCTCTTTCCTTTTTTTTAGAATCTTGCCCTGTCGTTCTGCTTCCTCTTCGTTGCCGCGGATGCCCTCCTCGAACTCGACAATCTCATAGAGGATTCGCAGATCGCCCCGATCATGAAAGACCACCTGGGTCTCCGTGTATACCGTGAACATGCGCTTCCAGAAGTTAATTTCTACTTCGAATCCCCGCGAGGGGAATTCATCCGCAATGTCTGCAAGCGCAAAAGGGGGGGGCGACTGTCCGAAAAGTCCAAGAGAAGAGCAGGCGAGCAGAAAGCTTACTAAGAGCCAGATTTGCACAAGAACTCTCACGCCAGCCGCAGTCGGATTATGGATTGATAGACGGGGAAAAGGATACCAGAAAGCGCCGATAGGGCGACTGGAGACCGGAAACCGCGATCCCCAACCTGAAACTCGACGCGCTTGTTGCACACGCGCTACTGACATCCGGCGGCTGCGACGTATCTCGGCTCCGCCAGCCTCAGTAGCGCGCACGCAGTAAGCGCGTGAACCCCAGCGCGTGGATTGCAGCGCGTCTGACCTGACCCTAAGTCCACTCCGGCTCAGGGTCGACCCCCAGGGCACCCGCCACACGGTTGATGTAGTTGAAATAGCCCGCGATGTGAACAACCTCGAGCAGCGCCCTGTCCGAGAGTCCCTCCTCCCTCAGGAGGTCAAGGTCCGACGCCTCCATTGCACTTGGGCTCAGCGTCAGCTTGACGACGAAGTCCAGAATCGCACTCTCTTTTTCAGGGAGGCCGGCCTCCCGATAGTCGGCCTTGATCTGGTCTACCTGCACCCGGTCCGTTCCCGTGGCATGGAGATCCTCCCCATGAGCCTCAATTCAGTAAAAACAGTCATTGGCACGCGACACGACGACTGCAATCATCTCGCGCTGGGCGGGGGTCAACTCGCCTTCTGAACGCATCAACGCGGAGTAGAAGCTCATCGATGTGCCAAGAAGGCTGGGTGCGAGGCTTGAGATCTTAACGATATTGTAGATCTTACCGGCCCTTGTGAGCGCCGCGTCATACTCACAACACAGGCGACCGGAAGCGTCCTCGTAGTCGATGGTCTCAATCCACGGCATCGGGTCTCTCCTTCAAACAGGCAACGATTTCCTGACAGATCGCCTCCGGTCGTTTCTTGTCGACATCAATGTGGAGGTCACACTCCTCATAAATGGGCTGTCTGAGTTCGTACAGTGTCGTGAACTCCCCCGGATCGCGGGCCAGGGGCCGTCCGGTCCCTTCCTCGCACCTTCGCAGGGCCTCCCTGAGCGAAACCTTCAACCACACAGAAGCGCCTTTCTCACGGATGGTGCGTCGGTTGCCCGGACGCAGGAGCGTACCCCCCCCAAGCGCGAGAACAGCAGGCGGCGAGTCCACAACCTGCAGAAGCAGACGGGTTTCCAGTTCGCGGAAGCGCTCTTCGCCGTCCCTGGCAAAAAGGGAGCTGATGCTGCGTCCTTCAGCGTTGACGATCAACTCGTCGAGGTCGGCGAAGGGCACCGACAGGGTCCGTGCCAGGAGAGGGCCCACCGTAGACTTCCCGGATCCCATAAACCCGATCAGGAATACATGCGCCCCCCTCATTGGATGACTGACGCCAGTTGTTCGAAAAAGCCCGGGAAAGAGATGTCGCAACATTGAGAGTCGTCCACAACCACGGCCCGCCGGGAGATCAGTCCTGCGATCGAGAAGGCCATGGCGATGCGATGATCCCCCCGGGTTCGGACCTGCCCGCCGCGGATGCTCTGGCCAGGGGGAATCCGGAAACCATCCTCCCTCTCTTCGCATTCCATGCCAAGCCGGCCGAGATTCTCGACGGTAGCACTGATCCGGTCGGATTCCTTAGCTCTGAGTTCCGCAGCATCGGTGACTTCAAGGCCGGATTTGAGCTGCGTCCCCAGGATCGCGAGCACCGGGATCTCATCGATGAGAAGGGGGATCCGGTCTCGGCCGATGCGCTCCGGGAAGTGTTCCAGAAGGCCGGCGGAGTAGGAGACGGAGATGTCACCGACCGGCTCGCCTCCCGACACTCTTCGCCTTTTTATCTCAATATGTCCTCCGCTTTGCACGAGGAGCTGTAAAAGGGCGTCCCGCGTACCGTTTAGTCCCACGTCCCTGAGTTCGATTCTGGACCCGGGGATCAGACTGGCCGCCACCAGGAAGAAGGAGGCTGCGGAGATATCCCCGGGGACTTCGAGGTCGGACGCCTCCAGCAATTGATCTCCGTCGACCATAATTCGCGAGCCTTCCCTACGGAGCCGCCCTCCGAAAGCAGGGAGCAGGAGTTCCGTGTGATTGCGCGTGGGTGTAGGCTCGATAACGGTCGTTCGTCCAGTGGCCAGAAGCCCGGCCAGCAGGACGCACGACTTCACCTGGGCACTTGCCACCGGTAACTCGTATTCGATTGCCTTCAGACCCCGGCCTCGAATGGTGAGGGGAGCAAACCGATCCTCGAGAGCCTGAATCTGCGCACCCATGGCTCGCAAAGGAACCAGGATCCGGCTCATCGGTCTGCGACTCAAGGACGCATCCCCTTCCAGCCGGCTGGGGAAGGGGAGTCCGGCCAGGAGTCCGGCCAGAAGCCGCATCGAAGTGCCCGAATTCCCCGCGTACAATCTTCCGCTCGGTTTCTTGAAGCGACTCATCCCGAGTCCCTCGATGCTTACTGAGCGGGATTGCCGATGAAATTGGACTCCCAACCCCGCAAGGCAATCCAGGGTGCGCGAACAGTCGTCACTTTGTGAAAAGTTGTGAATCGTGGAAAGGCCCCGGGCCAGGGACGCCAGGATAGCGGCGCGATGAGAGATGGACTTGTCCCCGGGCAAGACGACGTCACCCTGTAGACGGCTGGCCGGCTTGACGCTTCGGGTTGCGGAGGGTTGTGAAGAACGGGTCATTCGGGTCCATCGGCCCCGGAAATAGCTCCCGAGGCGGCCTTTGATTGATCCTCCGTGATCTCCATCAGTAACTCCCGGAGGCTCTTCACTCGATCCCGGTAGCGGGCGGCCTCTTCGAAGCGAAAATCCGTCGCCGCCTCGGTCATCCTCTTGTGGACCGTCTCAATTCTCTCTTTGATTTCCGCCGCCGACTTGAATGATGCCAGTTCCTCAGAGACGATCGGCACCTCGAAGTAATCCGCCTTAACCATTTCCAGTAACGCGGCATTGACTGGCTTCAGGATGGACTCGGGAGAGATGTCATGTTCCCGATTGTAGGCCTCCTGGATCTCCCGACGGCGAGTCGTTTCGGCGATAGCCCGCTCCATCGAGCCGGTCATCCGGTTTGCGTACATGATGGCTGTCCCGTTGAGGTTTCGCGCGGCTCTTCCTACGGTCTGGATGAGAGACGTATCGCTGCGAAGGAAGCCTTCCTTGTCCGCGTCCAGTATCGCCACCAGCGAAACCTCGGGCAGATCGAGGCCCTCGCGGAGCAGGTTCACGCCCACCAGAACATCGAATCGCCCCAGTCTGAGATCTCGCAGGATCTTCACCCTGTCCAGGGTATCGATCTCCGAGTGCAGATAACGCACCGCCACGCCGACCTCTGTGTAGTACTCCGTCAACTCCTCGGCCATCCGTTTCGTCAATGTCGTAACCAGCACCCGCTCTTTGCGCTCCGCTCGGAGGCGGATTTCCTCCAGAAGGTCGTCCACCTGACCTTTGACCGGTCGCACGTCAATCGGCGGGTCCATCAGCCCAGTCGGCCTGATGACCTGTTCTACGAATTCACCTTCAGTGAGCGAAAGCTCATAGGAAGCCGGTGTGGCGGAAACGTAAACGGTTTGAGGTACACGGACACGGAACTCCTCGAAGCTCAAGGGCCGGTTATCAAGTGCCGAGGGCAGACGGAATCCGAACTCGATGAGGTTCAGTTTTCGAGACCGGTCCCCTGCGTACATGCCCCGTACCTGGGGCATGGTCACGTGGCTCTCATCGATGAACATCAGCGAGGGTTCGGGCAGGTAGTCGAGCAGGGTCGGCGGAGGCTCTCCTGCCCGCCGCCCGGTGAGATGACGCGAGTAGTTTTCGATGCTTCGGCAGTAGCCTACGGTTTTGATCATCTCCAGATCGAACATAGTGCGCTGGTGGACCCGCTGGGCCTCCAGCAGGCGGCCCTCTCTCTCCCACTGCGACCGGCACTCTTCCAGTTCCGCCTTGATGCTTTCCACGGCGACGTTCCAGCGAGTCTTGGGGATGACGTAGTGCGACTTCGGGTAAATCGGAATCCGATCATGTTCCCGGAGAACTTCACCGGTCAGGGGATCGAACTGAAAGATGCCCTCGACTTCATCTCCAAAGAGCTCGATGCGGATGGCATAGTCGTCGTAGGAAGGGACAACCTCGATCACGTCGCCCCGGACGCGAAAGGTGCCGCGCTCAAGGCCGTGGCTGCGTCTTTCGTATTGAATCTCGACCAGTTTATCGAGGATCTCCCGACGCTGCACACGAGCGCCCCGGTTGACCATCAGCATCATCCCATAGTAGGCCTCGGGCGACCCCAGGCCGTAGATACAACTGACACTGCACACGATGATGCAGTCGCGACGCTCGAACAGAGAGCGGGTCGCCGAGTGCCGCAGCCGGTCGATTTCTTCGTTGATGAGAGCTTCCTTTTCGATGTAGGTGTCGGTCGATGCAATGTAGGCCTCGGGCTGGTAATAGTCGTAGTAGCTGACGAAGTACTCGACCGCGTTCTCCGGGAAGAAGGTTTTGAATTCCTGGTAGAGCTGGGCCGCCAGGGTCTTGTTGTGACTGAGGACCAATGTGGGCCGCTGCAAGTCCTCAATGACCTTGGCCATAGTGAAGGTCTTCCCCGAGCCGGTGACCCCCAGGAGAACCTGATCGCGTTGTTCATTCCGGATCCCGCTGGAGAGGGCCTGGATGGCCTTTTGCTGGTCGGGAGAAGCTTCGAAACGGCTTTCAAGCCGAAATTCGCCGGAACTCGAGAGAGCCCCTCCGTAACCGATGCCCTTGTATGAAAGCTCTTCAGTCGAAGACACGCCAGAATTATACCGGGATATCAAGGACTCTGGGCTGATAGGACCCGGGAGTTGGGACCCAGAAGCTGGAACACGGATTTTGGACTTGAATCTGGTCGTGCAGGGATGGAATCATAACCTGCCGGGGGTGGCGGGCTGGGGCCTTTTCAAGCGGAGTCCCTCGACCACACCGGTCTTTTGGAAACCTCGGATTGTGTACACGAAAATCGCCTTTGCCGTCTTGCTCGCTCTCTTGCTTCAGCCCTCTCCGGTGTGGGGGCGGGCGGAGGATAGCGGCCAGCCGAATCTGCTCTTCATTACCTTTGACACAACGCGGGCCGACCGCCTGGGCTGCTACGGATTCGAGGCGATTCGGACTCCCTCGATTGACCGCCTGGCCAGGGAAGGCGTGACCTTCGAAAACATTTATGCTCAGGCTCCCCAGACCCTCCCAAACCATGCTTCGATCTTCACAGGCCTCTATACCATTACCCACAATGTACTGAGCAACGGACAGAAGCTCGAGGAACCGGCTATCACGCTGGCCGAGATGCTGTCCGGTTCGGGTTACAGAACCGGTGCCGTGGTGTCGGCAGCACCGCTGCTGAGGGTATTCAATCTGACTCAGGGGTTCGATTACTACGAAGACTCCTTCGCGTTGGAAGACGGAGTCGGCTACTTCAAGGCGTTTATGCGCCTTTTTTCGAGAAGCAAGATCAATCTGCCCAGCGAGAGGCGAGGAGATCACACGGCCAGTCTGGCAACCGAGTGGCTGACAAAGGTGAGCGGGTCGAGGCGCCCGTTCCACCTCTGGGTGCACTTCTTTGACCCGCACGAGCCTTACTACTTTCGCACGGACTTTAGCAGCCCGGATGAGACGACCGAGAGCCCCGGAAAGAACGAGTATGGAGAGGATGAAGCAGCCTATTTAAAGGAGATCGAGTTCGCCGACTATCATCTCGGAAGGATTCTCGATCACCTGGACGAACTGGGGTTAACTGACCAGACTCTCACTGTCTTTACTGCCGACCACGGCGAAAGCCTGGGAGAGCACGAGTACCGGGGACATCGCCAGAGTGTCCACGAAAATGTCGTGCGCGTCCCTCTGATCCTGAGGATGCCCGGGACCCTGCCGGCGGGCGACAGGCTGGTGACCCGGGGAATGTCCATCGACATTCTTCCGACTGTACTCTCGCTCCTGGAGATCCCCTACCTGGAGAATTCCTTCCAGGGAGCGGATCTCCTCAAGCTTGCTGAGGACGAACCGCGTAAGCTCTATTCGCTGGCAGTCAAACTCTTTAGCAAGACTCCCATACGCCGGACCATGATCTTTCAAGATTACAAATTCATTGAGTTTGACGACCCGGAGAGAAACGCCCTCTACAACATCAGGGAGGACCCCGGGGAGTTGCAGAACCTCATTGACAGCAGCCCGGCTGAGGCGGGGAAGATCTTGTGGCAAGAGGAAATCGACAGCTGGTGGGAAACGCATGCGGATCTGCAGTTCACCGACTTCAAAATGTCGCCGGAACAGCTGAAACGCTTGAAGAGTCTCGGCTACGTCAACTGAGTTCACTATGAACAGGGAGAGGGCCATGTTGTCTGGGAGCCGGGCTTGAGAGTTCTCGTCACGGGTGGAGCGGGTTTTATTGGAAGCCATCTCTGCGATTCTTTGCTCGAGGACGGGGCGGCCGTTCTGTGCCTGGACAATCTCTTTTCCGGTGCCAGACGGAATATCCAGCACCACCTGACAGCTCCTGACTTCGAGTTCATCCGCCATGACATCGTTGAGGGAATACTTCTGGAGGTGGACCAGATTTATAATCTCGCCTGTCCGGCCTCACCCGTCCACTACCAGAGAAATCCGGTCAAGACCGTTAAGGCCAATGTGATGGGAACCCTCAACTGTCTGGGAATCGCCAAGCGCGTGGGAGCCCGTATCCTCCAGGCCAGCACCTCGGAGGTGTACGGTGACCCGCAGGTCCACCCGCAGGCCGAAGACTACTGGGGCCATGTAAACCCGGTGGGGCCGCGCAGTTGCTATGACGAAGGGAAACGGGTCGCCGAGACTCTGATGGTGGACTACCATCGCCAGAACCAGGTGGATATTCGAATCGCCCGGATTTTTAACACCTACGGCCCTCGCATGTCCATAGAAGATGGTCGGGTGGTGAGCAACTTCATCGTGCAGGCCCTGCAGGGACAGGCTCTCACGGTATACGGGGACGGCTCCCAGACGCGTTCGTTTTGCTACGTCTCCGACCTGCTAGCCGGCCTTCGGGCCCTGATGGAGACCGGGGATCTGCCGGAGCCCGTCAACCTGGGCAATCCCACCGAAACTTCTATTCTCGAGTTGGCCGAGGTCATTCGGGACAAGATTGGACGGGAGAGCGAAATCGTCTTTGCCGGCCTGCCCAGGGACGACCCTACGCGCCGCCGGCCCGACATCTCGCTGGCTCAAGAAAAACTTGGATGGGAGCCCCGCGTCGATCTCTCAGAGGGCCTGGAACGGACGATCACATACTTCGATGAGCGACTCTCCGAGGTGTCCGCTTGAGAAGGGTCCCACTCTCCACCGCCTGAAGGCGGTGGATTCGACATGCGACTGAAGTCGCCTAAAGACCTCGCTTCGCTCGCAGGCTGACTACTCAGTGACCCGAAAATCGTCGTCTCGGGTCTCGACATCTTGGGTTTCTATATACTCTGCAACCATCGTATCGCTCACATTCCCAGTCGTCGCCACGAAGTACCCTCGTGCCCAAAGATGTCGTCCCCAAAACTCCTTGCGCAACTTGCGGTGATCTTGCAGTAGATGATGCGACGTTTTCCCTTTGATCGCCTGCATCACTCGGCTCGGCGGCACATCCAACAACAAATGCACATGATCGGGTCGCACATGCCCCTTCACGATCTCGATATCCAACGATCGGCAAATCTCTCGCGTCAGATCCCGCACCTCTTTCCCGATCTCTCCTCGCAGAGCCGGCTTGCGGTACTTGGTGATGAACACAAAGTGATATCTCAGCCGATACACTGCATGCGAACTTTTCCGATACTCAGACACCTCCGCAGTGTACCCCCAAGCCTCCTGAAGGCTTCGCCTAAAGGCGAGGGGGTTCACCCATCCCAGAGTGGGACCCTAAGCGCCGGGAAGATCCCGGCGACGCATACTGAAAGGATGCCAAAGTTTGAGTGGGAAGTGGCCGGGTGGTCTGTTAGAATACGCCCCCGATAAGAAGGAGGAGGATGTGTGCTAGCAGCCTACCTGCCAGTTCTGATTTTCTTGCTGATTGCGATTTCTCTCCCCGTTGTCGGTCTGGGTGTGGGGAGGCTGATCCGACCCTACCAGCCGTCCGCACGGAAACTCAGTCCCTACGAGTGTGGCATTGATCCCGAGACAGATGCCAGGGAGAGGATTTCGGTGCGTTTTTATATCATCGCAATCCTCTTCGTTATTTTCGACGTTGAAACGATCTTTCTTTTCCCCTGGGCCATCATCTACGACGAGCTCCTCATTTTTGGCCTGATCGAAATGTTCATTTTCCTGGGAATCTTGATCGTCGGGTACTTCTACGTGTGGAAGACGGGGGCCCTGGAATGGGCGTAGCCGAGCGCAGTTTCGAAAAGAACATCGTCACGACCACCGTGGATTCGGTGGTGAACTGGGCCAGAAAGTCCTCTCTCTGGCCGATGACTTTCGGACTGGCCTGCTGCGCGATCGAAATGATGGCCACCGGTGCGTCAAGGTTTGACATGGATCGATTTGGTGCAGGAATCTTCCGGCCCTCGCCTCGCCAGTCCGATTTGATCATCATTGCGGGCACGGTCACCCTGAAGATGGGAGAAGTGATCCAGCGGCTCTATGACCAGATGCCCGAGCCTAAATGGGTCATCTCGATGGGAGCCTGTTCCAGCGTCGGGGGCCCGTTCGACACCTATGCAACCCTCCAGGGAGTGGACAAAATCATACCGGTGGACGTGTACATTCCAGGTTGCCCGCCTCGACCGGAGGCTCTCCTTTACGGATTGATGAGGCTGCAGGACAAGATCGATCAGATGAGCATTCTGGATGAAAAACGGATCCGGGTACCCACCTAAGTACCGGAAAGCTAGTAACAGTACAGCGCTCCGCAGCCATGAACGACGAAAAAAAGCCCCGCCAGAGCGACTCGGGCAACGAGAAGCCTGAGGAAGAAACACCCTCACCAGAGTCTGCTGGAGCGGAAAAAACACCCTCACCGGACTCGAGTGGAGAGGAAGAAGCGCCCTCACCAGAGTCGGGTGAAAAGGAAGCCGCTTCACTAGAGCCGGGCGGGGAGGAAGAAACGCCTCCACCAGAGTCGAGTGGAACGGAAGAAGCGCCCTCACCGGAGTCCAGTGGAGAGGAAGAAGCGCCTTCGCCAGAGTCGAGCGGAGAGGAGCCCTCGGGAGAGGAGCCTGCTGCCCCGGTTGCCGCAAAGAAGCGGGCCAGGCCTACAAGGCCACCTCGCAAGAAGGGTCCCGTGTACGAGAAGCTGGAAGAGGACAGCCTGGCCGGGGTGCTCTCCGAGCACCTCGAGGAGGGCGTTTTGTCCGCCCAGTCTTTCCTCGAGCAGAAAATCTACACCGTCGATCGACGGCAACTTCTGGAGACGATGGCGTTTCTTAAGGACGACCAGGATTTTGACTATCTTGTCGACCTGACAGCGCTCGATTACCTGGGAGACGAAGCCCGCTGGTGTCTGGTGTATCACCTGTACAGCCATTCAAAAAATACCTTGATCCGGGTCAAGTCGCGCCTCGAAGAAGGGGAAGTGGCGCCCTCAATGAGTTCTATCTGGAAATCCGCCAACTGGATGGAGCGGGAAACCTTTGACATGTTTGGAATCCGGTTTGCCGGACACCCGGATCTGAGGCGGATTCTGCTACCGGAAGACTGGCACGGTCATCCCTTGCGGAAAGACTACGACATCAAACTCCAGGATCAATCCTGGATCAGCAAACACCTCAGAATCCGTAAAGTCCCAAACTAGCAAGGCCCCCAACCAATGCTGCGAGAGACTATCCTCGAAACCAAAGAGCTGGAAATCAACATGGGCCCGCAGCATCCCTCCACTCACGGGGTGCTGAGGATCAAGCTGTACCTGGACGGGGAGCGGGTGCAGGATTGCGAGTGCATTATCGGCTACCTTCACCGGGGTGTCGAAAAGATCAGCGAGAATCGTTCTTATATCAAGTGCGTTCCCTACTACGATCGCACCGACTATATTGCCGCGGTTTCCAACGTCTATGGCTATGTTCTGGGCGTCGAAAAGCTGATGGGGATCGACGTCCCGGAAAGGGCCAGGCACATCCGTGTCATGATGACCGAATTCAATCGCGTGGCCAGTCATCTCCTGTGGCTGGCGACTCACGCCATTGACATCGGTGCCATGACCGTTTTTCTCTACTGCTTCAGGGAGCGGGAGGAAATCCTCAAACTCTTTGAAGCCCTCTTCGGGGCCCGGCTCACCACCCATGCTTTTCGCATCGGCGGCCTCTGGAAAGATCTTCCCGACGGATTCGAGTCGGCTGCCAGAAGCTTCATCGACGATTTTCCAACCAAGGTCGACGAGTATGAGCAACTCCTCACCAACAATCGGATATGGATCGACCGAACCAGGGGGATTGGCGTCATTTCCGGGGAAGAGGCGATCAACTATGGTCTGAGCGGACCTCCGCTGCGCGGTTCCGGGGTGGATCTCGATTTGAGGAAGGCCCGTCCTTATGGAGGCTACGAACAGTTCGAGTTCGATGTCCCTCTGGGCGAAGCCGGGGACACCTATGACCGGTACCGGATCCGGCTGGAAGAGATGCGCCAGAGTTGCCGGATCATCAGGCAGGCACTGGACACTCTGCCGGAAGGTCCGATTCGCGGCCGGGTACCGAAAATCGTCAAGCCTCCGGTTGGTGAGTTTTATTCGGCGATAGAAGGTCCACGCGGCGAGCTGGGCTATTACATCGTCAGTGACGGATCAGCGCTGCCTTTTCGGGTGCGTATCCGACCCCCCACCTTTATCAGTTTGCAGGCCCTTCGCCGTCTGGTGCGCGGCCACCTGGTGGCGGACGTGGTGGCCATCATTGGAACCCTGGACATCGTGCTGGGAGAAATCGACCGATAATGGAGTTCCTCGCACCGAATCTGGAGTCCCTGATTACGTACCTGATCATTCCGGGGATCAAGATCAGCGTCATTGTTTTGATTCTTTCCGGGGCGATCGCTTACCTGACCCTGCTGGAGCGCAAACTGATCGCCCACATTCAGGTGCGCCTCGGTCCCATGCGCGTGGGCTGGCACGGTCTGCTGCAGCCGATCGCCGACGGATTGAAGTTTCTGGCCAAGGAGGACATCATCCCGGCGCGGTCGGACCGACTGCTGTTTACGCTGGGCCCGATCATTTCCCTGATCCCAGCTTTTCTCGTGTTCGCGGTGGTTCCGTTCGGGCCCCCCGACATGCTGCGGGGACCTTTGAGCATGATCCTGGGATGGGTGCTGGAACCGGAAGCCGTCGAACGTATTGTGAGCAACAGCATTGCCAGTGGAGGCTTCGTCACCGACCTGAATATTGGGCTCCTGTTCATACTTTCGGTCTCCTCCGTTGGAATACTGGGAGTCATCCTGGGGGGATGGGCTTCAAACAGCAAGTATCCCATTCTGGGAGCGCTGCGTTCTTCGGCCCAGATGGTCAGCTACGAAGTGGCCCTGGGGTTTTCGATCATTGGTGTCCTGTTGTTTGCCGGTTCTTTGAGTCTGGTTGAAATCGTGCAACAGCAGCAGGAAGCCGGGTACTGGTTTTTTGCAGTCCAGCCGGTGGCCGCCGTCCTCTTTTTTATTTGCGGCCTGGCGGAGACCAACCGGTTGCCCTTTGACCTCCCGGAAGCCGAAACGGAGCTGGTGGGAGGATTTCACACCGAGTACAGCGGCTTTCGATTCTCCCTGTATTTCCTGGCCGAGTATGCCAACATGATCACCGTCTCGGCGCTGGCAGTGACGCTCTTTTTCGGGGGATGGTTGAGGCCGTTTCCGAATGTCTCCCTGCTGGGTTTTTTGGACTTTGTCCCGGGCGTGGCGTGGTTTTCTCTAAAAGTTTTCATGTTTCTGTATGTCTTCATCTGGATTCGAGGAACCCTGCCTCGCTTCCGCTTCGACCAGCTGATGCAATACGGTTGGAAGATATTCCTTCCCGTTGCGCTGGCCAACGTCATGGTGTCTGCCTGCCTGGTCTTGTTGTGGATGTGAGTACGGGGGAAAAAACATGCAGTTTCTAAAAAGAATTCTGTTTCTCGACTTCGTCAAGGGTCTGTGGTTGACGCTCCGATACACCTACAGGCCCGTCTACACGGAGCAGTATCCAACTGAACGACCCAAGTTGGCGGCCCGCTACAAGGGAGCACCCCGCTTGAACAATGATCCGGAGACCGGAGAAACGCTCTGCATCGCCTGCGACCTCTGCGCTTTGATCTGTCCCGAGGATCTGATCGTGGTGGGAGCTCAGCGGGACCCGGAGAGCAGAAAAAAGGTCCTGACCACCTACACTTTTGACACATCCCGCTGTCTTTTCTGTGGCCTCTGCCAGGAGGTCTGCCCCACCAACGCCATCGAGTTGACGCAGGACTTTGAACTGGCCACTTACGATCGGAAGAGTATGTTGTGGGATCGGACGCGGCTGGAAAAAGGCTGGAAACGAACGGCCTCCGGAGAGGGCAAGAACTACTGGTAGAAAACCCGCTATGGAAACGTTTCTTTTCTATTCACTGGCCTCGACGCTGATCGTCTTTGCGGTTCTCACCGTCATGGCTCGAAATCCGGTCCGGAGCGCCGTTTACCTGATCTCGGCACTTCTTTCCATGGCGGGGCTTTTTTTCCTGATGCGGGCCGAGTTCGTTGGAGCTGTGCAGATCCTCGTCTACGTCGGCGGCATCATGGTTCTCTTTCTTTTCGTGATCCTGCTGGTCAACGTAGAGCGGGCGGAGAGGGAACGCAAGACGACGCGTCAGTGGAAGACGGGAGTCGTGCTGGGAATCGTTCTGAGCGCCGAGTTGATGTTCCTCATCCTGCGGGGAGCCCGGTCTTTGGAGACAACACCGGCCCGGCCCCTGATTGAAGGTCGCACCCAGAACACCGAATCGGTGGGATTCCTGCTCTATTCCGAATACCTTCTTCCCTTTGAGATCGCCTCGGTGCTGCTCCTGGTTGCGATGTTGGGTGCCGTCGTGCTGGCGAAGAAAGAATTGCGTTAGGCCGGAAATGATCGAGACCAGCCACTACCTGGCACTGAGTGCCGTGGTTTTCACAATTGGAGTGATCGGAGTTCTGACGCGCCGCAACATCATTATCATCTTCATGTCCATAGAGCTGATGCTGAATGCGGTGAACCTCAACCTGGTGGCTTTTGGGGAGCAGCATCAGTCCCTGGACGGCCAGGTCTTTGCCATATTCGTGATCACCATTGCCGTCGCCGAGGCGGCCGTGGGCCTCGGAATCGTCATCGCGCTTTTCAGAAATAAGGAGACGATCAACATCGACGAGGTCGATCAGATGAAGTGGTGATCTGAGCCCGTCCCAGTCAACAGTGTTCATCATGCTTTCAAACATCTGGATCATCCCGGCTCTTCCTCTGGCAGGATTTCTGGTCATCGGATTGGCGGGCCTCTGGCTCCGTTATCGGACCGGCCGGGCGTTGTCACGGCCACTGGTTTACTGGATCGGCTGCGGCACCGTGGGCCTTGCCTTTCTGGCTTCGGCGCTGTGTTTCGTACAGCTCCTGGAGATGGATCAGGAGCATCGTGTCCATGAACTCGATCTGTTTACCTGGATCCCCGGGAATGTCATCCAGACCAGCGCAGGAAGTTCCGCCGCGCTTCACGTCAGCTGGGGGTATCAACTGGATCCCCTCTCCGCCATCTTCCTTCTGTTCGTCACCGGAATCGGATTCCTGATCCACGTCTATTCGATTGGGTATATGTGGGAGGACAGCGAGGGATTCTGGCGTTTTTTTTCCTATCTGAACCTCTTCATGTTCATGATGCTGACGCTGGTTCTCTCCAACAACTACCTGGGCCTGTTCGTGGGATGGGAGGGTGTCGGCCTCTGTTCTTATCTGCTCATTGGGTACTACAGCCACAAGAAAAGCGCCGGCGATGCGGCCAAGAAAGCCTTCCTGGTCAACCGGATCGGAGACTTCGGGTTTATCCTGGGAATATTCTTTCTTTTCTCGGTTTTCGGAACCCTCGATTTTACGGAGATGTTCGAGAAAACGGAGGCGATGTTTCCCGAGCCGGAGCTGGCCTGGGGGACGCTGAGCTGGATCGCCCTCCTTCTTTTCATAGGCGCCTGCGGAAAAAGTGCCCAGGTGCCGCTTTATGTGTGGCTTCCGGACGCCATGGAAGGCCCCACGCCGGTGAGTGCATTGATCCATGCAGCCACCATGGTGACGGCCGGGGTTTATATGGTGGCGAGATCGGCTGCCATCTACAGTCGGGCGCCGGATGTGATGTTCATTGTTGCCGCGGTCGGGATCTTCACCGCCCTCCTGGCCGCCTCGATCGGGCTCTTCCAGCGCGACATTAAGCGGGTCCTGGCCTATTCCACCGTCAGCCAGCTTGGCTACATGTTTACAGCGCTGGGCGTGGGGGCCGTCGTGGCCGCGATCTTCCATGTCTTCACCCATGCTTTCTTCAAAGCGCTTCTTTTCCTTGGGTCAGGCTCGGTGATTCGCGCCATGCACCACGAGCAGGACATGACGAAAATGGGAGGGCTGCGAAAGCATATTCCGGTAACGTTCTGGACCATGGCGATCGGAACGCTGGCTATCGCCGGGATTCCCCCGCTGGCTGGCTTCTTTTCCAAGGACGAAATCCTCTGGAAAGTCTTCGAGAGTCACAGTTATCTGATCTGGATGATCGGCGTCGTGGTCGCCGGGATGACGGCTTTTTACATGGCGCGCCTCATGATATTGACCTTTTTCGGGGCGGAGCGTTTCGACGAACAGACGACCCGACAGATCCACGAGTCGCCGAAATCGATGACGATTCCGCTCATCATCCTGGCCGGTGGGTCAGCGCTGGTCGGATTTCTGGGTCTTCCGGCCTGGATCACAGCCGCCTTCGGCAGCAACCTGTTCGGGAACTTTCTGGAACCGGCATTCGAGCACGCGTATCACGGCGAGGGTCACGGCCCGCATCCTCCTCTGTCCCTGGAATTCGGACTGGCGGTCCTCTCGGTCGCGGTGGCTGTGACCGGAATCGTGTTGGCGGTCCGTTTCCTGCTGCTGCGCAAGCCCTACCAGCCCCGGGGCAACCTGGCTCGGGTGCACCGCTGGGTCTACAACAAATATTATGTCGACGAAACCTACGACGCCCTTGTCGTGAACCCCGCCAAGAGGCTGGGGAACGTCCTGACCTGGTTTGACAATTACATCGTGGATGGCCTGGTCAACGGGTCAGCGACCTTGACACGGTTCGCCGCCTGGATTTCCAAGATCTTTGACCTGGAGGTCGTGGACCGCGTCGTCAACCTGCTTGGAGAGATCGTTGAGTTTTTCAGTGCGGTATTCCGAAAGTTTCAAACAGGCTTGATGCAACGTTATGCCCTCGTGTTTGTGCTCGGCGTGATAGCCGTGATCACTTTGTATTTAGTGGGAGTGTAAGTCATGGACTTCTTGATGCGGAACATACTGGTGCTGGTCTGCCTTTTCCCCCTCGTCGGAGTGCCCATTATCCTGCTGATTCCCCGGGGCAAGCGGAGCGACGAACGGGTCAAGTGGGCGGCGAACACAGTTGCCTTTCTCGGATTCCTGATCTCCCTCCCCCTGATCATTTGCTTCAATCGGCCCGAGTTCAGAGATGCCGACACCGGAATGCGCTTCGTGGTTCGAAAGGACTGGATCAACGCCATAGGAGCCGACTTCTATTTCGGAATCGACGGCATCAGCCTGCTCTTGATTCTTCTCACCACGCTTCTGGGCTTCATTTCCATCCTGTCCTCGTGGAGTGCGATCAGCGAGCGCGTCCGCGAATACTACTGCTACTTCCTGATACTGCAGACGGGCATGCTGGGGGTCTTCATGGCCCTGGATTTCGTGCTCTTTTACGTCTTCTGGGAAGTCATGCTGGTGCCCATGTACTTCATCATCGGGGTGTGGGGTGGGCCTCGAAAACTGTATGCAGCCATCAAGTTCTTTCTCTACACCCTGGCCGGTTCGGTCCTGCTCCTGCTCGGCATCCTGGCTCTGTACTTCTACCAGTACCAGCAGACCGGCATCTGGTCATTCGACGTCCTGGCAATGCGCAGTCTGGACCTCCCGGTCAACCTGCAGTGGTGGGTTTTCGTGGCTTTCTTCGTCGGATTCGCCATCAAGGTCCCCATGTTTCCCTTCCATACCTGGCTTCCCGATGCCCACGTGGAGGCACCCACGGCGGGGTCTGTCATCCTGGCGGCTGTCCTCTTGAAAATGGGCACCTACGGTTTTGTCCGCTTCAGCTTGCCGATCCTGCCCGAGGCAACCATGCAGCTCTTACCCTGGCTGCTGGCGTTGTCCGCCGTCGGTATCATCTATGGCGCTCTGGTTGCGATGATGCAGCCGGACATGAAGAAACTCGTGGCGTACTCCTCGGTAAGCCACCTCGGATTCTGCATGCTGGGAATTTTCGTCGTCACTCCCGTTGCGCTGGAAGGGGGGATTCTGCAGATGATCAACCATGGCATCTCGACCGGAGCCCTCTTCCTGATCGTGGGGGTCGTGTATGAACGGCGCCATACGCGGATGATCAAGGACTACGGCGGACTTTCGCAAAACATGCCGGTTTATGCGACCGTGTTTCTGATCATGACCATGTCGTCGATCGGGCTTCCTACCCTCAACGGCTTCATTGGCGAGTTCATGATCCTGCAGGGAGTATTCGCGGACCCGGCTAATCGACTCTGGGCCGTGGCCGGGGCGACCGGGATCGTGCTGGGCGCCGCCTATATGTTGTGGCTCTACCAGCGAGTCATGTTCGGAAGCAATGACAAGCCGGAGAATCAGTCGCTTCCGGACCTGAACCTGAGAGAACTGGCGACTTTCGTACCTCTCATCATCCTGGCCTTCTGGATCGGGCTTTATCCGAGAACTTTTCTCCAGTACCTTCACGAGCCGGTCAATGAGATCGTGGAAATCGTGCGTCCGGGAGAGTTCGCGCCGGTAACCGATAAGAAAGCGGATCTCGGCAGCCACGGGGCTGCCCTGGAGTAAAGCGGATGGATTTCTTGGCCGGCCAGGATGTGCTCAGTTACCTGAGAGAGAACTCGGTCGTCGTCCGCCCTCAGCTGGTTCTGATTCTGTGGGGCCTCGCCATCCTCTGCGTGGTGCCCTTGCTGCACAAGAGCCGGACCACCTACCCGTTTGTTTACGCCGTGATCGGCCTGCTGGTTGCGGGGCTCGATATCTGGTGGGGAACGGAGGCCGGACCAGCCTTCAACGGCATGATTACCTTTGACTTCTTCACCCGTTACTTTCACATCATCTTTGTCGTAACAGCCCTGATTACAGTGCTTCTTTCGTATCGCTATCTGGAGATCGAAAACGAGCATCACGGCGAATACTATGCACTCATTCTTTTCGCCACTGCCGGGATGATGTTCGTGGCCGGGGCTCTGGAGCTGATCACGATCCTTGTGGGCCTGGAACTCATGTCGGTCTCCACCTACATTCTGGTCGGTTTTTTGCGCGGACGAAGGCGCTCTAACGAAGCCGCCATGAAGTACTTTCTACTGGGGGCCTTTTCCACCGGCATGATCCTCTACGGTATGTCTCTCCTTTACGGAATCACAGGAACCACGAACCTGGTGGACATGCGAACGGCGCTGGCCCGGCAGGACGTCGGTTCGCTGCTGGTTCTGGGCGTCTTGCTGATGATCATTGGTCTTTGTTTCAAAGTCGCGGCCGCCCCCTTCCATATGTGGGTTCCCGATGCCTACGAAGGAGCGCCCACCGCGGTCACAGCCTTTATGTCGGTTGGGGTCAAGGCCGCCGCCTTCGCCCTCTTTTTCCGAGTCTGTTTCGTGGCTCTGGGCGATGTTCGGGAGACTTATGTCTTGATCCTCGCTCTCGTTTCCATGTTGACCATGACCTGGGGCAACCTGGCCGCGGTAACGCAGACCAATCTGAAGAGACTGTTCGCTTACTCCAGTATCTCCCACGCCGGCTACGTGCTCATGGGGCTGGTGGCAGGAAGCGAATATGGAATTACAGCAGCGGCCGTTTACCTGCTCGTTTATACCTTCATGAACCTGGGGGTCTGGTCTGTACTCATACTCATGCGGCGGGAAGACATTCAGGGAGAAGATATCGAATCCTTCCGGGGCCTGCTGGCCCGACGGCCCGCGGTTGCGGTACTCATGCTGCTCTTTTTGCTGTCCCTGACCGGGATTCCGCCGCTGGGTGGCTTCATCGGCAAGTACTTTGTATTCGCGGCCGTGATCGAGGCGGCGCTTGCGAGCTCCGGGTCTCAGGCCACCTTGTTGGCCGTGCTGGCGGTCGTCGGTGCGCTCAACGCTGTGGTTGCCCTCTACTACTATCTGAGAATAGTGGTCGTCATGTTCTTCGAAGAGGACTTCGTCCCCGTCAGGCTGGCGTTTTCGGCCGGCGTCGTCATCGCCCTGATCGTGAGCGGGCTAATGACCCTGCTGACTGGAATCTACCCCCAGCCTTTCATCGATCTGGCCCGCACCGCCGCCCTGCCGCTGCTGTAGAGCCGCTGCACCACCACGGGCTACTGGAGGAAGACTCCATGGAATCCTGAGTCAGGCAGGAAGCACGAATGAAAAAGGCCGGCGTGACCAGAATGCTAGCACGATACAGCGGGATCATTTTGCTGCTCCCCTGCTGCATGCTGATCGGTTACTTCCTGGGAAGCTGGGCTGACGTACGCTGGGGGACGGAACCGAAACTCGCCCTGATTGGCGTTCTGGCGGGTTCAGCAGCCGGAATTCTGCAGGTCTTTCGAATCCTGCAAAAGCCTTGAACCGAGTCGTCATCAATGCAGTGTGGATTCTCGCTGTCCTGGTTGTGGCGGGGTTCCTGCACAGGGGGCCGGGGGTCTCCGTTTCCATTCTCATCGGTGGGCTGCTGGCCCTGCTCAACCACCACTGGATGGTGGCCGGCATCGATGCCGTTCTGGGCACTCCAACCTCGCAGAAACGGGGTCTGGCGATGCTCAAATACGTGCTCCGGCTTATATTGATTCTGGGTACCTTGTTTGCTATGATCCATTTTTCTTTTTTGAGCCTTCTGGGGGCGATTGTCGGGCTCTCGATTCTGGTCCTGGCAGGCATGCTGGAAGCCCTGATTCGGCTCGTCAAAGAGTTGAACCGAAGTCACTGATTTCATGCACGAAGAGTTCTTCGTCTCTACGGTCTTCAACCACTACATTGCGAATCCGCTCGCGGAAAGGCTGATCCCCATTTTTCCTCAACTGGGTGAGTGGATCGATTACCATCCGGGCCATGATGTCTTTCCGGCCCATCTCGTCATGATTATCCTCGTAAGCCTTGGATTGACTTTGTTTGCGATCTGGATGAGGGGCCGGTTGAGTGTTGGAGATCCAGGTGTCGTACAGCAGGCCTTGGAACTGGCCTTCGAAGCGATTCTGGGATTCATGAAAAACCTTATTGGACCCGGTCACTGGGCCTTTTTCCCCGTGATTGGTTCCTTCTTTCTGTTCATTCTGGTCGGAAATCTGCTGGGGCTGATCCCGGGTTTCATGTCACCGACCAGTAACATCAACGTGACCGCGGGGTGTGCCATCATTGTTTTCGTTTACTACAACTTCCACGGTTTCAAGGCACACGGATTCGTCAAGTACATGGCTCACTTTGCCGGTCCGTCGCTGGTGCTGGCACCGCTGTTGTTCGTGATCGAGATCATCAGCCATATGGCTCGGCCTTTTTCTCTGTCGGTTCGGCTATTCGGCAATATCTTCGCCGAGGAGTTGATTATCGGGAACCTGAACGCGATGTTTCCGTTTCTCCTGGCCTTGCCGGTCATGATGCTGGCCCTTTTTGCCAGTGTTGTTCAGGCGTTTATTTTTATCGTGCTCACGATGGTGTACGTCGGGGGTGCTGTGGAGCATTCACACGACGAGCACGGCGGGGACCACGAGGGCCACGACCTCGTAGCACAACACTCTGAAGCTTGAGAGAATTTTGTTAGGAGAGTTCCCAAATGAAGAAGCTTGCATTCTCGTTGTTCATGCTGTTCTTCTTGACCTTGTTCGTCATGCCTGCTTATGCCCAGGAAGGGGGGGGCACCAGTCCCGTTGATTTGACCTCCCTGGGTCTGGGTCTGGCCGCTGCGGGCTGCGGTATCGCTCAGTCGAGACTCCTGCGGGCCGGGTGTG
The DNA here is from genome assembly GCA_965205615.1 of Acidobacteriota bacterium. Lineage (GTDB taxonomy): Bacteria > Acidobacteriota > UBA6911 > RPQK01 > CBDAPI01 > CBDAPI01. The sequence continues at coordinate 194,942 of CBDBHK010000020.1, read as the reverse complement.
AAGGCGTCTCCAGGAATCCAGGGGCGTCCGATACGATCCAGTTCTTTGTCATCCTCGGTCTGGCCTTTATCGAATTCCTGGCCTTGTTGACCTTTGTTTACGTGGCCTTCTTTTAAGAGTGGCTCCCCCACCTTCCCAAGACCTGGACGGTGAGACCCCGGAAGAGCCCTCCGGGGTCTCACCCCGCGACTTCCCTGCGGCTGAGCAGGGATTGCTATAGAATAGAGGAGAGGCTCGAGTCCTCTGACCTCGATGGCAATGGAGGAGAACCCATGACGCAGGCTAAATTCGTAGTAGCCGGGGCCCTTATTCTGGGCTCTATTTGTTTTCTGATGTACACCGGTATCAGTGAGTCGACGGTCCGCTACTATGATGTTCCCCAACTGCTGGAGAAGTCCGGCCAGCTGGAAAGACAGGGCGTCCGCCTGACCGGCCAGGTGAAGCCCGGCAGCATCAACCTCCATCGCGACCGGTCAGCGGTGGAATTCCTGGTCTTCGACCAGTCCAGCGACCTGAGCGTTCCTGTCTCCTACCAGGGCGACATCCCGGATACCTTCCAGGAACGAGCGGAAGTCGTTGTTGAGGGTCGGTATGACACCGGGGCACAGCTTTTTCATGCCCGTGTGCTGCTGGCGAAGTGCCCCTCCAAATACGAGAAAGAGGAAGAGCCCGCCCATCCGGTTGAAGCAGCGAGCACCGACTGAAGAGCTGGCAGTGCCATGATTGAACTCGGTCGCTACTGTCTGGTCGCTGCGCTCCTGTTGTGCACCTACGGTTGTATCACCGCTTTCTGGGGAGGTTATCGCAAGCAGCTTCCCTTCATCCGCAGTTCGGAGAACGCGGTTGTCGCCAACTTTGCTCTCTGCCTGGCTGCCGCGGTTTGTCTCTGGATCTTGATTTTTCAGGATCAGTTCCAGGTGCGGTACGTGGCGATGGTCAGCTCCATCAACCAGCCGGCCGTCTACAAGTTCACCTCTTTGTGGGGCGGCCAGAGTGGCAGTTTGCTTTTCTGGGCGCTGATTCTCTCTTTTTTCAGCGCCGTCTTCGTGGTCCAGAACCGGAGGCGGAACCGGGCCCTGGTCCCCTATGCCAACGGGGTCCTGCTGGCCTGCTCGCTCTTCTTCCTGATCCTGCTCAACGTTGCCGCGAATCCTTTTGAGCTCTCTGCTCGTGTGCCGCCGGACGGGGCCGGATTAAACCCCTTACTCCAGAACCCCTACATGGTGATCCATCCCCCCTCTCTGTACCTGGGGTTTATCTGCCTGAACATTCCTTTCGCGATCGCCATGGGAGCGCTGCTCAGCCGGGAGCTGAACACGACCTGGATCGCGGCCACGCGCAAGTGGGGGATTATCAGCTGGTGTTTTTTGACCTTCGGGATCTCGCTGGGGGCCATGTGGGCCTACGAGGAACTCGGCTGGGGGGGATACTGGGCCTGGGATCCGGTTGAGAATGCTTCCTTCATGCCCTGGCTGGTGGCGACGGCTTTCCTGCACTCGATTATGATCACCGAGAAAAAGGGAATGCTGAAGGCCTGGAATTTTGCTTTGATCCTGCTGGCCTTCGAGTTGACCATCTTTGGTACCTTTCTGACGAGAAGCGGCGTCATTCAATCGGTTCACTCCTTTGCCCTGTCCAACATCGGCCCCTTCTTCATTACTTTTCTCAGCATCACGACGGTGTTTGGATTGTTCATGATCTTTTACCGGGCCGGGGAGCTGCACAGCGGGCAGCGAATGCAGTCGTTCTTGTCACGGGAGTTCACGTTCTTGTTGAACAACTGGCTGTTCGTCTCGATCTGTTTCGCCGTCTTCTGGGGCAGCGTTTTCCCGGTGCTCTCGGAGTGGGTCACAGGAGAGAAGATCACTGCCGGACCCCCCTTCTTCAACCAGGTCACCGCACCGCTGTGGCTGGCTCTCCTCATACTTACGGGTATCTGTCCGCTGATCGCCTGGCGGAAAGCTTCCTCGAAAAATTTTCGACGCAACTTCATTTATCCGATTACGGGAGGACTGGTTGGAGGTCTGGTTTGTTTGTCAATGGGAATTCGAGCCCCCCTTCCGCTGATCCTTTTTTCATCGGCCGGATTCGTGTCCATGACCATCTTTTTCGAGTTCTACAAAGGCGCCAGAGCCCGCCAGGCGATTCGACCCAGCCGGTTTGTGTCCGCCCTGGTTGACCTGACCGTCATGAACAAGCGCCGCTACGGAGGATTTGTTATCCACGCCGGTGTCGTCCTGGTGTTCGTCGGGATCACGGCCAGTTCGTTTTTCGATGTGGACCGCTTCTTCACCGTCCAGGAAGGGGAGAGCCTCACCCTGGGACGGTACTCGATGGTCTACAAGGGAATGTCCCAGCGCCGCGACCCGGAAAAGGCTGTTTTTACGGCCCGGCTAGAGGTTTCCACCCGGGGTACCGTCCGGGGCGAACTCCGTCCTGAAAAGCACATCCACCACACCCAGCAGGATCAGCCCCAGACCGAAGTTGCCATCCGCACGACCCTGGTCGACGACCTTTACGTTGCCCTTTCCACGTGGGATGAAAACGGTGCCACGTTTCACGTCTTTGTTAAACCGCTGGTGGTCTGGATCTGGATCGGCATTGCCGTGATGGTCCTGGGAGGGCTCTTCGTTCTGGTCCCCGACCAGAGGAAGGCAGTTGCCCGGGTCAGGAGACGAACTGCCCCCGTGGAGGTGCGGGATGAGGCCGCCTGAGGGAGCCGCGGCGATTTCGGCACTGATCATGGTGCTGGTGTGCGGCTGGGTTGCCGCCGAGGTGGACTGGGAGGATGTTCTCGCCATCACCGACAACATCGTCTGCACCTGCAGCTGTCCGCCCACTCAGGTGAGCGCCTGCTCCTGCGGAAGAGCCTTTGAGATGAACCAGGAAGTGCAGAACATGCTGGAGGAGGGAAAGTCGGACGAACAGATTTACGACTTCTACATCTCCCAGTTCGGCCACCAGGTGCTGGCGGCACCCCGGGCCGAGGGCTTCAACCTGCTGGGGTGGATTTTTCCTTTTGTGGCCCTGACGCTGGGAGGCGCTGTCGTGGTTGTCGCCTACCGTCGCCTGCGGGGCGATGAAGTGTTGCCGCCCGCCGGACAGTCCACTGCCCGAAAAGCGATCGACCCGGTCATTGAGGAGAGAATCAAGAGAGAGCTTGCTGATCTGGATTGATTTTCCCAGGCTGCCAGAGCTCCGGAAATCTCACGATGTCATTCTTTATCGCTCCAGTGCTCTTCATCCTTGTGATTCTTTATGTCGCGTACCCCTTCCTGGTGGATCTGAAGGAGAAAGAGAGCAGGGAAAGAAGATTCACCCGCCGGGAGAAGGCGGCTCAAAACAAAGACGACGTGTTCACAACCTTGAAAGACATCGAGATGGATTACCATATGGGAAAGCTCTCGGACGATGATTACCGGCGTCTGAGAGACGAATACGAGAAACAGGCGATTTCGGCCCTTGAAGAGGTCGATCGTCTGGAAAAGAAACGAGCTTCCCGGAAAACCTCCTGAATGTCGACGCCATCGCCGCTCCGGCCGCTCCTTGAACTGCGCGGTGTCACCCATCGGTACGGCCCCATTACGGCCCTCAGACAACTGGACCTCAACCTGTCCCGGGGGGACTTCTGCTGTGTTTTCGGGCCCAATGGCGCAGGGAAAAGCACCCTCCTCAAGATTATCGCCACCCTGATCAGACCGACCTCCGGGGAGGTTCTGTGGGGTTTCCCGGACTGGGATCGAAGCAGGATCGGCCTGGTCTCCCACCAGAGCATGCTTTATCACGAGCTGACCAGTCTGGAAAACCTGGCTTTCTATGCCAGGCTCTATGGCCTTGAAAACGGGCGGGAGACTGCCGTAGCACTGATCCAGAGAATGGGGCTGGGATCGTTCACGGAACTGCCGGTCGGCTCCTATTCCCGGGGGATGCGGCAGCGGCTGACCCTGGCCCGGGCGCTGCTGGCCGAGCCCTCCCTGCTGCTCCTCGATGAGCCGTTCACGGGCCTGGATCAGCACGGGAGTCAGACCTTCGGCCGGATCCTGAATGAAATCAGCTCGGAACAAAGAACCGTGCTGATGGTTACTCACAACCTGCGGGAGGGCGTTCACCTGGCTTCGCGTTTTCTGATCCTGGACCGGGGCCGTTTCACCCTCGATGAGCCAGGCGACGCACTGGAGCTTGAAGATCTGGAACGCCGCTATTTCGACTCGGTCCGCTCCGACCCGGGTGACAGGAAATGAATTCCCTCAGGTTGATCTGGAGCCTGGCACTCAAGGATCTGACCCTGACCTCCAGATCCCTGCATTCGTTTCTGACCACCATGTTCTTCGCGGTCCTCATCCTGGTCGTGTTCAACTTCGCATTCGAACCCGGAAGCCCGGCGACCCGCGAGTCGTTGCCCGGGATTCTCTGGGTGGCGCTGCTTTTTCCGGGTGTGATCCAGCTCAATCGTTCGTTTCAGGTCGAGGAGGACCAGGGCACCCTGCAGGCCCTGCTGCTGGCCCCGGTGGATCGCGGAGTCCTGTTCCTGGGGAAAAGCCTGGCCAATCTCACCTTTCTGATGGTGATCGACCTGTTTATCGTCCCCATCTTCGTCATCCTCTTCCATCCGCCATTGTCCGGGAACTTCTGGATGTTACTGCCGGTGCTCTTTCTGGCGACGCTCGGATTCACGGCGGTGGGCACCGTTTTCGCAGCCATGGTGACGGCACTGCGGACCCGCGACGTGCTGTTGCCCGTTTTGCTTTTTCCGGTCATCATTCCTATAATTCTCGCCGCCGTCAGCGCTACCCGGGGGCTGTTGGTTACGAATGAGCTGGAAGCGTTGAACCAGTGGATTCGGATGCTGGCAGGGTTCGACGTGCTCTTTCTTTCGGCCGGTTTTCTTCTCTTCGAATATGTCGTCGCGGAATAGCCTCCGATACGAATCAGACCTGCAGAAGGCAGCCACCTGTCTTCGCTTCAGCCGGTGGCTCCTGATCCCACTTTACATCGTGATGGTCGCGGCCCTTTACGGCGCTTTTCTGTACGCACCAACGGAAGAGGTCATGAAGGAGGTGCAGCGGATCTTTTACTTTCACGTCAGCGCCGCCATGATTTCCTTCCTTGCCTTCGGGCTGGTTTGCGTGGGTGGAATCGGCTACCTGGCCACCCGCAACCGCTTCTGGGACGCGATGGCGGCTTCGTCGGTGGAAGTCGGGGTGTTACTGACCGTCATGGTTCTGACCACCGGACCCATCTGGTCGCGGCCCGCCTGGAACGTCAAGGACTATTTTCTGTGGCTCAAATGGGACGATCCCCGGGTCTTGACCGAGTTGATCCTCCTGCTCATGTTCGTGGCCTATCTGATTCTTCGCGCGACCCTTCCCGAAGGGCACCGGAAGTACGCGATCTGCTCGGTCTTCGGCATCATCGGTTTCCTGGACGTTCCCATTGTCTACTTCTCCATCCACCTGTGGGAAACCTTCCATCCTGTCGTCATCACCACCAGCGAAATCAAACTCGACCCCCGAATGCAGCAGGCCTGGTTGATCGCGATGCTGGCCTTTCTGCTCCTGACCGCCGTGCTGATCCTTTTTCGCATGGGTACTCGTCTTCAGAAACAGATTTCCGACCAACTCATGTACGATCACCTGGAGTCGGAGCGATCGTAAGGGAGTTTCAAGAACATGGGCTATCTCTTTGCCGCATACACCGTTATCTGGACCCTTCTCTTCCTCTTCCTGCTTTTCCTGCACCGGAGGCAGAGGCAGGTACAGAACCAACTCGAGACCTTAACCCGGTCTCAGGAAAAAGACGCCTCATGATAAACGCTTTTCTGGGGCTAGCAGCACTTCGCCCCCGGGCGGTCCCGTCCCGTCTTATAATCAGGAGTGATGCGGCGGTTTCAGGAAGTCCTTCTACTTCTGAGTCTCCTTTGCCCCGCACTTCAGGCAGAGTCCGCTGACCAGCAGGCCCATTTTCTCAACTTCTCGGTCAAACAAAAGAACGGTGTCCACGTACGCGACCTGAAACAGCAGGAAGTCAGGCTCTATGTTGACCAGGAACCGATTGATGTGCGCTATTTCGGGTACCGGAATGTCGACACGGCCTTCACCATCCTGATCGAGAACAGTCCCAGGACCGCTCGCTACAGTGTCAGCCGCCCTGAACTGGGCCAGGTCAACATCGTCGACGTCGTTCGCTACTATCTGGCCGACGAGATGATTTCCGCGATAGCCGAGCTGGGCCAGGTGTGGATCGGCCAGTTCTACCAGGAACTGGAGACGGTCCATGAATTCTCGGAGCAGGACTGGGAGCTGATCCAGTCCATCCACGACATGAAACCGCGACCCGAGGGCGTGGACCGGGAGAACATCCCGGTGGGGCGGTTCCTGGGTCGGGGCGTGGATATCCTGAAGGTTCGTCCGGAAAAGCGGAAAGTGCTCCTGCTGATCACAGGAACCGTCGACCATGAGTCGTTCCGGAACCTGGACGAGTATCGAGAGATGTTCCGGATCTCAGACATTGATCTCTACGTCGTCTCGTTTGGACCGCGGGAGGCGACTCCGGGCCTTTCGGCGACCGAGAACTTCAGCCCTCGCTACTTCAAGGAGCTGGTTTCAGAGACTTCGGGGAAGTTCTATCTATCGTCCTTCTACGTTTTCCCCAGTGAGTTCATGAATGAGCTGATGACGACTCTGTCCAACAGCTACACCATCGGGTTTTATGTCCATCCGGGTTCACCGCCTTCGACCCGAAAGGTTCAGCTCGAGGTGGCTCGCGAAAAGATTAAGGTCCAACACCGCAGGACGCTGGTGTATTGAGGCGGTTTGCAGGGTGGATCCTGACGCAGCCCGTTAAACTTTAGCCTTTGAACTTTGCAGGTTGCGCTTTAACCTTAAGGGTCGAGTCGCCAGTTGTAGGGGGTTGATGTCATGTACAAGCCATTGAATTGCCTGTGGGTACCTTTCCTGGGCCTGTTGCCGGCGAGTCTTCTCCTGGCTGGACCGCTTCAGGCCGGCAGCGTCTTGAACTTTCCCTTTCTGACCTTCCAGAAAGACACGATCACGGGAGTGGCGATCGTGAATCTGGGGGAAGGGGATGCGGATGTGGTGGCTACGGCTTACGCCTCCGATGGACAGTTGCTGCAAGGCCAGGGGATCGAGAATCCCGTCCAGTTCGAAGTCAAAGCGGGAACCCAGAGCGGAACCATTACAGCGTCGCTGTTTGGGGCGGGCCCGGAGCTGGCCGATGCCGCCTGGTTTCAGGCCGTGAGTGAAGGAGATGACTTAACCGGTTTCTTTCTGCACCTGGACACGACCTCGACCTTCCTGGACGGCGCCGATTTGCCGCCCCTCTCCTCTCGTCTGGTCTTCAGTGACGTCCGGGTCGGAGCGGGGGAGAGGACGGAACTGAACCTGATCAATCCCACGAGCCAGGCGGCCGAGGGGGAGATCAGGCTGATTTCGAATGAGGGTTCGTCATCCCGGCCCCTGAACCTGCCGGCCCGGGGTGCGGTGCGCCTGGATGTCGAGGAGTTGTTCTCGGCGCAGGCGGCCCCGGCGGGAGTGCTGGCGGACGATCCCCTGTATGTGACGGTGGAGTCGGATCAGGAGCTTGCCGGGTTTGAGTTCGTGCAGCCCGCCAGCGATCTGCTGGGTCTGAACGCCCGCCCGGCTGCAGAACTGCTCAACACTCTGTTTTTTCCTCAACTGGCTGTTCTGGGACTGCTGGAGACAGAACTGATGGTTGTCAGCCTGGCCGAGGAGGAACCGGCGATTTTGACGATTACGGCCTTCCAACCCGATGGGAATCCCTTTGGAGCCGGGGATTTACAGACCAACCCGGTGACACGGGTGCTGGAGGCGGGTGCCGTGCTGCGCGAGGGCCTGCAGGAGATGTTCGGGTTCTCCGGAGAAGAGACGCTGGACGGGTGGCTGCAGGTGGAGTCGACTTCGCTGGCCGTTCAGGGAGCGATCAGCTATGCGATCCCGGCCCTGGGCTCGATTGCCTCGGTGGCCAGTGTGGCCTCGGGGACGAAATCCGCGGTCTTTTCCCATATTGCCACGACCTTTGACTTCTTTACCGGCATCGCGATTCTGAACGCCGGGAAGCTGGTGGCCAACGTTCGGATCACCGCGGTTCAACAGGACGGGATCGTGCTGGGAAGCTTCAAAACAACACTGGGCCCCGGACAGCGGCTGAGCCGCACCCTCACCGAGATGATCCCTGCGGCCGCCGGAAAGGCGGGCGGGTTCATCCTCATCCGCAGCGATATCCCGGTTCATCTGACCAGCGTCTTCGGAAACCTGGTCAGCGGGGTGCTCTCAAACGTGCCGCCGCAACCGGCGCCCGAGGCATTCGAGGTTCCTGACGCAGGGGAAGAGATCGAGGTGAGTCCGGCGCTGGCCATTGTCCCGGTGGCGGGGATGCAGCAGTTTGAAGTCTCCGGCCCGAAGGGGGTCGCGGAGTGGAGCGTGAACGGAGACGAGGGCGGGGGCGCCGTCCAGGGAACCATCGACGGCACGGGGCGCTATACGGCCCCGGCTCTGATACCCGGGTCGCTGCCGGTGGTAGTGGCGGCCAGGATCGGGGAGGACAGCGCCGGGGCCACGACCGATGTGCTGGGTCGCGAGGTTCTGGCCGGTAATCTGGGAGTCGTCCAGTCGGTCGCCTATCTTTCCGGGTTGCAGAGACTGTACACGTCTGAACTGAGCGCAGGCCCGGGACCTTCAGGATCTTCCCCCCAGGGAGGACAGAATTCGACCATTTTCGACGTCACGGGCGGCCTGCCTGCCCAACCGGCGGAGTTCTCCGGGGAAGACGTTCCCAAAATCATTCGCTTTCTCGGTAGCGACGGCAAGGAGTATCTGCTGCTGGCGGCAAAGACGACGGGACGTGTCCTCCGCCTGGATCCGCAGTCGGCTCAGTCGAGTGCCGTAGTTACGGGGCTGCAGGAACCGGTGGCACTGGTCATCGATTCCGTCAACGGGGATCTTCTCGTCGCAGAAGAGGACCGTGTGATCAGAGTTGCGGCAGACCAACTGAGCGGGGGACTGGCTGGAACGCCTTCAGGAGCAGGACAAGGGCCTCTTGGAGACGTGGTCACCGGATTGAGTCCGGCGGGACTGGCGGTGGATCGATGCAGCGGGGACATCTATGTCAGTGACGCGGCGACTGGAGACATCCGACGAGTGGATAGACTGTCGGGAGCTATGGAGAGGGCGGCAGACGATCTCCTCGGCCCGGGACAACTCCTGGGTCTGTACCGGGCCGGGATCACCTGTCCGGACAGTTTTCATTTGTTGATCGCAGAAAGGGAAGCCGAACGGGTTTCGCTTCTGACACCTCAGGCCGGACCCCTGGAATGGGTGTCTTCTCCCGGGATTCGGGACCTGACTCTTCGAGACCAACCCGAGGCCGCGACTCCCGCGAGTACGCTGACCGCACAGCCCGGGATCTTGCTCGGCGAGGTCACGAAGCAGGTGGGACTGATCGTGCTGGTGCCGGGTGATCTTTACGAAGGCGGTGCGACCAACCCGGACGCCGGCAATCAACTTCTCACCGGAATAGTGGACCGTTCCTCGAATGTCCGGCTGCTGGCCTCTCCACCCCCGGCGGTCGGCGATGAGGATCTGACACATCCCGATGACGTGCATGTGTTTCTCGAGAAAGTTCTGACGCTGTCTGAGGATCTGACCCCCGACACCGGCGCGGTGATCCCGATGGGATCGAGAGTTCGCAGCTACTTCTTCCACTACGATCCTCCCGGGGCCAAGGGGGGGATCCTGAATCCAGGGTTTGTCCGGTTCGACGAGCAGATCCTGGGGGTGATCTTCGAGACGGCCACGCTGGATGCGACGGATCCCCTGCTGGGCTCGGCCGCTACCGACTATAGTGGAACAGCGGCCCGCGTCTGGTTCCCTGCCGACGCCATCGAGATCGGTAATGATCCCAGGCGGGTCGATTTCAGCGCCTTTGCCACGTTCGGGCAGGATCAGATGTGAGTTCTTCTTCCCGCCCAGCCGCTCGATGAAGTAGTCGTCCCTTCGTTCGGGCCTTATCAGATAACCCCCGTTGGCCAGACTCTCGGTCTTGGCGGTCTCTTCGACTTCATCGATATGAATGCGCTGGCCGAAGTTGTCTTTGTCGGGGTCCTGGGAGAGCCGCTTATCTGGCTGCCCAGTGCCAACTACGGGTTAGAGGCTGGATTGAGCACGTTCGAACTCCCGCCGGGCGATGACTTCTTCCTCCCGGCCGGTATCAACGACTCGGGCCAGGTGGTCGGTAACGGTACTCTGGGCGTGTGGCTGTGGGAGGCAGGCTCGTTTCAGTTGCTGCCGGCCTTCTCGTCGGTTCTGGATCCTGCTCCGAGAAGCATCAACAATCCGGGAGAGATCACCGGATCTTCGGACGCCACTGGAGCTTTCCTCTTTACGGGTGGTTCAGTGCTCGAACTCGGATCTCCGATAGGAGGGGTAGATGAGTCTGCCGGATTGGGCTTGAACAACCTGGGACAGGTGGCCGGCGGGCTGGCGGCTGGCGCAGCGGGGCCGGCCGGTGGAGGATCTAACCTTTTCTTTGCCGTCATCTGGCCCTCGGGTCCCGGTTCGGGTCAAGTCATTGCTGAGGAGGCCCTGGCTTTTGACATTAACGACTCGGCACAGGTTGTCTACACTTCGTTTGATATCTCGAGCCCGGGAGCATTTCTCTGGCAGAACGGCAGCGCTACGAATCTTGGGAATCTGGGTATGTTTCCGACTCAAGCCCTGGGACTCAATAACCTCGGACACGTCGTGGGGAGCAGCAGCACTGCTGTGGGCGCTCACAGGGCCTTCCTCTGGATAGACGGCGAAATGGTCGATGTAAACGAGAGACTCAGCGCCGGTCCCATGGGCCTCGAGACCGCTCTCGACATCACGGACAGCGGCAGCATTCTGTGCCAGACCGGGCTCAATCTCTACCTGCTGACGCCGGTGGGGCAGTGAGTTGCCGAGTTCCGCGTTCGCTGAAATGATCAGAGCCGGCCGCGGGAGCGGTCGGGAGGCGATGCCGCAGACCGTTTCTGCGCTTTCCCCCGGCTTCCGCCGTGGGCTCTGATTGACCGTCAACCGGTAACCAAGAACCGTCACAGTAACTCTGTCGATCAGCTAAGCTATTTGTAATCAATATTTTAGTAAGACGACCCCAAATCTCCCGCCTCACCTTGACACTCCCCGACTCAGATCTTATATTTCGATCGAACTCAGATTTTGTACCGATAAAAGGACGACCGTGACAGACGCGACCGAGGAGGGTCGTTAGATATGGGAAAGATCATTGGAATTGACCTGGGGACCACCAACTCGGTGGTCGCCGCTATGGAGGGTGGTGAGCCGACGGTGATCACCAACCCGGAAGGAGGCCGTGTGACGCCTTCCGTGGTTGCTGTGACCAAGAACGGGGAACGCCTGGTGGGACAAGTCGCCAAGCGCCAGGCGGTTACCAACCCTGAGAACACGATTTATTCGATCAAGCGTTTCATGGGCCGAAAGTTCGAGGAAGTCTCCGAGGAAATCTCCATGGTTCCCTACAAGGTCTTCAAGGCCTCTAACGGGGATGCCTGGGTGGAGCTGAACGGCAAGCAGCAGGCCCCGCCGGAAATCTCGGCAAACATTCTGCAGAAGCTGAAGTCGGCTGCTGAGGAGTATCTGGGAGAACCGGTCACCGAGGCTGTCATCACGGTGCCGGCATACTTTAATGACTCGCAGAGGCAGGCCACCAAGGATGCCGGCAAGATTGCCGGGCTCGAGGTCAAACGACTGGTCAACGAGCCCACTGCCGCCGCCCTTGCCTACGGTCTGGACGCGAAGAAGGATGAGACCATCGCCGTATTCGACTTCGGAGGTGGCACCTTCGACATCTCGATTCTGGAGGTTGGCGAAGGGGTTGTGGAGGTTAAGTCGACGAATGGCGACACGCACCTGGGGGGCGACAACATCGACCAGCGCCTGATCGGTTGGATCGTCGAGGAGTTCAAGAAGGACCAGGGAATCGATCTGTCACAGGACAAGATGGCCCTGCAGCGGCTTCGCGAGGCCTCCGAGAAAGCCAAGATGGAGTTGTCTTCAGCGCAGGAGACCGACATCAACCTTCCCTTTATTACTGCCGACGCCAGTGGTCCCAAGCACTTGACCCTGAGCCTGACCCGCTCCAAGTTCGAACAGCTGGTGGACGAGCTACTGCGCCGCACCCTGCAACCCCTCGCACAGGCACTCAGGGACGCAGGCCTGGATTCTAGCCAGATCGACGAAGTCGTTCTGGTCGGCGGCTCGACCCGAATCCCCAAAGTTCAGGAGCTGGTTAAGGAGTTCTTTGGGAAGGATCCCCACAAGGGTGTCAACCCGGATGAGGTCGTGGCAGTCGGAGCTGCGGTCCAGGCTGGAGTTCTAGGAGGTGACGTCAAGGACGTGCTGCTTCTGGATGTGACGCCGCTTTCGCTCGGAATCGAGACTCTGGGTGGGGTTTCCACCAGTCTCATCACGCGAAATACGACCATCCCCACGCGCAAGAGCGAGACCTTCTCGACAGCGGCGGACAACCAGACCTCAGTGGAGATTCACGTGCTGCAGGGCGAAAGGCCTATGGCGGTCGACAACAAGTCGCTGGGGAAGTTTCACTTGATGGGGATTCCACCGGCTCCCAGAGGCATCCCGCAAGTTGAGGTGACCTTTGACATCGATGCCAACGGCATCCTCAACGTGAGCGCCAAGGACAAGGGTACGGGCAAGGAGCAGAAGATCACCATTACCGGATCCAGCGGACTCAGTGATTCGGAGATTGTCAACATGGTGGACGACGCGGAGTCACATGCTGACGAAGATCAGCACAAAAAGGAGCTGATCGAAGCACGTAATCGAGCCGACACACTGGTCTACAGTACCGAGAAGCTGCTCAGCGAGAATCGGGACAAGATCGAGCGTGCGGACGTCAGTGCCGTTGAGGAGGCCATTGCCGAGACGAGGGAGGCGATGGAAGGTGATGACGTGGGCCGGATCAACTCTGCAACTGAGGCACTGACACAGGTCTCCCACAAGTTGGCCGAGGCCATGTACCAGGCCCAGGCCGGTCCAACCGAACCCTCTCCGGGTGCGGAATCGCCGGCTGCCGAGGAGTCCAAGGAAGAGGACGAAGACGTCATCGATGCTGAGTATGTCGACGTCGAAGAGAACAAGTGAGCGACTACTACAGGGCCCTGGGGGTCAAGAAGGGATCTTCCAGGGCGGTGATCAAGAAGGCTTACCGTCGGCTTGCCCGCAAACACCATCCCGATATCAACCCGGGTGACAAGTCAGCGGAGGAGCGCTTCAAGGAGATCCAGGAAGCCTACGCCGTGTTGAGCGATCCAGAAAAGCGCAAGGCTTACGATCGCTACGGGGCCGCGGATGCCAGCGGCTGGCATCCAGGCGGCGGTGTCCAGGACTTCGAGTTCCGCGGCTTCGACAGTGGCAGTGCGCCTTCGTTCGGCAGCTTTGGGGAGATTTTCTCCGATCTCTTCGGCCGCCGTGGCCGCCCGGCTGCCGATTCAGTCCGGAAAGGGCAGGACCTCGAGTATCAGGTCAAGATCCCCTTTCTGGATGCAGTCAACGGGGCAGAAAAACGGATTAACTTTAACCGTCAGGCGGCCTGCGAGACATGCCGCGGCTCCGGGTCTCGTCCGGGATCGAAGATGAAGCCCTGTCCCGAATGTCACGGGAGCGGGCAGAGGCAACAACGACGCGGGAGCATGACATTCTCGGCGACCTGCTCTCGTTGCGGGGGCTCAGGCCAGACCCGGCCCGGGGATTGCCCGGCCTGTTCCGGAGCCGGATTCCGGGCCGTTTCCGAGGCGCTCGCTGTGCGGATCCCTGCGGGTGTCAATACCGGCTCCAGGGTGCGCATTCCGAACAAAGGCAACGGCGGCTTAAACGGAGGACCGCACGGAGATCTCTACCTTCTGATCGAGGTCGAGCCGCACGAACTCTTTCGACGCGAGGGGAATCAGATCCTTTGCGAGATCCCGATCACGGTCACGGAAGCTGCCCTCGGTGCGGAGATCGAAGTGCCCACCGTGCAGGGAAAGTCCAGATTGAGAATCCCCGGGGGCACCCAGAGCGGACAGAAATTTCGCCTCAAACACAAAGGAGCACCCGGCCCCAGGGGAGGTGTTGGGGGTGATCAGATCGTGCAGGTACGAATTGTCCTTCCGACCCTCTCTGACCCGCGCTCCAAGGAGCTACTGAAAGAATTGGCCGAACTTCATCCGGAAAACCCTCGAGAGCAGCTGGGATTGAGGTGAAGGAAGGGTAGGATGAGAAGAAAACCCATCGGGTACACAATCGGCGCCGTTGCCAGGATGCACCGTATGCATCCTCAGACACTACGAGCCTGGGAACGGCAGGGGCTGCTCAGCCCTTCGCGCAGTGCGGGGAATACGCGTGTCTACTCCCAGAGCGACCTCGACACGCTGGAAGTCATCTTGAATCTCACCCGGGAACTGGGCGTCAACCTGGCAGGTGTCGAAGTGATTCTCAATATGCGCAGCAAAATGGAATCGATGCAAACAGAAGTGTCGGAGCTCATCGAGTTCCTGCGCTCCAGTCTGGGCGAAGATGCCTTCGATAAGCGGACAGAGGGCCTCGTCCGCATGCCCCCTTCGATGCCGGTCCGCGTGCGCCATTGAGGGCGTAGTAGCGGGCTTTTGGTACGAGGACCCGCTACTGTAAAGAGGCGCGCTTACTTCGTGCGCGCTACTGTTTTGCGCTGCTGTACTTCGTGCCTGGTCGAGCAACCGGTAACCGGCAACCAACAACCAGCAACCTTCGGTTGCTAAGCCAGCCTCCTTCGGATGCGGGCGTAAATGCGGCGCAGAGCGGCGGCATGGCGCGGGGAGTCCAGATCTCGCTCCAGTAAGAGCTCCTTGATCCGATCGAGCGAATGCTCTAGCCCGGTCACCAGTAGCTGGACCCGGCTGGGGTCGTAGGGAAGCTTGACCTGCTTGATGCCGATCTCGGCAAAGATCTTCAGGTAGCGGGCCGTACTCATGTCCGGGCAACTCAGCCTTGTGTTCCCCATTTTTAGTTCAAAGCCCAGAAACGTGTACAGGATCTGTGCGTCGCACTTGCGGCCGAGCAGAGTCAGATCCCGGGAGCGATGGACCAGGACATCCTCGTGATAGATCTGTCCGATTCTCTCGATTTCCCGATCAATGCTGGGATAAGGCAATACCGAGGCCTCCTTTTCCAGTTTCAAAAGTATCACGATTCGGTTTGACCTACGCTGGCGCTGGCGCCCCTCTGAGTTCCGCGAGCGCACTAGCCCGGATTATGCAAGAGATCTAAATTCAAGTGAGATGTGGGCCCAGAAAAAAGGCCGTAGCTCTCTGATATAAAAGGGTTTAGAGAAACAAAGACCCTAAACAGGAGCTACGGCAATGTCAAAAACAGTCTGCCAGAATACCCTGCCATTTCATAGCCACAGAAACATCACGGCTCGTTTGGATGGGGGGAGCCTCACTTCCGACGCAGGATGGTTGTTGTTTGGATCGCTGGATCGTCAACATCGATTGTGCGAGGGCTTCAGTTCCTGTATTTCGGAAAGTCGAGACCAACGCTACATTCGTCATGACCTGTTGAAGTTGATCCGACAACGAGTCTTGCAGATCGTGGCCGGCTACGAAGACTGTAACGACGCCGATACGCTGCGCTCGGATCCGATGCTCAAGACAGTCTGTGATCAGTTGCCAGAGAGCGATCCCGATTTGGCCACCCAGCCGACTTTCTCCCGCCTGGAGAACTCCGTCACCAAGAAGGATCTGATGCGTCTGAGCCGGTGGCTGCTAGGCCGTTATGTGCGCTCCCTGAAGAAGAGACGTCCCAGCAAGATCATCCTGGATCTGGACAGTACCGACGACCACACTCACGGCCAACAGGAGTTCTCCTTCTACCACGGGTATTACCGAAACCACATTTTGCATCCTTTGCTGATCTTCGATGCCGACACGGGAGACCTGGTCTGTGCCGTGTTGAGACCTGGCAACAAGGGGGCTGCCTCTCACATCGTGCCCATTCTGAAGCGAGTCGTGGAGGCCATCCGACAAGCAGTGGGGACGGATGTCGAGATTGAGATTCGGGCCGACAGCGGCTTTGCCACGCCTCGGCTCTACGAGTTCTGTGAATGTGAAGAGAATAAACTCCAATATGTCATCGGGTTAAGCCGAAACCCTCGCCTGCAGCGAGTGGTCGAGCCCCTGCTGGATTCGACTCGGGAAAGGTTCCTTGAGCTGGAGGAAAAACAGCGTCAGTTTGACGAGTTTCTTTATCGAGCCCACAGCTGGGATCGATCCCGTCGCGTCATTGTCAAAGTGGAGGTCGATCAGCGTGGGATCAATCGTCGCTTTGTAGTTACCAACCGGGACGATCTCTGCTCCCAATCACTTTATGACCACTACACAAACCGAGGGCAGACCGAGAACTTCATCAAGGCCTTCACAGAATCATCTGAGCATGGACCGACTCAGCTGTCATCGATTCCTGGCCAATCAGTTTCGACTCCTCCTGCATGCACTGGCTTACCAGATGTTCGTTCGCCTGCGCGACTATCTTCACGGAACCCCCTGGCACAAGCTCGAAATCGAAACCTTACGTCGTCGGATCCTCAAGATTGGGGCCCGGATCCGACAAACCACTCGACGCATCTGGGTCCATCTTTCCTCAGCCTTTCCCGAACAACCCCTCTTCCACCTCGTCTTGAGTCGCCTCAACTCCAGTTAGCTTTTCCCAGCTCCCCCGAAAAACCGCTTCCGACACTCATCCAGGCCCAGATCTGTCTGAAATTCACTCCCCAAACCACTCAGACGCCTCGCCAACCCATATCCTTCGCAAATCCGCCTGTCACACCTGCCCGCTTCCGAGTTGGGCCACTTCTCGAGTCGTTTTTCAACACCGAACTACGGTTCTTGCATAATCCGGGTTAGCCCGCATAGATCACCGATTTGGAAATGAAGGTGATTTTGGCAGGCCGGAACGGTTTTCTGAGAGTTTCGCTATCGATCCGGTCCAGGTCGAGTGATGCGGTGGTGTGGATGGTCGTGAATGGAGCGTTTTTCGGGTTCGGAAGAGCGTGACGGAATGTATTCAGGCAGAGCTCGGCCTGAGCGATGGAACGATTTCGTTTTTGGGGGCGTTTGATCGGGACAGACCTCAGCAGCGCAGAGGAATGGCCTGGAGGTTTCGAACGACGGCAGCGAAGACCTCGCTGTAGGGATAGGCTTCCGACATGGAGATCCAGACGTGGCGGACCGTGAGGCGGACCTGGGCGCCGATCTTGAGGAGCTTCAAGCGAATCGTCTGACACTGAGCGCGAGCCAGGGGGGTCTGCTTCAGTCCGAGACGACGCAAGGCGTGCATGAGCATGTAGGCGGCGGAGGACAGATACAGCCGGAGTTGATTGGCGCGCATCGTTGCCGCGCTGGTCCGGTCGGCGAACAGACCCAACTGCTGTTCTTTTATGCGGTTCTCCATGTCGCCCCGCGCACAGTAGAAGTCTTCGTAGAGCGCGCGGGCCCCCAGGCGTTCCGGCGACAGGGAGGTGACGACGAATCGGGGATTGGCGCCTTTGTCCAGGAACTCGGCCTTGCCGACGACGCGTCGCTCCGAGGTCCAACTGTGGCGAGTCCGGTAGCGGAAATCCTTGAACACCCGCGCCGGTCGCCCGGTGGCGTTGAACTCGGCTTCGGCCTGAGTCATCGCTTCGGCGCTCTCTGACTTGAGCCGATCATTGTTGGCCAACCCCATCACGTAATCCACGTGATGGTCTTCACACCAGCGGAGCAAGTCATCCCGGCAAAAGCCCGAGTCGGCCCGGATGACGATCGAGACCTCCGGCCAGCTCTGCCGAATCCGGCCGACGATCCGTTCCAGTTCCTCCACCGATCCCGCGGCCCCATCGATATTGGAACACCGCAACCGGGCGCACAGCAGATGCTCCCCCGAGAAGATGTACAGCGGGAGATAACAGTAGTGGCGGTAGTAACCGTGAAAGAACCGGCCTTCCTGCTGGCCATGGATCGGGTCGTCGGTCGCATCCAGATCCAGCACCATCTCCTCGGGCGCCGATTCGTGGGACTCCACGAAGGCATCCACCATCCAGCCGTCGATCCGGTCCGGGTCCATCGCGATCTTCTTGTACCGCTCCTGCTCATCGACCTCGGCGCCGGTCAACTCCAACCGGTTCAGCGTACACCTGCCCGCCAGCGCCTTCCCCCGATCTGAGGCCTGCCGCCGCCTCTCCCCCAACGGATCGGCCTTATTCACCGCCACCGCCAGCATCGGATCGGTGCGCAACTGATCATGATCGTTCAGATCCTCGTACCCCAGACAGAGTCCGTAGATGCGCTGCCCCAACAACTCCTCGACCGTGTGTTCGATCAACCGCGGATCCCGGTGATCCCTGAAACACTCAGCCAGTCCGGCGATCAGACCCGTCCCCCTCTCGACCTCTCGCAACAGCAGCACCCCTGCATCGGAGGTGATCTTCCCGCCGTCGAACCGCGCCTTCACTTTGCGTTGAAATAGTCCGTGAAATTCGAACCTGGCTTGTTTACACTCTGTTCTCATAAGGGCCGCCTCCGTTTGGCTTTGAAGTCGTTCATCGTCAAAACGCTTTATACCAAACAGGGCGGCCTTTTCAGGTCCTATCGGTGATCTATGCGGGCTAGAGGTCCGCATTCGGCGTCCCACTTCCCCGGTGGTCATTCTCGTAGCCAAGGGCCGGGACGCCCGGCTCGGGGTTGGCCGGAATCACCTGGCCACGACCCTCGAGAAGTCCTCGGCAAGTTTCCTCGAGCTCCCGGGGATTCTGCGGGCAGCTCTGGAGCGGGCAGCGGCGCGGCAGAGCCGCCCCCCGCGCGAACCCAGAATCCGGGATATTCTGGCGCGTTCGCGAATCGGTGTTTTTCGGTCCACGCTCGATGGACAGTTGCTCGATGCCGATGAGGCTTTTCTGGACATTCTGGGAGCCCGCTCCCTGGAGGAGGCCCGACAGCACGACCTGTCAGACTTGACTCCAAGGCTTCTGAGGGGTTTTACCGAGACGGGCAAGATCTACAGGCGCCGGCAATCCCTGGCCGGGGTCGACGGCCGCCTGATTCAGGTGGCGTTTACCGAACTGGTCAATCTGGACGATCAGGGAATGCCGGTGCTGGATGGGCTACTTGAGGAGATCAAGGAGCAGGAAGCACTGCGTCCCGAGGAGCGGGAGGAGACCCCAAAACCGGCGACCTCCAGGCAGGATTTGAGACTGTTCTCCTCCCTGGTAGCTCACGAACTCAGGGAGCCCCTGCGAACCATCGAGCAGTCCACCGGGATGCTGCTGGAAGACAGTAAGGGCAAGCTGGGTAAGACGGCTGAAGAATCGGCGGATCTGGTGGTGGGTGGTGTGCGGCGGCTGCAATCCCTGATCGAAGGATTGCTGACCCTGGGCCGGTTCGGCGGCGAACAGCGGGTGGAGTCGGTTGATTGCAACGATCTGGTCAAAGATGTACTGGAGATACTCCGTCTTCCCATCGAAGAGAGTCAGGCAACCGTTACCGTCAACCCTTTGCCCACGGTCCGAGCCGACCCCGACCAGCTTCGCCTGCTGTTTCGCAACCTGCTCAGCAACGCGGTGAAGTTCCACGGCGAGAACCCGCCTTCGATTGACGTAGCGGCCAGGCAGGACGGCGAAGACTGGACCTTCTCTGTCGAAGACGGTGGAATCGGGATCGAGCCGGGTTCGGCCGAGAAAGTCTTCGAACACTTTGCTCGCAGCGGGGATGCGGCCGGTTCAGGTCTGGGACTCGCCATCTGCAGGGAAGTCGTGGAGAAACACGGCGGCCGCATCTGGGTAGAATCCGAGCCCGGCAGGGGGGCGATCTTTTACTTCACGCTTCCTCTTCTGGCGGACCGCAGGGAGAGCGGTGAGGAGCCGGATGGAAGCGTCGAGCGAGGTGCACCTTCCTCTCCTGCTCGCAAGGAGACCGGATGAGCGGAGGGCGAGTCAAAGTACTGGTTGTTGAGGACAATCCATCCGACGTCCGGGTCATCGAGCGCCTCCTCCATGAATCGACCCGGCCCAGGTTTGAGATCCAGGTCTCCGACCGCGTCGGCAGTGGTCTCGAGCATCTCGCCTCGGGTGCAGTCCCCGACGTCATTCTGCTGGATTTGTCCCTGCCCGACAGCAACCCCGGGGAACTGGACTCCTTCCACCGCATTCACAGCGCTGCCCCCGGAGTGCCGATCATCATCATGACCGGCATGAACGACCAGGCGATGGCCTCCACAGCCGTGCGCCACGGAGCCCAGGACTTCCTGGTCAAGGGAGAGGTCGGCACCGACGTTCTCAAGCGTTCCATACGATACGCGATGGAGCGTCAGAGTGCCGAAGAGGACCTTCGAGAGAGCGAGGAGCGCTATGCTCTGGCGGTACGGGGAGCCAACGACGGCTTATGGGACTGGGACCTGGTCAGCGACAAGATCTACTTTTCACCGCGCTGGAAGGCCATCCTGGGTTACGCGGAATCGGAGCTTTCCACCGACCCGGGAGAGTGGCTGGATCGTGTTCATCCCTCAGACGTCCACCGTCTTCGAGCCGACCTGGAAGCACATGTGGGAAGGGACGGTTCAGAGGCCCCGGTTTTCGCGAACCACTGGGAGAACGAGCATCGGATCCGCCGCAAAGACGGCAGTTACCGGTGGGTGCTGATCCGCGGAATCGCGGTCAGAAGAGGGCAGGGCAAAGCCCACCGAATGGCCGGGTCGCTGACCGACATCAGCCTACGGAAGAATGCCCAGAAGCGCCTCCTCCACGATGCCCTGCACGATGCCCTGATCCAACTTCCAAACCGCGCCCTGTTTCTGGACAGGCTGGGGGTTGCTGTCGCGAGAATGCGCCGCCGGCCAGACAAGGATGCGGCCTCTTGCGCAGTGCTGTTTCTGGACGTGGATCGCTTCAAGCACGTTAACGACAGCCTCGGCCATCTGGCCGGAGACCTCCTGCTGGTCTCCATGGCGCGACGCCTGGAGTCCATGTTGCGCCCCGGTGACACCATCGCCCGTCTGGGAGGCGACGAGTTCGCGATTCTGATTGACGTCTCCCTGCCCGATGCCGCCGAACGGGTGGCGCAGCGGATCCATAAGGAACTGGCGGTCCCCTTCAACGTCGACGGCCATGAGGGCCTGGCGACGGTAAGTGTCGGAATCGCCGCCGTGTCGGCGAGCCACCAGCGTCCGGAGGACATTCTACGCGACGCCGATATCGCCATGTACCAGGCCAAGGTCGGCGGGAGGGGTGGCCTCCAGGTGTTCGACAAGCAGATGCGCACCCAGGCGGCGGCCATGCTCAAATTCGAGTCGGATCTCAGTCAGGCGGTCAAACGTGAAGAACTGCGATTGCACTATCAGCCCATGGTTTCGTTTGCCGAAGATCATATTGTCGGCTTTGAAGCCCTGCTCCGCTGGCAGCATCCGGAGGGCGGCTTGATTTTTCCGGAGGAGATCATCTCGGTAGCGGAAGACACGGGCCTGATCGTACCGATCGGCAGGTGGGTCATGGAGGCCGCCTGTAGCCAGATGGCCGAGTGCCAGTCCCGCCACAAGGAGACGCGCGACCTGTCCATGTCGATCAACCTCTCCAGCGAGCAAATCATGCAGGCCGATTTCGTGGACGTCATCGTTCAAGTCCTGGACAGGACCGGTCTCAATCCCTCCTGCCTGCGGCTGGAGTTGACGGAGAGCGTGATCATGGAGAACGCCGAGTCGGTAGTGGCCAAGCTCTCGGAGCTGCGGTCGCTCGGGGTGCAGGTGCACGTGGACGACTTCGGCACCGGCTACTCCTCGCTCAGCTACTTGCAGCGGCTGCCCGTGGACACACTGAAAATCGACCGCAGTTTCGTGTCCCAGCTGGGCATCCGGATGGAGAGCACGGAGATTGTCGGTGCCATCATCAAGCTGGCGCAGAACCTGGGTTTGAGCGTGGCCGCCGAGGGCGTCGAGACTGCTGAGCAGGCGGCCGGCCTGAAAGCGCTGGACTGCGAGTACGGGCAGGGCTTTTTCTACTATCGTCCCCTCGAGAGCTCCGCCATTGAAGCACTACTCGCCCATTGAAACCTGAGGGTTGCCGGGCGAATTCTTAGACTGTCCACCTTTTAACCGAGTGGAGCGATGGAGGTTGCCCAAGTTGGGATTCCGGCCCGGGATCCGGCGCGAAGGAGGAGAAAAAATGCGATTCTGCTCTACCTGTTCCTGGCCACGCTCCTGATCCGTCTCGCCGCGGCATTTGGCGAGAGTCTCCATTTCGACGAGCCCTTCTGGATGCTGCGTGGCGATTTCCTGCTGCGCTCGGCAGTCGAAGGCAACTGGGAGGCACTGGAACAAAGACACTGGACGATTGTCCACGGGCAGGGAGAACGTCCAGTGTTCAGTACCAGGGAAGCGACAGGAACCGGCACGGCGGTTCTGACAGAAGTGGGCCGGGTCGTGACTCCTTCTCCCTCTTTCGATCGGGAGATCGACGGCGTCCTACTGGCTATTTTCTCCTCTCGTCTTCTGCACGCCCTGTGCAGCGTCGCCACCCCGTTTGTTCTGCTCTTCCTGTGCGGCCGTCTGGGACTTCCCTGGGTCGGTCAACTCTCCCTGCTTTTCTTCCTGATCTTCGAACCCGTTATTCTGGAGATGGGGAGTCTTGCCCACCTGGAATCCCTGCTGACCCTTACCGTGCCCGGCTCGATCCTGCTTTACATGCAGGCCCGGGAGCGAGAATCCCTCCCGCTTCTGCTGGGGGCCGGGGTGGTTCTTGGTGTAGGCCTTTCGAACCGGCTCAATGCCGGCGTCGTTGGGGTGGTTTTGCTGGCCTACGTTTTTCTGCGCCTTCTCTCCGCCCGCGGGCAGGGAGGCACCCGGCGGCAGATCCAGGCCGAGATCCTTCGGTTTCTGGTGTTCGGTCTGGCTGCATGGGTTGTTTTCGTCTTGCTGTTTCCGCCTCTCTGGAGATCACCTGCCCTCGGGTTCCTTGACTTTCTGTATCAGCACGCGGCAATGCGGCCCGGTCCGAGCATGTACTCGTCGCCACTGCTTTTCCTCACGGAGTCCAAGCTGCGCACTCTTTTTCTCTTGTTGAGTCTGATCGGATTGTTCGTCGGCCCGGTCCGCTCCTCGCGCCTGTTTCAAGCGGGACTGCTGTTATTCGCTCTGGGGCTCCTGACGGTCAGTCTGCCCGGGCGCTTTTACCCCAGGTACCTGTCCTCTTCTCTCCCGGGACTGGGGCTGGCCGGCAGCTGCACTCTTGCTTTCCTGTGGAATACGTGGGGGCGGGCGCCGGTCTACATCGGGAGGCTGGCAATCGCGGTTTTTCTTCTGATGACATCCTTTCTTGCCGTGAGGATCATCGGAAAGCAGTGGGCTCGAATGCAGGAGACCCGAAACTTCTACGGGCAACTGCACTCCCGGGACTTCGCCCGAATCGAGGTACCGGAACTAGGTGCCACATTCAGGCGAATCGGGGCCGATTCCGAGGGACCGGTGCTATCCATTCGCTCCTCCCTGGTCAACACGCAACTCCTCTATCTGAATATCCTACTGACGGATCGGCGCCAGTTTCACGCATTGCGGCCGCACTGGACCCGGCACCCCATCGAACCCGTTACTGGATGCCGCAGCCAGGACTGGAGAATGGCTGATGCCAATCTCCGGAATCTGAGGAGACCGGGCGCCCTTCGGTCGGGTCGCTCGATTGCCTGGCCCTGTCGGAACCGGTGAGGGTTTGCGAACTCGATGCGCTCGCGATACAAATCTGCTGATATGCAGTATCCTCACGGTCACGTCACGAAAGGAAGTAGTAGATGACGAATCGAGATCCCTCTCAGTTTATGGAGCTTGCTACGGGATTCTGGCGGGCAAAGATATTTCTCTCGGCTATGGAACTGGAACTGTTCACCCTTCTTGGAGGCACTGCCATGACGGGTCGGGAGATTCGAGAGGGTGTTGGCCTTCATAACCGGGCCGTACCGGATTTCCTGGATGCGCTGGTCGCGCTGCAGGTGCTGGACCGCGACGGGGAGGGGCCGGAGGCTACCTATCGAAACTCCGAGGACGGTGCCCACTTCCTGGACAAGAATCGGGAATCCTATATCGGGGGATTCTTTGAAATGCTCAATGCCCGTCTCTACGGGTTCTGGGGGGACCTCACCGAGGCCCTGCAGACGGGACGACCCCAAAACGAAATCAAGCACTCGGGAACGCCGGTGTTCGAGGAGTTGTACCGGGATCCCGCTCGCCTCGAGCAGTTCATGAGAGCGATGACAGGCATCTCACTGCCCAACTTCGAAGCCTTCGCCCGCAAATTCGATTTCTCCGGTTACGAGACCATGTGCGACATTGGTGGCGCCACGGGACAGCTCTCCATCCTTGTGGCGCAACACCACCCTCATATGCGGCTCACGACCTGTGACCTCCCTCCAGTCGAACCCATCGCCCGCAAGACGATCGAAGAACAGGGTCTCGCAGACCGCATCCAGGCGGCCTTCGTCGACTTCTTCCAGGATTCCATCCCCGCTGCCGATGTCGTCACCATGGGAATGATTCTGCACGACTGGAATCTGGAGAATAAGATGCACCTGATCCGGTCCGCCCATGCGGCCCTGCCCGAGGGAGGAGCGTGCGTGGCCATCGAAAACCTTATCGATGACGAGAGGCGCAGCAACATCTTCGGACTGATGATGTCACTGAACATGCTCATCGAGTTTGGGGAGGCCTTTGATTTTACCGGCCGCGATTTCAATCTCTGGTGCACCGAGGCTGGATTTCGCCGCACCGAAGTCATACCGCTGCGAGGCCCGGCCAGTGCGGCTGTGGCCTACAAGTAGGCTGCTTTCCGGCAACCCCTCAACAATGCCCGAAGGGGCTCTTCACAAGCTCGAGGAGCAGCGCGTACGGGATTTGTTCGCCTGCGTACAAAAGGTTACCCGACCGGGTGATTCACGCCCGCGAAGGCGCGTGAGTACTTTGCACCCTGAGGATTCCAAAGGGTACAATTAGCGCTAGAATCCGGATCAGCCTGAAACCGAGGTGAGCTATGAAAAGACAAGTTTTCGTCACCCTGATCGTCGCGCTGGGAGTGGGCGTCATTGCTTTTGGGGGAAAGAAGTTCTGGGAGCACAAGGAGTTTCCCGAGTGGAGTGGGAAAGAGATCAAGCAGATGCTCACCAAATCTCCCTGGGCGCGTTCTGTGAACATCCGAATGAGCGGCATGCAGTCTGGTGGTCAGCGAGCTGACGGAGGTAGATCCGGTATTCCCAGCGGTGGTGGTGGCGGCGGCTATCCTGGAGCCGGTGGCGGCGCTGGAGGATCTGGCGGCGGAGGCTCCGGGCAACCCGGTGGCGGCGCTGGAGGATCTGGCGGCGGAGGCTCCGGTGGTGGTGGCGGCTACGGCGGTGGCGCAGGCGGCTTTGCCCCCAGCTTTAGTCTGACAGTCCGCTGGTTCAGCGCTTTGCCGATCAAACATGCCCTGGCGGCGCATCGCTACGGGAGTGAAGCGAAGGAAGCCGAAGAACTGACGCCGGAGAAAACCCACTACACGATTGGTCTATCCGGGGCGGTCTGGCCCCTTATTCGCGCCGCTTCCCAATCCCAAGGCGAGTCGAATCAGGGGGATCTTGCTGAGCTCCTGAAATCGGAGTCGTTTCTGAAGATATCGGGACGTTCTCCGATCCAGGCAGTCGACATCGAAAGGCGCGACGCTCCCGAGCTGGAAAGGGATGATGCTCGCGGGAAGATGGAAAGCGCGGAGCTCCTCCTCATGTTTCCTCGCAGCCAGGCCATCACACTCGACAACAAACAGGTTGAGTTTGTCACAACGATCGGACGCCAGCAGGTGAAGAAGAAGTTCAAGCTCAAGGACATGGTCTACAACGGGAAGCTCGAACTGTAGGGGCGTCAACAGGTTCTTCAAACTGACCCCGATCCGATCGCATCTCCCGTAGGGGCCGGCCTTGTGCCGGCCCGGTCAACGGGCGACCACCAGGGTCGCCCCTACCGGGTCCGATCAGGTCGCCGCTGTCAGCTTGTCAGCCTGTCAGCGCCTGAACCCCCTGCCCTCCCACTGGAAAGTCGCTCTGAAGACGATTATCTTGGGGGGGATTTGCAAACGTTACTCCAGGACAAGGTTGCTCTGATCACCGGTGCGGCCTCGGGAATAGGACGGGCCACAGCCGAGCTTTTCGCAAAACAGGGTGCCAGGGTTGTCGTTGCCGACATCAACGAGACCGAGGCCGAAGAAACGGTCGAAAACATACGAAGAGCTTCCGGTGACGCCCTCCCGCTGAAAGCCGACGTGGGAAGGATGGAGTCGGTGAAGGCGATGGTCGGGGCCGCCCTGGATCACTACGGGCAGCTGGACATTGTGTACAGCAATGCGGCGGCCTACCCCCTCGCGAACGCCACGGATACGAGTGAGGCGGATTGGGACCGCACCCTCGACGTGTGTCTGAAAGCCACCTGGATGATTGCGCATTGCGCGCTTCCCCCGATGCTGGCCCGGGGTGGAGGCGCGTTTATCGTGACCGGGTCGGTGCAATCGATTCGAGGCTACGCCCTGCATTCCGCCTATCAGGCCTCCAAGGCGGGGCTTCTGGGGCTCACACGGTCGCTGGCTGCCGACTATGCGCCTACCGTCAGGGTCAACGCGATTCTGCCCGGTGCCGTCGAGACAGGTCTGTGGGACGGCCTCTCCCCGGACGACCGGGTGAAGACGGCCCGGATGTGTCCCCTGCGTCGCAACGGTCAACCTCACGACATTGCCCAGGCCGCTCTTTTCCTGGCCTCGGACATGTCTTCCTACATGACCGGAACTTATTTAGTGGTGGACGGTGGTCTCACATCCGTTATTGAGATGCCGGAGTGGCTGTGGTCAAGATTGCGCGGTACCGGCGCAGATACGGCTGAATGAAAAGGGTAGGGGCAGCTTCCACGCGGCGATCGGATCGGATCGGACCCCGTAGGGGCGACCCTGGTGGTCGCCCGTTGACCGGGCCGGCACGAGGCCGGCCCCTACGAACAGATCGGAATCGGACCACGGAGGGTCCTTCTACATTGCGGAAAACGTTGAGTGAGATGAGGGTGTGATGGGTAGACTGACGGGCAAGGTCGCTTTGGTCACGGGAGGCGGCACCGGAATAGGAAAGGCAACGTCCCTCCGGTTTGCGCGGGAAGGAGCGAAGATTGCCGTCAACTTCTCCCGTTCCAAAACGGACGCCACGGACACAGTCTCTGAGATACAGCAACTCGGCGCCGAAGGAATAGCCGTTCGAGCGGATATCTCAGACGATGCCTCGGTAAGATCCATGGTGCAGGAAGTCGTGACGACGATGGGCCGGCTGGACATCCTGGTCAACAACGCAGGGATCACCCAGCTGGTTCCCACCCGGGACCTGGAAGGAATGACCGAAGAGCTGTGGGACAGGATCCTGGCGGTGAACGTGAAGGGCACGTTTTTTTGCTCACGAGCCGCGATTGCCGCCATGAGAAGTCACAACGGTGGACAAATCGTCAATGTCGCGTCGGACTCGGCCTTTACGGGACAGGGAAGTTCCATCGCCTATACGGCTTCGAAAGCGGCCGTCGTGAACATGACTCGTGCGCTGGCACTAAGTGAGGCCCCGGAAATCCGCGTCAACGCAGTGGCTCCCGGAGTCGCGGAGACCCGCTGGATTGAGGGGATGGAGGAATTCGCGGATGAGTACAGAAGAAAAAACCCTCTCCAGCGGCTGGGTCGTCCAGAAGATGTAGCTGAAGCTATTCTTGGACTGGTAGTCAACGATTTCATTACAGGCCACACCCTGGTGGTCAATGGTGGAGTTACCGTGTTGTAGCGCCCGGCCTGTTGGCAAGGTAATCTACCGGGGGCAGCACCTGGGGAGAAGAGGAGATCTAAGAATTATGAAGGCGAAGGCGGCAATACTCTTTGAAGTTGGCCAGAAGCTCGATATTCGAGAGGTCGAAGTGGCCGGACCGCAGGAAGGTGAAGTGCTGGTTCGCATGGCTGTGGGCGGCGTTTGCCACAGTGACCTGCACGTGATGACGGGGCACCTGGGTGCGCCCCTGCCGGCAGTCCTGGGGCATGAAGGAGCCGGGACCGTGATCGAAACGGGTCCCGGGGTGACCTCCGTGCGCCCGGGAGACAACGTCATTCCCCTGTGGCGAGTCGCTTGCGGCGAGTGCGAATACTGTACAGCGGCGCGCCCGGCACTCTGCGAGGTAGGGCGGGAAATCCGAGCGACAGGCCGACTGTTGAACGGTACCGGCCGGTTTTCCCTGGACGGTAAGGAGATCAAGCACTTTATCGGCGTGTCGGCTTTTTCCGAGTACACGGTGATCATGGAAAAGGCGCTGGTAAAGATTCCAGAAGGCTTTCCCCTTGAGCAGGCGGCGTTGCTGGGCTGTGCGGTCATAACGGGAATGGGAGCGGTGACGAATGCAGCCCGGGTGAAGCCGGGTAGTTCCGTGGCCGTCTTCGGCAGCGGAGGAGTGGGCTTGAATGTGGTGCAGGGTGCCGCTCTGGCCGGAGCTGAAAAGATCATCGCAGTGGACCTTCTGGACAATAAACTTGACCTGGCCCGACAGTTTGGAGCCACCCACACGGTCAACGCGTCATCGGGTGATCCGGTAGAGGAAGTCCTGTCCCTGACCGGACAGAAGGGAGTGCACTATGCGTTCGAGGTCATTGGGCGCCCGGAGACGCTCCGACAGGCTTATGATTGCCTGGCCAAGCGCGGCGAGGCGATTGCTCTCGGCGTCACGCCCTTCGAAACCGAAGTGTCCATACCGGTCATGGGACTTATCTTCGATGAGCGGGTCCTGAGGGGATCCGTGTACGGGTCGAGCAGGCCCCGAATCGACATTCCCGTTCTGATGGATCTCTACCAGGCCGGAAAACTCAAGCTGGACGAACTGCTCACACGCACCTATCCTTTCGAGCAGATCAACGAGGCCTACGCGGCACTCGAAAATGGCGAGGTTGCTCGAACGGTGGTTCTCTTCTGAGCTCAAGACCCGTGAATAAGACCAATCGCTCGCCGCGCGGTGTGGATCAGGACCTCACCTCCTACGGGGACCCCGACTTCAGCAGGTATCTGCGCAGGGCTTTTCTGGCCTCGGCTGGTTATGATCGAATCGATCTGGAGCGGCCTCTGGTCGCCATTATCGATACCAGCTCGGACTACACGACCTGCCACCGCGATATGCCGGCCCTGGTGGCTGCCGTCAAGCGCGGCGTCCTCGAAGCCGGCGGCCTGCCCCTGGTGTGCCCGACGCTCTCGCTGGGCGAAATTCTGATCTCGCCGACCTCGATGCTTTATCGGAACCTGCTGGCAATGGAAACAGAGGAGGCTCTTCGGGCCTATCCCATGGATGCGGCTGTCGTGGTGGGTGGCTGCGACAAGACGGTGCCGGCCCAGCTCATGGCGGCGGCCTCTGCCAACGTCCCGACCATCTCGGTGGTGACGGGCCCGATGCGGACCGGCCACTGGCGCGACCGGAGGCTGGGCGCCTGTACGGACTGCCGTAGCTACTGGGCAGGGTTTCGCGGGGGCGAACTGCAGGAGCAGGAGATCGAAGAAATCGAACAGTCTCTGTGCACCACGGGCGGGACCTGTATGGTCATGGGCACCGCGTCAACCATGGCCTGTTTGACCGAGACGCTGGGGTTGATGCTGCCCGGCGGTGCGACTGCTCCGTCGGGATCGGGCGATCGTCTGCGCAATGCGGTGGCTTCGGGGCGAAGAGCGGTCGAACTGGCACAGGAGCCCATTCGCCCGCGAGATATTCTCACCCGCAGCGCTTTCGAGAATGCGGTTGGGGTCTTGATCTCGCTGGGCGGCTCCACCAATGCCATCATCCATCTCCTGGCTCTGGCTCGACGTGTGGCAGTGGATCTCACGCTCGAGGATTTCAACAGGATTTCGGAGCAGGTACCGCTTCTGGTGAATTGCAAGCCGGCCGGCGCCAACTGGCTGGAGGATATGGACCGGGCTGGTGGTGTTCCCGTCCTGTTGAAAGCGCTGGGCGACCGTCTGGACGCCTCGGCGCGCGGCGTGACCGGTAAGACCCTTGGGGAACTGCTCGAGCAGGTCGCGCCTCCAGCCGACTGGCAGGATGTCATCCGAACACTCGATGCCCCTTTGGGATCAACTCAGTCGCTGCTGATCGTGAAAGGTTCACTCGCGCCCGAAGGGGCAGTGATCAAGGCGGCAGCGGCCACGGAATCCCTGTTGAATCACAGGGGTCCCGCAATTGTTTTCGATTCCCCCGAGGATGTCGAACGCCGTATCGACGACCCCGGCTTGAAGATCACTCCGGACCACGTCCTGGTCCTGCGCAACGCGGGTCCGGTGGGTGCCGGTATGCCGGAAGCAGGCGCTTTACCCATCCCCCGCTACCTGGCCGAGGCGGGTATCCGCGACATGGTGCGTGTCTCGGATGCACGAATGAGCGGCACAGCTTTTGGCACGGTGGTCCTGCATTGCTCTCCGGAGGCCGCAGCAGGTGGACCGCTGGCGCTGGTCCGTGACCGGGACCTGATCGAACTCAACGGGAGTGAACGACGCATCGACCTTCTGGTTGAAGATGCCGAGATGGAACGCCGACGCGCGACTTTCGTTCCGCCCCCGCTCCCTGCCCGTGGCTGGGCCCGCCTTTACGCACAGCATGTCCTGCCGGCCCACCTGGGAGCCGATCTTGATTTCCTGTCGGCGGAGGGACCTCAAGAGTAGGAGCTCCAGCGATCGATGATGAACCAGCAAGTAGAACAGGAACTGCTGGCGCCGCCACGTGCCCTGATTCGGGCCAACCCGCTGCTGTGGCTGCGCTTTTTCGGCCCCGGGGCCATCGTAGCCTCGTTGACCCTGGGGAGCGGAGAAACCCTGTTTGCCTCTCGGGGCGGCACCATATTCGGCTACCGCATCCTGTGGGTGTTTCTGGCGGTGTCGTTTCTGAAATGGGTACTGGCCTACTCCGGCATGCGCCACATGATCCTCAGCGGCGGCCACCCCATGTACCGCTGGAGCCTCATCGCCGGGCCCCGCGGCTGGTTTACCCTCTTCATCTTCATCATCGTGCTGGTGTGCCAGCCCCCCTGGGTTTCTTTTCTGCTGGGGATCCTGGGGACGGCCTGTACCTGGATGTTCGGGGTGGGAAACCTTTATCTCTGGGCCACCGCCTGCGCGGCGGCCGCCGTGGTCCTGCTGGCGCTGGGGGGGTACGACTTTCTGGAAAAGGCCCAGATGATGATCCTGGGGGTGACGGCGGTCTGTATCGTGGTGGCGATGTTTTACGTCGGTCCCGACTGGCTGGCTGCCGTTAAGGGCGCTTTTCTGCCCCAGCCCCTTTCCTACCCGGACTGGCTGCCCGAAAAACTGCCCCAGTTCCGGATTCGCTCGGTGTGGGTGGAGGTGCTGGTCTATGTCTCGGCCATCGGGGGTTCCACCTCCGATTATCTGGGCTATGCCTCCTTTC
Source organism: Acidobacteriota bacterium (assembly GCA_965205615.1). Classification (GTDB taxonomy): domain Bacteria; phylum Acidobacteriota; class UBA6911; order RPQK01; family CBDAPI01; genus CBDAPI01. Next base: position 163,401 of record CBDBHK010000020.1, on the reverse strand, counting down.
TGCGGGACAAGAAGTGGGGGCGAAGTCACACGGGTCTGGCCAGCCCCCGGCAACTGAGGGAAGCCGCAGAGCGGCCCGATCATCCCACCCGCATCTGGCTGCGCGCCGCGCTGATCGACACGCTGGTCAGTTTTGGTGCGCTGACCGTCTTATCGTGTTGTTTCGCGATGCTGGGAACGATCATCCTCAGCCCGCTCCAACAGGTCCCGGAAGGGACCAACCTGCTCAACTATCAGGCGGTTTTTCTGACTGCCTTGAGCCCCTGGCTGCTGCCCCTTTACAAGATCGCCATCTTTCTGACCTTCTTCGGGAGTATTTACGGAGGGCCGGAGCTCTTCAACCGCGTTTTCGTCGAGTACCTGGACACACTGCCCCGCTGGAGGGGCCGCCTGCCGGTTCGAAAAATCCGGGTCGTCGCCATTGCCTGGTTCCTGGGCGGAGGCGTAGCGGTGTTGTGGGCGAGCAGCTTGTATCCGAACCTGCAGCTCGTGGACATCGTCACGCCAGCCGCCATTTATACGGGGGTGTTGACCTGTGGTTTTTACTGTCTTGCTAATGCCTGGATGGACCGGCGGTTTCTGCCGCAGACCTTGAGAATGCCGAGGTGGCTGGTTGTTGCGAATATCGGGTCGGGATCGATCTTTGTGGCGGTGGGTCTCAAGGCGTTGTGGGACTACGGCCAGTTCCGCTCTTACCTCACCCTGGCGGCGTTGCTCGTGGCCAGTATCATTCTGGCTTCCCGGCTCAAGTTCCTGCAACGAAGGCCCGACCCCTCATCTTCTAATGGAAGGACAGATTAACTCACCCATGGCACAACCCCTGATCATCGATCTCCACCTGGACCTGGCCTGGGACGCGCTCTTCTGGAATCGCGACCTCACCATTCCCGTTCACGAGGTCCGAAGGCAGGAAGACTCAGAACCGCCGCAGGTGAGCGAAGAGCTGAGTTGCGGCATTTGCACTGTGACATTTCCCGAGCTGCGGCGGGGCCACGTCGGGGTCATTCTCAGCACCATCATGTCGCGCATCGAACCGAGGTACCCGGACAAGCGCGGGGATGGGTTACGCACTCAAGAGCAGGCCATGGCCATGGGCCGGGGCCATCTCGCCTACTATCAGGCGCTGGTGAAGCGCGGTGAAATCAAGCCCGTACTGGGATTAGCGGATCTGGATGAAGCAGTGGCAGCCTGGGAGAATCCGACGGAGTCCACACCGATCTATCACATCCTGTCGATGGAGAGCGCCGATCCCATTGCGGACCCGGACGACGTGGAGTTCTGGTGGGATGCCGGGTTGCGCGTGGTGGGCCCGGCCCACTTCGGTCACAATACTTACATACACGGGACCGAGACCGTAGGTGGATTGAAGTCACCCGCACCGCCGCTTTACGAGGCGATGCGACGGGCAGGCATGATTCTGGACATCACCCACATGGCGGATCAGGCCGTGCGAGAGTCGTTCCAGATCTGGGATGGCCCCGTCATGGCCTCGCACTGCACCTGCCGGGCGCTCGTCAAAGGACAGCGGCACCTGGAGGATTGGATGATTCGGGAAATCATCGCCCGTGACGGAGTCATCGGCCTGGTGTTCTGTCAGTCCTTCATCGATCCCGACATCGAATGGGGGGCCCGGCCTGATTTCCGAACCTGGAAATCAAAATACGACATGCGGGGCCTGCTCCCTCACGTCGAGCATATTGCGGACCTGGCGGGCGGCTCCACCGCCAACATTGCGATCGGCACGGACATGGACGGCGGCTTTGGCGCCGAGGCGACACCCACCGACGTGGACACGATTGCCGATCTGCAGGGTTTTGGCCCGGTCCTGGCAGAGGCCGGTTATTCCTCGGATGACATCAGCGGGATCCTGCACGGTAACGCGCTTCGCCTGTTTCGAAGGGTCTGGTCGTAGCACGTTCTGGCCCGAAAAGCAGGCAGCGATCAGAGCCCCTGGCGGAAGCCAGGGGTGGGGAAACTGAGCCCCACCTGCAACAGTTCCTACCCGCTGCTTCCGCAGCGGGCTCCGATTGGTGCCTCCGCCCCGGGCAACTAGCCCGCATAGATCACCGATAGGACCTCAAAAGGCCGCCCTGTTTGGTATAAAGCGTTTTGAATGAACGTTTTCACACGCAAACGGAGGCGGCCCTTATGAGAACAGAGTGTAAACAAGCCAGGTTCGAATTTCACGGACTATTTCAACGCAAAGTGAAGGCGCGGTTCGACGGCGGGAAGATCACCTCCGATGCAGGGATGCTGCTGTTGCGAGAGGTCGAGAGGGGGACGGGTCTGATCGCCGGACTGGCTGAGTGTTTCAGGGATCACCGGGATCCGCGGTTGATCGAACACACGGTCGAGGAGTTGTTGGGGCAGCGCATCTACGGACTCTGTCTGGGGTACGAGGATCTGAACGATCATGATCAGTTGCGCACCGATCCGATGCTGGCGGTGGCGGTGAATAAGGCCGATCCGTTGGGGGAGAGGCGGCGGCAGGCCTCAGATCGGGGGAAGGCGCTGGCGGGCAGGTGTACGCTGAACCGGTTGGAGTTGACCGGCGCCGAGGTCGATGAGCAGGAGCGGTACAAGAAGATCGCGATGGACCCGGACCGGATCGACGGCTGGATGGTGGATGCCTTCGTGGAGTCCCACGAATCGGCGCCCGAGGAGATGGTGCTGGATCTGGATGCGACCGACGACCCGATCCATGGCCAGCAGGAAGGCCGGTTCTTTCACGGTTACTACCGCCACTACTGTTATCTCCCGCTGTACATCTTCTCGGGGGAGCATCTGCTGTGCGCCCGGTTGCGGTGTTCCAATATCGATGGGGCCGCGGGATCGGTGGAGGAACTGGAACGGATCGTCGGCCGGATTCGGCAGAGCTGGCCGGAGGTCTCGATCGTCATCCGGGCCGACTCGGGCTTTTGCCGGGATGACTTGCTCCGCTGGTGTGAAGACCATCACGTGGATTACGTGATGGGGTTGGCCAACAATGATCGGCTCAAGTCAGAGAGCGCCGAAGCGATGACTCAGGCCGAAGCCGAGTTCAACGCCACCGGGCGACCGGCGCGGGTGTTCAAGGATTTCCGCTACCGGACTCGCCACAGTTGGACCTCGGAGCGACGCGTCGTCGGCAAGGCCGAGTTCCTGGACAAAGGCGCCAATCCCCGATTCGTCGTCACCTCCCTGTCGCCGGAACGCCTGGGGGCCCGCGCGCTCTACGAAGACTTCTACTGTGCGCGGGGCGACATGGAGAACCGCATAAAAGAACAGCAGTTGGGTCTGTTCGCCGACCGGACCAGCGCGGCAACGATGCGCGCCAATCAACTCCGGCTGTATCTGTCCTCCGCCGCCTACATGCTCATGCACGCCTTGCGTCGTCTCGGACTGAAGCAGACCCCCCTGGCTCGCGCTCAGTGTCAGACGATTCGCTTGAAGCTCCTCAAGATCGGCGCCCAAGTCCGCCTCACGGTCCGCCACGTCTGGATCTCCATGTCGGAAGCCTATCCCTACAGCGAGGTCTTCGCTGCCGTCGTTCGAAACCTCCAGGCCATTCCTCTGCGCTGCTGAGGTCTGTCCCGATCAAACGCCCCCAAAAACGAAATCGTTCCATCGCTCAGGCCGAGCTCTGCCTGAATGCATTCCGTCACGCTCTTCCGAACCCGAAAAACGCTCCATTCACGACCCTCCACACCACCGCATCACTCGACCTGGACCGGATCGATAGCGAAACTCTCAGAAAACCGTTCCGGCCTGCCAAAATCACCTTCATTTCCAAATCGGTGATCTATGCGGGCTAGCCCGGATTATGCAAGAGATCTAAATTCAAGTGAGATGTGGGCCCAGTAAAAAAGGCCGTAGCTCTCTGATATAAAAGGGTTTAGAGAAACAAAGACCCTAAACAGGAGCTACGGCAATGTCAAAAACAGTCTGCCAGAATACCCTGCCATTTCATAGCCACAGAAACATCACGGCTCGTTTTGATGGGGGGAGCCTCACTTCCGACGCAGGATGGTTGTTGTTTGGATCGCTGGATCGTCAACATCGATTGTGCGAGGGCTTCAGTTCCTGTATTTCGGAAAGTCGAGACCAACGCTACATTCGTCATGACCTGTTGAAGTTGATCCGACAACGAGTCTTGCAGATCGTGGCCGGCTACGAAGACTGTAACGACGCCGATACGCTGCGCTCGGATCCGATGCTCAAGACAGTCTGTGATCAGTTGCCAGAGAGCGATCCCGATTTGGCCACCCAGCCGACTTTCTCCCGCCTGGAGAACTCCGTCACCAAGAAGGATCTGATGCGTCTGAGCCGGTGGCTGCTAGGCCGTTATGTGCGCTCCCTGAAGAAGAGACGTCCCAGCAAGATCATCCTGGATCTGGACAGTACCGACGACCACACTCACGGCCAACAGGAGTTCTCCTTCTACCACGGGTATTACCGAAACCACATTTTGCATCCTTTGCTGATCTTCGATGCCGACACGGGAGACCTGGTCTGTGCCGTGTTGAGACCTGGCAACAAGGGGGCTGCCTCTCACATCGTGCCCATTCTGAAGCGAGTCGTGGAGGCCATCCGACAAGCAGTGGGGACGGATGTCGAGATTGAGATTCGGGCCGACAGCGGCTTTGCCACGCCTCGGCTCTACGAGTTCTGTGAATGTGAAGAGAATAAACTCCAATATGTCATCGGGTTAAGCCGAAACCCTCGCCTGCAGCGAGTGGTCGAGCCCCTGCTGGATTCGACTCGGGAAAGGTTCCTTGAGCTGGAGGAAAAACAGCGTCAGTTTGACGAGTTTCTTTATCGAGCCCACAGCTGGGATCGATCCCGTCGCGTCATTGTCAAAGTGGAGGTCGATCAGCGTGGGATCAATCGTCGCTTTGTAGTTACCAACCGGGACGATCTCTGCTCCCAATCACTTTATGACCACTACACAAACCGAGGGCAGACCGAGAACTTCATCAAGGCCTTCAAGAATCATCTGAGCATGGACCGACTCAGCTGTCATCGATTCCTGGCCAATCAGTTTCGACTCCTCCTGCATGCACTGGCTTACCAGATGTTCGTTCGCCTGCGCGACTATCTTCACGGAACCCCCTGGCACAAGCTCGAAATCGAAACCTTACGTCGTCGGATCCTCAAGATTGGGGCCCGGATCCGACAAACCACTCGACGCATCTGGGTCCATCTTTCCTCAGCCTTTCCCGAACAACCCCTCTTCCACCTCGTCTTGAGTCGCCTCAACTCCAGTTAGCTTTTCCCAGCTCCCCCGAAAAACCGCTTCCGACACTCATCCAGGCCCAGATCTGTCTGAAATTCACTCCCCAAACCACTCAGACGCCTCGCCAACCCATATCCTTCGCAAATCCGCCTGTCACACCTGCCCGCTTCCGAGTTGGGCCACTTCTCGAGTCGTTTTTCAACACCGAACTACGGTTCTTGCATAATCCGGGCTAGAGGGGCGATCGAGAAATCGACTCCGTCAACCAGCATGCCCTCACCGGCGAGACTCGTCTCCACAGCTCCGCTAACCAAGACATCAACCGGCATCGGATCGCCTTCACCGTCATAGAAGCGGAGCGATGCAAACTTCTCCAGAGTTGCGGTCGGGTTGCTGACCAGAACCTCCGAGATCACGTTGCCGCTCCCGAACTGCGCCAGCAGTATGGGGGGCGCAGCGGCGGAGAGCAGCGACCCACTGATGACGATGAGGTTCCCGGCGTCTTCCGTGCCGGGCGCGACACCGTTCCCGGTCATTTCGTTGGTGATGAAGTCGGTCAGTCCGTCCCCATCGACATCACCGGCTGAAGCGCTGTAGCAGAGTGTGTCTCCTCGGTCGGAACCGACGCGACCCAGGGCGCCGTGGACTTCGGTGATGCGCACCGTATCCGGAGGAGGGAGCTGCCCGAACGTCGTGTCGATGAACTCCGGCCACCCGCCCTCCTGCCCGAACAGGACGTGAACCGCGCCGGAAGAGTCTCGACCCTGGACGTCGGCGTGGGGAGAGCCCACTGCGAGGTCGCCCAGGCCATCCCCGTTGAAATCTCCGACGGCGGCTGTGTCGGAGGAAATGGCACCGGGATTGGTTCCCAGGATGCTGGTCATCCTTACTCCCTTGGGGAGTTCATCCAGAACAAACTCCTGCGATCGGAGCTGGGCGGCGTTGTAGAGGACGTAGCCCATCCCCACGAAGCCGGCGGCCCCGAAGTCCCCGACAAACAGATCGTTCACCGGGTCGCCGTCAAAATCGAGCCCTCCGACAATCTCTTCGCCAAAAATGACATTCGGACCGGCGCCGTCGATAATCGAGTGCCCGCCGGGGAGGTCGGAGAAGTCGAGCGTCGCACTGTCCCAGGGCTGAGGCGGGAAGTTGTCATCCCAGGCGATGTAGACGGTCCCGTCCCTCGAGCCTCCGCTGGCCTGGGAGGTGGATGCGCCCGAGGGTTGAATGCCGGCCCCTCCGCGATTGAGAGCCGCCGCCGCCAGGACCTCCCCGCGGCCGTTACCGTCCAGGTCGGCGATGAGACAGGTGGCGCCGGTGTGGTAGCGCCTGGAATCCGCTGGTGGGATGATCCGTACGATGTGGCCCTGGAGGGTTGCGCTTGCCAGTTCAAAGGTGCCCGATGCGTTCAGATGGTCGCCGCCCCGAATGACATAAACGGCTCCGCTGTTGAAGTCTCGGCCACTGCCCTCCTCTTCTTCCTGGTCAGCCGCCACGACGATGTCCTTGATGCTGTCCCCGTCCACGTCGCCGGTCCGCATCCACATGCCAAAGCGGTCCCCTCTGACCCGGCCAATGATCGTGAATATCGTCAATTCCTGAGGAGGGTCGCGAAGGTCGAGGAATTCGAGGCGGGAAGCAAACGTCCTCACCTCGGGCCCGCCCACAATCACGGACATGGCTCCGGCCCCGATGCGTTCCTCAGGGCCGGTGGAGAAGTTCTGACGTCCAACCAGCAGGTCGGCCGTTCCGTCACCGGTCACGTCGTCGATCCAGATCTCGTTTCCGGTGGCCTCGCTAACCACATCTCCGGCAATTCTCAAGAGCGAGGCCTGGTCCTTGGCCGTGTCCAGGGACCAGCCTATTCGACCGTTACCGAAAACCAGGTTGACCTCTCCCGCGCCGCTGCGATTGAGCGGGCTCGCCTGCATGTAGCCCACGCCGAGATCCTCGTAGCCGTCGCCATCCACATCTCCCGGCCCGGCCACCGGAACCCCGCGAACGCCCGATCCTTCGCTTCCGTAGATGCGAATCAACTCATCCCTTCCGGTGTCGAGAGACTTGATGTCCAGCATTCGGTGAGGCTGCCCGGCCACAAAGCTGAGGTGCAGGAGCAGGGACACCAGACCTGGCAGGAGCCGCGTTTTACCGGTCATTTCTGATTCGTCCTCTTCGGGCTGGCCGAATCCTTACAAAGGTTTTAGCCGGCGGCTTACTTTAACAGTTTTTCCGCCCATATAATGAAACCGGGACGGACACGCCGAATGAAAGAATCCCCGGCTGGGGAGATCCCCGCCAGTGAAAAGGCCTTTCGATTGATGAGGACGGCCCGCTTCGAGCTGCGTACTCTGGACGAAGCAGAATCCCTGGCGGCCGGCCTGGCTGCGGCCTTTGCGGTCGACAAGTCTATGGGCCTGATGGAACTGTTCGTCAATGCGATTGAGCACGGAAACCTTGAGATTGGCTACGAGAATAAGACCCGGTTGGTCCTGGACGGTTTGCTGGACGAGGAGATTGAGCGGCGGTTTGCACTTCCCGCGAACCGCGACAGAATTGTGACGGTCGACGTCGAGAAATCCGACGATTTTGCAGCGGTGACCGTCGAAGACCAGGGTCGGGGCTTCGACTACGAGAAATATCTCGACCATGAGAAGAACCGAACTCTGCATCCTCACGGCAGGGGAATCCTGCTGGCGGGGACCATGTTCGAGCTGACTTACTTCCCGCCCGGAAACCGGGTCAGGGCTCTGATCCGGCTGTGAACCGCCCGGCCCCGGGGCAAAGCTCAAACGATTGTAAAAACTAGAAGTGGAGGGCAGGAGTGTCCAGGAGTGTTTTCCTCTTTCGCCACGGTAAGTCGGACTGGGACGCGGCCTATCCGACCGACCATGAAAGACCGGTAGCACCACGCGGCCGGAAGGCCGCCCGGCTGATGGGGCGGTTTGTCCGAGACACGGGCCAGGCCCCCGATCTGGTCATAGCCTCTTCTGCGCTGCGAGCGCGATCCACGGCCGAGCTTGCGATAGAGGCAGGAGGATGGGCTTCCGGGCTGGAAGTGGAACCCCGGCTCTACGGGGCCAGCGCGTCGACGATTCTGGAGCTGGCTCAGGCCCTGCCGGAGGACCTGGCCAGCGTTCTGTTCGCGGGCCACGAGCCCACCTGCTCGACTGCGGTCGGTTTGCTGACCGGCCGGGTCAACCTACGCTTCCCGACTGCAGCCATGGCTCGCATCGATTTCGCAGGCGACTCCTGGGAGCGGGTCCGAGCCGGAAGAGGGACGCTGGTTTGGTTGGTGCCGCCGCGGCTGCTGCGTAGCACTCGCTGGCGCTCGTGCTGTTAGCCCGCATAGATCACCGATAGGACCTGAAAAGGCCGCCCTGTTTGGTATAAAGCGTTTTGAATGAACGTTTTCACACGCAAACGGAGGCGGCCCTTATGAGAACAGAGTGTAAACAAGCCAGGTTCGAATTTCACGGACTATTTCAACGCAAAGTGAAGGCGCGGTTCGACGGCGGGAAGATCACCTCCGATGCAGGGGTGCTGCTGTTGCGAGAGGTCGAGAGGGGGACGGGTCTGATCGCCGGACTGGCTGAGTGTTTCAGGGATCACCGGGATCCGCGGTTGATCGAACACACGGTCGAGGAGTTGTTGGGGCAGCGCATCTACGGACTCTGTCTGGGGTACGAGGATCTGAACGATCATGATCAGTTGCGCACCGATCCGATGCTGGCGGTGGCGGTGAATAAGGCCGATCCGCTGGGGGAGAGGCGGCGGCAGGCCTCAGATCGGGGGAAGGCGCTGGCGGGCAGGTGTACGCTGAACCGGTTGGAGTTGACCGGCGCCGAGGTCGATGAGCAGGAGCGGTACAAGAAGATCGCGATGGACCCGGACCGGATCGACGGCTGGATGGTGGATGCCTTCGTGGAGTCCCACGAATCGGCGCCCGAGGAGATGGTGCTGGATCTGGATGCGACCGACGACCCGATCCATGGCCAGCAGGAAGGCCGGTTCTTTCACGGTTACTACCGCCACTACTGTTATCTCCCGCTGTACATCTTCTCGGGGGAGCATCTGCTGTGCGCCCGGTTGCGGTGTTCCAATATCGATGGGGCCGCGGGATCGGTGGAGGAACTGGAACGGATCGTCGGCCGGATTCGGCAGAGCTGGCCGGAGGTCTCGATCGTCATCCGGGCCGACTCGGGCTTTTGCCGGGATGACTTGCTCCGCTGGTGTGAAGACCATCACGTGGATTACGTGATGGGGTTGGCCAACAATGATCGGCTCAAGTCAGAGAGCGCCGAAGCGATGACTCAGGCCGAAGCCGAGTTCAACGCCACCGGGCGACCGGCGCGGGTGTTCAAGGATTTCCGCTACCGGACTCGCCACAGTTGGACCTCGGAGCGACGCGTCGTCGGCAAGGCCGAGTTCCTGGACAAAGGCGCCAATCCCCGATTCGTCGTCACCTCCCTGTCGCCGGAACGCCTGGGGGCCCGCGCGCTCTACGAAGACTTCTACTGTGCGCGGGGCGACATGGAGAACCGCATAAAAGAACAGCAGTTGGGTCTGTTCGCCGACCGGACCAGCGCGGCAACGATGCGCGCCAATCAACTCCGGCTGTATCTGTCCTCCGCCGCCTACATGCTCATGCACGCCTTGCGTCGTCTCGGACTGAAGCAGACCCCCCTGGCTCGCGCTCAGTGTCAGACGATTCGCTTGAAGCTCCTCAAGATCGGCGCCCAGGTCCGCCTCACGGTCCGCCACGTCTGGATCTCCATGTCGGAAGCCTATCCCTACAGCGAGGTCTTCGCTGCCGTCGTTCGAAACCTCCAGGCCATTCCTCTGCGCTGCTGAGGTCTGTCCCGATCAAACGCCCCCAAAAACGAAATCGTTCCATCGCTCAGGCCGAGCTCTGCCTGAATACATTCCGTCACGCTCTTCCGAACCCGAAAAACGGTTCATTCACGACCATCCACACCACCGCATCACTCGACCTGGACCGGATCGATAGCGAAACTCTCAGAAAACCGTTCCGGCCTGCCAAAAGCACCTTCATTTCCAAATCGGTGATCTATGCGGGCTAGAGCCGTGGCCAGGCCGGACCAGAAGCCGATGACCTGGGGAGCCATCTGGGTCGCCTCGTTGAACTTGTTGGTTGCCTGAATCGGTTCGCCCGAAGTGAGAAAATTCAAACCCTTCCAGCCGGCACCCCAGGCCTGCCTGAGCTCGACGCTCCAGGGCTTCGCCGCGGGAGAAGGGCGAAAGACCAGAATCTGCATCGACTCGTCCGGTCTGGCCCCGAAGCGGTAGTGGTTTTCGTCCAGGCGGATCACATTTGATCGGCCTTCCAGCCAGGGATCAATCGGACCGAGGGCCTTCATCGTCGCGTTCAGTTCCGGGATCTTATAGTGCATCGGCACCAGGAATCGGGGCTTGACAGAAGCTACGATCGAATCGATTTCCGCCTCTTTGAGGATGTGAAAATTAGAGTCTATCGGCACCATCAGGACATCCGCTCGCTTGAGATCCTGGACCAACCGGTCACTAAGAGGGCCGTTATCGCCCAGGTGGGCAAACGTCTTTCCGTCTACCTGGAGGACCCAGATGATGTTGATATTCTTAAAGTCCTCCCCGTACTGATCGGCATGCTTTCCGATCAGGCCCTGCACCTTGACGTCTCCGATCGAGAAGCGGCCGGGCTGCCGGAAAGCCGGTATCTGCAAGCTGACGTGGTAGTTGGCGTCGTGGTCGTAGTGAGGGTGGCTGACCAGGACAGCGTCAGCCCGGATCTGATCGGGGAAGTGATAGCCCAGCCACCGATTCGTATTGTAGGGATCGATGAGGATACGGACGCCCTGCGGAGACTCAATGACGAAGCAGGCGTGGGCCACGTACTCCATCTTCACCTGAGCGGGGACGGAGCCCACGGTCAGAAGAAGAAGGGACAACGGAATCAGGGGGGACTTCCACATCGGCTTCGGTTCTCCGTTTAACCCTTTTGACCGGCGCTGCCGGCAACTTCACCAGTATGGCACAGCCCCCCTGCCCTTTCGTTCCGTCTGCTTTGAGCCGGAGAACCGGGTATCGGCTGCCCGGCGGATCACGGGGAACTCCAGAATCCTCTTGACCTCCCGCCCGGGCACACCGTAGTCTGTTTGGTGAGTATGTTGACTGGAGGCAGAAGCGCTTTTGAGTCTTTTTTTAGCCTTTCCAGGAGGGCTGTGCGCGCTGACTCGAAGTTGACCTAGAAGGAACAGCAGCGAATCTCAGCAGCCCACCGGCGAGAACGATCCGGTGGGCTTTTTTTTTGCAGGTGGAGAAAGGGTCATGTCGGAACAATTGAACTCGCTTCGCAAGCGGATTGACCGCGCCGACCGGGAATTGCTGGATGCGCTGGCACGCCGCATGAAGGTCGTGGACGAGATTCTCCAGGAGAAGGAATCGCAGGGCCTTCCCCTCTTCGACGCCGCCCGTGAGACGGAACTGCTCACCAAAGTGGCCCGCCTGGCCGGGGAGAAGGAACTGGACCCGGTGCTGGCTGAGCGGGTCTTGAAAGAGGTCATCAACCATTCCCGCGAGGTTCAGACCCGGCGCGTGCACCAGGACTTGAATCCGGATCTGAAGCGAGTTCGCACGGTCGCCTTTCAGGGAACCAGGGGCGCCTATTCCTGGCTGGCCTGTCGAAAGCACTTCGGCCACGACATCGACGCTGTGGGCTATGGGAGTTTTCCTGAGGCCATCGAGGCGCTGGAGGAAGGACATGTGGACCTGGCTGTTCTTCCGATTGAGAATGTCCTGGCCGGAAGCATTCACGAAGTCTACGACCTGCTCACGGAGAGTAAGCTGCATGTGGTCGGAGAGGAATATCTGAGAATCGAGCACTGTTTGATCGGGTTGCCGGGAACTCCTCTCGAGCAACTCGAGGTTGTGTTCTCTCATCCGGTGGCCCTGCAGCAGTGCCGGGCCTTTATCAAAGGCCTTCCCAATGCCCGCTACGAAACCTACATAGACTCCGCTGAAGCGGTGCGAATGGTCAAAATCGATGCCGATCCCAAACATGCGGCCATCGCCAGCGCCGAGGCTGCCGCGCTCTACGAACTGGACGTGTTGCGTGAGGGGATCTCGGATCATCCCGAGAATTACACGCGCTTCTGGATGATCTCGCGTGAACCGGTAGCGGTGGATCCCCGGATCCCGGCCAAGACCTCCATCCAGCTCGTAACCGATCACGCCGAGGGGGCGCTGGTGGCAGCGCTCTCCGCCCTTGCTGCACAGGGAGTCAACCTGACCAAGCTGGAGTCGAGACCGCGCAAGGGGACGTCCTGGCAGTATCAGTTCCATCTGGAGATGGAAGGCAACATCGAAGAAGAACGAGTGATTCGAGCGCTGGACGACGTTCGCTCGCGGGCTCGCCTGCTGCGTGTGCTGGGCTGCTTTCCCAGCGGCGCTCTGGGAACCACTTCTCGAGCCGAGATCTCGAGCGATCCCGAGCCACCGGGAGAGTCGCCGGGACCGGTTTACGTCCACAGAGTTGAGAAGGAGGACACGGCCCGCCCCCGTCCACGACGGGAAGCCAAGCAGATCTCGCTGGGGCAGACGATTTTGGGCGGCGACGCGTTCGTTCTGATCGTCGCTCTCGATTTGACCACATCGCCCGAAAACATTGATCGAGTCGCACACCTCTCTCGAACTCGCGGGAACAGCCTGCTGCTGGCCATTCAGGCACCCCGCCGCGGGCGTTTCGACCTGGGGCAGTTCCGCCGGTTTCGGAGCGTCGGCCGGGAACATCAGGTCCCGGTCGGCTGTCTGGCCCACTCCGCAGAGCAGGTTGGACCGTTGGCTCCGATGGTGGACGCCTTCGTGATCGCTTCGCGCCACATGCAGACCACGAACCTGCTGGAGGAGCTTGGCCGGGTCTCCGTACCCGTGGTCTTGAAAAGGGGAATCAGCTCAACTCTTAGAGAGCTCCTGGCTTCAGCGGAGACGATCCTGGAGGAGGGAAACCAGGATGTAGTGCTCTGCGAGCGCGGCATCCGAACCTTCGAAAGCGCCTCCCGGACCACACTCGATCTGGGAGCGATCATGGCCCTCAAACACAGGATCCATCTCCCGGTCATCGTGGATCCCAGCCAGTGTGTGACGCGGGCTCAGCGGGTTCGTCCGCTGATCGAGGCCTGTCGCCAGGTGGGTGCCGACGGGGCCATGGTGCAGGTGAATTTCAACCGGCGGGAGGGCCAGAGGCATCTCCCCGGTTTCAAACATCTGGCCGAGATCATGAACGGGTCCGCTGAAGGTTGAAGCTTCCAGGTTGCAGGTTGGAGGTCGAAGCGGGACAATGTCAGGTTCAGGCGTCCCGGAGACACGATGGTCCTCAAAATACTGGCGCATCCCGTTTTCATGAATCTGAATTTCCACATGCCCATGGTGATCGATCTCTCCCACCCGCTCATCATGCTGGCAGGTGAAAACGGTTCCGGGAAGTCCACGCTTCTGCACTCCCTTTACTATGCGTTCAATGGTGAAGAGGTCGAGAACTTCTCTTACCGGGTCTTGAAGGAACCGGACGAGCTGGGCCGGGTCTTCCTTTTTGATGCCGAGCAGCACAACCCGCGCAAGCAGGTCGAGTTCTTCGGAGACGATCCCGAGATGCGGGAGTTTCTGGAAATGGCCAGCCACGGTCAGATCATGCTGAGCCTTTTTCAGCAGTCTTTTCCCAGTCTGCCCGATGGAACCGTACTGCTTCTGGATGAGCCGGAGATGGCGCTGTCCGTTTCCAACCAGCGCCGCATCTTGAAAATGCTCATGGAGCTGGTTGATCAGAAGAGATTCAGGATTGTGGCGGCCACCCATTCGCCCGTGCTGCTCGACTCTCCGGACACCTACGTGATCAATCTCGACGACCACATCAACCGCAACGTCATTCCGGTCGACATGCCTCCGCCCGGACAGAGCATGATTCACTGATTTCCGGGTTCTGGATGCCAGTTACCGGTGGCGTTGCAACCCGTGAATCTGCCAGAATCAATCGAGTCGATTGCACGTTCTGCCAACCTGGAGTTGAGCCATGTCCCGAATCCTCTGCTTCTGCTTTGCTCTGCAGTTTAGTCTCACGCCGTTGCTCGCCGACGTCTTCACGGTGGGCCCCTCCGGAGCCCATGCCACCGTGCAGTCCGCGGTCGACGCGGCGGTCGCCACGGGAGGGGACAATGAGATCCGGGTGCAGGAAGGCATGTTCAGCGGGACTGTGGTTGTCCCGGCACAGGATCTGACCGGTGATGTGGTGATCAGCGGCGGCTGGAACGACACCTTCGATGTTCAGACTGAGGATGCTTCTCTTACAGCCTTGTCAGGGGACATGGCCAGCCGCGTGATCGATATCTCGGGAATTGGAACCGGTTCCGTGGTTTCTATCCAAAACCTCACGGTGCGGGACGGGTTTGACATGGAAGAGGGAGCGGGCATCCGAATCGATTGTCAGCAGAGCCAGGTTGAGCTGCTGGATCTTCAGATCGTCGAGAACCTGGTCGGAAATGATCAGAACTCCCAGATGAGAGGCTCGGCCATCCACGCCCTCCTGCGGGGGGACACCCACCTCATCGTCGACTCCTGCGAGATATACGGTAATCGTATTGACGCCGTCAACAATGCAAGCGCCACGGTCAACCTGCGCACACGGGGAACCTCGACGGTCACCGTACGTGACAACAGCATCCACGACAACCTGGTCGAGAGCCAGGATAGGAGCGCCGGGGGAGGGGCGATCGGAGTCTTCCTGGAAGACAACAGTGGTTTGACTCTGACCGGGAACACCTGCAGGAACAACACGGTGACTTCGGGCGGCTCTACGACTGCCGGTGGTGGAATGGAAATGGCCGCTCGGGACACGTCGAGTTTTTTAGTTGAAGGCAACGATTTTCGGAGCAACCGTACGGTGACTTCCACCAATTCCAGCACGGGTGCGGGTGTCTACCTTGAGGTAGAGGGTCAGGCGGAAGGGAGCTTTTCCTACAACACCATCGTCGACAACCAGGCCATGGGAGAGGGCTCAGCAAGCGGCCCGGGTGCTGCGATCTGGCTCAGAGACGAAGCTCGAGTTGCAGCGGAGCGGAACTTCTGGTTCCAAACCCTGGATCTCGTTAACCAGAGGTCAGATAGTCTTTCCCTTATCTCCGCCAACTCCTCGGCACTGATCATGAGAGACTCGGTGGTTGCCGGATCGAACGCAGGAGGGATTAGTGGCATAACCGATCACGAGGAGTCAATTCTTCGTCTCTCAAACTTCACGCTTGCCGATAACGCAGGGTCTGCGATTTCAACGTTCAGAGTCGGAACCATGAGTTTTTACAACTCAATCGTTTTCAACAATGGGAGCAATTCCACTCCGGATGAGGGAACAGAGACTGGAAGCAACCTGGTCGAAACCGACCCATTTTTTGTGGACGCCGAAAACGGCGACTACCATCTCATGCCCGGCTCCCCTGCGGTTGACGTCGCCGACAGCGACCCACCCGGAGGTCTGGGAGAGTTTGACCTGGACGGGGAGGATCGGGACTGGGGCGGCCGGGTGGATATCGGGGCTTATGAAGTCGCCCCCTCCGATCAGACCATCCAGTACCTTGCCCAGGTCGGGAATGGTCAGGCCGGCACCATTGTCCTCAGCACCGAGATCGATGCTGCGAGCACGGCAAGTGAGGGAGCCGAAGGCTTCACCCTCGAGTTTCTTGACTCCTCGGGGGCTCCCTGGGAGGTAGGCGTGAAGGGAGAACTGCCGGCCGGGGAAAACAGACTGTCCTCGGTCTCTGTCCTGCTGGATCCGGGCGAGAGCTGGAGCCTGGAGACTTCGGGACTGGGGACGTAGAAGCAGGCTATGTTCGTATTCGAAGCGGCGAAAACACTGGCGTGACCGGCATCTTTACGCGGCGACACGGCCCCAGCGGCACGGTCCTCTATCAGGCGGGAATCCCTGCTTCTAGTGGTGCAGGGGTCAGGTCGGCGACACTATTCGTGGATACTCTGGGTGATCTCGAAACCGGTGTGGCCATGGTCAACCCCATTGATCCCTCGGAATTCATCAGGGATGCGGACCTGACCCTGACGCTCTATGACGCCGAGTTCAATCAGATCGATCAGACACAGAAGCTGCTGCAGCCGGGAGAGCACGAGGCGCTCTTTGTCTCCCAGCTTTTCCCCGAGTCGCAAGAGGCTCTGGAGATGCAGGGCGTTCTGACCGCAGAGTGCATGGACGGCACTGACTGCGTTACGCTGGTGACCTTGCGCCAGAACGACAGGCCGGGGCTGGACTATCCCGATGAAGTCCCCACTCTTGCTGCCTTCCCGGTCCTTTCCGGTCGGTCGCCTGTACCAGCCGGCCAGACGCCTTCCGGTATCGACCCCGACATCTACTACTTTGCCCAGATCGGCAACGGACAGCTGGGCGGGATTGGTCTTCAGACCTCTCTCAGCGTTGCCAATACGATTTTCCAGGACGGTGACGTACAGATCGATTTTTTTGAAAGCTCGGGAGATCCACTGGTCTTAACCCTGGAAGGTCTCGGCTCGGGCTCTTCTTTCAACTTTAATTTGAACCGAGGCGAGTCGAGGGTGGTGCGGACGGATGGGCTTGGGGGTATCAAAGCCGGTTATGCGCGCGTCTCCACGCAGGAGGGAGTCGGGGGTTCGGCGGTCTTCCGGAGGATAGATGTCCCAAGCGGGATTCTGGAAACCGAATCCGGAGTGCCCTCGGCACGTCCGCTCAACTCTTTTTCCCTCTTTGTGGTCACCACGGGCGACGCCGACACCGGTCTGGCCCTGGCCAATCCCGGTCCCGTGCCCGCCGGTGAGATGGCTTTGATCGACATGAAACTGCTGGATATGGCCGGTCAGCTGTTGGCCGAGCGGGAGCTGGAACTGGGAACGGGTCAACACACCGCCCAGTTCGTCAGCCAGCTCTTCCCCGAGGTCGAAGGGATCGACGAGATGAGAGGCCTGCTGGAAGTCTCGAGTCTGGTGCCGATCGTGGCCGTGACCCTGCTTCAGAACGACGATCCGGCGACTGCCTTTCCCCAGGACATCGGGACTTTGACTGCCTTTCCAGTACTCGAGGAGACCTCGCCATGATCCGTTTCTGCTGCTTCGCAATGACTTTACTGCTGTCCGCCACGCTCGTGTTCGGCGATGTCTTCACGGTCGGACCGGCCGGAACACACACCACCCTCCAGTCCGCTGTTACCGCTGCGGTTGTAGTGGGCGGTGACAACGAGATCCGCATCCAGGAGGGAGTCTTCGACGACGGGGAAACCAGTGTGGCCGTGAACGACAACCGCTCCCTGACCATTTCGGGGGGATGGAACGGTGCTTTCAGCGAAATGACGCCGGGTGCCTCGCTGACGTACCTTAGCGGTGGGACCAGCAGCGAGATACTGTCCGTCAGCGCCATCGGAAGCGGAGAGCTGCGGCTGGAGAATCTGACGCTTACCGAAGGGTTCAGCGAGCAGGCGGGGGCGGCAATGTTTCTGATCGCTTCCGGCACCGCGACCGTTGAGATTATTGGCTGCAATTTCACAGATAACAGGGGTGGGCTCGACGACGGATCTTCCGAAGCGCCTTTTGCGTCAGCCATCACCGCCGACGTCAACGACGCATCCAGTCTCGTGATGCGCGGCTGTATTTTTGAGGGCAACGTTGCCGAGGGCAGCAGTTCAGCCGGCGGGCCCGTAGAAATCTCGCCCGGCCAGGATGCAAGTGTTGAGGTCAGTTCCTGCAGGTTCATCGGAAACGAGGCCCGTTCCGTTCTGCACAACTCGGTGGGTGGTGGACTGAATCTCTTCGCGACCGGGAACTCATCGATTCAGATCCTGAACAACCGGTTTGAGGACAATGTGGTGGAGTGCCGCGACGGAATGCGCCATCGGAGGCGGGCTTTCGGCAGGAGGCACAGGCGAAACAACGCTCGAGATCACGGACAACGTCTTTCTCAACAACACTGTGATCTCTGAGGGCAATGTGAGCGGCGGGGCCGCCGAGATCGATGCATTCGAGAACGCTCAGGTCCAGTTCCACGACAACTTTATGCGGGGGAATCGGTTTCAGGGGGCGGGGAGACCCAGGGGTGCCGGAGCTTTTTTTCAGCCGGCAGCGGGAGCCAGCTCACGGCCAGGAGGAACACCTGGCTGGACAACTCGGGAACCGAGAGCAGCAATTCGGCACAGGTCTACCTCAGCGCCTTCGAGGCGTCGTTCGCCCTTACGGATTCACTGATTGCGGATGGCCTCCAGAACGGCATCAATGGTGACGGCCCTGATATCCAACTCACGAACCTGACCATCGCCAACAACGCAGAGAACGGCATCCGGTTCCTGTTCGCCGGGATGGACAATACCATTGTTTACGGGAATGGAACGGACCTGACGCACCCCGAGAGATTGCCGGGGAACAATAACCTGATCTGCGTCGATCCCTTGTTCGCCGATCCTGAAAACGGCGACTATCGATTGCTGGCCGGCTCCCCCGGCATCAATGCCGGCAACAATGATCCCCCGGGCGGCCTGGGTGACCTCGACCTGAACGAGCAAGACCGGGTCTTCGGCCCCGCCGTGGATATCGGTGCCTTTGAGCTGCAGTCCCTCGAGCACGTCCAGTACCTCACCCAGGTAGGGAACGGTCAGACCGGCAATATCATTTTGAGCACCGAGATCGATGTCGCCAGCACTCTCGAGAGACGGCACGCCGCTTTCACGATCGATTTCTTCGATCCCACAGGAGGACGGTGGGAGCTGGACCTGAATGGTCAGGATCCGGCTGGAGAAAACAAGGTCTCGTCCGTTTCAGCAAGCCTGGGACCTGGAGAGACATGGAATCTGACGACCTCGGGCACCGGCGCAATCGAGGCCGGCTACGCTCGCATCCGGGGTGGAGCGAGCATCGGCGTGACGGGGATCTTCACACGCCGGGACGTGCCCACGGGGACGATCCTCTACCAGGCTGGGGTGCCGGCGTCGGAGTGGCTGCAGGAAGCGACTCTGTTCGTGGACTCGCTCGGCGACCTGGAGACGGGGCTGGCCATCGTCAACGTCGTCGATCGTCAGGTCTTTCCTTCGGAGCAGACCTTTCGCGCAGGCAGCTCCCCGACAGGCCTCCCGGGCGAGATGTTTTTCAAGCTCTTCGACCCGGAATTCACCCTGCTGGGGGAGACGGTTCTGGAACTGGGGGCGGGCCGGCATCAAGCCGCCTTTGTCTCCCAGCTCTTCCCGGATGTCGAGCAGGCCCCGGAGATGCGGGGCGTCCTGACTGTGGGGAGCTTGGATCCGATCGCGCTGGTCACCTTGCGACAGAATGATGCCCCGGGAGTCGAATTCCCCCAGGAAGTCCCGACCCTGGCCGCCTTCCCCGTGCTGGAGGGGAGAGCTCCCGAGTTTTTGGGGCCGGAACCACAGGGCGCGATACCGATCCAGTTCTTTTTTGCCCAGATCGGAAACGGGCAGGCGGGGCCGATTGGACTGCAGACGGCGATCAACCTGGCCAACGTGGCCGCCGGCCAGGTACCGGTCCAGTTGGACGTCTTCGACCCCAACGGGGATCCGATGGTCCTCAGGATAGACGGCCTGGGAACCGACTCGACGTTTAACTTTCAGCTGGGATCGGGGCAGTCCAGGGTCCTGGAAACCAGCGGCCAAGCGGCCATACAGGCCGGCTACGCGCGGGTGACCTCCGAGGAGGGCCTGGGCGGCTCAGCCGTTTTTTCCAGGGTTGATCTTCCCTCGGGGCTCCTGGAGACCGAATCTGGAGTGCCGGCGTCGCGGCCAGGGACCAGCTTCTTCCTGTTCGTCGACACCACCGGCAACGCCGAGACGGGTGTCGCTCTTGCCAACCCGGTGCCGGGTCCGGCCGGAGGAGGAGGGGGCGGATTCATGGAGCTGAGACTCGAGGACGCGTCGGGAGCCGAGTTAGCGACCCGGGAGCTGGAACTGCTGGCCGGCCAGCACACCGCTCAATTCGTAACCCAGTTGTTTCCGGACGTAGAGGGAATCGACGAGATGCGAGGTCTGCTGGCTATTTCGAGCCCCTTCCCGATCATCGCCGTGACCCTGCTCCAGAACGACGACCCTTCCAATCCGTTTCCAGGAGACGTGGGAACCCTGACGGCCTTCCCTGTCCTGGAGCCCCCAAGGTAAAAGAGAGCGGGAGGCCGGAACAAAGAGAGTGGCGGCGGCCGTTTACGATCCTCGAATCAAGAGCGTGGGAGACACCTCAAGGCGGCGACCGGACCGGAACCGAACCGCGTCTTCAACGGCTGTATATATCTTGCCGATGTCCGATCTTGAGGATGATTACGATCAGCCTGCGCTCTTCAATGCTGTAGAGGATCCGATAGGCACCCACCCTGATACGAAAGACATCCTCGTAGCCCTGGAGCTTTCTGGCTCCGCGGGGCAGGGGATTTGTGGCCAGCGCCAGGAGTGCCTTCGCTAACCGGCCTTGGTCCTGGCTGGGCAGCTTTCTGAACCGTTTTTCTGCTGTCCGGGTGATTTCGATTTCATAGCTTGCCATCGCGCTTCAGGTCTGCCAGGACGTCTGCAAGAGGGCGGGTCGGTTCGTGGCGGATTCTCTTGAGATCTTCGATGTCCTCCAACTCCTCGAGTCGATCGAACAGTGCTTCCTGGACGAAATGGTTGATCACGATGCCGCGCGAACGGCAATAGTTCTCAATTGCCTGCTTGAGCGTCCCGTCGATTCGAGCGCTAATCTGGACTGTCTTCATGCCACCCGGACTCCTTCACGAGTTCTAAGCCATGCTAGCAAATGCTAGCATGGCTCGCAAGGTCACTTGAGAGAAGACAGGTTGTGGGGACCCCCGGCCGACTTCCGTGTTAAATTCTAGTCCCGGTGCGCCCGTAGCTCAGCCGGACAGAGCAACGGACTTCTAATCCGTAGGTCGCAGGTTCGAATCCTGCCGGGCGTACCAGCTAAACCTTTGCGTACACAAGGTCTACTAGATTTCACCTCTTCTGCACTCCGATGCTAAATCGGGCGAATTGTGCCCAAAATGTGCCCGCAGGACTTTTTCTTTTGTCGAGCCGAGACTGCTGGCACATAACCAACAACCCGAGCGTTACGAAGAAGCTTGGTTGATAATAAGAGATCATGTCCCGTCGTATTGAAGAGATTCTGGAAGCTGATCGAAAGGCCATGCTTGCCGAGTTCGACCGAGATCTGCCCGTACCTCATCCAGGCACTAAAGGCGACATTCGAGAAGATATCCTGATCCGTTTCCTGGAGAAGCAGTTGCACGGTCGATATGGGGTGTGTACGGGTTTGGTTGTAAACGCGCACGACGAATGGAGCAAGCAGCAGGATGTAATCGTGTGCGATCGTGCAAACTCGCCTCTGGCAGGAGATCGGGGGCAGAGAGGGAAGATCATCCTCGTTGAGTCAGTGCAGGCCACAATCGAGGTCAAGTCAACGCTGAGGGCTCAAGATCTAAGAGATATCGGCTTGAAGGCCGAAAGCGTGCGCCGTCTTGCCGAGAAATCGAACTTCCTCGAACAAAGTGGTAGCCAAGGATCGTCTGGCATCCTGAGTGCGGGTTTTGCATTTAGGTCCGATGTCTCTCTCAAGAGGTTGAGGCAAAAGCTGACGGAGAATCGACCCAGGGCTGACATGCTGTGTGTTCTCAGTGATCCGGGCGGACACTCAGGTTTTTTTCACGCATCAGGAAACTGGGATGACCTTCTTTCCCAAAGACACCGGGGAGGGAGGCTGTAATGCGCTTGCTCATTTCCTTCACGAGATGCTCACGCATCTGCAACGTCGCCACCTGGGCCGCCCAACAGAACCCGATCTGGCCGCTTACACCCGGGTCTTTGGAGTCACAGATCTTGTCAGGATCCAAAGCATTATGGCTAGATTGCTCCGAGGGGACTCTGTATCGGAAGATCAAATCATTGAGGCGATCTACCTGATGAGACAGGC
This sequence comes from Acidobacteriota bacterium, assembly GCA_965205615.1. Taxonomy (GTDB): domain Bacteria; phylum Acidobacteriota; class UBA6911; order RPQK01; family CBDAPI01; genus CBDAPI01. The sequence goes on along the minus strand of CBDBHK010000020.1, from coordinate 141,222 downwards.
GGATGCCCAAACCTCCCCAGGTCTTCGATGACCCGAACTCTGTTTTCGGATTCGATCGCGGCCTAGTGTGCTGTCCGAGAAATTCCTGTTGTTAACATTGATCGATGGATCTTTGAGCTCTTTCGACCTTGTCTAAGATCGAAGTAGCGTTGGCCCGCCACTTAAAGGGCTTGGCCAGGTGCCCAAACCTCCCCAGGTCTTCGATGACCCGAACTCTGTTTTCGGATTCGATCGCGGCCTAGCGCCCAACGGAAAACGAGACATCCTCGTTTGGAAATCTAAGGCCGGCAAGTTCCTCAAAGCGAAGGATGTCTATGCTGCGGCAAGGCGCTACCGCCGTGACAAGAGCCAGGTTAGCAGGGATGAGCTTGAGCTCTTGGCTTCCGTTGTCGCAGGGTTCAGGGAACTGCATCTGAAGAAGGAGAAACTGATAATCCAACCCGTCCCGGAGATTAACGAGGAGGGGTGATTTCGGCGGCTGGGGCGCTCGGCCACCAGACGACTGGCGTTAACGGTGGCTAAAGACCTCGAACAATCCGACCGATCTGGTGGACGGACTTGCTTCGTCATAATGCCCTTCTCGACTTCGCAATCGTGTACTAGTGTGCTGTCCGAGAAATTCCTGTTGTTAACATTGATCGATGGATCTTTGAGCTCTTTCGACCTTGTCTAAGATCGAAGTAGCGTTGGCCCGCCACTTAAAGGGCTTGGCCAGGTGTTGGTTATGCACTCGAATATATCTTCGTATTTCGTTCCTCAACTCTTGAACACTAGTGAAAGAGTTGCGGTAAAGGGAACGCCGCTCAAGCTGTGAAAACCAGGTTTCGACAGCGTTTAACCAGGAAGCACTGGTAGGAGTAAAGTGGAGATGAAAACGTGGGCGTCGTAGGAACCAGTTTCGGATTTTCTGGGTCTTGTGAGTGCTCGAGTTATCGAGAATGAGGTGAACGTCCAGATCTGGATGGACGACTTGCTCGATCTGACGTAAGAAGGCTAAAAACTCTATGGCCCGATGCCGTTTCGTGATTCGGCCCATTACTTCACCGGTGGCCACGTCGAAGGCGGCAAACAGACTGGCCGTCCCGTGGCGTTTGTAATCGTGGGTTCTGCGTTGGACCTGCCCGGGTTTGAGCTGAAGCATGGGCTGGGTTCGGTCCAGAGCCTGAATCTGAGTTTTTTCGTCTACAGACAAAACCAAAGCGTTGTCGGGCGGGTCCATGTACAGGCCCACCACGTCGATCACCTTCTCGGCGAAATCAGGATCGTTGCTGATCTTGAAAGAGCGAATCCGGTGGGGCTTAAGATCTGCGGCTTTCCAGATTTCAGTCACCTGATGTTTGCTGACTTGGGCATACTCTGCCATGAGGCGCAGGCTCCAATGAGTCGATTCCCTGGGGATGGTCTGCACGGTGGCCTTGAGAATTTTTCGTACCTTCGCTGGCGATAGTCGCCGTGGTCGACCCGAACGGGGCTGATCCTCCAACCCTGATAGCCCCACCTCAAGGTAGCGCTTTCGCCACTTCTGTATGCTGCCCAGGCGCTTGGACAGCCTTTGGGAGACCTCAATTGCTGTGAGTCCGTCCCCGCACAGTAAGATCATCTGGGCTCGCTCGGCGAGGATTCTTTTGGTGTTGGAGGCCCGCAGCCAGGACTGTAGAATTGCTTTGTGTTGTTGGGGTAGATCGAGTCGAATATGTGGTCTTGCCATGCCCAAGGATAGAAAAGTACCCTGACTATTAACTACAAGAACTTTCCGGACAGTACACTAGGGACGAGTGGACTCGGGTGTTCGAGGAGGTCATACGGCCTGCTGTCGAAGCTGCGGGCTACGAGTGCCGCCGATCGACCGCAACACGCGGCAATCTCATCAAGGGGATCGTTCAGGATCTCGACGCAGCCTGGGTGGTTCTGGCCGACCTCACCGATCGGAATCCGAATGTGTTCTACGAGCTTGGCGTACGCCACGTTCTTAGGAACCGGACGATACTCATTGCGCAAGACCGAAAGGACATTCCCTTCGATCTCCGGTCATATGCTACTCATGTCTACGACTGGCGTACGTCGGAGGGATGCGCGGAACTCACCCGGCAGCTTGCTGACTTGCTATCAGACGTAGACCGAGATCCGAGCAGGGCGGACAATCCGGTCAGCGACTTCCTGGAGAATCCCTCAGGACGCGAGAAGCCGCCGATGTCAGATGCACGGATTGAGGACATCGAATGCCGAGTGGACACTTTGGAGGACGCTCTATCGTTGTTCGGTAGCCACGGTGCGCCGCCCCGGACGACCAATCGCGCGTTGACTGTGCTGAAGGATACCTCTCCTTTCGGGGCCGTGGAGCCCGAAGCCTCATGGTTCGAGGCTGGCATGGGGCTGGCGTCGTCGCGGGACACACGAACGCTGAATCGTCTGATTCGTCTAGCTGTCCGGGAGATACAGGCGGACGTGCCAGGTCGCGTCAGCTCGCTTAGCTCTCTGCGCGAAGGCGGTCAGATCCAGAGCGACGAGATCGCAGGAGAAGCGCTCCGATTCGAGAGCGCTTTCGCGCCCCTGATGACGGGCACCGAGCTTCTGGCGAGTGGTTTAGCGTCAGAGGATTGGCCCCCTGGCGCACGTGCCGTGCTACGAATCGCTGGCGCGTTGGTCTCCGTTGGCGACGGGCTCTCGGGACTTCGTTTTTCCGCCGGGCTTCCAGCGTACTTCGCGTGGCGGCTCGTCTTGATCGCCGGTGCAAAGTCTGTTGATGAGGACGCCTTTGCGTTCGCCGCTGCGTTGATCAACGATCCCATGCCGATCCAGCGCCCTGGGGGACAACCGGAATACCGGCCGCTCTCTCGACATAGCGATCTGTTTCATCCAGAGGCGCTGCTAGGTTACGCGGACCTTGCGGTCAAGCAGATCGCCGGACTGTATGAGCGGTCCCCGCACCTGGAAGTTGCATTCTCAAGTGAAGAGGAGTTCCAGGCTTCACTGGTAAAGTTCCTCGTCTTGACTGCGTTGCGAAACGCAGAAGACACGGAGCGGCCGATCTACCCTGGGTATCGGCTAATCCCCGGGTTCTCAAAGGCAGCCCAGGAACTGGTATCCTCTCTAGCCGCCATTTCTCACCGATGGGACCTGAAAAGGCCGCCCTGTTTGGTATAAAGCGTTTTGAATGAACGTTTTCACACGCAAACGGAGGCGGCCCTTATGAGAACAGAGTGTAAACAAGCCAGGTTCGAATTTCACGGACTATTTCAACGCAAAGTGAAGGCGCGGTTCGACGGCGGGAAGATCACCTCCGATGCAGGGGTGCTGCTGTTGCGAGAGGTCGAGAGGGGGACGGGTCTGATCGCCGGACTGGCTGAGTGTTTCAGGGATCACCGGGATCCGCGGTTGATCGAACACACGGTCGAGGAGTTGTTGGGGCAGCGCATCTACGGACTCTGTCTGGGGTACGAGGATCTGAACGATCATGATCAGTTGCGCACCGATCCGATGCTGGCGGTGGCGGTGAATAAGGCCGATCCGTTGGGGGAGAGGCGGCGGCAGGCCTCAGATCGGGGGAAGGCGCTGGCGGGCAGGTGTACGCTGAACCGGTTGGAGTTGACCGGCGCCGAGGTCGATGAGCAGGAGCGGTACAAGAAGATCGCGATGGACCCGGACCGGATCGACGGCTGGATGGTGGATGCCTTCGTGGAGTCCCACGAATCGGCGCCCGAGGAGATGGTGCTGGATCTGGATGCGACCGACGACCCGATCCATGGCCAGCAGGAAGGCCGGTTCTTTCACGGTTACTACCGCCACTACTGTTATCTCCCGCTGTACATCTTCTCGGGGGAGCATCTGCTGTGCGCCCGGTTGCGGTGTTCCAATATCGATGGGGCCGCGGGATCGGTGGAGGAACTGGAACGGATCGTCGGCCGGATTCGGCAGAGCTGGCCGGAGGTCTCGATCGTCATCCGGGCCGACTCGGGCTTTTGCCGGGATGACTTGCTCCGCTGGTGTGAAGACCATCACGTGGATTACGTGATGGGGTTGGCCAACAATGATCGGCTCAAGTCAGAGAGCGCCGAAGCGATGACTCAGGCCGAAGCCGAGTTCAACGCCACCGGGCGACCGGCGCGGGTGTTCAAGGATTTCCGCTACCGGACTCGCCACAGTTGGACCTCGGAGCGACGCGTCGTCGGCAAGGCCGAGTTCCTGGACAAAGGCGCCAATCCCCGATTCGTCGTCACCTCCCTGTCGCCGGAACGCCTGGGGGCCCGCGCGCTCTACGAAGACTTCTACTGTGCGCGGGGCGACATGGAGAACCGCATAAAAGAACAGCAGTTGGGTCTGTTCGCCGACCGGACCAGCGCGGCAACGATGCGCGCCAATCAACTCCGGCTGTATCTGTCCTCCGCCGCCTACATGCTCATGCACGCCTTGCGTCGTCTCGGACTGAAGCAGACCCCCCTGGCTCGCGCTCAGTGTCAGACGATTCGCTTGAACCGACATTCCTCATATCAACTTCGGATCCGATTTCCTCTGACCTCCCGGTGATGAATGATCAAAACTTATCAGCCCTCCACCCTCGCGTCAACGATTCCCTCGGCATCTTTCCGCCTGAAAAGGGCCTCTAAGCCCAGAGTTATCCAGGCGCCTTTGCCGAAATCTGATCAGTGGAGACACCTCTCCACCCATTCGATCAGAAACACTTGGTGCTAGGCTCTGATCCATCTCAAGCGGTCAATCCGAGATAACATCTCGGCCCATACCTCCTTGCTGACCGCGACTTCCGCCATCTGAAACGTCACGATTCGACTATGGTGAACCACCTTCGCTCCGATCTTGATCAACTTGGCCAATAGGGTTCGAAGGGACCAGTGTTTGATTCTTCTGGGAAGGACCAGACGGCGCAGAAAATTGCCCAGGTTGTAGGCCAAAACAAACAGAGCCAACCTCACCTGATTCGGGACAAAGTGCTGGCAGGACAACCGCGTCCAGTTCAAGGCATACTTGCCTTCCTTGATCCACTGCTCAGCCGTGCCGCGACCGTTGTAAAAGTGAACCACCCCTTGGGCTCGTGCGCTCCTGTTGGTCACGATGAAACCGACTCTCGGAAAGAGTTCGCCGCGATGCCACTCGACCTTGGCAATCACCCGACGAGGCCGGTCCCAACTGGCGGCTTGATATTTGAAATCGGCCAACCAAACAACGGGTTTTCTGGGTGGGCGCCCCACCGGTCGGGTCAGCAGGTGTTCGATCTTTTCTTGAAGCACCTGGTTGGCGGGAAGCCGGATGGCATACAAAAAGCCCTTCTCCTCCAAGTATTCATAAATCTCTGGCTTGGCGAAGGCTGCATCACCCCGAAAGTATTTGCGGACTTTCTTCTTCTCGTACCGAGCCACGATTGGTTCCAGCATCTCCTTCCAACGGTCCGCACTGTGCACGTTGCCGGGCCGAAGCATGAAACCTTCGCAATCTCCGAACTGGTTGAAGCAAAACAGCGGATGGTAGCAAGTGCATCCGAAATGCCCGTTGTAGGCAGAGGCTTCTTGCTCGCCGTGGACCGGACTAGCTGAACTGTCCATATCCAGAATGATGCGTCGATGAGTTGTTTTCTGCAGCGCTCTTTCCACCCATCGACCATTGACTTCCGAAAGGGCTTGCAGGTTGTTCTCGACGGACAGCATCTGGGTCTCAAATCGACCCATCGTGTTGGCGCTGGCGGCATTCTTATCGTCGAGCTTCTTTCCGGTGATCCTTCGCATCGTCGGATCAACCGATAAGCGATGGGCATCGTTGACATCTTCATAGCCAGCGAGACGGCTGTATACCGATTGACGCATCAAGGCCGTGAGGTGGTGCTGGATGTTGCGCCCGGTCCGCGAATCGTGAAACACGAAGGGCACACTATCGAATAAACCCAACGCCTCATCCAGATCACGATAGGCGAGAAGTCCGGCATCCGATGTGACCTTAGCACCATGAAACTCAAGCCTGATACTGCCATCAAAACCGACCTTCACACCTTCACCCTTGGGGTGAGCCATTCCTTGCCCCCTTTATGTGCTATATCTCCTTTAATTATAGTAGTTTACATCGATTCAGACAAGCAATCTTGGGGTCCTATATGGTGAATGTGGGTTGAAGCTCCTGAAGATCGGCGCCCAGGTCCGCCTCACGGTCCGCCACGTCTGGATCTCCATGTCGGAAGCCTATCCCTACAGCGAGGTCTTCGCTGCCGTCGTTCGAAACCTCCAGGCCATTCCTCTGCGCTGCTGAGGTCTGTCCCGATCAAACGCCCCCAAAAACGAAATCGTTCCATCGCTCAGGCCGAGCTCTGCCTGAATGCATTCCGTCACGCTCTTCCGAACCCGAAAAACGCTCCATTCACGACCATCCACACCACCGCATCACTCGACCTGGACCGGATCGATAGCGAAACTCTCAGAAAACCGTTCCGGCCTGCCAAAATCACCTTCATTTCCAAATCGGTGATCTATGCGGGCTAAGGCTGGAGGGAGACGACTCCCTCTTGAGACAGGAGGAAGTCCGCAGGCTTGACGCTCCCTGGGTTGAGACCGACCGGATCCTGCACGTACATATTGACAAAGGCGGACAGGTGACGCCGAAGCTGGTTTACTCGAGCTTCGATCAGTCTCCGGACAGCATTTCCGGTTCAGAGGCAACCACCGTTGAGCTCTCACTCACCCCCATCGGGGGTCCGCGCGTCCCCAGCAACCTGGCCAAACCAAAAGTCGTGACGGTAACAAACAATCAAGCCGGACTGGAGATAGCTGGCACCGAGATCAGGCTAGGGATCAAGAGAGACCGCCCCCATTCTCCTTGGAATCTCTTTGTTGACAAGAACGGAGACGGGGACCCTTACAACGACAGGCTGATCCGCTCCAGCCGTTGGTCGACCAGGCAGGCTCAATGGAGCAATGTCGATCTGCTCGGAGAAGGACAACTGTACCACCTCACCGCCGGATGGCCGGAAAAACAAGACCAGCAGGAAGAGCCTGTTCCAGAGCGGATCGAAATCCGCCCAGATTTCTTTTGGGGTGCCACGCTGGTAATAAAAGGCGATGAAATAGAAATCCTGGTGATCGACGCTGACGCGGATGGAATCCCCTCCCCTGGAGACGTTTGGCAGATTCGGCGTTTTCAAGATCGGTGGAAGCTGATCAGGGATGAGCTGCTGAAGCTATCTGAAGCCTTGATTGAAGGAGGCAAGAAACTCCGACTGGAGCCCCTGGGGCCGTCCTCGGTCCAGGTGCACTTCGACCCTCAGCTCCAATAGAACTGAGGGGTTGAGGTAGGCGTAACTTCCGGTGTTTCCCGTGAGCAGCAATGAGACACATTGAGCCTGTGGTCTTTGAGACAGTTTGAGCGTTTCCGAAGTGGGTGGAGATTCACAAGCCGGACTTATAAGAAGTGTCGGCACCTTTGCCTCAATAGCTAATCTGAGACCCCGGTTGAATCCAATCTTGATGGATTGAGCAATCCTGAGATCTCCTCCAGACAGGCTGGAGCAAGGGCTCGATAAAGAACCAACCGGGAATGATCGCCCGGATGAGACAGCTTCAACTGTTGGAACACGAGCGAGTCGCAAAAGATCAGATCGATGGCTTTCAGGCTTCGCGGAGGTTCCTGCGGAAGGAGAAAGGTTCGCAGCGTGTGCCTGTCTCCCACGACTGGCGCCAGGACGCCCCGGGCTATGTCCAGGAATTGTTTGCTGATTGAAGCCACCCCGATCACGGCCGACTTCCCCAGGTTGTGAATAAGCTTTACGTGCTCCTCATAAGGAGACATCTCAAGTCGCACGACCTGGCAAGTCTTGTCGATGTGAGATCGCACCCCCGGATAGGAACCGGGTGTTGCGGCGGCTAGAACGCCCGGAATCTCTCCCAGAGATTTCAGGCTCTCGAGCGAGCACGTCTCGATCGCCATGGACAGCTCCTCCTTCAGCTCGGCTCGCAGTAGATGTCGCAGGGCTCGCTCCTGTCCGACCACCAAAAGCGATCTGGGCGGCGGGACTGCCATGCGTTCTTGAAAGCGCTGCTTCAGATCTTGAGGCGCGTAGCCAAGCGATCTTGATTTCTCCAGAATCTCGTCAATAAGGTCATCCAGATTCTCAGGCTGCTTCAACGATTTGTCTTCTCTCTCGGAACGAACCACCAGGCGAGCCCCCCGATGTCGTATCAGCCAGCCCCTTTCAACCAGTTCCCCATACGCTCGGCTGACCGTGTTGGGGTGAATCCCAAGTCGGCGAGCAAGACCCCGAACGCTCGGCAGTTTCTCCTCAGGTTTCAATTGTGTCGTGGCCACCAGAAAGATGATTTGCTCGCGCCGCTGATCTCGGATGGGGACTTCACTTTCCCGGTTGATACGAAGATCCATTTCGGGGCCCGTTTCGTGCGCAGCTCCAGTTTGAAGTTACCCCACTTTTGTGGACAGTTTACGGCTTTCGAATCAAGCCACATCTGAGTGCCTCGATTCATAGTTGATCGGCGACAGATAGTCCAGTGACGAGTGCCGCCTGTGAGGGTTGTAAAAGCCCTCGATGTAGTCAAAGACAGCAAGCCTGGCCTGCAGCTTGCTGCGGAAGCTGTGCCGGTCGATCAGTTCACACTCCAGAGAGGCAAAAAAGCTCTCACACAGCGCGTTGTCATAACAGTCACCGACCGAGCCCATGGAGGGTCTGATGCCGGCTCTCTTGCAGCGCAGCCCGAACTCGATCGACGTGTATTGCGTCCCCTGGTCCGAGTGATGGATCACCCCGTTGGATTCACGCTCTTGAAGTGCCATTTGCAGGGCATCGGTCACTAGCCGGGTCTTGAGATCATTTCTGAGCGACCAGCCGACCACTCGACGACTGAAAGCGTCGACCACTACGGCCAGGTAGACGAAACCTGCCCAACTCGGCACGTACGGTTGAGTAGGCCGGGGGAGTCTCACCCCCAGCCCCTCCAAGAACCGGACGTGAACCTCTCAGCTCATCCGGCTCCTATCACTCAAGCCACAAAATGGCTTTGCTACTTTCAAGGGCTCCTCCTGCCTAGCAGTTGGCCGCTTGTCTGTAGCCGAGTGACCAAGCCCCTTCGCTCCGCTGCCATTACGACAGCCTCATCGCTACTACGAGCTTGTCCGCCCCTGGGCAACGCTTCGATACTGTCGGCCTCGCAGGTTCTCTGCTTGTGCCTTTCTCTTAGCATCGTTGCTCCAGGTTCCCGCAGTTCAACATGAGAGCCCAGATCAAGCTCACGCCACCTCTATGCCGGGTGCCACCTGGCCAGTAGACAGGTTTCCGCCAGATTCGTCCCGGGGCAACATCAACTCCCCGGTTTCGACACCATCTCGTCCTTTCGGCACTTGAACGGTGGTTCACTTGTGTTCGTCTTCCTGATCCACACCTGATGCTTCTAGAGCACCTTTTCCGTAACGCTCACGACCGCGGCTTTTGACCACAGCCACTTACGGTGGTTTGCAACCTGCTCCTGCAAGCCGGTTGCGGGAGGCCTACTCCCATCTCTCACGCCGCTTGCTGCGGCACACTGATGTCTGCAACCCACAGTCGGTTGGGGCGGCTGACCTGGAAGTTTCGCTCCACCAGATCCGGAGCCGGACGGCTGTCTTGGCCTCTCAGGGTCGTGCGTGTCTTGCGTCTGCGGCTAACGCCTTCAATGCCGGCGACTTTCATCAGTCGGGCCACCCGGTTTTTGCCCACCAGGTGACCTTCCTCTCGAAGTTCCGCCGTAATGCGGGGAGCTCCATAGGTCCGACGACTTTGCTGGTGGATCCCGTTGATTGTTTCCAGAAGACGAGCATTCGCTTCATCTCGAGTCGAAGGTCCGCGATCGACCCACGCGTAGTAGCCACTGGTGGAGACACCCAGCAAACGGCACATGGTGGTGATTGGATAGTCGGCCTGATTCACTTTCACGAACCTGAAGACTTCTTGGAAATCGGATCGCTCTCCCGTGCGAACCAGGCCGCGGCTTTTGCCAATATTTCCCGCTCAACCCTCAGCTGCCTATTTTCTTTGCGCAACTTCCGCAGCTCGGCTCGTTCTACCGTCGTCAGGCCGTCTCTACGACGGCCTTCATCCAGGTCTGCCTGGGCGATCCAGTTGCGGATCGTCTGTTCGTTGGGTTCAAACTCTCGGGCCAGCTCACCGGGGCTGCGCCCGGCTCGATGAAGCTCGACTATCTGCTGGCGAAACTCGGGTGGATAAGCTCGTCTTGTTCTTGGCATCGTGTCCTCCATTCTCCCAAAGGATTAGGTGTCCACGAAACCGGGGGAACTCCAGTTGATGGCTTTGCCCAATTCTAACCTGTCGAATGGTGACACTTCTGAAAACTGTCCCCACCGGTGTGGCTTCTCGGTCTGGATCACAACTATCGTGGATAGCAGAGAAGGAGAAAGCAAATGCGTGAATCAGGTAAAAGCGCCGTTTCAGGATTGAGAGATCAAGCCCAACTGGCTGGAAAGAATCTCGGAAGGGGTGACAGAAGTAATGTTGGACTCCTCAGCTGGGAGAGCCTGATGGGTCAAGGATGGTTCAAGCCTGTAAGAGTTGGGGGAGTTCTGGTCGCCACAATTGTCTTGATCCTCACGCTGATGGCCGGAAGTGGATTCTTCTTCTTCCTACAATCAGAAAGAACTAGGGCGGAGGACAATACGATGGCCAGCGAGCACTTTTCGCCTGATTACGTCACAGCCCGGTCTCGATTCAGAAGAGCAGTCGAGAGCTCTGGGGGACGACTGAGAGTCCTCAATCTGAATGCAAAAGGGCCGGATGGTGAAGACTTGACCATCGACATCGGTTGGTTCGGCAATCCCGCACCCCGCCGTGTCCTTCTTCACTCGTCGGGGCTACATGGGGTCGAGGGCTTTGCCGGCTCAGCCATTCAGCTGCAGTTTCTGGAGGAGGTGCCTGCCATTCCCGCCGACGGAGCGATTGTCCTTGTCCACGTTCTCAATCCATACGGCATGAGCTGGCTGAGAAGAGTCAATGAGAACAATGTGGATCTCAACCGGAACTTCCTTGCCGGAGATGAAGATTATGCCGGAGCTCCTGAATCCTATGCAAAGCTGAATAGTTTTCTGAACCCTCCCACTCCGCCGTCCGCGGACTTCTTTTACTTGAGAGCTGCCTGGCTGATCCTCCGACATGGGATGTCAACTCTGAAACAGGCCGTGGCGGGAGGGCAGTTCGAGTACCCGAACGGCCTGTTTTTCGGAGGGAAGAGTCTGGAACAGGGCCCGCAGCTCTATCAGGACTTTGTCGGGGAGCATCTGGACACAGCCGAGAAGGTTGTGGCCATCGATGTGCACACCGGACTGGGGCCGTTCGGAGAGGACTCGCTGCTGGTCTCTACTGAGGAACAAAACCGGATGCGTGACATCTTTGGCCCTCGTGTCCAGCCGCTAGATCCCGATGAGAGTGTGGCCTATCGAATCAGGGGTGGATTTTATCCTCGCGTCCTTCCCAGGGCGAAGGCCGACTTCGTTTGCCAGGAGTTTGGAACCTACCATCCGGTGCGACAACTGCATGCCCTCAGAGAAGAGAACCGCTGGCACCAGCATGGAAAGGGGCATATCGATCACCCCTCCAAACGAAAGCTCGGGGATGCATTCTGCCCCCAGGACGCGACCTGGAGAAAGTCAGTACTTCGGCGGGGCGCGGAGTTGATCGAACAGGCAGTGGTACTGGCGTTTCAAGCTGAAGGGCGTGCACCTGAACCGAAGTACCCTTGAAGGGAATGGGACAATAAAGGTTGATCGATCCCACTTTGCCCCCAGTTGTGACACTCCATAAACCGTCACCCTGGTTGCGGCCTGACCGGGCACTCTCCAGCTAGACTGAAACCTCCTTCATAGAACGGAGGTCGAAGGCAATGAACAATATCAACAAAGGAAGGGACATAGAGAGGGCAGTCGAGAGCTTGAGAGCCAGGGCCACGGATGCGGCGACCAGGACGTTGGACGCGGTGGATGTTATCGACATCTTGAGAATGTTGTGGAAGGTCTTGGAGATGATTGGAGACGGCTTAGAGTCGATGGGTGGAGCCTTTGACGGGATCGACTTGGGGTTGTGATGAGCTCGACGAACTCAGTGTTGTCCATTACGAAGGAAGAGTATCGTGACCGGCTCGCGAAGCTTGGGGTCGCCATAGAGCGAGCCGGGCTCGATCTCTTCCTCGTCACTTCGTTTGACAGCATCTATTACCTTACGGGAGCGGGCTTCGAACCTCTTGAGAGGCCCTTCTTTCTCGTCGTATTTCCCCTGAACGCAAGAGCTCCTCTCCTCCTTGTGCCGAGATTGGATCAGGAGCACTTGAGGAAAGCCCACAACATAGATGAAGTCCACTCCTACTGGGACTATCCGGCCCCGGAGGACCGCTCCTGGCCGGATCGGCTCCGCTCACTGATTGGAACTGCCCAGAAGGTAGGTGTCGAACCCAGTCTCAGGCTGGAGACTCTCCATGAGCTCCTGGATTTGGCCACTGAGATGCACCCTTTGGTTGAACAGCTCCGTCTAATCAAGACACCGACCGAATTGGCAATGATCCGTCGTGCCGCGAAGTACGCTGATCAGGGTGTGACTCAGCTCCTGGACGCCTCCTATCAAGGTGCCTCCGTGGCCGAGGGCTTCGCACGAACAAGTGTCATCACCAGAAAGATCATCAAAGAGGTCGACGATTTTGAACCTTTGACGACGAAAGTGATCATGGCAACCTGGGCAGCCCCCCGCAGTGCCCAGCCCCACTCCGTTCCAGGATTGAACGACCGGCTCGGAGGGGGGCCGCATGTTGCTCTGGTTCTTACGCGCGTCAACGGCTATGCGGCCGAGTGCGAACGCACCTACTTCACCATCCCTCCGGATCGTGAGACCTGGAAGGCTTTCGATGCAATGTTGGAGGCTCGACGCCGGGCCTTCACGCTGGTGCGACCGGGCATGTCCTGCGCCGATCTGGACCAAGAATTGAACGACTTTCTGCGGAGCGAAGGCTACGGTTCCGGGGACCAGAGGCTACACAGAACCGGTCACGGCTTCGGCCTGGGCAACCACGAGGCGCCTTGGATTGCCGAGGGAAGCAAGGATGTCCTGGCTGAGAACATGGTTATCAGCATCGAACCGGGTATCTATATCAAGGGTACGGGTGGCGTTCGCCATTCGGACACAGTTCTTGTAACCCGTGACGGCCACGAGCTGTTAACGAGTTCTCCCGATGACCTCGAAACTTTGACAATCAGGGGTTGGAGACCCCTCACTCGCTTCAAGGGACGCCTCGTTCGTCGGGCGTTGCAGGTAGAGAGGAAATCAGCGGAATCGGCCTGACCCGTCTCTATGGAGCGCAAGAATCCATTGCAAGTCGGAGACCTGACGATCTTAGAAATCCAAGTATGGAATCCTGGTTTAACGGTAAATCTCCCTGCGGTGACCCGCAGCCAGCACCAACACGACCAGCCGGTCTTGCTCAATCCTGCAAATAAGCCGGTAGGGTCCAATGCGGTAACGCCACAAGATAGGTTGCCCTCTCGTCAGAGGCTTACCGAATCGTTTCGGATCCTCGGCGGTGGCGATACGCTCCCGGAGGAAAAGGAGGATTCGGTTCTGAACGGGCGGGTCAAGTTTCCGGAGTTCTTTCAGCGCGCGGTCGTCAAACTCAACCTTCCAGGTCAAGCTCCTGCTCCACTTCTTCCAGAGTCCATCTCCGGCCAGGGTTTTCCAGTCGCTCGATCGCCAGATAGCGGTCTTCCATGTCCTCGAGGTGTTCCAGAATGGCTTCGCGGACGTAGTAGGTCTTGGTTCGGCCCGTCTTCGCGGCCAGAGCCTTCAGGCGCTTCTCGATCTTCGGGTCCAGTCGAACTGACAGCATTTCTCTTCCTCGATGTACGAGTATGACATGTATGTCGAAGGGGCTCAACCCCGGAGGTGAATTCTTCCTCCTCCGTGCGCGACAGCGTTCCCGCTCATCGGGAGGGGACGCAGATGACGCAATGGGGATTCTCCTATCTACTCGGTTCGTCGAATAGCTCTTCACCAAGCACGTCGGGGAGGCGCCGCTTATTAAAGGAAAGACCGAATTAGCTTATAGTCTTTCACCAAGAAGTCGATCCAACAATCACTCAGCTAACCTAAACAGAACGAGCTCATTGCGACCCGAAAACTGAAGTTAGCCCCCTCCTGCCGGGATAAGGACGCCTGGGTGGATCGGCACCAGAGGCGTCACGAGGAGGCTAAGCAACTATTTTTCTGTAATTTGACTGAGAGTGATCTGAGATCGGATTCTCCTGTGGTTTGAAATCGACCAGGCTGAGGTACTGTTTCCCGATCAGCCAGTCTTCGTGAATCTCCTCGACGACAGCGGTGATGAGTCGTAGTGCGGACTCGGTGTTTGGAAAGATACCGACGACCCGGGTACGCCGGCGAATCTGACGGTTTAGGTTCTCCAGCCCGTTGTTGGTGCGAATGCGCCGCCAGGTAGAACGTGCAAAACGAAAGACCGTAAAGCCTTCCGGCAGATTGGTCTCCATCCAATCGGCCAGCTCCGGGTTGCGGTCGTAGTATTGCTCGACTCTGGCCCGAAGCATCGCCTCAGCTTCGCCTCCAGACGGGGCATTGAAGATGTCTCGAATGTCAGTGGCGATGGCGGCACGTTGGTCGGATCGGCGGGCGTATCGCTGAGCATTCTGGCTCAGGTGAAACTGACAGCGTTGCCAGGGCACTGAAGGAAAGACAGCTCTTCTGGCAGCTCGTAGTCCTGAGTGGTCATCGCTGACAATCAGCTGCACACCCTCCAGACCACGCTTTTGAAGCTGCTGCAGAAACTCTCGCCAGTGGACCTCCGCCTCGCTGAGTCGGCAGCTGACCCCAATCACCTCCCGCTTGCCCCAGCAGTTGACTCCGGTCGCTTTCAAGACGGCCACATCCTGAATGCTGCCCTGGCGACGGACCTTCTCGTAGTGGGCATCCAGGTACACAACTGGATAGCTGCCCAAAGGGCGGTTGCGAAACTGCTCGAGTTCGTCGTCCAGCAGCTTGGAGATTCTTGAGACCTGGCTGGCGGAGATCTCGGTGCCGCACAGCTGCTCGGTAATCTCAGTGACCTTGCGCGTCGACACGCCCATCACGTACATCTCGGCGATGGCCAGCTTCAGGGCTTTCTCCGAGCGGCACCCTCGCTCCAGGGATCGGGGATAGAAGTCCAGGTGACGTACTTGTGGAATCCGGATTTGAAGCTGTCCCACTCGAGTTGACAGCGTCTTGGCCTTGTACCCGTTGGCGTGGTCTCGACGCTGCTCGCTCCGCTCCCAGCGTCGAGCTCCCAGAAACTCTTCTCGTTCCATCTGCATGGCGGTGTTGAGCAGTTTCTCCAACACTCCTCGAAACGCGTCGCTGCCTTCTTCGATCAGTTCTTTCAACAATTCTCGTGGTAGCCTCTGTTCTGGGTCTGGGGTCATTCGGATCCTCCTTGCTCTTGTCTTGAGTTTTTGGAGAAATCCTGCCCCAGACCTCTGATCCTTTTAGCTCACCTTCCTCAAATTACAGAAAGAACGGTACACCCCTCACGAGGATCCATAGACGAAGGTTAGTCCTCTTCGAATTCCTCTGAGTTGTCAGAAATCTGTCAGACAATCGCCGGGTTAGAGGTGTTTCCGCAAGGTGGGAATCAGCGTAAGTTATTGATAAATAACTGGTAAGCTCGGCAGAAAACGTCGGCGACTTATTGTGCATCTAGCCCGCGCCTGATCTTGAGGACAATGATTCCCTCTTGAAGGACGGCAGTGAGCGAAGTGAACAATTCGAACCTGCGGCCTCTGGTTCCGGAGATAAGACGCAGAGGTTTTTAGCTCACTTTCTCTCATTTCATCTCAGTACCTATCATCTTCAAGAACAAGGACTTACTGAGGGTCGAGCTTTTCATCTCAGTTTCTCTCATCTTTGTCATTTTGGCTGGTCTGGTTAGAAAGTGTTAGAGAACGAGATCTGAAGACCGCAGCCTTGAACGAACTTTCTTTGCGAGGGCAGCCAGATGGTCACAAGAAGCACGAGAGCATGGTTGATGCAAGGTTGGGGGGGTGATAGGGTTTGATCATTCATCACCGGGCGGCCAGGGGAAATCGGATCCGAAGCTGAAATGAGGAATGTCAGTCTAGCGCTGTGCCTTTTCTCGACGTTCTCGGGTATTGCTCTGGCCCGGACTGAGCACGAGCTTCTCTTTGCCCACTTTGGAGACGGCGGGTCAGCGGGGGGACGCATTATCAGTCAGTTCATCCTGCTCAACTCTGACGAGAGCATGGAGGCCCGGGCCACGATCACGATCAAAGACAACGCCGGGAACCCTCTCAGTGGAATGGACCTCAACGGTCAAGTCCTTTCCGATGGAACGCTGGATGTGACCGTTCCGGCCTGCGGCATGAGGATCCTGACGACTGACGGGATGGGCCCGGTGACAGAGGGATCGGCCGCCGTGATCTCAGACAAACCGTTGACCGGGGTGATCAATTTCAGCGGCGCCTTTGGCGCTGCCGGCGTAGGGGCCAGTCAAAGACAGTCCGGATTCTTGGCTGCTATGGTCAAGAACGCCACGACGAATACGGGATTCGCCATCATGAACCCGGCAACCACCAAAGTCACCGTCGACCTGCGCCTCATTGACAAAGACGGCAATCTGCTGGCCAGGGCGAGTGTGACGATCCCGCCGATGGGCCAGCGGGCGCTTTTCTTCGACCAGATTTCCTGGCAGCCGGAGCCCGGCGTCGCTTTGGACCTGAGTACCTTCGAAGGCCTCATCAAGGGAACGACCACCAGCGGAAGAATTGCCGCTACAGTGATTCAAGCCCAGACGGGTGAGTTCGTCACCATGCCCGTGGGTCCAGTACCTGGCGTCGTTGTCTTTTTAAACGGTCAGATCCTGACAATGGAGCCCGGCATGCCTCAGGCCCAGGCGCTGGCCGTCAGAGGGGCCACCATCGTTGGGCTGGGTTCTAACGAGCAGGTCCAGAGCCTCGCTGGACCCAACGCTCAACACATCGATCTGCAGGGACGGACGTTGCTCCCCGGATTCGTCGACACACATTCCCACCCGCTTGGGTTTACAAACTTCGACTCGCTGGACACATTCCAGCAGTGGGTTCTGGAGGGCGGTGTCACGAGTATCGGCGAACCCGGGATGTCGCCTGAGAAATTGGAGAACTTCCTGGCCGCGATTGGGACTACGGATCTTCGCCTCCGACCGAGTCTCTACCTGACGTACAACACCAAGTGCGACGGCCTCGAGCAGCCAGCCGGGTGGTATCTGGACTATCCGCCCGACCGGCGTCCCGACCAGATGGCTCGCATCCTGGGCGTCAAGATTTTCGCAGATCCCGCCGCCGGGTCTGAACTGAGATCTGTTCCGCCTCCTTGCGGATGGGCCAAGATGGGCACGATCATTCCGCCGCTGCCTGAGATCTTCGTCCCGCCGGGCGCCATGCAGCCATACCGGGGCGACCTCCTTGTCAGCACAGAAGAGATGGCCGAGCTGATTACCGACGTTCAGGACCGGGGTTACCAGGTCCTGATCCACACCCGTGGAGACGCAGTTCTCGAGGCCACGCTGGACGCCATCGAAATAGCACTGGGCGGTGGTCCGAACGTATTGCGGCATCGGGTCGACCATACTGATTTCATCCGGCCCGACCAGCTTGCGCGCTTTGGGGAACTGGGTGCTCTACCGATCGTGAGAGGCCGGCCAAACGCTTGCCGCCTTAATGCGATCGGTAACGTGCATCCGTTCGGTGACGCGGTCCATGGGTGGGTGCGTGTGGCGCGGTCCCTGATCGACTTGAATCCGGGTTTGCCCGTGGCGTGGCACGGTGACGTCTTGGCTCGGGGTCGCCGGCCGATACACGACCTTTACGAATTGGTAACGAAGAGACAAATCGACCCGAACGACGACAGCATTGTCTGCGATCCGCCGGACTGGCTGGCTGCCGAAGCGGTCACGGTCGAAGAGGCGCTACGCATGATGACAATCAACGGCGCGCACGCACTGTTCATGGAGGACCACATCGGCAGCCTTCGGAGCGGAAAGTTCGCCGACCTGATTATCCTTTCCGAAAACCCGCTCACCGTGGATCCGGATCGCATCGTCGATATCGACGTGCTGATGACAATGGTGGGGGGAGAGGTCGAACAATGCCTGCCCGGACATGAGAGCCTCTGTCCCGCGCCGTGAACGAGCCCGGGCCCTGAAATTTCCAGCAAGCCATCACTTCAGTGGTTTCCAAATCGAAGCTAACTGCTGTAGGAGCTAGGGTTAAGCGTTAGAAAGATCAGGTTTAGTACTGTGATCTCGAATTAGGAAGAGGTGGTTGAGCGTTGAATGGCTTCGAGCACGAACTGATCACAGAGACTGAGAACGGTAACCTGATCGTTCGCGATCTGGTGGTCAAAGACTACCCGATCATCATGCACATGATCCGCTGAATCATGCCGCCCATCCTTCCGATCTCCGCCTGGAAAACAGGGCGGCGACTTTGAAACTCTCTGAGTTGTTAGAAATCTGCCAGAAAACCGCTGTTTTCCGACGGGTTGTTGAGAGCCATAATGCTGCTAAGTTATTGATGGATAAAGGATTATACTGGTACGCCCGGCAGGATTCGAACCTGCGGCCTCTGGTTCCGGAGACCAGCGCTCTATCCAACTGAGCTACGGGCGCGCCGTTTGAATGGTGCGAAGTGTAGCAGAACCGGGCGGGGTGGTCGATCCGACCGGGACTCGGTGAGGGTGTACGAAAGAGTGCCGCTCGCTTCTCCCCTGGCTTCCGTCAGGGGCTCCGACCGCTCGGCCCGGAGCAGGACTAGAGGAAAGAGAGAATCTGGTCTGTGGCTTCCCGGCAGGTGGCGGTTCCTCCCAGATCTCCGGTCTTGTTCGCTCCCTCTTTCAGATAGTGGGCCACAGCTCCATAGATCGCCTTGGAGGCTTCTCGTTCATTCAGATGCTCCAGCATCATTTGACCGGCGAGAATTGCGGCGATGGGATTGGCGATCCCCTTTCCCGCAATGTCAGGCGCCGATCCATGCACCGGTTCGAACATGGACGGATGGGTGCCGGATGGATCGATATTGGCGCTGGCTGCAAGGCCCAGGCTGCCGGTGGTCGCGGCGGTGATCTCGCTGATGATGTCTCCGAAGAGATTCGAGGCGACCAGGACATCAAAGTCTTCCGGGCGCCGGATGAGGTCCATGCAGGCGGCATCAACGAGCAGAGACTCGGTCTGGACGGAAGGGTGGTCTGTAGCCACCCTCTGGAACACCTCGTCCCACAAGGTCATTCCGTAGCCCATAGCATTCGACTTGGTGATCGAAGTGACCTTGCGGCGCTCTCTCCGCCGCTCGGCCAGATCGAAGGCAAACCGGATGATCCGCTCGGTGCCGTGGCGGGTGAACACCGACGTTTGAAGCGCGACTTCGGCCTCCGAAGAGCTGTGGGACCGCCCGCCCACCTGAGAATATTCTCCCTCCGTGTTTTCTCGCACCACCACGCAATCGATCGTACCCGCTGCCTTGCCTGCCAGGGGTGAGTTGACGCCCTCGAAGAGAAAGCTGGGCCGCACGTTGGCAAATTGGTCAAATGTCCGACGGATGGGCAGAATCAACCCGTTCAGGGTGAAGTTGTCCTGAAGCTTCGGGTCACCAACCGCGCCCAGGTAGATGGCGTCCACCTCCCGGAGGTGGTCCAGGGCCCCGTCCGGCATCATCGACCCGTGCTCGAAGTAGTGGCGACTGCCCCAGGGGTGGTGCTCGAACTGTAAATCCAGATGGTGGGTGGCCGCGACTCGTTGCAGCACGCGCAGGCCTTCGGCTATGACTTCCACTCCAATTCCATCTCCGGGGATCACCGAGATCCTGTGACGCATGTTCTGCTTTCCTCCGTACTGGCGTGTTACCGCGGTTCAGCCATCATAGCGTCAAGCCTTCTCTGCAGCCCGAAAAAGTGAACGGGGCTCAGAGGCCACGTCAAGTTCAGAGATCGCGGAGCACAGTGCACCCGTGGACTTCATGGACTGCCGCCCGTTCCCCGCTCCCGGTTTGAAGAAAGCGGATTGCGTCCCGATCTCAAAAGCTGCTACTTTGCCAGTGTGCAGCCCGCGCGTCGCACAAGGGCGTTCGGTTCCTTCATCCCGAAAGCAGGGTGCTCGGGGTTCATTCACCCTCTAGATTTTAAATCAAATCGCAAACAAGGAGAAAAAAGTATGGGATTGTTCGATTTTGTGAGGGACGCAGGAAAGATGATCGGATTGGGGGGGGATGAACCGGATCCGGAAGCCGCCAACCAGGCCGTTGCTGATGGCCTTGTCGAACAGGTGCACAAGAACGGCCTGAAGGTCGAAGACCTTTCGATCACCTTCCAGGACTCCGTCGCCACCGTTTCCGGGCAGGTTGAGAATCAGGTCGAGCGAGAAAAGGTGATTCTAGTGGTCGGAAATACCCAGGGAGTCGCTCAGGTTGACGATCGCATCCAAGTTATCCCGGAGTCGCAAGCGACCTTCTATACTGTCAAGAGCGGCGACACCCTCTCGGCGATCGCCAAAACGCACTACGGCAACGCCATGAAATACCCGGTGATCTTCGAGGCCAATCGGCCGATGCTGAAAGACCCGGACAGGATTTATCCGGGTCAGGTTCTGAGGATCCCGCCTCTGGAATCTTGAGCCTTTGAACGCGTTGAGGTCGGGCCTTCAGTAGGTGATGACCCGGGGCAGTTTCTTGGCCTGCTTGACCCAGCCGGATACCTGGCCGGCGCTGGGGAGCTGACGAACCAGCTTCTTTTTGGCGTTTACTCCCGTCATCTTGGCGTGCAGGTTGTCGGAGTTGCGCTGAGCCAGCTCGGGGACCGTATCGACGCCAGAAGCCTCGAGCAAGTCTGAATACTCTTCGCCGCCGCCCTTGATGCGGAAGAGGTCGGCCTTGTTCACACAGCCCAGCAGGACCTTTTCACTGAGCCCGGCCTCGGCGGCCACGGCCTTGCGGCCCTTTTTCGTCGCACAGTGTTTCAGCAATGCCGCTGTCGACCCGATGCCACACTTCTGAAGCTTCTGGGCGGTCCTTTTTCCGATGCCCTCAATACTGGTTAAGCTTGCCATTTCGACTCCCTCCTGTACATTAGTAAAATGCGTTGTGGTTTCCGATAAGGCTGAAAAAGCTCAGCTATCAGAACGCCCCTTTGTATCACACGATGTCGACCTGGAAAAGCTACCAAACCGACGGGTGCGCCGGCGCGAGATTGGCGGAGAAGCTATCAGGCAGGTAAAGTGGAGTCGGGTGACTGTCTCACCCCGTTAAGAAAGGAGAACCCGTATGTCTCTGGTCAAAGTTGTTGAAGTTATCGCTCAATCGAAGAAAGGGTGGGAGGAGGCCGCCCAGAACGCCGTGAGCCAGGCGTCGGAGACCGTTCGCAACATTCAGCACGTCTATATCGAAGGACTGCAGGCCATCGTGAAAGACGAAAAAGTTACGAACTACAGGCTCAATGCCAAGATTTCCTTCGTTGTAGAAAAAGAATAAAACCCTGCCGTCACCGACTAGGACCGGCGATCGCCCGGTCATTGACGCTGAGACTCGACAGCATCGGTTTGAGGAGCCGTTCGACCTCGGTCGAGCGCTTCACCGGTGCCACCAGGACCAGGAAAACAAGCTCGGCGTTAGGGAGGGGCCTGAGCACAAGAGTGACTCGTTCAATCTCCCCGGTGGTGGGCGACCGGCCGGAAAGCTTCAGGGAGAGGGCTCTTTCGCCATCGACTAGCTGTTCTCCCGCCGACCTCGCCATGGGCCGCAAGTAGTCGTTTCCCTGGAGTAGCGCTTCAACCAGAGCGTTCCCGGAGCGTTCCAGTGCGCCTTTGCCCCGGAAGGGGGCGGAAGTGCCCTCGTCTGCGTCGCGAGAGGAGCCGTCGGGTGGCTTGAAGTGACTGACCAGAACTCCATACACAATCTGGCTCTCTCCGTCAGCTCCCTTCTGGACTCTTCCCGCAGGGGCCAGGGTCGTGCTCCAGTCGTTCTCTGACTCATAAGAGCTCCAGTTGGAAGGGTAGCGGATTCGAAAGGCCCCTTCGCGCTGCTCAAAAAGCTGCATCTGACCGGAGGGAGCTTCAACCTGATCCGGGGCCGGATCGGGGGACCGGCCACTCCCCGACTCGGGGGCCGAATCGGTGGGCGCTCCCGCCAGTGCCTGCATGGACGGTGCATCCGGCAATCGGTCCAGATGGGCCTTGATACGGTAAAAGCTTCCGACGTCGCGGCGCTTCTGAGTCGGCCCCAGGAGCTGGACTTCCTCTTCAATGCGCGCGGCCCGGTTGCCGGGGGCCGGGTGGCTGCTGAAAAAAGTTTGAAATCTGCCCGGGTCCCTGCCCGACATTTCTCGCAGTGTCTCGAAGAAGTCGGCCATGGCCAGCGGATCGTACCCGGCTCTGGCCAACGTCTGAGCTCCCACGACGTCGGCCTGTTCCTCGGCCTGGCGGCCGAATTTCAAGAAGACGGTGTTGAGGCCAAAACCACCCACCGCGCCAATGATGTCCCCGGTTGCACTTCCGCCCAGCACGCCGCCCAGCACGCCGAGGCCGGCCTGGGCCATATAGGCCTTGCTCGCCTGGTTGGTGCCGTGCCTGATCGCAACATGCGAGATCTCGTGAGCCATCACCCCGGCCAGCTCCGCTTCACTCTTGGCGGCCTCGATCAGGCCTCGATTCACGTACATGAAGCCGTCCGGAAGGGCGAACGCGTTGACATCCGAAACGTTGATGACTTTGAACTGATACGGATATTCGGGCCCCTGGACGACCTTGGCCAGCCGGTCTCCTATACGCGCCACGTAGGTCTGCACCGTGGAGTCCTTGAGTACGGGTAATTGCTTTTCCACCTCCTGAGCTGACTGTTTCCCGATCTCGATGTCCTGTTCGGCGGAGAACAGGTTGAAGCCGGGTTTCACTTTGGTCTGGCTCCGGACCGGCGAAGTGAAAAGGCCCAGGAACAGAAAGAAAACCAGCGACATTCGAGCGAGACGGGTATCCATAGGGTTCCCTCCAACGGGTTTTCGAAGCGCGATCCGGGCGCTCCGCTGGATTCTCCCGGAGAATCCGTTCCTCAACTCAGGGAAAGGGAGCCTCTGGCCTAAAAGAACTTCTTTGCCATGCCCAGGAGATCATCCGCCACCGAGCCGTCCTTGTCGGCGTCCAGAAACGGCGAGAGCATTCCGAGAATACCGCTCGAACTCCCTCCCGCGACCTGGCTCTGGAAGCCGGGCTGAGAGGCCTGCTTGCTCAGGGCCCCCATGGCCATGGGGGCGACCACGGGCAGCATCTTCTTCAGGAGTCCCTCGCCCAGCCCGGTCTGTTGAGAGGCTTGCCCGGCCACACGACGGCTGACGTCCTTGCTCCCCAGCAAATGGCCCAGAATTCCGTTACCATCCTTGACCGTATCAGAGGCCCCAAGTGAGGAAGGGTTGTCCAGATACTTGGAATGGTTGCCTTTCCCCAGGGCCGAAAGCAGACTCTGCAGACCGTCCTGCGATGAGGCGTTCTGTTTGAGGCCGCTGGAGAGTGCCGGGAGCAGCTGCGAGAGGGCCGACTTGGTCTCTGCGGCTCCGAGTCCGAAGTCACTGCCCAGCTGTCGGGCTGCCCCACCCTCCTTTGCGTTCAGGATTGCGTCAAGTAGATTCATGATTCTTCAACCTCGGCGGGAGTATATCAAAGAGCGAAGAATGAAGGAATTTGTCTTCACTCCCGCGGTCGGCCACAATGGATCCGGAATGAAGTGGTCCTGGAATCTGGGCAGACTCGCCGGAATCGACGTGTTCATGCACGTCACGTTTCTACTGCTCCTGGTCTGGGTCGGCCTCAACTATTATCTGGACCGACAGAGTCTCACCGACGCTCTGTACGGTCTCGTGTTCATCACCATTCTTTTCGGGATCGTGGTGCTGCACGAGCTGGGCCACGCTCTCACGGCCCGGCGCTTCGGGATCGCCACCCGGGATATTACGCTATTGCCCATAGGAGGGGTTGCACGACTCGAGCGCATGCCCGAGGACCCGCGCCAGGAACTCCTGGTGGCACTGGCGGGACCGGCTGTCAACATTGCGCTGGCTGCCGCGCTGGCGCTCTTTCTGGGCCCAACCGGTACCCTTGCAGAGCCGCAGAATCTGCAGATGGTGGGCGGCAACTTCCTGGTC
The DNA here is from genome assembly GCA_965205615.1 of Acidobacteriota bacterium. GTDB lineage: Bacteria > Acidobacteriota > UBA6911 > RPQK01 > CBDAPI01 > CBDAPI01. The sequence continues at coordinate 117,032 of CBDBHK010000020.1, read as the reverse complement.
AAGATGTTCTGGGTCAACATCGTGCTGGCCGTCTTCAACCTGATTCCGGCATTCCCGATGGATGGCGGCAGAGTGCTCAGAGCATTGCTGGCTCTTCGCCTCGACTATGTTCGTGCCACGGAAATCGCCGCCACGACGGGGCAGGTTCTGGCCCTTCTTTTCGGATTCGTCGGTCTGTTCAGCAACCCCTTCCTGGTTTTCATCGCCCTTTTCGTGTGGATGGGCGCGGCCGGGGAGGCCAGTATGATCCAGATGAGAACGGCTTTGCGGGGTATTCCCGTCAGCCATTTGATGATGACCGATTTCCAGACGCTCTCTGACCAGGACCGGCTCTCCAGCGCCGTCAACCACATCCTGGCCGGATCGCAGCAGGACTTCCCGGTGCTTGACCGGGGGGTTGTGGTGGGCGTTCTGACCCGCTCTCGGCTGATGTCGGCTCTGGCCAGCCAGGGCCAGGACGGATACGTGACGGAGGTCATGGACCGGGAGTTTCAGGTGGCCGACCCTGCCGAAATGGCGCAAAGCGCCTTTCAGCGTTTGCAGGAGTGCGAGTGTCGGACCCTTCCGGTCGTCCGCGACGGCCGACTGCTCGGGATTGTGAATTCTGAGAATCTGGGAGAGTTTCTGCTGATCCGGAAAGCCCTTCACCGGCACGCCCGGACCGGCTGACAGGCCCGCCGCCGCCCCAAGGCCGCCCCCCCAAAGCGCCACCCACCCTCAAAAGAATGTCAGCTTGTCAGCCCCGAGCGAAACAGAACCAAACTTCCCGTCTCTTACTCTAAGAAAAGGAGTTCTCGTGCGTTAACAGACGGAAGGGGCACAATTGGGGCCTCCGGGTGACCAAGAGCAAGAGAATCCATTCCCGGGAAGGGACATGTCATGAGAATTACCGTTTCAGCGCTTCTGTCGTTAGCCTTTCTAACCATCCTGACCTGGCAGACGGGACAGAGCCCGCTCTCGGGGCGCCCTCAGCCCGAACCCGTCAATTACGGGGACTACACCTCCATTCGCAGGGCCGCAGAGCAGCATTATTCCGAAAAATCTTTTCAGCGGGCCCATCAAACCTATCTCCGGGCCAGAGAACTGCAACTCGGCCCCGCTCAGGCGCGCTGGTTGGACTTTCGACTGGCGGATACCCTGTGGAGATCCAGGGCCTCCACTCAATCCTCTGATTCTTCTCAACTCGAGGAGGCAGAGCGGCAACTCCGGGACCTGCTGCAAAAAGAGTCGGATGACCTGGTTGCGGCAGAGATCAACCAGTCGCTGGGAGACTACTACTGGATGCGCCGCGATTCCCGCAACTGGCATCAGGCCTGGCCCTACTATCAGAAGGCGCTCGATTACTGGGCCGGGTTACAGGATCTGGAGGCGGCGCGCCTCCGATATCTGGGACTGGTTTTTGCAGTGAGCCTTCCTCACTGGCAGGAGCAGCATTACTACTACGGGTACTACGGCAACTATTTACCGCTGCCCGTTCTCCAGAACGTTCTCAACCTCGCCCGCAGCGACGAGGAAAGGACCCGGGCCCACTACCTGCTGGCGACGACCCTGACGTCCCAGGGCAACTGGACCCAGAAGCGGCGGGCCGAAAAACACTTCTCGGCGGCGTTGGAGGCTGGACGAAAAGCGAACTGGTATGACGACGCCCTTTTTCGGTTTGCTCAATTCATGGCCAACACCGGCGAAATCCGTCTCCGGGAAAACGGCCAGTGGTACAACCAGCCCGACTATGTCCGGGCGGTTCAGCTCCTGACAAGACTGCTCCAGGAGTACTCCAAGGGTGAAACACGCTTTTACGACCAGGCACGGAATCTACTCCGCGAGACGACTAGGCCGAAGGTCGGAATCACTGTCTCGAGTGTCTTTTTGCCGGATTCCGAGATCCAGCTCCACCTCAACTGGCGCAATGTCTCTTCCGTTCGCCTGGAAGTGTATCCGGTAGACCTGGTCGATGAGGTGACCCTGCACGTAGAAACAAAACAGGTCAACTGGATTGACACGGTTCACGTCCGGGGCAGGGAGCCCCTTCGGACCTGGTCGAAATCAATTGACGATGCAGGTGATCACCGCCCGGGCTCAGCCCAGGAAAGAGTGGAAAAGCTGCCGCCGGGAGCCTATCTCGTGGTTGCCAGAGCAGGCGGTGAGGAAGCGCGTGACCTGATCCTCGTCACCGAGACCTCTCTGATCCTCAAGACTCAGGGCACCCATACGCTCCTCTACGTTTGCAGCGCCCTGGACGGGTCTCCCGTGGCTGGAGCCGAATACGCCATCTGGCGTTATTCCAATCGGAATGACACCTGGCAGGTGCGCCGGGGGCGAGCGGATGACGAAGGGATCGCCATGGTCAGATTCAGCCGGGAAGGAAACAACAGCCACAGCTTCTTTGCCGCTGTTTCGCGCAAAGACCAGCAGGCCTTCAGCCTGGGCTACGGGTACTCTCCCCAGGCATCAGACTGGAAGGTGTATGTGCTGGCCGATCGCCCGGCCTACCGTCCGGGAGAATCGGCACACTGGAAACTGGTGGCCAGACTGGAGTCTCCACAGGGTTACCGGACCCCCTCGGATGAGGAAATCGATATCGAGATCACGGATCCCAAGGGGGTCCGAGTCGAGAAAGCCACGGTCACCCTCAATCGCTTCGGCAGCGCCTCGGGCAGCCTGGACCTGACGGCGAGCATGCCTCTGGGAGAGTACCAGATCAACTTCTGGGATCAGGGTTGGCAACACCACATCGGCTCAGCCACCCTGCTCCGGCTGGAGGAATACAAACTGCCCGAATTCCGGGTCCAGGTCGAGCCTCCCCGCGAAGACGATCGCGCCCGGGTTTTTTCCCTGGGGGAAGAGGTCGAGGTCAAGATCAGGACCGAGTACTACTTTGGAGGGCCCGTGGTCGGAGCCGAAGCCGAGGTGATCGTCTTCCAGCGACCGTTTCAACACTTCTGGCGACAGACGGACGAATTTTCCTGGCTGAGAGATCCCGGCCAGACCTGGAACCGTCACTACGGAGGGTGGCGAGGTCAGGAGGTCAAGCGGGTGAGCGTGAAGACGGACCAGGCCGGGTATGCCTCGGTCAAGATCGACACGGGATCCGTGGGGTTGCAGGACGTCGAGTACGAGATCGAGGCGCGGGTACGCGATTCCTCCCGCCGCGAGGTCGTTTCCAGCGGAAACGTCCGGGTGACCCGGCAACGTTACTTCGCCTACCTGGAACCGGGTCATCATCTCTATCGGCCCGGGGACCGGGTCGAGATGGAAGTGCGGACTCTGGATGCGAATCAGCAGCCCTTCCCGGCCGCAGGAACCGTGACCGTCTATCAGAGCCGGTGGGCAGAGGTGTGGGTGGATCATCGGGGTCGCGAGGTCTCTGGGTCGGAGTTGCGCAAGAGCCGGACGGGCCCCTCCATGAGTCTTCCGCCGGGCTGGCGCCTCAAGCACCGCGGCTATCGAGACGAAGAAGTGCTTGTCCGCCGCACTCGAACAGATCAGGAAGGGAAGGCGAAGTTGACCTTTCCCACCCGCAGTGAGGGCTATTATCGGATTCGCTGGGTCAGTGACCGCGAAGCCGATTTTCCGGTCCAGTCGGAGGCCAGATCTGGGTCGGAGACAACACGAGTCGTGAGCTCGGATACCGTCACAGCGGTCTCGATATTGTGTTGGACAGTGATATGGCCCGGGTCGGACAGCCCCTGACGGCCATGCTCGCCGGCCATACCAGCGATCGCTGGGTGCTTCTGAGCGTCGAGGCTGAAGATCTCCACAGCTACCAGGTCATCCATCTGGAAGGGACGGTCAAGCTGGTTCAAATCGACATCGGGGCCGAACACGTGCCCAATGTCTTCCTCAGAGCCGTCATGGTGTCCGACACGCAGATCTACGAGGACACCGAACAGTTGATGGTCCCTCCTTCTCAAAACGCAATCAGCGTAGAACTCTCAGCCGATCGGGAGGAGTACAGTCCCGGAGGAAGTGGCCGCATCACGTTGATCACCCGCGATGAAAACGGGAATCCGGTTTCAGCTGAGGTTGCCCTCGGGGTTGTGGACGAATCCGTCTACGCCATTCAGGACGACTATGCATCCGATCCGCTGCGTTTTTTCTTCGGCAAGAAGAGAGGGCTCAACGTGCAGACCCAGAGCACCTTTCAGCAGAAGCAATATCTGCGTCTGGAGGAGAACAAAGCAGGGGACCTCGTTGTTGCGGGGGCCCGGCAAGACCGGGGGGGAGGCGTAGCGCGGGGCATCGCCGGCGGTGAACTGGGTCGGGACTCGCGGAATCGCGGGAGTGCCAAGCGCTACATGGCCGCGGATGCCGTATCGGAATCGGAGGTCCGCCGCGAAGGCTTCGCCTTGAACGCAAGTATGGAAGTTGCAGGCTACGCGGTTGCCCAGAAGGCATCGGCACCGGCCGGCGCCCCACCACCGGGAGCTGTCCAGGTTCGCAGTGACTTCAGGACCACGGTGGCCTGGGTTCCCGGTGTCGTCACCGGCGAGGATGGCAAGGCGATCGTGCCGGTTACTTTCAATGACACCCTCACGACCTGGCGGGCTACGGCTCGAGCCGTCAGCGCTGGCGACAACTTTGGGCAGGGGACCACAACGGTCGTCACCAACCAGCCCCTTATGGTCCGCTTGCAGGCGCCCCGTTTCTTTCTGGCCGGCGACACCGTGACCGTCTCCGCAGTGGTCAACAACCACACCCGCAAAAGACTGACCGCACAGGTCGAGCTGCTGGCGGCCGGTCTGGGCACTCCCCTGACGGCCCAGAGGCAGCACGTTTTAGTGGAAGCGGACAATGACGCCCGGGTCGACTGGCAGTTCAAGGTGAAGCATCCAGGGGAGGCGCGTCTCAAGGTTGTGGCCCGGGCTGCATCGCATTCGGACGCGATGGAGAAGTTGTATCCCGTTTTCGAGCATGGAATTGAGAAGCTGATCGCGACCTCCGGAAAATCGATCGGCGAGCTGGTGCGGATTCCACTCGACCTGCCGGACCGAAAGCCCGGCAGCACCCGCTTGACCGTGCAGGTTACCCCCAGCCTGGCGGTGACTATGCTGGATGCCCTTCCCTACCTGATCGACTACCCGTACGGCTGTGTCGAGCAAACCATGAGCCGCTTCCTCCCGGCTGCCATCACGGCCAGAACCCTGGAGCGGCTCGGACTCCGACCCGAAGACATCGCCGGGAAGATGTTTGGAGGCATCGAGGCGGAAACGGCTTCTCAGACCCACAGAAAGGGCCCCAGGGACCTGAAGTTGCTGAACGACATGATGGAGAGGGGCCTCGGCCGTCTCTACGACTTTCAGCACGCCGACGGCGGGTGGGGCTGGTGGAAAGAAGGGGACAGTGATCACTTCATGACGGCTTATGTGGTGTGGGGATTGAGTGTGGCGCTGGAAGCTGAAATGGATGTCAGGAGTGATGTTCTGCAGCGCGCTGCCCGGTTTCTCGACCAGGAAATCGTGGAGGCCGAGACGACTCCGGATCTGCAGTCCTGGATGCTGCACGCACTCAGTGCCTACCGGTCCGTGAGTCGCAGCGGCCCCAGCTCCTTTCAGGTCAATGCTTTCAATCATCTCTGGGATCATCGCGACCGCTTGAACGCCTACACTCGCGCCCTGCTGGCGCTCAGTGCCCATCAGATGAACAATCGGCCCAGGGCGGAAACACTACTGGAGAATCTGGAGAATGGAGTCAAGCGCGACGGCCTGCCCACTCACTCCCGTCTGCTTCAAGGGGCGTCTCGAGGCACGACCGGACTGCCCACGGCTCACTGGGGCGAGGATGGAATCCGCTGGCGGTGGTCTGAGGGAGGAGTGGAGGCGACCGCCTTTGCCCTGCGGGCCCTGCTTCAGATCCGTCCCGATCACGAGCTCGTGGAACCCGTGATCAACTGGCTGATCAAGAATCGCCGAGGGGCGCAGTGGAGCAGCACTCGCGACACAGCGATCGTCGTCCTGGCGCTCAACGACTACCTGGAAGCCAGCGGGGAGCTCGAACAGGAGGTCGGATTCCTGGTCAGGGTCAACGGAAAAACGCTTGCCGAGCGTTCCCTGGCGGGTGCCGAGCTCCTCTCCGCCCCCAGTCGCTTCCTGGTTGAGGCCGATTGGGTCCTGGATGGTGAGAACCAGATTGAGATTCAGCGAACCCGCGGAGACTCTCCCCTCTACTACATGGTGGAAGCCCGGTTCTTCAGCCTGGAAGAGCCGATTCGGGCTGAAGGGCATGAGATTTTCAGCCGCCGTGAGTACTATCGGCTGGTGCCGCGGCCGACCCTCCTGAACGGCCACTCGCTGGAGCGAGTCGCGATGAAGGAAGGGGATGTTGTGAAGAGCGGCGACCGCGTTGAGGTCGTACTCGAGATCGAAGCCAAGAACAACTACGAGTACCTGGTTTTCGAAGATCTGAAGCCGGCCGGGCTGGAATCGGTCGCCCTGCGCAGCGGGGGCCCGGTCTATGCCCGCCAGCTCAAATCGAACGCGGTCGCGGTCGCAGGATCCAACCCGAAGGTCCAGAAGGTTATGGAAGCCGATCCCAATCGGCTGACGGGCAGAACTCGATGGGTGCACCGCGAGCTGCGTGACCGTAAGGTGGCTTTTTTCGTGGACAAACTGCCCCAGGGTTTCTGGGAGTTGCGCTACGAGCTGCGTGCGGAAACCCCGGGGGAGTTTCATGCGCTGCCCCTGTGGGTTATGCCATGTATGTGCCTGAGATCCGGTGTAACAGCGACGAGATCCGGGTGTCGGTGGCGGACGGGGATGAAACGGACACCCCTAACCTGGGCGGCTGAAGCTCTCGACGGTTCGGGCCAGTCCATCCTCCAGATTGACCTCTGCAATCCAGTCCAGATCCTCGAGTGCCGCCTCGGAGGCCAGGGACGTCTTTAAGACTTCCCCCTGTTTGGGCGGTCCGTAAACGGGTTCCTTCTCGTACCCCGTTAGTTCCTGAAGCGCCTGGAAGACCTGGTTCACCGAAGTCACCGCACCGGTGCCGAGGTTGTATTCCTTGCAGCCTCCGGCGGTCAACGCCAGGAGATTCGCTCTGGCGATGTCTTCGACATACACGAAGTCGCGCTCCTGGTCGCCGCTTCCGTTAATGGTTACTTCCTCGCCCGCCAGCATGCTGGAAGCAAAAATCGCCACCACACCCGCTTCGCCATAGGGATCCTGGCGCGGTCCGTATACGTTCGGATAGCGCAGGGTCGTGAACTTCAGCCCGTGGTTGAGCCAGGAAATGTGCAGGTGGTGCTCCACGTGGTGTTTGCTGGCGCCGTAGTGATCTAGAGGGCGGACGGGGTGGTTCTCTTCAACCGGAAGCTGTTCAGGTTCGCCGTACACGGCCCCCCCGGTGGAAGCATAGACCAACTTTTTCACGCCGTATTTTCGGCATAAATCCAACACGTTCACCGAGCCGACAAGGTTGACGTCGGCGTAGAGAACGGGCTTTTCGAGCGATTCGCGGACGTTGGCCCGGGCAGCCTGATGTAAGACATAGTCGGGGTGGATAACCCGGAAAACGTCCTCCAGGCCCTCACCTCGAATGTCGCTTTTGTAAAACGACGCTCTGGAGGGGATGTTGCCGATCGTCCCAGTTGAGAGATCGTCGACCACCGCAACCTCGTAGCCTTCGTCGAGCAATAAATCCACCACGTGAGAGCCGATAAATCCGGCGCCCCCGGTTACCAGTATGGTTGCTTTCATTGTCACCTGAGCACCTTTTTGACTATGGATGGGCTGGGGCACGTCCAGTCAAGAATCACAATGGCACCTTACAGATTATAAGTGAAAAGCATGGTGGTGCTGCGCACTGGAATGAAAGTGGCCAGTCGAGAGTCTCAAGTGAGACGTCACCGTTTGACTGTGGCTTTCCCGAACAGCCAGGGCGACAACCAGAGCAGGAAACAGACTGCGGCCAGCGCTGCCGCTGCCGGGCGAGACACGAAGTCAAGAGCGGACGTGGATTTGGCCAGGCTCTGTACAAAAGCCTCTTCCAGTCTCGCCCCCAGGATGATTCCCAGAACCACGGGACCGAGCGGGACGGTCCTGGCCTCGAGCAGCAGACCCAGTACACCCATGGCCAGCATCACCCACACATCAAAGTAGCTTCCCCTGATGGCAAAAGACCCTAGAAAACAGAAGAGAAGAATGACGGGGAGTAGGATACTGCGTGGAACTCGGACGAGCTGCGCACTGGCTCTCACTGCAAGGATTCCCACGGGAATCAGGACCAGGTTGGCCAGGATGAAGCACCAGTAGATAGAGTAGACGAGGACCGATTGCTCGGGATCCGTGAACATCCGGGGCCCGGGTGTGATGTTCTTCATGAGCAGGACCCCGATAACAATGGCCGTTATGGAGTCTCCCGGAATTCCGAAAACCAGGGCAGGAATCCACGATCCGGCCAGTGCCGCACTATTGGCGGCAGTCGCGGAAGCCACTGCCTCGAGCGAGCCTTTCCCGTACTCCTGAGGTTCTCGCGACAGCCTCTTTGAAATTCCCATTGAAACCCAGGCTCCGATATCCGCTCCGGCGCCCGGCAGCATTCCGATGGATGCCCCGGTGATGCTGGAGCGGAGCCAGATCATCTTACGCCGGCTCAGTTCCCGGATAGCCGCCAGAAGCGACGAATCCCTGGTGGCCCGGGAGGCGCCGGTTCCCTTCGCTAATGACAGGGACAGGAGCCCCTTGAACACCTCGGAAACCCCGAACAGTCCGATCATGGCGGGAATAAAGCTGATGCCTGCAAGGAGCTCGTCGTAGCCGAAAGTGAGCCTGGGAGCGTTGTGAACGCGACTCAGCCCGACTGCGGCGAGAAGCAGGCCGATCAAGAGCGCAATGACCCCGTTCAGAGCTGAGCGGCGGGACAGGAATGCACCACAGGTCAGGCCCAGTAGAATCAGCCAGAAGAACTCGTAGGTGGAGAAGTAGAGGGTCATGCGGGCCAGCCAGGGTGCACTCGAGATCAGGACGGCGGCCCCAAACAATCCCCCGGCCACGCTGAATACGAGGGCCACCAGGAGGCACTTTCTGGCCTTGCCCTGTTGCGTCAGCGCATAGGAGTCCGCGACATAAGCGGCGGAAGACGGTGTTCCGGGGATGCGAAGCAGGGCTGCGGGTATGTCTCCGGCAAAGATCGCACAGGCTTCGAGCGTGACGATCGCGGCCAGCGCAGGGATATCGTCCAGAAAGAAGGTGACCGGGACCAGCAGAGCCACGGCCATGGTTGCCGTCAGGCCCGGAACCGCGCCCATGAAGACGCCGTAGAGTGCGGAGCAGCAGATAACGAGGATGACGTGCGGCTGCAGTACGTGTTCTAACGCTTCCAGCAAGGGTTCACCATCCCAGCCATCCGCGCGGCAGGACAACTCCAAGGCGCTTCGCAAAAAGCTCGTAGACCACAGAAACACTCACCAGGGAAACCACCGCACTGACCCACCACCGGTTTTTCAGTCTCCACAAAGCCAGAAACAGCAGCAGGGCTCCCGCCGGGAGAAACCCTGTCCACTCCACCACCGCCAGAAAGAGACCGAGCAGGAGCCCGATTTCCAGGCAGGTCCGCAGCCCCCCGGGGCTTGTCGGAAAGGGCGAAGAAACGAAAGAGGAGCGGAACCAACCGATCACCAGTGCCGTCAACAGTGCCAGGGCAGTCAGAATCGGGAAGACCAGAGGACCAATCGATCCTTGTTGCAAGCTCTCGAACCGTTTTGCGTCCAGTAAACGCCCCAGGTCCCGATCGACCCTCACAAGAATGGCTTCGAACTCCTCGATCGGCGCCCAGCTCACATTGAAGCCCTGATCCTTCAGAATCTCGGGTAGGGATTTCCGGTTCACGAGAGTGCGGCCTTGAAAAGCCTTCTCCAGAGAACCGAGGACTCTCCGGGTGGTGGCGAGAGGAGTGCCGGCGGGCAGTCCGATTCCCCGCCAGGCCTGCAGGCTCCAGTCTGAACCCAGCTCCCGAAAAGTCGGAACGTCTTCGTAACCGGGAGAACGCTGGTCGGCCATGACCCCCAGGCTCTGCACCTGGCCGGACTGCATCAGCACACGGGCCTCCGGGAGACTGCAGCTCACCAGGTCCAGACCGCCGCTGACCAGTTCCTGGAGGGAGGGATTGGCCCCCGTCATCGGAACCCAGCGGACCATGTCCGGCTTCAACCCCGCGGCATCCATCCATCCGGCCAGAGCCAGATGCCAGATTCCTCCGGTGGCTGTTCCCGAGGCGGTCAGCTTTCCCGGGTTTTCCGCGATGTAGCGGGTCAGGCTCGCCAGGTCGGTCCAGCGCTGTTCCCCCTCCAGCGAAAAAAGTGCGGCCGCATCCTGGTTGATGAGGGCAACCGGTTGAAAGTCCTGCCAGGAGAGGTGTGTAAGATTGCGCCAGTGAAGCATATTCAGCTCGACGGTCATCATCCCCAGCGTGTAGCCGTCGGGCCGGGATCTGGCCACGTAACGGTGTCCGGTCACCCCTCCGCCACCCGTGACGTTAACGACATTGACCGGTACCCCCAGGTCTTCCTCGAGGTAAAGGGCCACCAGTCGCGAGATTCGATCCGTCCCGCCCCCGGCAGCCCAGGGACAGACCAGGGTAATGGGCTGGTTCGGGTAGTCAGACCGGCTCACGCAACCGGTGAACACTATCAGGATCAGGAGCGCGTACACGAGATCATGAAACCTGAAACATGAAACCTGGAACCGGAACCCCGTCACCTATTTCATCCTTTGCTCGATAAAGAGATCAATCTGATCACCCAACACGGACAGTGGAATCGAACCGTTGAGGAGCACCGCGTCATGGAAGTCCCGAATGTCAAAGCGCTCCCCCAGGGCTTCTTCTGCCTTTGCCCGCAGTTCTCGTATTTTCAACTCACCCATCTTGTAGGCGAGAGCCTGGCCGGGCCAGGAGATATAGCGGTCGGTCTCGGTGCGGATCTCGTGAAGGGACAGGGCCGTGTTGGCCGCCAGATAGTCCATCGCCTGCCGGCGCGTCCAGCCCTTGGCATGCAGCCCGGTGTCCACCACGAGCCGGCAGGCCCGCCACATCTCGTAGGTGAGGCGCCCAAAATTGCTGTAGGGGTCGGTGTAAAACCCGGCCTCCAGCCCCAGCCGCTCAGAGTAGAGGGCCCACCCCTCTCCAAAGGCGTTGAAGTTCGAAAACCGGCGGAAATGCGGGAGGTCCGTCAGCTCCTGTCGGAGGGCATACTGCAGGTGATGACCCGGTACGGCTTCGTGGAGCGTGAGCGCCTCGAGCGTATAGAGTGGGCGGCTCTCGAGGGCATGAGTATTGACCCAGTAAAGCCCCGGACGTGCGCTGCCGATGGGAGCAGTGACATAGCGGCCTGCGGTGTACCTGGGAGCGATGGCAGCAGGGACCGGCTCCACGCCGTAGGGAAGCCGGGGAAGGGTCCTGAAAAGGGCCGGGAGCCGGGCATCCATCTTCTTGGCAATGAAGGATGCTTCCCTGAGCAGTTGCTGGGGAGTCTTAGTGTAAAAGCGGGGCTCGGTGCGCAGAAAATCGAGAAAAGCCGCGAAATCGCCCTTGAATTCTACATCCCGGATGATCTCGTCCATCTCCGTCCGGATTCGAGCCACTTCGGCGACACCGATCTGATGGACCTCATCGGGGGGTAAATCCAGAGTGGTGAAACGGCGAATCAGGTAAGTGTAGTAGTCGCGACCATCGACAAGCTCCGAGGCCCCCAGGGAGGTGCGTGCTCCGGGTCGGTACTCCTCGACCATGAAGTCCAGGAACTCCCGGTAGGCCGGCACGATCGACTCCCGAATGGCGCCCTTCCCGGACGCCCGAAGTCGCTCGTGCTGGTTTTCCGGGACCGTTGCCGGAAAAGCTCGGAAAGGCTCGTAGAAAACGCTCTCGGCGGGATCCTCCCGAACCTGAGCCCGGATCGATCCCTCGTACCCCTCCAGGATGATCTGCGGCTGGGTGAAACCGGTCTGCAAACCCTCGCGCATCAACTCAATGTGCTGGCCGGCGTAGTGGCGGAACGCCTGTAAACGAAGGATGTAGTTTTCGTAGTCCTGCACGGTCACCAGCGGGACGTTTTCAGGAAGACGCGCGAAGTCGGTATGGAAGCCGCCGTCGGCCAGAATCGGGATCAGGTAAGTGCGATAGTGGAAGTCAGCGATGCGGTTTTCGAGCTGAAGCCTGAAGACATCGTAGCTGATCCGGTCCTGGCGGCTGAGTCGATCCCGGTCGATACGGATCAGTCGCTCCAGCAGTTTCTCCAGATAAGCGGCGCGCCGCTGATGGGCTGTTCTGCTGACGTCGGTGAGCCGGTCATTGAAGTCGTGCACGCCGGCAAAGGTGGCGAAAAGGGGGTCTTCTCTCAGTCGAAACTCCCACTCTTCCTCAAAGAGTCGGTGCAACTCCCCGGCGGGGCCGGCTCCATCCGACGAGCAGCCAGCCAGGCTCAAGAGCAGGGCATAAAACGTCACCTTGTTGAGCATCGAGGTCCCTCCTTGAGTCGAGCAAGGAGTTTATAGCAGAAATGGCGTGGATGCTTCGGGAGGGCCCCGTTCGTGAAACGTGGAACCTGGAACCGGCGGATCTCGCCAGGGTCTCCGGGCCCGGAGCTGAAGAGGCAAAAAAAACCGGCGGAGGGGGCTGCTCCGCCAGTTCTTAAATGGAGGGTGTGTACAGATTAACGGAGACTCTTGATTGACCTAACTTGGTTACATTCGTTGTCTTACGTTTAATCCTAATCTAGGAAATATCACACACAATATAGAGAGTGCAACTTATTGTGACGTACCCGTCAGTGACGGCCGTCACGACTTCCGGGAGAGTCGGGTTTTGTGGAGAGTTTCGGGGGAAAGGGCCCCGAAATCCGTACTCACTTTTTCGATGGCTCGACCTTAAAGAAACGGAGCAAGTACTTGCCATCCAGAAAGTTAGCGTCTCCGACCATCCCGAATCCGGCTCTCTGGATCTCCCGGATGACCGTCCCGGTGTCGGCCCTCACGGAATCGGGAGGCAACCCATCGGTCTGGCCTTCCCGGATGTCATCGTCGATCACGATCAGGCGACCGCCCTTGCGCAGCGCCCGGTACAGGGAAGCCATGGTTCTGGCGGGTGACTCGAAGTGATGGTAGGTATCGCAGATGAAGGCCAGATCGATGGAGCCGGGGGGAAGTCTGGTGTCATCCCGGGCACACACAAGTCCACGAATATTGGATAAACCTTCGTTCCTGGCCGACTCCTGGATATGCTCGATGAACTCCTCTGAGGTGTCGACGGCCCATACGGTCCCGGTGTTCCCGACTGCCTTTGAAAAAAGCCGGGTCATAAACCCGGTGCCGGCACCAATGTCGGCGACCGCCATCCCCTCTTTGAGCAGACAGGCTTCGACGATCTTGTGACGCTTGTCGAATACTTCCCGGCCGTCTCTTTCGAAGCGTTTGATGTAGCTGTCCACATCCGCGTCCGCCAGGGGTTCACGAATCTCGGCGGTGGCGTCCGTTTCCTGTCCCCAGACCCACTGGCCGGACGAGGCAGTGTGGGTCACGACAAGGCTCAAGGGAAATGCCGTGTGGAGGATGTATCGGCTAAGAAGCAACCGAACCGGCGAACGCTGAGCGATCATGAAGCCAGCATAGCGCTGTCGGGACCACCCGTCCATGGGGCCGTGTGGTGTACCATTTCCCCGCAGGCTGTCCCCGGGACTTCCGCTACGGGCACTGCCAGGAGTGAAGGAACCGAAATGAATCCGACCGGAAGACGTATTCGCTGGTGGCCGGCCTGGGCTATTCTGGCGCTGGCGGCTGCCTCCCAGATCTGGGCCTGGTTCCTGAAGGCCGGAATTCGCCAGGACCGCTTTATGTCCTCTGTCTTCCTGTTACTCGTCACCTCGCTGCTGCTTCTGGTGTGGTTCCTTTTCTTCTCCCGCCTGACCGGCCGCCAGCGACTGGCCGGGCTGGGAGTGATGGTGGTTCTGGTGGTGCTGTCCGTCAATCTGGTGCGCGTTCGGGGAGTCAACGGAGACATGATGCCCATTCTCGCCTGGCGCTGGGAGGCGGGTCTCACAGAGGCTCGGGTGGCCGGGGACCGGTCTGAGCCGTTGCAGGTTGGTCGCGACCACGCTTTTCCGCAGTTTCTTGGCCCTGACCGGAATGCCACCATCCGAAGCGTGCAATTGCAGACAGACTGGACGGCGGTCGCTCCCCGGGAGATCTGGAGGCGGCCGGTGGGGTCGGCCTGGTCCGGATTTGCGGTGGTCGGCGACCTGGCCATCACCCTGGAGCAACGCAAGAAAAAGGAGCTTGTCGTGGCCTACGATCTGGGCAGCGGAGAGGTTCGCTGGGCCCATGAGGATCGGGCCCGCTTTCACGATTCGCTCGGTGGCACCGGCCCACGGTCCACGCCCACCATCGATGGAGAAGTGGTCTTTACCACGGGAGGCACCGGTCTTCTAAACGCCCTGGATCTCCGGACCGGTGCCGTCAGGTGGAGCCGGAATGTGCTTGAAGCAAACGGCAGCTCGGTTCCCGAGTGGGGTTACACGGCCTCTCCCCTGGTCCTCGAAGACCGGGTCATCGTGACGGCCGGAGGGGAAGGAAAGCTGCTGGTCGCCTATGACCGCGACTCCGGGAAACTCTTGTGGTCAGGAGGCAACGACCGGATCGGCTACAGTTCCCCCACGCTTATGTGGCTGGCCGGCGTTCCCCAGGTCATCAGCTTCAACCGGAACAGCCTCACCTCTCACGATCCCGAGACTGGCCGGGTTGTGTGGGAAGAGCCGTGGCCCGGGTCGCAGCCCAACGTGATGCAGCCGCTGCCGCTGCCGGGCGACCGACTGTTGGCTTCCAGTGGTTATGGTGTGGGTGCCAGACTCTTCAGGGTTCGGTCCACTCACGAGTCCGGACTCTCGGTTGAACTCCTGTGGAAAAGCCCCCGCATGAAGTCCAAGTTTGCCAACATCGTTTACCATGAGGGGTATGTTTACGGCCTGGATGACGGGGTCCTGGTCTGTCTTGATCCTGAAAACGGTGAGCGAATGTGGAAGCGGGGTCGCTATGGGCACGGCCAGATGCTTCTCGTCGGTTCGCATCTGCTGGTGCAGACGGAAAAGGGCGAGATCGCCTTGATCGAGCCGACTCCTGAGCGGCTGACGGAAGTGGCGCGTTTTCGCGTTTTCGAGGGCAAGACCTGGAACAGCCCTGCACTGGCCGGGCGCTTCCTGCTGGTGAGAACCGACCGCGAAGCGGCCTGCTACGAGATGCCGGTTCTCTAGCCGTGGAACGTGGAACCTGAAACCTGGACCCTGCTATCTTATTCCCCCCATGATCTCAGCTGTTCAAATCCGAAAAGGGAACATCATTCTTTATAAGGGAGAGCCCCACCGGGTTCTCGATTTCCAGCACCGGACGCCAGGCAAGGGTGCGGCCATCGTGCGAGCTCGTCTACGCAATCTGAAAACAGGCTCCTCCTACGAAATACGCTTTAACTCCCAGGAGTCGATAGAAAGAGCCACACTGGAACAGCACCAGATGGAGTACCTCTACACGGACGGCGCCCTTTTCCATTTCATGAACATCGAAACCTATGAGCAGACCGCCGTCGATGAGGGTGCCCTGGGAGGTTTCAAGGACTATTTGAAAGAGGGCCAGCAGCTCGAGGTGGAGTTCTACGAGGGATCCCCCATCGGGCTTAAACTCCCTCCGGTGGTGGAACTGAAAATTGTGGAGACCGAGCCCGAGCTCAAAGGAGCCACAGCCAGCAACTCACCCAAGCCAGCGACCCTGGAGACAGGTGTTGTGATTCAAGTCCCTCCCTTTATTTCGGTTGGAGAAGTGGTTCGGGTCGATCCTCAGGAAGGACGTTATCTGGAGCGGGCCAAAGGGTGAGCGCCGCCGCGGCGCTCGGCACCCTGCTCCTGAGTGTTCTCCACTCCCACGGACAGGCCTTTGAGGACTTCACGATCCCCACTCCGATTCAACCCTCCCAGACGCTGGTCCTGGGATTCATGGGGGGACGGGATTCCTGGGACGATGATCGCCAGGGCGTTCGGAGGCTGGCCATCAGGCTGCGCGACGTGGGCCTCCCCGTGCAGGTGGAAACCGTTGAGAACACGAAGCGCAATGTGGCCATCCGTCTCATCAGAGCCGCCTTCGATCTCGACAGCGACGGTGCCCTGAGCCAGCCGGAAAGAGAGAATGCCCGCATCGTCGTGTATGGGCAGAGTTTTGGTGGGGCGGCGGTCGTGAAGCTGGCGCGGCAGCTTCACCAGCTCGAGATTCCCCTGCTCCTGACCATTCAGATCGACAGTGTGGATCGGAATGACAGGTTGATTCCGCCTAACGTTCTTCGCGCCGCCAATCTGTACCAGTCCAACGGCTGGTTCATTCGTGGCCAGGCCGGCGTCCAGGCTGAAGACCCAGGGAAGACGGAGATCATCGGGAACTTCCTGTTCGACTACGGGGAAAAAAGGATCGACACGTCCGGAGTTCACTGGTTCAAGAAGCTGTTTCGGGTTGCCCACACCAGGATGGGGCTGGACCCCGAAGTCTGGGGGAAGGTGGAAGAGTTGATCTCGGAGGAGGTTGAGAGGATCACCCCGGATGTTCCACCAGCACCACCGAAGGGCCGGCCCACTGGGGTCAAATGATCCTTCGGCTAAGCCGCGTCGGCCCCGCCCTGTAACTCCCTGCGTGCTAGAATCTTCTTCTCTGCGGAGCCGGCGTATATGTATATTTGGACAGTGGGTTCAGGTGGGTGTCCACTGGTCCTGCTCATGTGAGCTGCCTATAGAGTGACCAGCCGCCTAAGGGAGGGCGCATTCGTGCTGCTCGACTCTTACCGATCGCTGATACGTTGAAACAGACGGACTCTGCCCGGAGGGAATTGCGGCGGAGGAAGAAGACCCAGGAAGCGCCATCCAAAGCAGCTAGGCAAACACGATGGAAATCAAAGGAAGCGTCGGCTTCGTCACAGGTGCCAACAGAGGTATTGGAAGGGCTTTTGTAGAGGCACTCGTGAAGGCCGGGGCGGACAGAATCTACGCCGCCGCGCGCAATGTCACATCCGTGGCCTCCCTTGTTGCAGATGATCCGGGGCGCATTGTTGCGGTTGCCTTGGATATCACTAATCCTGACCTGGTCCAGGACGCTGCGAAACGCTGCGGTGACGTCGATCTGGTGGTCAACAATGCCGGTGTCAACCAGTGGGCCGCGCTGATCGGAGCAGAGAACCTGGATGGTGCTCGCACCGAAATGGAGACGAACTACTTTGGAACATTGGTGATGTGCCGCGCCTTCGCGCCGGTTCTCGCCGCAAACGGCGGCGGTACAATCATCAACGTGCTTTCCCTTGCCTCCCTGGTCAACTTCCCGGTTGTAGGGTCCTACTGCGCCTCAAAAGCCGCCGCCCGCTCGATGACTCTGGGAGTTCGGGCCGAACTCTCCCGCCAGGGAACTCAGGTGGTTGGAGTGTTTCCGGGACCGGTGGATACCGATATGTCGACAACGGATACCCTCCCCAAGGTGCCACCCGCTCAAATAGCCGATTCAGCGCTGGACGCAGTGATCCGGGGGATTGCAGACGTGTACCCTGACGTGATGGCCGATGATCTTCGTGTTGGTTTGGAAGAGATTAGAACGGTGGTCAAAGAACCTCACGAACTACAGCAGCCCATCACCTTTGGTGAAAAAGCCAAAGATGCTCAAAGTTTCGAGTAGGTTCCGGGAGAAACGGTACCTGCACTGGGCCTCGGAGCTACGAATGGACCTCCCCTGGTCAGATGGAGGGATGGGTGGTCCACACGCAGGTCAGCTGCCCAGTTTCGCTTATACTGGATGCATCCTGAGATGAATCTTCTTCGCCGATTCGTGATTCGCGCCGCCCAGGAACTGCGCCATAACCCGGAAGCTCGCGCCAAGGCCTCGCAGGTGCTGGAAGAACAAGTCAGGCCCCACGCCGAGCAGGCTTGGCGGGAGGCTCAACCCAAGATCGAACACGCCAAGCTCGGACTCAAGCGTTTTGCGCAAAGGGTGCTCGAGGAATACCGCAAGGGACGCGGCGGCGAATAGGTCATATACAAGACAGAGCTCACTTCGACCCTGCCGAATTGCTCTAAGACCGTAGGCTCAATTTGTCTCATTGTTGCTGGCGCCAAACATTCGAGGAAGCGAGGAAGAAGTGAGATCGACCCAACCTATACTCAAGAATGGGCCTGAGAGTTCCCACCTGCTGCATTCAGAACGGTCTTTTGGTTTTTGCTTTGCGACAAATACCGCAGTTTGCGCAGCCCCTGCACCTCAATCTGACGGATGCGCTCCCGTGTGACCGAAAACCGCTGACCGACCTCCGCCAGGGTACATCGCCCACCGTCGTCAATTCCGAAACGCATGCGAAGAATCTGCTCTTGGCGGGGCGCGAGGGTTTGCAGCATTGCCGCCGTTTGCTCCTTCAGATTAAGATTGATCGCCAGGTCTGCCGGTGAGACTGCCCGGCTATCCTCGAGGAAGTCTCCCAATTGCCTGTCTCGTTCTTGGCCGATTGGAGTTTCGAGCGAAATCGTCTGCTGCGCCACCTTCAAGGTTTGTCGAACCCGGCTGACAGGAATACCGGTCTCACGAGCGATCTCCTTTAGAGTTGGCTCCCGGCCCTTTTCTTGGAGGAGGGCTCGAGAAGTCCGGATCAGCTTGTTGACCCGTTCCGTCATATGCACCGGGAGTCGAATAGTGCGTGACTGATCGGCAATCGCTCGGGTAATCGCCTGACGAATCCACCAGTGTGCATAGGTGGAGAACTTGTAGCCTCGTCGATACTCGAACTTATCGACTGCCTTCATCAAGCCAATGTTTCCTTCCTGGATCAGGTCCAAAAAAGGCACACCCCGGTTGGTGTATTTCTTGGCAATCGCAACCACCAATCGGAGATTGGCTTCCACCAGTTCCTTTTTGGCAATGTCCTCTTCCAGTTCAAACTGCTTGATGGTCGAGAGAGTATGCTTGAGTTCCCCGGGGCTGGCTTGAACCTCATCGCCAATCTCCTTCAGCTCCTTTTCAAGTTGCCGAAGCCGGTCCTTCACTTTCCCAACTTTCTCCGGTGCCAGGGAAGACGTCTGCAATTTCTCCAGCCGTTCCCCTTCCCGCTCCAACGCCACAATCCGCTCGAGGGTGGTTCGAATCACACTCACCAGCTTTTCTTGAGTAGCCAACGTCAGATTCAAACTGCGGATGTGTCGGAAGATGGGAATCTGGTAACGGGCCAGCTGAGAAAGTAATTGTTTGTACTCGGGCGAATCTTGGCTGGTATGGCGCAGTCCTCGACGAACCTGGCAAACCTTCGCCTGCAATTTCCCCACCTCCGCAATTCGGCCGCACACCTCTGACTGGCGGGCTGCGAGGTTCTCCTCGGTCAGTGCTTCTTTCTTGAAGTTGACCAGCTTGGTGATGGGAAACATGCCCTCACGGAGATCCCTCCCGTAACCCACAAGCTCCGCCACAGCGAGCGGACAACGTGAGACAGCTTTAAGCACATTCATCTGTGCTCTTTCTATACGCTGGGCGACTTCAACCTCCGTTTCCCGATTAAGCAGTGGCACCGTCCCCATTTCCCGCATGTAAAGACGGACGGAATCATCCGTCTTCCCCAGATTTTCGTGTGTCAACCTGGCGTCTCGGTTCTCCTTCTCCCCATTCCCACGGTTTTTCTGGAGAGACACCTTGAACTGCTCGCAATCGATCACTTCAATTCCAGAAGCCCCGAGAAAGTGGAAAACCCGATCCAAACTCTCGGAGCAGAGAATGCTCTCGGGAAGGGCATCATCCACTTCGTCGTACGAAAGATAACCTTTTTCCTTGCCGATCATGATTAATTCTTTAAGCCCGTCGTATTGTTCTTCTCTGGACAATTCTTTTCCCTTCCCCTGCCGTGGAGGCACGAACTCCCAAAGATGGTAAGTACCCTGGATGAACGCGGGGGCAATGAGGTGGCTACCTCTCCAACTCACACCTGTGTGTCTAAGTTACCACGTTGTCGGTCGGTATTTCTCAGGCACCAAGATGGAAGCTTGCTTGTCGTATCGGGGGTGCCGCTCGGCTCGCAACAGAGCATGTGGGCGCCTCAGGCAGCTCTGGTTTCGTGATTTATGATGTCTGAATCATGCAAATGGCTGAGAGCCTTCTTGGCCGACCAAGCCCTGAGATCACAGCCCTGCCATTGTGACTACCTTCTAACTCCTGGTTCCACTATAATCATTGTTTGTTCAGTGACTCCATGATCTCACTTTCGAGAGCGGGATAGTCCAACTAGCTGTTTCTTCAACCGGAAGCCACAGTTAGACAAATCCTCTCGTTGTGCCGGATGGAGTGGCACGCCTCAATCGATCCACCAATGGCGGGCGACGGGGCTCACAGACCACGGCACAGAGACGCCGTGGCATCACCTTCTGGCCCGTGTTTGGTCACTCCAGTCGCCCCACTGCGAACATCAGGTTCCGCATCATAGGCAATGGAGGCGAGTTCAAGCGGCTGCAAGGTGGCGCGGTGGAGCGTGTGCCCCCAGGCGTTTTGGGGGGACAATCTGGTGTCCCTGGCTCAGGTGAGACTTGCGCAGAGACACACAGCAAGGAGGGGGAGAAATGCCTTTGGAAAACGTTGCGTCCCACTTTTCGCGGCTGGCGCCAAAGTATCGAGGCTTGAGGATTACCGATCTCGACCCCATTCTCTCGATCAAGATCAGACTCAGGGGTTTCCCGTCCAGGATCGTAGCTGCAGACATCGGTTGTGGAGATGGCAGGTATGATCTGGAGCTGTTTCACTATTTAGGTGAGCGGCTTTTTCTCTATTGTGTGGACAGCAATCGTCAGATGCTGAACGAGGCCGACGGATATCTCACCAGGCATGGAATCCGAGACTTCAAGATCAAACGATCTCTGGACCAACAACTCCCCTTTGAAGATGCCTCACTCGACTGTCTACTTACCTTTAATGCAATTCACCATTTCACCCTGCCAAGATTCTTGGAGGAGACGAAGAGGGTGCTCAAAGATGAAGGCCGCTTGTTTATTTACACCCGACTGAGAAGTCAGAACAGGCGAAGCATCTGGGGCCGGTATTTCCCCTTGTTTCATCAAATGGAGACCCGCCTGTTTGAATTATGGGAGCTGGAAGACCTTTTGAGAACGGCGAAAAACCTGGAGTTAGAAGAGACGGAGTACTTTGGGTACGAAAGAGAGGCTGGTTTGAACCGACTGATCGAGCGAGCCCGGAATCACCACTATTCCACATTCTCGCTTTACTCCAGAAGCGAATTCGAGCGCTGCTGTGAGGAGTTCGAAAAGAATCTTCGAAGCTGCTTTTCAGATCTCAAAGACATTCGATGGTCCGACCAAAACATCCTTCTCGTGGTCAGAAAAGGCGCGAAACAACCCGATCTTCAACACCCTGGTCCCGTTTGCTGATTCTTCTGTGCAGCTCATCTCCTCATCTCTTTTTCCTCATCCGTATACGGGCACCAAAAACGCAGCTTGTTCCCTTCAACGCGTCCCCTGGCTTAGCCCCCCCCTATCCCTCTTGGTAAGAGAAGGCGGCCTGGGCGCCACGCTGTGCCCGTGACTGCAAGGTCTGGGGCTGGTTCAAAGATGTGGAGAGAAGCCAATTCGGTAAGACGCGCGCCTGAGTGTGGCCGATGTGCTCGATAACAGTAAAATACTGTAATAGTTAAGTAGATGGCTGGTTCCACGACCATAGCAGCAGTTCTCGTTTCGAACGATACTGAAGATGTTGGCGTGCGCTCCGCTGGGAGGCCTAACCCGCATAGATCACCGATTTGGAAATGAAGGTGATTTTGGCAGGCCGGAACGGTTTTCTGAGAGTTTCGCTATCGATCCGGTCCAGGTCGAGTGATGCGGTGGTGTGGAGGGTCGTGAATGGAGCGTTTTTCGGGTTCGGAAGAGCGTGACGGAATGTATTCAGGCAGAGCTCGGCCTGAGCGATGGAACGATTTCGTTTTTGGGGGCGTTTGATCGGGACAGACCTCAGCAGCGCAGAGGAATGGCCTGGAGGTTTCGAACGACGGCAGCGAAGACCTCGCTGTAGGGATAGGCTTCCGACATGGAGATCCAGACGTGGCGGACCGTGAGGCGGACTTGGGCGCCGATCTTGAGGAGCTTCAAGCGAATCGTCTGACACTGAGCGCGAGCCAGGGGGGTCTGCTTCAGTCCGAGACGACGCAAGGCGTGCATGAGCATGTAGGCGGCGGAGGACAGATACAGCCGGAGTTGATTGGCGCGCATCGTTGCCGCGCTGGTCCGGTCGGCGAACAGACCCAACTGCTGTTCTTTTATGCGGTTCTCCATGTCGCCCCGCGCACAGTAGAAGTCTTCGTAGAGCGCGCGGGCCCCCAGGCGTTCCGGCGACAGGGAGGTGACGACGAATCGGGGATTGGCGCCTTTGTCCAGGAACTCGGCCTTGCCGACGACGCGTCGCTCCGAGGTCCAACTGTGGCGAGTCCGGTAGCGGAAATCCTTGAACACCCGCGCCGGTCGCCCGGTGGCGTTGAACTCGGCTTCGGCCTGAGTCATCGCTTCGGCTCTCTCTGACTTGAGCCGATCATTGTTGGCCAACCCCATCACGTAATCCACGTGATGGTCTTCACACCAGCGGAGCAAGTCATCCCGGCAAAAGCCCGAGTCGGCCCGGATGACGATCGAGACCTCCGGCCAGCTCTGCCGAATCCGGCCGACGATCCGTTCCAGTTCCTCCACCGATCCCGCGGCCCCATCGATATTGGAACACCGCAACCGGGCGCACAGCAGATGCTCCCCCGAGAAGATGTACAGCGGGAGATAACAGTAGTGGCGGTAGTAACCGTGAAAGAACCGGCCTTCCTGCTGGCCATGGATCGGGTCGTCGGTCGCATCCAGATCCAGCACCATCTCCTCGGGCGCCGATTCGTGGGACTCCACGAAGGCATCCACCATCCAGCCGTCGATCCGGTCCGGGTCCATCGCGATCTTCTTGTACCGCTCCTGCTCATCGACCTCGGCGCCGGTCAACTCCAACCGGTTCAGCGTACACCTGCCCGCCAGCGCCTTCCCCCGATCTGAGGCCTGCCGCCGCCTCTCCCCCAACGGATCGGCCTTATTCACCGCCACCGCCAGCATCGGATCGGTGCGCAACTGATCATGATCGTTCAGATCCTCGTACCCCAGACAGAGTCCGTAGATGCGCTGCCCCAACAACTCCTCGACCGTGTGTTCGATCAACCGCGGATCCCGGTGATCCCTGAAACACTCAGCCAGTCCGGCGATCAGACCCGTCCCCCTCTCGACCTCTCGCAACAGCAGCACCCCTGCATCGGAGGTGATCTTCCCGCCGTCGAACCGCGCCTTCACTTTGCGTTGAAATAGTCCGTGAAATTCGAACCTGGCTTGTTTACACTCTGTTCTCATAAGGACCGCCTCCGTTTGGCGTGTGAAAACGTTCATTCAAAACGCTTTATACCAAACAGGGCGGCCTTTTGAGGTCCTATCGGTGATCTATGCGGGCTAAGTGAGTACCGCCAAGAACATCTTTCTGATGGTTGCCGTCTTCATGGCGGTGATCCTTCTCTGGAACTTTCTCGATTCCGTTCAAAATGGGAGCCCCGACGAACAGAGCTACACCGACTTCATCGGGCTGATGGACAAGGGTCGGATCAAGGAGGTGAGGATTACGCAGTCGGGCCAGGTGACCGGGAAATACGTTCCCGACGGCTCGGATACGGCTCGGGAGTTCAAGGCGATCATTCCCAAGGACGGAATGGAAACCATCGCTACTCATTTGAGCGACAACAGTGTGACCGTTGAAATCCAGAATGATGAGCAGAATAACTGGTTCTATGTTCTGTTGAGTTCGGGTCTTCCGATCCTCCTCTTCATCGGTTTCTGGATCTTCATCATGCGGCGGATGCAGGCGGGTGGGAACCAGGCTCTCTTCTTCGGAAAGAGCCGCGCCAAGCTCTCGACCAATCAGCAGAAGAAGGTCACATTCGAGGACGTTGCAGGAATTGAGGAAGCGAAGGAAGAGCTTCAAGAGATCGTCGAATTCCTGCGGGAGCCCTAGAAGTTCCAGAAGCTGGGTGGGCGAATTCCCAAGGGTGTGCTTTTGATGGGTCCCCCGGGTACGGGGAAGACGCTTCTGGCGCGGGCGATCTCAGGGGAAGCCAATGTTCCGTTTTTCACGATCAGTGGAGCTGACTTCGTAGAAATGTTCGTGGGAGTCGGAGCCAGCCGGGTTCGCGACCTCTTTGAGCAGGGAAAAAAGAATGCACCCTGCATCGTCTTTATTGACGAGATCGATGCAGTCGGACGACACCGCGGGGCCGGTCTTGGCGGTGGACATGACGAGCGCGAGCAGACACTGAATCAGTTGCTGGTCGAGATGGACGGGTTCGAGTCCAACGAGGGAGTCATCCTCATTGCAGCGACCAACCGCCCGGATGTCCTGGATCCGGCACTCCTGAGGCCGGGTCGCTTCGATCGAGAAGTCGTTGTCTCTTTACCGGATATTAAGGGTAGGGAGGGAATACTGAAGATTCACACACGCCGCATTCCGCTGGCCGATGATGTAAATATTTCGGTCCTGGCACGTGGCACGCCCGGGTTTTCCGGTGCCCAGCTGGCCAACCTCGTGAACGAGGCGGCACTGAATGCAGCTCGCTTCGATCGCAGCGCCGTCACCATGGACGACTTTGAAGAGGCCAGGGATAAGGTGCTCATGGGGAAAGAGCGGCGATCCATGGTGATGAACGAGCAGGAAAAGCGGAATACGGCCTATCACGAGGCCGGCCATGCCCTGGTGGCTTACTTTCTCCCCGACGCTGATCCACTTCACAAGGTAACGATTATTCCGCGGGGTAGAGCTCTCGGCGTCACCATGCAGCTACCCGAGGAAGACACGTATAACTCTACGAAGGAGTACATGCTCGCCGCCATCACGATCCTCCTGGCGGGGCGGGCTGCCGAGGAGATCTTCCTTGGAAACACGACGACGGGCGCTTCCAATGACATGGAACGTACCACCGACCTTGCCCGCAAGATGGTTTGCGAATGGGGAATGAGCGATCTTGGTCCCCTGACCTTCGGAAAAAACGAGGAGCAGATCTTTCTGGGTCGCGAGATCTCTCGCCATAAGGACTACAGTGAGAAGACCGCCGTCAAGATCGACGATGAGGTCAGGAGTATCGTCTCGATAAGCGACCAGAAAAGCAGGGAAATCCTGAAAGGACACCGCGAGGCTCTGGTTCGACTGGCCGAGGCTTTGCTGGAGTACGAGACGCTTGATTCCAAGGAGATCAAGGCGGTCATCAAGGGCGAGCCGCTTCGCCAGGATGAAGAAGAGGTCCAGCTTCCCGCTCCTTCCCGCGACTCGGATCCGGAAGAAGTCAAGGAGAAGGAACAAGCTGTTCGGCCTCCGGTCAAACCGAACGAGCGACCGGCTACTGGCTAGTACGTACCTCATCATTCTCAAGACTCGATAGCAGAGACCTGCTGAGTCTAAGGCGGAGTGTGGATATTGCCGATAGTGGACAAGTTCATCTCAGATTACTCACCTGCGAACTGTTGGGATCATGAACCGCCCCGGGTTTCCCGGAGACAGTTTTAGTTGACTCCAGCCACCATGGCCGAAGCCGGTTGATTCAGATAATACATCTACTCGAACTCAACGGGTGGCGTGTCGCCCCTCCGCCCACCGGAGATCAAAGCCCTGTAACTCCGTGCGTGCTAGAATCTTTTTCTCTTCGGAGCCGGCGTAGCTCAACCTGGTAGAGCGACGCATTCGTAATGCGTAGGTTGGGGGTTCAAGTCCCTTCGCCGGCTCCAGAGCCTGCGCTCTTTTGACGATGTTCGCCTTGATGCTGAGCCGCCAGAGCCGAACTTCCGCCAGCCCGGCGGAAAACACACCGGTTTCAAGACCCCGTCCCCAGGCCCTGCCGGGTTCCGAGGGACGGGCCGTTTTGCTGCTTTCAATGTTTCTTGTAGCCATCGTGCTGCTTCGCCTGATCACTCTTGGCGCCTATCCGCTGATGGACTCCACTGAAGGCCGGTATGCCGAGATCGCGAGAGAGATGGTGGCCACGGGCAACTGGGTGACCCCTCAACTCGATCCCGGGAAGCCTTACTGGGGGAAGCCTCCCCTGTCGATCTGGTCCACAGCGCTGTCTTACAAGGTGTTCGGATGTTCAGAGTTCTCAGCGCGGTTTTCGTCCTTCGCCTTTTCAATCCTGACGACACTGCTGGTGCTCTTGGTGGGGGCCAGCCTCCGAGGAAGGATCTTTGCACTCCTTGCCGCCATCATCCTGACGACAAGTGCCTTGTTTTACTTCATGTTGGGCGGGGTGATGACGGACCCTGCGTTCTCGTTTGGCGTCACACTGGCTTTGAGCGCCTTCATATTGAGATTGCGAGCCGCCGGGAGGGTTGCGAAGCTGTCCTGGGGCTATCTGTTTTTTGTGGGCATCGGCTTGAGTCTCCTGGCCAAGGGACTTCTCGGAATCGTACTGGTTTTCGTTCCAGTCGTTTTGTGGACCGTCCTCGCGAAAGAGCGGATCCGGGTTGCGGGGGCGTTTCCATGGGTAACCGGGGGTATCCTGTTGTCAGGCATTGTCTTACCGTGGTACATCCTGGCGGAGATCAGGACGCCGGGTTTCCTGACATACAATCTTCTTGGAGAACATTTCCAGCGCTTCTTCGTGGCTGGCTGGGAAGGGGACCTTTATGGAACGGCGCACTCCTATCCGCAGGGGGCGATCTGGCTGTTTCTGATACCAGCGACCCTGCCCTGGTTTTTCGTGTTCCTGTGGAGTCTTTACCAGGCTCGCAAGGAGAGACGACTGGGGTCTTTGATCAGCCAGGACGACTGGATTCAGTATCTCCTGCTCTGGTTCCTGACACCGCTGGTATTGTTCACGTTCGCCGGCAACATCGTCATAACGTATGTGTTGCCGGGGTTGCCGGCTTTTGCACTCCTGACGGCCCTTCTGGTGCAGGCCAACCAGACTCCCGAGCACCCTGCCGAGAGTATCGGGTTCACGCGTTCCAGGGTGGCCGTCCTTCTAGCCCTGCTGGTGCCGCTCGGGTTCACGGCCCTCGCCTTTTTGGCCCTGCCGCCACTCGGTTTAGAACGGTCACACAAAACAGTTGCAGAGTATTTTGACCAGAGGAATCAGGACGGCACAGGGACACTAGTTTACCCTAGAAGGATGCCCCACTCCGCCGACTTCTATGCTCGGGGCTATGCAAAGCAGCTCGAGAGAGAGAGCATTACGGAAGAGTTCCTGGCGCACATAAATGACGAAAGCGTGAACTACTACGTGATCTATAGCGAAGATCTGACGCGCTTCCCGGAGATTCTCAAGCTGATCCGAAAAGTCCAGGAATTTGAAGAGTACGCTCTGTATGAGGAAGTGGAAGGGAAGAGACAGTGACCCGTGAGGTGAAAAAGGTTTCCGGCCCCGAGAGTGCTCGATACCGCAAAGCACTGCAGGGGTTTGATGCGGCCCACCGGGAGGATGCCAGAACGATCACCGTCGGGGGCCGGGACGTGCCCTGGTCCTTACATTATCACCGGCGCCTCCATCACTGGGTGGAGCAACTGGCCGTCGACGCCTCGGAGAGTCTTTTGCTGGCCGCTCGGTGCCAGCATCTGAGGCGCTGGACGATTCCCCGCAGCGACTTTCCCATGGATCGGAGCGGGTACCATCGCTGGCGGAAGACACTCTTGCGCTTTCATGCTCAGCAGGCCGGGGCCATTCTTGAAGAAAGCGGCTACGACCAGGAGACCATCCGGCGGGTCCAGGGACTGGTGCAGAAGCTGCGAATGAAGCTGGACCCCGAGGTTCAGCTTTTTGAAGATGCGATCTGCCTGGTGTTTCTGGAGAACGAGTTAGCCGACTTTCTGGACAGCCACGAGCAGGAAAAGGTCATCGACGTCCTCCGGAAGACCTGGAAAAAAATGTCTCCGCAGGGTCATCGAGCCGCCCTGAAACTTATCGAGACGCTACCTGTCGAAGTTCGCGAAGTTGTCGGGAAAGCTCTGTAGCCTGCAGTGACGTGAAAATCTCGCACTAGGCCGACTCGATGGAAGGGGACAGGCGCCCGTTCCAGCGCTTTGCCAGGTCCAGGTGGAACCCGAACTGATCCAGCACCCGCATGACAATGTGATCCACCATATCTTCCAGGCTTTCGGGCAGGCTGTAAAAGCCGGCAACCGGAGGAAAGATGACGACTCCTATCCGGGAGAGCTTGAGCATGTTTTCGAGGTGGATCTCACTCAGGGGAGCCTCGCGAGGCATCAGCACGAGCTTGCGGCGTTCCTTGAGAACCACATCCGCGGCCCGGTTGATGAGATCGTCGCCCTGGCCGTGAGCGATGGCAGACAGGGTCTTCATGCTGCAGGGAGCGATCACCATGCCGGCGGTCGTGAAGGACCCGCTCGCAACGGCGGCGGCCTGGTCGCCGGGAGCATACGCGGCTGTCGCCATCTTCTTCAGCCGGCCTAGATCGTAGTCGGTCTCGTGGGCGAGCGTTTGAGCTCCCCATTTGCTGACGATCAGATGAGTTTCGACCTCCGACCCCTGCAGGACCTCCAGCATTCGGATCCCGAAGATGGTCCCGGTGGCGCCTGTGATTCCGATGATGAGCCTTTTTGTTTCCAAGCGCAGGAGAGTATAGCGCAGTCTGGGGCCTGTGGTCCGTCTTCGGGGCTGCCGGTGCGATTTGACAAAGCCCATCGCTTTGGCGAGTCTTTGAATTGTGTGGAATCCCCTCATGGAGACTCTTCCCCCGGCCCGGCTGAGGGACGTACAACTTCGCAAGCTCAAACGGATCCTGGAGTGGGCCTGGCTGAACTCCCCCTTTTACCGGGAAAAATTCGAGAGCGCTGGAGTCAGCCCGGAGGATGTTCACACGCTCGACGATCTGCGCCGGCTTCCGCTGACCGGAAAATCCGAGTGGCTCGAGACCCAGGGGTCCGAACACCAGTCGTTGGGGACGACTCTGGCGGTCCCTGAGTCAGAGCTGATCCGTTACCACCGGACCTCCGGTACGACGGGTCGTCCGCTGGGACTGGTTTTTTCTCTAAGGGACTGGCAGAGCTGGCTGGAGTGCTGGGGGTACGGTCTCTCCGCCTGCCGGCTCACGGCTCAGGACAGGGTCCTGGTTTGCTTCCCTTTCAATCTTTTCGTCGGCTGGTGGGGTGGGCTGGACGCGGCGCGACTCCTGGGCTGCAGGGTGTACCCGGGAGGGGGGATGCGCACCAGCGAACGATGGAAGGTGATCCGCGACCACCGCATTACGGCTCTGATGGGTGCGCCCAGCTATCTACTCCGCCTGGCCCTGATTGGTGCTGCAGAAGCGGGACCCGGTCCGCGCGATCTCCACGTCAGAAGACTGATCTGCGGGGCCGAGCCGGGTGGATCCATTCCGGCTATGCGAAAGCGCCTGGAGGAGGCCTGGGACGCCGAAGTGTTTGACCATCTGGGTGCCAGCGAGGTGGGTCCCTGGGGATACGAGTGCTCCGCTCATCCTGGTGGCGTGCATGTCTGCGAGTCTTTCTTTCTTCCCGAATTCCTGGATCCTGAGACTCTGGAGCCGGCTCGCCCCGGGCAACTCTCCAGGATCGTGATGACGTCTCTCGAGAAATACGCTCAGCCTGTGATTCGGTGGGATCTCAAGGACCTCGTCAGAGTATCGGAGTCCCTCTGTCCCTGCGGCCGCTCCTTCCGGTGGGTGGAGGGCGGGGTTCTGGGCCGGGCCGACGACTTGATCAAGATCCGGGGTGTCCTGGTCTCGCCTCGGGCCATCGAGGATGTAGTGCGGGCGTTCGAACAGATCATCGATTACCGCGTCGTCATTTCGAGAAGCCAGGGGATGGATGAACTCACGATTCAGGCGGAAACCAGCCAGAGCGAGGGTGCACTGGAGGGACTTGCTGAGGATCTGGTTGACGCCCTCAAGCTCAGGATCCAGCTGCGTTTCCACGTCGACCTGGTACCGGGCGGGACTCTTCCGGAGGACGAGATTAAGACCACGAGACTAGTGGACTTGAGAGGAGAAAAGGGGACAGGGTGACGCACTTTACGACCGACATGAAAGACCTGGCCGGCCTGGTGAGAGAATTGAAAAGCCTGGCCGATCGAGCCGCCGCGCTTGCGGGGGAGAACCCGGCTGCCGAAAGGAACCTGGTTGCCATTGTCAGGCATATCGAGATGCTGGAGATCGAGATCTGCGACCCCGTTGAAGTGCTTTCCGAAGATTCTCCGGAAGGCACAGCGTAGGAGGACCCTCCGTGGTCCGCTCACGCTCTACCGTTCTGTTGATCGCCGCATGGAAGCGGCTCCTACACTTTGCCGCCTGGTGACCTGCTAGCGCTTTTTGAACGCCTCGATGGTGTCCCTGGTGAAATCGGAGAGGACCAGGCGTCCACTTATCTCAGCCCGGCCGGCCAGCAGCTCTGCCCACTCTTCCGTCCCCTCCCAGAGAATCGTCTTCAGGGCGGCCGTCGCCTCCGGATCGCTGGCGGCCAGCTTCATCGCCAGGGAATCGAAGGCTTGATCCAGGGCTTCAAGAGTCGGGTAGGTTCGAGTGTAGAGGCCGCGGCTCGTTGCCCACTCCGGATCCCGCCATTCCGTATCGATGCAGGCCCCGGCAAAGGCGGCCAGGCCGATCTTGCGCTGAAGCGCCGGGCCGATCACGAAGGGGCCGAAGCCCAGGGCGAACTCGCCCAGCCTCAAGGAGGCTGCATCCAGCGCCAGGACATAGTCGGAGGCAGCAATGATGCCCACGCCGCCGCCCACAGCCTTGCCCTGCACCCGGGTCAGTACGAAGCGGGGACATCTCTTCATGGCCAGGATCAGTCTGGCAAATCCCATGAAGTACTCTCGGGCCTCGGCCTCGTTGTCGATCTGGAGGATTTCGTCGAAGGAGGCTCCGGCACAGAACGCTCCCCTTCCGCGGCTGCTCAGAGTGAGCACCCGCACTTCGTCACTCCTCCCGAGATCACCCACGCACTCGGCAAGCCGGCCCAGAAGCTCCCGGGGCAGACAATTGCCCTTGGGGTGGAAAAAAGAAATCCTGCCTGCGCCGGATTCGATCTCCACCTGGACAGACCCGGAATCACTCATGGTTGTGCTCCTCTTTTCGCTGCCAGGGAGGATAGAGTCAACAGGCCGACCCGTCAAACGCCCACATGTACCTTCAAAACACCACCAGCTACTCGAGTAGGAACTCCCGGGCGTGAGTCAGGTGTTCGCCTGATATCCGGTCGATGACCCGGATATGGAGCGTGTGAGTGCCGGGCTCGAGCTGGGAGGTCTTGAGTATGCTCATGATCGTAATCCTTTGATCAGCGCGGTCCGTGAAGTGAACCTCAGGTTCACCCGGCCAGCTGTTGCCGTGTTCGTCCAGAATCTCGTAGCTCAAATCCAGTGCCGGTTTTCCCGTGGACTGGTCGACTTTGAAGTCGTACACCTCGAAGTAGAATCCCAGTTTTCTGTTCTGGAGGGGAACGCTTTTTCCGGCGATCGGCCAGATGCGGAAGCTGGTCGGTGCCTTCCCGTCGTCACTGGATACGGGTGCGGTCTCGATTCTTCGAGCCAGCAGGACGGAGCTGAGACTGAGTTTCCGTCCATCTGAGCCGGGCACAACAGCCAGGCTCTGGTTGAAGCCCAGATGGTTGCCAATCCGGTCCCGCACAAACACCTCCAGCTTGTAGCGTCCGGCCGGCAACAGAATATCTTTCTGAAACACGAGAGGCTCCTCTGCGCCGTGGCCATAAGCGGTCTCGGGTATGCTGGCCACCAGGCTGTCCTCGGAAACCTTCACCGTGCGGCCCGCCACGTTCTTGACCAGCGTTTGAACCTCCAGCTCCGCACGATACACCTGGTTCACTTTCCTGAACTGCAGATCCCCGGCAAGAAGGTGGAGAATGAGGACAACCCGGCCCTGGTCCACCCGGCGAAAGACTTCGTTCTGGAGCTGGAAGGGAAGCCGCGCAAAATCCACCCGGGCGGCCACCTGAGCTCGGAGATCGGGAAAAGCCACGGCGGGGGTCTTTTCCAGATTCGTCATCAGGTGCAGCTTTTCAAAGGGTTGGTCTCTGGCTCTCCCGTGGCCGAACACCAGCGGATTGTGACCGGGCATAGGGCTGGTCTTTCTCACGATCCGATCGATCTTTTGTCCTACCAGGCCCATCATCTCGGCATCGGTCAAACCGGCATTGGGAGTGAGCAGCAAGGCGTCCTTGTCGTCGGGACTGGTCGTGAGCCGGTACTCTCCGGTGAGCGACGGGTCGACGAACTCGATCTCGATGTCCTGGCCGACGCCTTCCAGATAGCGGTACTCCCAGCGTTCAAAAGGATAGGTCGACGTGGATCCGCCACCCTCCCGGGTAGAACGCTGGTAGTGGCCGCCGGTGGGATGGCGCTCTCTGCGATGGGGTTCGCCGAACTTGATGTAGATCATCCCCCGGTCCGTCTTCCATCCAGGGAATCCGGAAGTAAAGTTTTCGTTGGCGTAAGCGATGCGGCGGTAGTGCTCTTCCTTGTATTCGTTGATGGAAGTCCGGGGGTCGGTGTCGCGGCGCCGCCAGAACTGCTCGATAAAGAGCTCTCTCTCCTGATCCGTGGTCAGCTTGAGGAACACCTCGGCCTCTTCCGGGCTGGTGATGTAGAGGACATCTTCGCGGAGCCATTTCCGGTAGTTGTCTTCCAGCTCGTCCTGCGCTCCGACCCTCTGTTCAAGACCGGGAATCAGGGCCGGCAGCCACATCCCGAACAGGGCCGACAGGAGGACCCGGGTGGCTGGTCTCGAGAACCGACGGAGGGGGGGCATCTGCTGGCGGGCAGTTTACCACGAGGTACCATGCCGGATTCCGGGTGCCAGGTTCTCGGGTTCGGATCAGAGCCGGCCGCGGGAGCGGCCGGGAGGCGAGGTTGCAGACCCTTATCGTCCATCCCCCGGCTTCCGCCGGGGGCTCTGATCTACCGTTAGCCGTTAACCTTCGACCCTGTAGCCAACAAACGCAGCGCGGCCCATTATAATCGGGAATTATATACTAGTTTACCCGAAAACGTCACGCCGATAGGGTTAAACTACTTCCATGATAAAGACAAGAAAACAAAGAGGCAAGGCACCTGGGAAGTACTATCGTAAGGGTCTGTCCTGGGTGGAATTCACCCGCAGGTTTCCCGATGACGAGACCGCCGAGAAGTGGTTTGTTGCGTCCCGCTGGCCCAATGGAGTCCATTGTCCTGAGTGTGGGTCGGACAACATCCAAGAGCGCAAGAGCCGTAAACCTCAACCCTACCGTTGCCGTGATTGCAGGAAGGATTTCTCCGTGAAAACCGATACCCTGATGCACAACTCCCCTTTGGGGTGTCAGGTATGGGCGATGGCGATCTACCTGCTGACTACGGGGATCAAGGGCGTCTCCAGCTTGAAGCTCCACCGCGACCTTGGCATCACCCAAAAGTCGGCTTGGCATCTGGCGCATCGGATCCGTGAGAACTTCTCAGGCCAGGAAGGAGAGAGCATCTTCTTCTCAGGGCAGGTGGCAGTGGATGAGACGTTTATCGGAGGTAAAGAGCGCAACAAGCACGAGCATAAGAAGCTCCACGCTGGCCGTGGAGCCGTGGGAAAGGCTGCGGTGGTGGGGGCCAAGAACCGGGAGACGAACCGGGTTAGTGCTGCTGTCGTAGAGAGCACAGATCAAGACAGTCTACAGGGATTCATCCGAGACAAGGTTGTCAGAGGCTCCACTATTTACACTGACGATCATGTATTTACACTGACGATCATGGTGGGTACGCTGGCCTTCAGGTGGACTTCGAACACAAAACAGTCCGTCACAGCGTCAACGAGTACGTCAACAATCAAGCTCACACCAATGGGATAGAATCGTTCTGGTCCCTGCTCAAGCGTGGATACTATGGAACTTATCACCGCATGAGTGCCAAACATCTGAACCGTTACGTGACGGAATGCGCAGGCCGTCACAACATCCGCAATCTGGACACTGCGGATTAGATGAGAACCGTGGCTGAGGGCATGGTCGGGAAGCGATTACGGTATCGGGATTTGGTGGGTTAGGTCACGGAAATTCTAAACGAGCAGAAGAATCCAGGTTGCCCAAAAAGCTGCGGGGAAGACTCAAAATAGACGGCCTTTGTATTTCCATCACCTCG
Source organism: Acidobacteriota bacterium (assembly GCA_965205615.1). Classification (GTDB taxonomy): domain Bacteria; phylum Acidobacteriota; class UBA6911; order RPQK01; family CBDAPI01; genus CBDAPI01. Next base: position 82,862 of record CBDBHK010000020.1, on the reverse strand, counting down.
TTTGTGGTAGAATTTCTAAAAAGATAAGGAGATTCACACCAGATGAGGCAGTCCGACGAGAGACAAACCATTATCCACTCTGGAGCCACTGCGGAGTTGCGGCTGGAGAAGTTGGGCATATCTGTACAGGACTTGATTGACGCGGTAAAACGCTTATGCGATTGAGAGGTCCAGCTGTAGTGCACTGGAGCCGACGATTGCCCCAGCATTCAAGTCCTGGGTTGCGGCCTTTAGGACTTTGGGAGAGGGGCTTATCCCAAAAGGGCCATGGGAAAAGATTGAAACCAGAAATCTTCCGCGATGGATTAACAAGGAATCTGCTATCGCCGTGACCGTCTGTACTGGAGATGAAAAGACTGCGAACAAATCAGTTAATCCTAGGAGCAAGAATCCTCGTGGGCCAGAGTCTATGCTGCTAGTTCATGCCAACAACCGACAGGGCGTTCTGTTCGACCAGAAAGAATTTATCCCTATCCCCCCAGACCGGGAACACCTTACTTGGTGGCTTCTGATCTATCTAGGCGAGACTGAGTTACGTGCGGAGCTGTCCTTGCCCATTGGTTTAGGAGAGCGTCGACACTTATCTCACTGGGAGGAGAGAATCCTACTTGACGTGCCCCAACCAGAAAGGATCGACACCGGATACGACTTCGATGAAGGTGAGGATTCCCTTGATATTAAAGTCGAAATCTCCCCACGAGGTTGACCAAAAATGTCCAAGTTCAGCGGATCTCGTCTCAAACTGGCGAGAGAAAGGAATATGTTTCTCGGGAAAGAGCTGGCGGGAAGGTGTGAAAAGGCGCCTCAGACTATTTCCAACTGGGAAACCGAATCAACGAGTCCGTCCCCAGAAAATGTTAAGAGACTCTCAGTAGAAACCGGCTTCCCTGAGGGGTTTTTCTATGCGCCAGACGCAGAGGACCTACAGGAAGGAGCTGTCTCTTTTCGGGCTAGAAGTCGACTGGCGTCAAAACAGAAACGAGCGGCACTTGCTGCTGGCATGATGGCGACAGAATTAGCTGATTGGATTGAGTGTCGCTTCAATCTACCCCCAGTTTCCTTGCCCGATTTTAGTAGACAATCACCTGAGCTTGTTGCCGAAGTGGTACGCACAGAATGGATGATTGGAGAGAAACCGATTCCTAACATGATTCAACTACTCGAATCTCGAGGTGTGTTGGTCTTTACTCTCGCTCAAAATTGTGCGGAATTGGATGCTTTTTCCTTTTGGTCAAGTAGGAAAAGGCCCATTGTCCTGCTGAACACGATGAAGTCTTCCGAGCGTAGCCGAATGGATGCAGCACACGAGCTAATGCACTTACTTTGCCGCCATGAAGAAACCCGTAGGCAGGAGGAAGAAGAAGCCAACCACTTTGCGGGGGCACTGCTGATGCCAAAGGGGGAGGTTTATAAGTATATACGCAGATCCTTTGGCCTACGCCAACTGATCGAAATCAAGCGTAGGTGGGGTGTAGCACTTTCAGCGTTGGTGTACAGAATCCATGCCTTGAAATTGATTTCAGACTGGCAGTATCGAATGCTCTTTATTGAGCTTTCAAAGCGCGGTTTCCGGATAAACAAACCAAAACCGATTCCTCGTGAAGGCTCCACACTTTTATCTCAGGTTTTCGATTCTCTCAGAAGCACCCATGTTCGGATTCGAGATATAGCCAGCGATCTGAATTGGAATCGTCGGCATCTAGAGGAACTCATTTTTGGTCTTGGTGCTACCCTTTTGCCGATAGAAGGCGGAGGCAAAGGAACATCCAGCCACGAGCGGCCCAAGCTTCGTGTAGTTCGCTAGTGTACTGTCCGGAAAGTTATTGTAGTTAATAGTCAGGGTACTTTTCTATCCTTGGGCATGGCAAGACCACATATTCGACTCGATCTACCCCAACAACACAAAGCAATTCTACAGTCCTGGCTGCGGGCCTCCAACACCAAAAGAATCCTCGCCGAGCGAGCCCAGATGATCTTACTGTGCGGGGACGGACTCACAGCAATTGAGGTCTCCCAAAGGCTGTCCAAGCGCCTGGGCAGCATACAGAAGTGGCGAAAGCGCTACCTTGAGGTGGGGCTATCAGGGTTGGAGGATCAGCCCCGTTCGGGTCGACCACGGCGACTATCGCCAGCGAAGGTACGAAAAATTCTCAAGGCCACCGTGCAGACCATCCCCAGGGAATCGACTCATTGGAGCCTGCGCCTCATGGCAGAGTATGCCCAAGTCAGCAAACATCAGGTGACTGAAATCTGGAAAGCCGCAGATCTTAAGCCCCACCGGATTCGCTCTTTCAAGATCAGCAACGATCCTGATTTCGCCGAGAAGGTGATCGACGTGGTGGGCCTGTACATGGACCCGCCCGACAACGCTTTGGTTTTGTCTGTAGACGAAAAAACTCAGATTCAGGCTCTGGACCGAACCCAGCCCATGCTTCAGCTCAAACCCGGGCAGGTCCAACGCAGAACCCACGATTACAAACGCCACGGGACGGCCAGTCTGTTTGCCGCCTTCGACGTGGCCACCGGTGAAGTAATGGGCCGAATCACGAAACGGCATCGGGCCATAGAGTTTTTAGCCTTCTTACGTCAGATCGAGCAAGTCGTCCATCCAGATCTGGACGTTCACCTCATTCTCGATAACTCGAGCACTCACAAGACCCAGAAAATCCGAAACTGGTTCCTACGACGCCCACGTTTTCATCTCCACTTTACTCCTACCAGTGCTTCCTGGTTAAACGCTGTCGAAACCTGGTTTTCACAGCTTGAGCGGCGTTCCCTTTACCGCAACTCTTTCACTAGTGTTCAAGAGTTGAGGAACGAAATACGAAGATATATTCGAGTGCATAACCAACACCTGGCCAAGCCCTTTAAGTGGCGGGCCAACGCTACTTCGATCTTAGACAAGGTCGAAAGAGCTCAAAGATCCATCGATCAATGTTAACAACAGGAATTTCTCGGACAGCACACTAGTGCGACGGTCAGCTCAGCATACCCACCGGCGTCTTGGAAGAGAAGAAAGAGTGACGGAAATGAAGGGCGACAAGGAAAAGAGAAAATCCAAGTACGATGAACTGATCTACATCAACGCCGATGCCCAAGAGGTCGTCAATTCACTGTTCAACGGGAAACCCAAACCCAGAGATCAATGGCAATACTTGAAGGAGGATCGGGAACGGAGGCGGAAGGGTTAGCCCTTCCGTTTGGGTAAACTAGTATATAATTCCCTAAAAAAGGGTCCCTTCCGGGGCAGGTACGGAGGATTTCGATGTCGGTAGCTGTGCTATAATTTCTGGCCTCGCTGGAGTATCTGATGCTGAAGGTCTTTCGCCAGAAACGCGACTCCTTAAAGTGGATTCTGTGGCTCCTGATCGTGGTTCTGGGAGCCGGTATGGTCCTGTTATTCGTGGATGCTCCCACCGGGACAAGCGGCGGACTCTTTGCCCTGGAGATTGCCCGTGTCGGGGATCGAAGCATCGGCATCGTAGAGTTTCAACGCCAGCACAGCCAGCTGGTCGGCATCTACCGCCAGCAGCTCGGTGAAAACTTCCCAAAGTTTGCCGACCAGTTGAACCTCCCCGCCCAGGCGGTCAACTCACTGGTTACGGAACACTCCGTGGCGCTTCATGCCAGCGCCGCCGGGATGGCGGCGACCGCCTCAGAAATAGCTGATGTGGTTCTGGGTATGGGTTTCAAGGACGAGCAGGGGAACTTCGTTGGCCGTGAGCGCTATGAAGAGGTCTTGCGGGCCAATGATGTGACAGTGACGGAATTCGAGGGAAACATCCGCCGGGGAATCCTGCGCGATAAGCTTCGTCACCTGCTCACGGCCAACCTCGGCGTGTCCCCTGAAGACGTGCACAGGGAGTTTGGAAAACAGGACCAACAGACCAGAATTCATTACGTCCTTTTCGACCCTGCCACCATCGTTCACGACCCCAAGCCGGCAAGGCTGAAGAAGTTCTTCGAGGAAAATGCCGACAAGTACCGGGGGGAAGAGCAGCGCCAGGTTCGGTACTTCCACATTTCGCTGCTTCCAGACGAGATCGAAGTCAACGAGGAACAGATCGCGGAGCGTATGGAAAGTGTCGACGCAAAGGAACGGATCCGGGCCAGCCAGATCCTTTTCAAGACCAAGCCCAATCAAGATGATCCCCGGAAGCTGAAGCTGGCTCGGCGAGTTCTGAGGCAACTCAAGAAGGGCGCGAATTTCGAAACGCTTGCCCACCGTCACTCAGAAGACGACAGCGCCAGCAAGGGAGGAGACCTGGGGTTCTTTCCGCGCGGCATCCGCAACGAAGATTTTGACAAGGCCGCCTTCCGGCTCAAACCGGGTGAACTCAGCGATGTCGTCAAGACGGCCTTTGGCTATCACATCATCAAGGTCACTTCGAAACCCAATTCGGCTGAGGGTTTGAGGCGGACACTGGCCGAGTACCAGCTGCGCGAGGAGCTTTCCAAGGAACAGAGTCTGGGCCGGGCCACCCGGCTTCTGCAGCGTCTCAGGGATGGGGACTCCTGGGAGGACATCGCTGCAGCAGAGGATGTGGAGATCGAGACGACGGAGTTCTTTCCCCGCAGTGAAACCCTGACGAGCCCCCGGGTTCGCGCCGATTTCAACGTCGAGGCTTATACCCTGGACCAAAATGGGTTATTCGCTCAACCTTATCTGACCCCGACGGGATATCTGGCGGCCTCGCTCTGGGCCATTCAGGCTCCGCAAATACCCGAGTTTGAAGAAGTCGCGGACCGCGTGAAAGAAGACTTTATCGAGCAGAGGACACGGGACCGGAACAAGGAACGAGCCGACAGTTTCTTTGCAGCAGCGCGGCAGACCTCCCTCCAGGAGGCGGCCAGCGAACAGAATCTGGAGACCACAACGACGCGTTTCTTCAAGGATGGAGAGACCGTTGACGATGCGGTTAAGTTCTCACCACTGATGCACCATCGAATCGCGTGGATGAAAGCCGGCGATATCAGCTCGCCGATTCCGGTCGCCGGCAAACTGGTCGTGTTCGAGGTGGCCGAGAAGACCGATCTGGACCCGGAAATTTTCGAATCGCGCAAGCATCTGATCGAACGCACGCTTTCCGAGAGCGCGCAGAACAGTTTCTTCAGCGGCTACATCAAAAACGTCGTCGATCAAATGCGCGCGGACGAACTGATCCGGATCAATCAGGATCTGCTGGACCAGTTCTCGAACAATTAGTTAAGTCTTTTTCTTTCCTGCCCGCGGTGGGGCTGTAGCTCAGTTGGAAGAGTACCTGAATGGCATTCAGGGGGTCACGGGTTCGAGTCCCGTCAGCTCCACCAATGTTTTCAATGGTTTACCCCGATCCTCTGTTGCCTATGGGGCGGCTTGTGTGTGGATTCGTGTGAGAATCCTGCCCGGCTTGCTCAAAAGCGGCCATCGCTTCGCGCTCGGATTCACCGATGCTCTGCAGGTAGGTCTCCGTGGTCTTCCGGTTCTGGTGACCGAGGATCCGCTGGATGCTTCCAATGGGTACACCGATGCGGTCCATCACCGAAGCACCGGAGTGGCGCAAAGCATGGTAGGTGAAATAGGGGACACCCGCTTTCTTGCACAGTCCCTGCAGCAGCCTCTTTCGTCTTCCGTAGGGACCTTGGCAAGTCTCCCCGGTCCTTCGGCTTCGATAGGTGTGCCAGAACACCCAGGGCATTCGCCGGTCTCGCTGCGGATGTCTTCGTGAGAGGATCCGGTACAGCCGCTCCGTCATGGGCACCTTTCGCGGTGTGAGATCTCCGCCTTTTCTCTTCCGCGTGTAGAGGATTACGTAGCGATCGTTCAGATTCACGTCCTCCCAGGTCATTTGATTCACCTCGCCCACCCGAGCCATGGTTTCGCGAATGCTCCACAGATAATCTTGGGTGGCCGGATCGGCAGCCGCGATCACCTTGAAGATGTCCTCCAAAGGTGGAATGTACTTGAGTCTCTTCTCGACCGGCAGGGGTTGCATGTCCTCAGTAGGATTGACGTTGACCAATTTGTTCTTTCGCCCGAAGTTGAATAGGGAACGCAGACTGACCAACTCCCGGTTGGCGGTATAGGCCGAAACGTCACGTCTCCTCAACACGAAGGTTTGTACCATCTCTTGGGTGACCTCACTGCATTTCAGGTGGCCCCACAGCTTCGTCCAGACTCGGCATCGGTAACGGTAGTCCTGATAATGGGCCTTCGAGTTGTAGGCCTTGAGGTGATCAAGTCTCCGATTGACCAGGTCCAAGAAGTCCATGTCGGTTGGAGTCCGGGTCTCCGTCTTGGGTTCTAATATCTCCTTTCTTTGGTCTGCTTCGGCCTGCTTGGCCGCGGTTTTGGTTTTGTACCAGGCGTGGGTGTAGCGGACTCCGTTCAGAGTGAAGTCGTATCGCCAGCCCTTGCCCTTGATCGAATAAGCGCTCATAGAGGTTCTCCTTTCGTGGGAAAAACAGAGAACCCCCGAGCTTCACGCCGCCTAGTTCCTGCCGGTGCTTATAAACCCAACTGGGGCTTTTGCGCAGAAACCGGGCGACCTCCTCAGGGGTCATTATGTCCGAGTGGACCTCAGTGTCAATCATCTCGGTGGTTTTGTTCTCCCCAGCCATCGGGTCGGGACTCCCCTGTCTCAGTGAGGCCCTCGACGTCTCGTTGAAGTGCCTCGGTGAGCTCATGGTCACCCTCCCCGTGCCGAATTGAACGCTCCACGAGATCCCCGCGATGGTGGTGCTCAGGCCGACGCTGACTTTCCAGGGTTGCATCGTCTCTCACAGTTCGAAGGCGGCCGGGTCCCTCTCGGCGGGACCCCGGGTGCCGTCATTACCTTCGCCCCGGCCACCGCCGAGCGCTCGGAGCGCACGTGCCTTGGCCGCGCCCTCTCGCTCCGTTGAGCGACGGCGCTCTTGAGTTCCGCGTCGATACGAATGCACCGGAGAGTAACTCCCTCCTCAAGCAAGCGGCGACGCTTCCAGTTACACGTCCGGTACACCTCCGTGTCGTGGTTGAGTTCGGAGCGCTTGACCAACCCGGACCAGGTCCGTTGTTGAGGGTCCAGACCCCGCTCGATGGCCGCGCGGCTGGCTTTTTGGCCCCCCCCGTCGAATGAGGGTCAGCACCTGGAATGACCCACCCTTCGGTCCTCTGACCGCGTGCTCGCGCATCAATCCCTGGCGGATCCATCGATTCACGGCCCGACGGGCCGTGTAGGGATGGCCGCCGAAGTGGGCCTCGGCCAGGTTGCGAAACGAGACGCTACGGTAGATCTCCACCTCCGCCAGGGCACGCTCGGAGTGTTCGCGAAAGGACAACAACTCTCGATCCTCTCGTGGGTCGTACTCCTGGGCGATCCATGCCGGGACTTCCAGCGTCTCGTCCTCGTCCCGGGCCAGTTCCCGGTCGAAGTCCTCGAGGGTCTTCACCCGTATGATTTTTTCTTCATCCGTCATCGTGTTCCCTCCAGATCGATTCATGACTGTTGCACTGGCCCGACCGCCCCAACAGGCCGATCCCGAGAGCCGACCGGCTTGATCGGCTTGACGCACCAGCGGTTTTCCGTCCCTTCGTAACTTTCCACAAGTAGCGCTTCTTCGACGAATCGCTTTCCTTCGCGCCGGGTCATGTGAATGACCATGGCGATGCCATCGACCACGCTGCGGCAGGTGACCTCCCAGGGGAGTGCTCCGCCGGCCTGCATGGCGCAACTGGCCAAGCGCGAGAGGGCCGACTCGGCCGTATTGGAGTGAACGGTCGTGAGCGAGCCGCCGTGTCCGGTGTTCAGAGCTTGCAACAGATCGGCGGCCTCCCCGCCTCGGACTTCGCCCACCACGATGTGATCCGGGCGGTGGCGAAGTGCGTGGCGCACCAGATCCCGGATCGTCACCGCGCCTTCCTGCAACCCGCGAGCCTCGAAACGAACGCAATTCGAGCGCTCGATCCGAAGTTCTAGAGTGTCCTCGATGGCGACAATGCGCTCATCCTCGGGTAGCAGTTCAATAAGCGCGTTGAGCAACGTCGTCTTGCCCGAGCCAGTGCCCCCGGAAACCAGGATGTTGCGGCGCGTGTGCAACACCCGCTCGGCTTCTGTCCGCACGTTTTCAGGGAGTGCGCCTTGCGTCACCAAATCATCGGCCGTAAACGACCGCTTACCGAAGCGCCGCACGGTGATGGCGACTGTGGGGCTTGCGGGCGGGACACAGATGGCGACCCGCGAGCCGTCCTCGAGGCGCGCATCCACAATCGGCGAGCTTGCGGGGTCGAGGCCGAGAGGCCGGGCGATATGGATCGCCGCTCTCTCCAGCGCCGCCCCGTCTAGCCTTGGCGCGGCATGAGAAGTCAGACGGCCCGTCCGCTCCACCCAGACATTGAAGGGCCCGTTAATCATGATCTCGCTCACTTCGGGATCTTCCAGGGCGCTCTCTAAGCCCGGCAGAAACGGTTTGAGGTGTTCCAGACCACTGGCCACACTCATAGCTGTCCCGCCTCTTTGGCTCTCCAATAACTGCGCTCTCGGGGGAGGTAGTGCGGCTTGAGATAGACCCGGACAGCCTCGAGGGATTGCGCCCCGTCATAGGGCAGGCAAATGGCCTGACAGTTCGAGAGCAAGGCGCAGTCTCGCGGGTGAAAGATCGCCTCCCGCTGCTCCCGGAAAGACTTGGTCGCGCCGATGCTACCGCCGCCCCCTCCGGTCCGCCCCGAGAGGGGGGAGACCTCGGCCCGTTTCGAGGTTTCGCTGATGGTGTACGATCCCTTGATCTTCGCCACCTGACCGCACAACTCCGACGCGATCCGGGCGGAGGCGTCATCGCTCAGCGATAGGAAGATCCGGGTGCGGAGCGTCTGCAACAGCGACCGCCAGGCTTCCGAGCTCCCCAGGACGGATCGGAGCGAGGAAATAGACTGCGTGGCGACAATTGGAATAACGCGGCATTGCCGGGTGAGCGCAAAGGATTTCTCGTCGCCCGAGGGATCGTCCTCGCCGACGGACGCGAACGCCTGGTACTCGTCGCAAATAAAAACAGCAGGCCGGTGGTAGACCCTCGGCGACCGCTTCATTCCAGCGGGACGCCGGAGGAGCGATTAAAGCCAGGCGTTTTTGAGCATCACGCCAATGGCTCGGGAGAGCGCCGGATTCGCCCCGGCTGGCATGTTTAAGGCCAGCACCCGTCCCGCCGCGATCAGTTCATCGAGCGGAGGCAAGTAACGCCGGACTGCGGTGCTGTCTGCTGCGTTCTCCGGCTCCGCATCGGTCGCTACCTTGCCCGCGCCGCCCGGCTGCGTGTCCGGGGCCGGAGGCTTCTTGTCCTCGCCCTGGGGCTTCGCCGCGGGCGGGCGGCGCTCCATCCGGTCTGGCGGGCAGGGGGGACAGAAGACCCGCGCCACGGCCGGGAGATCGAACATGGACAAGAACACCGAAATCCCTTCGACAATCGAGGATTTGATTTTGTTGTCCAGCTTTTGCCAGTCGTTCGCGTACCAGCGCCCCACCGCTTCTACACGGTGCCGCACGTCATCGCCGGGTCCTGGCTTCCACACCACCCGGTAGGTCATCTTGAGTTCGTCCAGTCTGTCGCGTAGCGGGACGCTGTACACGGATTGCTGTTCGTTCGGGTCCGGGGCCTGGACCCATGACCATTCAGCAAGTTTCATTCTTTGCTCAAAGACCGGCGCAGCGGGAGCGAAAATCGTCCCGGTGTTCAACTCACCGCTGAACGCTTCCGCCCGCTTGATCTGCTCCGCGAAAAACGCCGGGTCGATGGCGCAGCGGTAGACCTGCTGCAACGTCACCCAATTCTCGGGAAACACCCGGTAAAGCTCGATGATCCATCGCACGAGGTTGGTATAGGCTTGCTGCCAGAACGGTTCCTTGCCCTTGCCGAAGAGTTGGTTGAGAAGGCTCGCCACGGTGTAGGCCAGTGAGTACGAATCGAGCCAGTTCGCCGAGAGGGGATTCCAGCACCAGCCGCCTTCCATACTCAATTCGATGTAGTCCTCCTCTCGGTCCGCCTCGGCCAGGATGCGGCGAATGTCATGGCAGAAGTCTCCCTTGACTTCGAGCACCAAAGCCGCCGCCCGCTTCCGTGGATTCCCGGCTTGCCAGCCGAGTAGCTGCTTGGCGAACGGGTGCATGCAAGCCGAAGTCTTGCCCGATCCCACGGCCCCGAAGATGGCCACGCCGGTATACAGTCCCCGCTCGGGAATGATGAGCCAGGAGGGGTTGTAAATCTCACGGGCCTCGACCGGGTGATGAACCTCGCCCACCACGATTCCGGGCCCCTCCTGCTCGGGATCGAGGGGCCACGCCGGGAGCTTGCCAAGCGCAATCAGATCCCGGTTTCGGGACTCGAACCAGACCTTCCAAACCGACACGGCAATCGACCCCGTCAGCACGACCGCCACGCCGGGGGAAAGGTAGTACCAGAGCATCATCCACTCGTAGAATCGAGGAGTGTGATACTCCACGAGATCCAGCAAAGGATCGGCCTCGAGCACAGGGAAGGGACGGTAAAGGAAGGTCCATACAGACGCCCCGGACCCGACCAAAAACAGGATCATCGAAGCCGGAAGCCCGGCGAAGAATCGAATCGTCTGCAAGCCGACCCAACTCAAGAGCGCCGCCATCTTGAGTCCTTGCCAAAGAGCCCACGTCGCCACCAGAATCACCGGCCAGCCCAAGAGCCCTATCACCCGGATTGGGTTTCGCCAGTTCATCGGCCCGGCTGGCCGCCGCCAAAGCGCCCTCAAAGCCGGGGCCAGTTTCCGCCAGTTCATCGGGCCTGTCTCCGGCGCGTCAGCGCCGCTCCTGTAGGTCCGGTTCCGAGCCTTCCCGCAGGGATGTATGAGGACGGGAGCGACCCCCTGGGGGCCGAGTCGAGGCGTGCCGTCGCGGTAGGGACGATCCTTTCGGATCGCCCCCCGCACAGATCCCAGCGAGCGGAACTACCGCACTGGGCTCTTACCTCAGGTAATAACGCGCAGTCGCTGTTCGGGATAAGGGTGTACAACTCGCAGTGCAGGAAGCCATCTTGTCGCTAGGCGGTTCATCCGCTCTCCAGTGATCCGATGACGCTGGCTACGACGCCTTAGCGCACGCAGCCAGAGTCGATAGACCTGATACTTGAAAGCGGCCGGCTTGCGATGGTTACGCGGTACGGCATAGTACTGGAAATGTCCCTGTACTACACTGCGCAACCACTGACCCACTACCGGGACGGGTTCATGCAGGCGATACCGAAGCTCGCGAGCGATCTCGCGCAGTTTCGCTTGCATGCGCTTCCGCATGGTCTGCCGCAGCACGATGAATCTCCCGTTCCGGGTTCTGTCGCACGTGTGCGTAAAACCCAGGAAGTCGAAAGACTCGGGCTTCCCTTCTCCACGGCGCTTGCGATCCCGAGCGGCGTACCGCCCGAACTCGATCAAGCGCGTTTTGTCGGGGTGCAGTTCCAGGTGAAACGTGTGGAACCGGTCCCGCAAGTCTGCCAGAAAACGCTCGGCATCTTCACGAAACTCGAAACCCACTGTGAAGTCGTCGGCAAACCGGACGATGATTACATCGCCACGAGCGTGCCTGCGTCTCCATTGGTCGGCCCATAGATCGAACACATAATGAAGGTACACATTAGCCAACACGGGTGAAACACTCCCGCCTTGAGGCGTACCGGATTCGATCTCGGTTCGCTTCCCATCCTCCACGATCCCCGCCTTGAGCCACTTTTTAAGGTGGCGGATAACACGTGGATCGGCGATTCTGTGCTCGATGAACTTCAACAGCCATTTGTGGTCGATGGCATCGAAAAACCCACCAACGTCCGCATCCAGCACCCAGTTCACTCGCTTGCGCATGATTCCGACATAGAGCGCGTCCAACGCATGGTGTGGACTGCGCCCCGGGCGGAAACCATACGAGAAGCCGAGAAAGTCGGTTTCGTAGATGGCGTTCAATACCTGGACCGTAGACCGCTGGACGATCTTATCCTCCAATGCAGTCACTCCGAGCGGACGCTGCCGCCCATCGGCCTTCGGTATATAGGCCCTCCGAACCGGCTTGGCTCGGTACGCTCCGCGTTTGAGCCTTGCGGATAGATCCTGGAGGTTCTCCTCGAGGCTCTCTCCGTATTGCTGCCACGTCAATCCATCCACGCCCGGTGCGGCATTGCGCTTGAGGCCGAAGTAAGCCTGCCGGAGTCGATCGATGTTAGTGACGTGGTGCCAGAGCGACGTGAACCGTAGCTCCTTATCCCGGCAGGCTACCTGCCGTATCCGTTCCAGCGCACTTTGCAAGTCCTCGGTTTCGACGTAGGTGCGGTCTCTTGGCTGTGTCCGCGATTTCCCGCTTGGTGCCCGTTTAGAGTCCTCCATATCGATTCCTCTCCCGGCTCTGTGTCCGGCACTTGTTTTGCTAGGACGAATTCCCTTTGGCCAGGCCGCTTGGCTCCACCCTCTCCGCCGACCGCGGCGCACCGCCGTCTTTGTTCGAGCGCTTCTCAGCTACTATCAGCCTGTCCGACTTCCCGCCTCCGTGCATCGCTGTCGTGCTCCTTTCGGATTCACAGCGCGGACCTTGGGGCCATCCCCCTGGGGTCAGAGGCGGGATCTCCCGGCTCCCGTGTAAGCAACTTCCGTACGTGCACAGGGTCTCGGGACCACGCGGGGGCGGAATCGTTCTCGCGATTAGCGAACGGTTCCATGTTGCCTTCCGATCCTACGACTACGTCGGCCCCCCGAAGTCATTTTCCTTCCGCGGCTCAATACCTGGCCCGCACGTGCCCCTGTCAATGCTTCGCCTGCACTCTTACGAGTGCAGGCGCATGACTCGGGGTCAGCATGGTTCGCTACTCCTTTCCTGTGAGAGACTCTCGCTCTCTGCTACTCACCGGTTTGCGCCGGCGCACCGTAAGGTAAAAATATTGTGCGCCGTGCAAAGGCGGCGATTTCCAGTGGGTGCAATTCCCACCCGGCGACGGGTCGTTCCAGCCGGTAGCAGTCGGAGCGGAGGAGGAGGTAACAAATCCGTCGAAGCCTCTGATGAAACGGATCGCCTTGGGCGATTCAGCGAACATGCAGGCCGAAACGTGAGTGAACGCTGAGCAGGCCTCGAAAGACCAAATCGCGGGAGCCGACCCGGCAGTATTTCGGGGAAGGCCGCCGTCGAGTGGGGAAGAAGCGACAGTGCACCCACCCGATCCCGCCGGGGTAGTGGCGTCGGCATGTATGTACATGGAGATCGACCGCAACACGGGAAGCCCCAACGGCGAGGGCGCGTGACCCTCAACTGGACTCCCGCGAGGGCCAGGCCAGGCCGTGTGGGGTGGCGGAGAGGCCCGTATTAGTGAAGAAGCTGGGTAATGCCGGTGGAGCGAAGGGGCCTTAGGTCAAGGTCAACGGCCGAAGTGGTGACAGCCGGGAGATTGGCGTGAGTCTAGTACCTCCATTAAAGGTTGGGAAGCTACGGGAGACGTTGCATGCCAAAGCGAAGGGATCGCCCGACTACTGCTTTTATGCGCTGTACGACAAGGTGTATCGAGCCGATGTGATCGATCACGCCTACCGTCTTTGCCAGACCAATGGTGGAGCAGCAGGCGTCGATGGACAGACGTTCGAGGACATCGAGCAGTACGGACAGAAACGGTGGCTGGACGAACTGGCGGAAGAACTTCGGACGAAACGGTATCGCCCGGAAGCTGTCCGGCGGGTCCATATACCCAAACCGGGCCAGCCAGGGCGGACCAGACCGCTCGGAATCCCGAGGATCAAGGATCGTGTCGTGATGACGGCGGCGATGTGGGTTCTCGAAGCGATCTTCGAGGCTGACTTGCAGCCCGAACAATACGCCTACCGCCCGAAGCGAAGTGCGCGTGGACGCGGTTCGCCGCGTCCACGCGCTTCTGAAGTCGCGGCATTGGGAGGTAATCGACGCAGATTTGTCCGGCTACTTCGACACGATCCCGCATTTCGAGTTAATGAAGTCGGTGGCACGCCGCATCAGCGATCGGCACTTGTTGCGATTGATCAAGATGTGGCTTCAAGCCCCGGTGGAAGAGACCGATAGGCGGGGTCGCAAACATCGAACGAACCGGAACAAGAGTGAAGGTCGGGGGTGTCCTCAGGGCGCGCCGATCTCACCTCTGTTGGCGAATCTCTATATGCGGCGATTCATTCTGGGATGGAAGGTGCTCGGACACGAAGAGCGTTTTCAAGCGAAGGTCGTCAATTACGCGGATGATCTCGTGATCTGCTGCCACAGCCCCCACGCCGAACAGGCCATGGGCGCAATGCGAAGCGTGATGCGAGAACTGAAGCTGACGGTTAACGAAGAGAAGACGCATATTTGTCGGCTTCCGGACGAATCGTTCGACTTTCTGGGTTACACCTTCGGGCGCTGCTACTCGAGGGCGGGTTTTCGCTATATTGGTCAACGCCCGTCCAAGAAGAAGATCAGGGCGGCTTGTCGCCAGATCAGTGAGTGGACCGCCTTGCGCTGGTGTTGGCTAGACGCTGAAGAACAAGTCGACCGACTCAACCGAATGATGGTTGGGTGGGCCAACTACTTCTGCCAAGGCCCGGCGTCCAGCGCCTATCGAAGGATTACCCAACATGCCCGACAAAGGCTCCGTCGCTGGTTGCGCCGTAAACATAAGGTGCAGGGTTGGGGTTATTCACGTTTCTCCGACGCATACCTGCATGATGAGCTTGGACTTGTCCAGCTGCGCTTGTGTGACCGCAACCTTCCGTGGGCGAAAGCACGAGTCCTTGGCCGAAAGCCGGATGCGGGAAATCCGCACGTCCGGTTTGATGAGCGGGGGGTGGAAACGGAGTATGGTCGAGATCGTGTGACACTCGCAAACGAAAGGGCGAGCCAACAGGGAACACAAACTTCGACCTAAACCACCGCGCCACCTCTCGACTCTACCAGCCGACCCACAAGTCTCTATTGTGCAACAAGTTGTAACCGTCACGGCAAACAGAAGTCAGCCTTGGTTGAGCCCCAATGTTTTCCCCCTTTGCGTCTGAGCACTTGACGTGAGCATCTAATCAACCATGAACTTCGTGCTCAGGCCCTGGCAGCAACTGCTCCTGATCTTGGCCGGTTGGATCAACAGAGACCAGCAGGACGCGATCGAGTATCTTTTGACTGAGAATCAGGTACTCAGAGAAAAGCTCGGCAAGGGCCGCATTCTGCTCAACGACGACCAGCGACGACGCTTGGCCGTCAAGGGCAAGGTGCTGGGCCGAAAAAGCCTCGGCAAACTGGCCAAGATCGTCAGGCCCGACACGCTTCTGCGTTGGCATCGAGAGCTTATCGCTCGCAAGTGGGATCACTCAGACAAGAGGCAATCCGTTGGCCGACCAGGCATTCGACAACAGATTGTGGACTTGGCTCTGCGCATGGCTCAGGAGAATCCTAGCTGGGGCTATGACCGTATCCAGGGTGCTTTAGCCAACCTGGGCTTCCACATCTCTGACACCACGGTTGGCAACATTCTCAAAGCCCACGGCATCGAGCCAGCTCCAGAGCGCGAGAGCCGCACGGCCTGGCGTACCTTCCTTGCTGCTCACTGGGATTCGATCGCAGCCGCCGACTTTACGACCGTTGAGGTCTGGACTCGGTCAGGACTGGTCACGTTCTACGTCCTTGTGGTGATGCATCTAAAGACGCGGCGCATTGAAATCGCGGGTGCGACGCCTCACCCCAACTCCGAATGGATGCAGCAAGTCGGAAGGAACCTGACCGACTGTGTCGACGGCTTTTTCCGCAGCTCGACCCACGTCATCCTTGACCGTGACACGAAGCACTTGCCGTTGCGTCAGATCTTGAAGTCCAGCGACATCGAGGCGGTAGTCTTACCTCCCAAGAGTCCTAATCTCAATGCTCATCTGGAACGCTTCATGCGCTCCCTGAAATCTGAATTGATCAACGACGAGTAGAATTTCCCACGTATTGCCTCAACAAAGAATCGAACCGAAGCTAGAAACTTGCCTCATTAGGAATCGAACCCAATTCCAAACAGCTTATTGGTTCCTTGCCTCAGAAACAACGGGTCGGAGGGAGGGAGCCCGGAGGGCGACCGGAGCTGGACCCGTTTCGCGACCCTCTCGCGGAGCAACTGGGCGAGATTGGGGCCCGATTTCGGAGGTCGTCGGCTCTACGCGAGCGATCTCAGCCTTGTAGAGTTGCTTCCTACGCCAGTCCCTCACTCGTCGCTGCAGCGTCCGCAGTTGCCCATCGAAAAATCGACCGGGATAGCATTGCTGAAGCCCAACGAAGAGCGCTTTGGCTGTTTGAGCGGGATTGACTTCCAGTTGGACACGAACCTCTGGCCAGACTTCAGCGAAGGGATCCTTTCGGGTCCTCCAAGTCCGGGGCTTTTTCGTCCGACGATATCTTCTGATCCCGCTGGGTTCTTGTGAGGCAGTGATCTCGACAAGATACTTCCTGACGACAGCATCCATCGCTCTGGGGGAGTCGTTCCCCTCCAGTTCCCTTTGTCCGTTAGCAAAGGTCCAAAAATGGTCTTGTCGTCGCTCAAGCTCTTTGAGTAAGGTCACCGGATCCAGCTTCCAGTACAAACTCTCGATTCGCTCCCTTTTCCTCTTGGTGAGATAACCAGAGGCAATGATGCGCTGGTAGGGAGTTTGGGCCCGATCGTAGCGCTTCTTGACGCGTGCGCCGTCGCGCTGCTTTTCGATTAGCTTCATCGAGGGCTGAAAAAAGTTCACATAGAGGCGCAGAATCTCATAAAGCTGAATCAGCGCCCGCCAGGCCCCCAGTCCCTCGTAGCGATCGTAGCCGATCAGCCGCCTCACGACAGAGCCGTTCTTCTCTTCTACGAAGGCCTGATCATTCTTTCGATTGACCCGGGAACGAGTGAAAGTGATCTGCTCTCTTTGACAGTAACGAAGCATCTCATGGTTGATGAACTCGCTGCCGTTATCCGTGTCCAATCCCAGCAGAGGAACCGGGAGCCGCCCACGCAGGGAGTTCAGGGCACCGATCACGTCGGCTTCGCTACGCCGTAACAAGGCCACGCATTCGGTCCAGCCCGTTGCGACGTCCACCAGGACCAGCGTGTGCAGGAAACTGCCTGCAGCACTTTCGCCGCAGTGCGCAACCAGGTCCGCTTCCAGGAATCCGGGCTGAAGATCGTCCCAGTCAGCGAAGGTTCGGACCTTGATCTGCTTCTTGAGCAAGCTTCCCGGTCGGGTCGTACTCAAACCGTGCCGGCTGCTTCTCTCCGAAGCCAATAATCGATCGGCGGTGGCGGAGCTGATCGTCAGAAGCTTTTCCCGCACATCAGCGGGTAAGGACCAAATGACCGTGCCTCTCCATAACCTCGATCAACTCGGGAAGAAAGGGAACCAGCCGCTTGGCGCCGATCCGGTTGGCGGTGGTCCAAAGGGTAACAAGTGCCCGCTTCACCCGCTCATCGTATCGGGTACGGCGGGGCCGCGAAGAACTAACGCTCCCCGGCGGATGGGTCAACAGGGTAATGGCATGTTTGCGACCGTAGCCTGTTGCCGCAACCAACTGATCCACGATCTGGCTCTTGATTCCTTTGCGGGCCGATGCGTAATCCTCGGCGGTGCGCGTCAACAACTCTCGGCGCAACTCCAAACTCAACTTCTTCCTCAATTCGTCGCCTCCTCATCAAGTTTTCGGTTCGATTCTTGATGAGGCAACGGTCTGACATCAGTTCGATTTTGGATGAGTCAATGCGAACAAATGACAAGTTGCACCGCTTACGCCCGGATGATTTACCATCGCGCTTGGCCACGTCACGCTGGGCCATACGATTCTGGGGCCTCCGGCAGCGGCCAGACAGGCTGAATGAAACAGCGGTTTTCAGCCGCCTTGTAGCCCTTCACGACCAAGGCTTCCTCCACGTTCGCACCTTAAGTGGTTCTAATGGTCAGCCCGCGGCTGTCGGGCGGGCGCTACCGGGGGCTTTGGCAAGTGCACGAGACCGACTACTGTGCAAACATCTCCCGCAGTACGTCAAGAGCCTTCGACAGTGTCGCCGGGTGCAGGCGCCCCAGGCGTCTGACAAGCCGTCGCCGATCTACGGCCCGAATCTGGTCGAGCACGATGAAGCCGTCTTTTTTTTGAAAACGACAAGGAAGCCTGAAGGGGTAGGCATGGCCGCCGGTTGTCATGGGAGCGACCATAAAAGTGCTTAGATGGTTGTTCAGTTCATTCGGCGAGACGATAGCGCCCGGTCGCATTTTCTTGATTTCCTGGCCTTGGGTCGGATCCAGAGAAACGAGGTAAACGTCCCCACGTCGGGGATTGCTCATTCCCAAATCCATTCGGATTCGTCAAACGCGGACAGGTGGGGTTCGTCGAGCAATCCATCTTCCCCGCTTCCCTGAAGCTTCTTGGCGGCATCGCCCCAGCCAGCCCTCCAGGTCCCTATATCTTCGATGAGAAGGCCCGATTCGACGATTCGCAGACGTACCTCGTCCCGAAGACCTGCCTCCTCAATAAGAGGCTTGGAAATGCGGACCCCACGCGAATTCCCGATCCGTACCAGCTTGGTTTTCATGCGTCCAATTAACCTCGCCCAAAGTAATTACAATGTAATCTACTATAAGATCCCTCATACGATCAAGCCTCGCCTCAATGAGGTAGTGAGCTAAAAGTTAGCCACTACCCTCAATGAAACTACGCCTCCCGCACACAGTTGCGTGCGTCAAGTCCTGAAATTTAGGATTCAGTATCGCCATCGGGATTGAAGCTGCGGTCGGACGCATCGACTCCTTCGAGTTGGGTAGAATCAATTGTAGGGGGACAAAATGGCTACCGAGGCTGACAATGTGGAGGAACTACGCTCGGCTGTACGGGATGCGACCGAGTGCCATTTTGAGGAAGGCGAATGTCCCTGGCCGAGGCGATCGATACTTGACATGCCATCACCGCTGACAGAACCAACTCGACCTCACAGTTCTCTTGGCTACCAACCACCGACACCGGAGACCCGATGGGTTCCACCACCACTGATTCCACAACTGCAGGGTATCGGAATGGGCCCGCAGTCCTCACATAGGGCTAAGCAACTATTTTTCTGTAATTTGACTGAGAGTGATCTGAGATCGGATTCTCCTGTGGTTTGAAATCGACCAGGCTGAGGTACTGTTTCCCGATCAGCCAGTCTTCGTGAATCTCCTCGACGACAGCGGTGATGAGTCGTAGTGCGGACTCGGTGTTTGGAAAGATACCGACGACCCGGGTACGCCGGCGAATCTGACGGTTTAGGTTCTCCAGCCCGTTGTTGGTGCGAATGCGCCGCCAGGTAGAACGTGCAAAACGAAAGACCGTAAAGCCTTCCGGCAGATTGGTCTCCATCCAATCGGCCAGCTCCGGGTTGCGGTCGTAGTATTGCTCGACTCTGGCCCGAAGCATCGCCTCAGCTTCGCCTCCAGACGGGGCATTGAAGATGTCTCGAATGTCAGTGGCGATGGCGGCACGTTGGTCGGATCGGCGGGCGTATCGCTGAGCATTCTGGCTCAGGTGAAACTGACAGCGTTGCCAGGGCACTGAAGGAAAGACAGCTCTTCTGGCAGCTCGTAGTCCTGAGTGGTCATCGCTGACAATCAGCTGCACACCCTCCAGACCACGCTTTTGAAGCTGCTGCAGAAACTCTCGCCAGTGGACCTCCGCCTCGCTGAGTCGGCAGCTGACCCCAATCACCTCCCGCTTGCCCCAGCAGTTGACTCCGGTCGCTTTCAAGACGGCCACATCCTGAATGCTGCCCTGGCGACGGACCTTCTCGTAGTGGGCATCCAGGTACACAACTGGATAGCTGCCCAAAGGGCGGTTGCGAAACTGCTCGAGTTCGTCGTCCAGCAGCTTGGAGATTCTTGAGACCTGGCTGGCGGAGATCTCGGTGCCGCACAGCTGCTCGGTAATCTCAGTGACCTTGCGCGTCGACACGCCCATCACGTACATCTCGGCGATGGCCAGCTTCAGGGCTTTCTCCGAGCGGCACCCTCGCTCCAGGGATCGGGGATAGAAGTCCAGGTGACGTACTTGTGGAATCCGGATTTGAAGCTGTCCCACTCGAGTTGACAGCGTCTTGGCCTTGTACCCGTTGGCGTGGTCTCGACGCTGCTCGCTCCGCTCCCAGCGTCGAGCTCCCAGAAACTCTTCTCGTTCCATCTGCATGGCGGTGTTGAGCAGTTTCTCCAACACTCCTCGAAACGCGTCGCTGCCTTCTTCGATCAGTTCTTTCAACAATTCTCGTGGTAGCCTCTGTTCTGGGTCTGGGGTCATTCGGATCCTCCTTGCTCTTGTCTTGAGTTTTTGGAGAAATCCTGCCCCAGACCTCTGATCCTTTTAGCTCACCTTCCTCAAATTACAGAAAGAACGGTACACCCCTTCACATAGAGTGTGGACTCGGTTATGGGAGTGGGTCAGTTTCGTGTGTGTGAATCTGTGTGTGAAAATCTGTCCGAAATCTGCCTAAATAGGGAAAATCAACCAAAACGTGCAAAATCATAAGCCCCATTATTTCAACAACTTATTGAAATTGAGGAGGTTGTGAAGCTCGTGGGTTCTGCATGACAATCAGGGGGTCAAGGCACGGCGAGTGGCGGTGATCGAGAACGGTATCTTCAAGAAGTTCCTGATGTCCCGGACACCCATTGAGGGATTCCCCAACTCGAACGGCCACGGCCGGAAACAGCCGGGCTTTGCCCCCGTGGCGCGCCAGTCAAACCTCATCGTTGAAGTTGCTCAATCCGTTTCTCGCAAGGAGCTCAAGAGAATGCTCATCGAGCTCGTCGCGAAGGAGAATAAGCCCTTCGGCCTCTTCTTCGAAGATATCCAGGGAGGCTTCACCCTCACCGGGCGAACGATTCCTAACGCCTTCAATGTGCTGCCTATTATGGTCTATCGGATCTATCCCGATGGGCGGGAGGAATTGGTGCGGGGCGTGGACCTCATTGGGACGCCACTCACCGCTTTTAGCAAGATCACTGCGGCGGATGATCGGGTCGAGGTTTTTAATGGCATCTGCGGCGCGGAGTCGGGCGGTGTTCCTGTCGCCGCGGCATCCCCAGGAGTTTTCATCTCGCAGATCGAGGTACAGAAGAAGGGGAAATCCCAAGAACGGCCTCCCATCCTCCCACCCCCTTTCGACCACGACAAGTGAAGAATACTAGGAGAGATTTAATGCGACATGCCATCACCTTTAGCATCTCACTCCCCCTCCTGACAGCTTTTTCCTGGCTCCATGCGCAAGATGACATCCTGATGAAAGCCCTGCGCGATGAGCTTGCGCGATCCATGGAAGAGCTTCAGCTCGAAGCCATGGAGAGGCCCTATTTCATTGCCTACCGTGTTGAGGAGATAACGAATGTGAGAGTTTCTGGCACCTTGGGGAGTTTGCTCATCCGCAGCGAAAACCACACACGCACTCTCGCGGTAGAGGCGCGGGTAGGTGACTATGCTCTCGACAACACCAATTTCCTTCTTTTGCCCGAAATGCGCTCGGGGGTAGTTCTCGCTGTTTAGACCCGTCCAGCTTCCACTGGAAGACGACTACAAGGAACTCAGAAGGCAGATTTGGCTTGCTACAGACGGTGCCTACAAACAGGCGCTCGAACACCTCTCCAAGAAACGTGCTGCGCTCCAGAACAAGACCCGCTCGGAGGAGGTTCCCGACTTTAGCCAAGAGGAGCCGACAAGAATCACGGATGATCGAGCGCCTGCGGAGGTGGACCTCGCCGAGGCGGAGACGCTGGTGCGTGACCTTTCTGCGCTTTTCAAGGAGATGCCGGCTGTTTTTACTTCCAGGGTTCAACTTGAGGTGCGTAACCTCCATACCCGTTACATCAACAGTGAAGGAACATCGTTCAAACGCACAACACCTTTGGTGACGTTTACGGCACTCGCAGGAACGCAGGCACCGGATGGAATGGCGCTGGAGGACTTCGTCGCTGGGTACGGACGTTCCCCGGACGATCTCCCGGAAAAGGACGAACTGGCCAGAGAGATTCGAGAGCTGGGGGTGCGTCTGAGGAAACTGCGCAACGCAGAGCTCGTCGATCGTTACAATGGCCCGGTGCTGTTTGAAGGACAGGCGGCGGCAGAACTCTTCAACCAGATTTTCGCACCGAAGCTCCTTGCCTTGCGCCTTCCCATCTCGGATGACCCTCGGTTTGAAAGATTTACCGCGCACTTAGAGAACCCGTTTCTCGACAAGCTGGGGGCACGTGTACTGCCAGAGTTCCTGAGCGTAGTGGACAATCCGACACTGACCCAGTACCAGAAAATTCAACTTGTCAGTGGATACAAGGTGGACGATGATGGCGTTCGTGCGCGCGAGACAAGAATCATTGAGAAAGGAATTCTCAAGATGCTGCTCGCGACGCGTAAGCCCGTGCCTGGGATCACGCATAGCACAGGCAATCGGCGCGGTTCCGGCCCTATTCCCAGTAATCTCGTCGTCATTGCAGAAGACGGACTTCGTAACGAGGAGATGAAGGAGGAGCTTCTCAGACTAGTCAAGGTGCGCGGAAAAGACTACGGAATCATCGTTGGGCGAATTGGCAACCCGCTCCTTAAGGTGCCTGGTGCACGGCCGACTCCGGTGTTTGGCCCTCCTGGCGGAGGACCGACAAAAGTGGAAGGTGCAATTCTGGCCTACAAGGTATTTCCAGACGGACGCGAGGAGTTGATTCGGAATGCAGAGTTATTGGGGATCACTGAGGCGACCTTCAAGGATATCGTGGCTACGTCGAAGACCCAGACAGGCTACAGTGCTCCGTTCATGCGTCGAAACGTTTCCCCTTTCCCTTCCCCCTTCTCTTTTGGCATCATCTCTTTGGTTGTGCCGTCGCTTCTCTTCGAGGATGTCAGCCTTAAGAAGCCGAGCGGTGTCATTCCCCGTCCGCCGGTGGCCAGTCGCCCTTTCTTCGACAGGTAACGGATCTTACGCCCGATTAGCCGGGTCGAAAATAGATCCCAGATAGACGCTGGCGCGTGCGGGTTTGCACCTAAGCCCGACAACAGTAGGACGGATGCTGAGGGAACCCCCTTATCCTGTAGCAAGGCAACAAGAGGTGGTGACCGGTCGCATGGCGCCGAGCAAGCCCGTGAGGGCGGCCACAGGTTACGGATTTAAATAATCTTCCTCGGCGACTACGGCGAACGACGCTGAGAATCAGTGAACAGGCGCTTGCTTTTGCGGCTGAAGGCGCCCCCGGGCAGACCTTGCCTGTGTCGCACAGATGTTGAGGGAACAAGTCGGCGGTGCCTGAGTCCTACGCTGCCACCCGTTCGTAACGATGATGCAATCCGCCGCAGATCGGAAACGAGAGCAGCTTGACTGGGCCATCAACCATTGTCATTCGCTGAGCAACCTGTTCAGGTTCCTTTCACTGAGAACGATGACGTGATCGAGTAGTTCCCGGCGGAGCGTGCCGAAAAACTTTTCTATATAAGGATTCTGCCACGGACTCCGGTAAGCCGTTCTCACTTCTCTAATGTTGCAGCTGTCCAGGAACTTCCGGACTCCGACCTCAGGTGCAACTGCCGGGCGACCTCGCTTCTTGCGACAACTCTTCCAGGTCCAATAGCGTTTGAAACCCTGTCGATGCCAACGGATGACGGTCTCAGGCTTGACGATAGTGAGAGAATCAGCCCAGCCTCGCCAGATCTTCGACAGAAGGAGCCAAAAGAGACGGTCAGCTCTTGACAGGCATGGGCGTTTAGAGCTCCGCTGCAGAATCGCGAGTTGCTGCCGTAGAGCAAGATTCTCAAGAGTCAGTGAACGGTGGGTGGTCAGGCTCGACAGGAGGGTCTTGAGTAGAGTCAAAAACATGCTGGCTCATGTTGCCCTGGGATCGGTGCAAGTTCAATGTTTCCAAGGTGGACCGAATAAACGGGAACCACAGGCCGGAGGATTAGACCGAGGGTGGGAGTTACTGGAGGCTCTAGGCCCCAAACTTCGGAACAGAGTTTGCCGCTCCATCTTGGCGTCCTGCTCCCGGGGCAGTGAGCTACCATCAGAAGGTGTGTAAATAGCATAGGCGGTGAGTATCCTTCCGGGTTGATTTAAAACCCAGGGCCGAAAGGCCCGCAACGGAAGGAGTACACACCGCATGAGCAAGCAGAACATTGAGGAAAGTGTCGAGTCAAGAGTTTGTTTCGAGGAGCTGGAAGATTGGGTGCGGGAGAAGATCCAAGGCTGGGTTCAAGAGCTGCTGGAGGAGGAAGTCACGGAGTTATTAGGGCGGCGTAAGAGTGAGCGGCGAAGGGCCGTGGACGCTCCGTCGGGCTATCGCAATGGATATGGGAAGCCGAGGCATCTGACGCTGAGCTCGGGGACGATCCAGGTTCGAAGGCCTCGAGTGCGGGATCTAGAGGAACACTTTGAAAGTCGAGTGTTGCCCCTGTTTGCCAAGCGGACGCGGCAGGTTCGAGAACTGATCCCTGAGCTGTACTTGCATGGTCTGGCGCTGGGGGATTTTGATCTGGCTCTGAGAGGGCTTTTAGGGGAAAAGGCGCACCTGTCGTCCTCCACGGTGGCCAGATTGAAAGAGAAGTGGCCGGCCGAATGGGAGGTCTGGCGGAGTCGACCCTTGAATGATCTGGAAGTGGTGTATTTATGGGTAGATGGAATCTACGTCAAGGCGGGTCTGGAGAAGGAAAAGGCAGTCCTGCTGGTGGTGCTGGCCGCCTTAAGTGACGGAAGCAAAGCCGTGGTGTCGGTCACGAGCGGCTATCGGGAATCGACCCAGAGCTGGTCGGAAGTACTGCGCGACTTGAAGCGCCGGGGGATGGGCTGTCCACGGCTGGTGATCGGAGACGGCCACCTGGGCATCTGGGGAGCTTTGCGCAACGTCTATCCCCAGGCCGAGGAGCAGCGCTGCTGGAATCATCGGATCGTCAACCTGCTGACCAAGCTCCCTAAGCGAGTGCACAAGCCGGCCTTGCTGATCCTGCGGCAGATCCCTTACGCCGAGACTCGAGAAGAAGCACAACGACTCAAGAAGGTTTTTCAGCACTGGTGCCGGCAGCGAGGGCTGACTCTGGCGGCTGAGCTAATCGAGCAGGACTGGGACCGGATGGTGACCTTTTACAACTATCCAAAGAAGCAGTGGCAGCATCTGCGAACCACCAATCCAGTGGAGTCACCGTTTGCCGCTCTTCGGCTGCGAACGGACGCGGCCAAGCGATTCAAGAAAGTGGAAAACGCCCAGGCGGTGATCTGGAAGATGCTGCTGGTGGCGGAGCAGCGATTCCGCCGGTTGAAGGCACCGGAGCTGATGAAAGACATCTACCAGGGCGCCAAATATGTCAATGGAGTCCCGGTCAACCAAGTCCCGGAGGAGAAAGCCGCCTGATGTTTTTCCACACCTATTGACAAGAGCTCCGGGGCAGTCTGCGGAGACCGCTTCGTTGACCGCCCAGTGGAGGGGGTTCGTTGACCGGTACAGAGGTTCGAGTCCCGCTATCGTCCGAATGACTGCCTGATTGTAAGTCAGGCAGCGTATGACAGTGTAGCCTGCGGAGTCGGAGGACGGCGGCGGAATGGGCTCTGCCCAGGACCGGGTGCGTATAGGGTGCAAAAGGTGCGCGTTAACGACCCTTATTTCCGCCTATTTCCGAGTCGGAAACTCGTAAGCTACTGTCGATACAGGATTCTCACCATAAATGGCATTCAGGGGGTCAGGGGTTCGAATCCCCTCAGCTCCACCAATCTTTCCTTTTATTTTGAGTGACTTAACGACACTTTGGAGAGGGCTCTACAGCAGCCGTTCCCAGGCTGGGTGCGGATGGGGGTGCGTTTCGGCTTGGGAAACGAGGCCGCTTGAGCCTCCTCCGCGGGGTCCGACGAGTCGCTCCTACGCGACGCGCAATCGTCAGGACGCCAGCAGCTTGCTGCGAGTACAGCCCTTACAACTTGTGAAATGCTGCCTCCGATCAGCTGGCCCTGCTCACCTCGTAGAGCCTCCCCTGACCTCCGTCGACTGAGAGATTGAGGAGGGCATCTCCGATGTTCTCAGGTGTAAATCCCGCTTTTGTACCTTCGAACTTACAGGAGGCAAGCACCTGCGCAATGATGAACTTGGGCTGGAAAAAGGCCAGCGGTAATCCCTTGGCACCAATGCCCTCCAGCACCTGTCGGTAAACGGCTTCAGTGAGGTCCATGTGATGTTTCCCGGCCTCCCTCTCAAACACTTCTCGGAACAGGTCTTCGGTCGGTTCCACCGTTTCCAGTTTGTAATCGGGTCGACGCTGGAAAGCCGGATCGATGAGATCGTTTGGATGAAGATTGGTCGCGAAAATCACCAGTTCGTCGAAGGGCAGTTCAAAACTCTTACCAGTGTGCATGTTGAGATAGTCCACGCGGCTATTGAGCGGCACGATCCACCGATTAAGAATATCTTCCGGTTTGGCCAGCTGGCGGCCGAAATCGTCAATCAGAAAAGTGCCATTGAGCGCCTTAATGTGCATCGGAGTGTCATAGAACTTGCCGATCTTGTTGAACTTGAGGTCCAGCATGTCGAGAGTCAGTTCGCCTCCCGTTTTGATGAATGGGCGATGACACGGCACCCAGCGTTGATCGATCGGGTCACGCTGAACCTGGAGAGAAGCCCCTCTCTCAGATTCGGACGCGACCGGCTGGTGGACACCGGGATCGAAGACTTTGAAGATGTAGCCGTCCACTTCGAAGCAATAGGGAATGTAGACCACGTTGTCAAAGATCTGGCCGACGATCTCCGAGATGGTTGTCTTGCCGTTCCCCGAGGGTCCATAAATCAGGACCGCGGTGCCGGAATTGATGGCCGGTCCGAGTCGCGTCAGGAAACGATCGGTCATCACGAGGTTTTCGAAGGCCTTGTCCATGCTGGCACGGTCGACTCTTTCCTGAGCAATGCGCTGCCGCAGAACCTGAGCCCGATAGTGCTCCAGGCTGACCGGCGCGGGACCAAAGTACTGGTTTTGCTGCAGCGCATCCATAGCGACTTCACGGCCCGCATGGCTCAGCCGGTAGCGTATTTCGCTCAGGTTGCCAAGCCCGTGCTCCGACTGGCCGGCAGTCTCCGCCAGCCTCTGGTCAATGGCAGACCGCAGCAGCGTCTGAATGATCTGATTCGGCAATTTTAGGGCCTTGGCGATTCTGGACGGCGTTTCCAGATTCTCCGCGTACATGCCCTTGATCATCTGTTGCAGAACAAAGGTCGGATCGAGGCCGGTTTCTTCTAAGCAGCCCGGTGATTCCGGGGCCTCATTCAAGACCTGTTCCAGCTGCTCGCAGGTGATGACGCCGAGTTTTACAAGGCAATCACCGAGGCGGCCGCCGTTCTCCAATTGATCGTCAGCCGCGCGCTCGATTTGTTCCGCGGTTACCAGCCCCTTGGCCGCCAGAACTTCACCCAACAACATGATCTTCTACCTCGTTCAAAGAGAAAACAAACAATGCCGGGTGAGGTGACCAGTCTAGCCCGGATTATGCAAGAACCGTAGTTCGGTGTTGAAAAACGACTCGAGAAGTGGCCCAACTCGGAAGCGGGCAGGTGTGACAGGCGGATTTGCGAAGGATATGGGTTGGCGAGGCGTTTGAGTGGTTTGGGGAGTGAATTTCAGACAGATCTGGGCCTGGATGAGTGTCGGAAGCGGTTTTTCGGGGGAGCTGGGAAAAGCTAACTGGAGTTGAGGCGACTCAAGACGAGGTGGAAGAGGGGTTGTTCGGGAAAGGCTGAGGAAAGATGGACCCAGATGCGTCGAGTGGTTTGTCGGATCCGGGCCCCAATCTTGAGGATCCGACGACGTAAGGTTTCGATTTCGAGCTTGTGCCAGGGGGTTCCGTGAAGATAGTCGCGCAGGCGAACGAACATCTGGTAAGCCAGTGCATGCAGGAGGAGTCGAAACTGATTGGCCAGGAATCGATGACAGCTGAGTCGGTCCATGCTCAGATGATTCTTGAAGGCCTTGATGAAGTTCTCGGTCTGCCCTCGGTTTGTGTAGTGGTCATAAAGTGATTGGGAGCAGAGATCGTCCCGGTTGGTAACTACAAAGCGACGATTGATCCCACGCTGATCGACCTCCACTTTGACAATGACGCGACGGGATCGATCCCAGCTGTGGGCTCGATAAAGAAACTCGTCAAACTGACGCTGTTTTTCCTCCAGCTCAAGGAACCTTTCCCGAGTCGAATCCAGCAGGGGCTCGACCACTCGCTGCAGGCGAGGGTTTCGGCTTAACCCGATGACATATTGGAGTTTATTCTCTTCACATT
Source organism: Acidobacteriota bacterium (assembly GCA_965205615.1). Lineage (GTDB taxonomy): Bacteria > Acidobacteriota > UBA6911 > RPQK01 > CBDAPI01 > CBDAPI01. Next base: position 54,629 of record CBDBHK010000020.1, on the reverse strand, counting down.
CACAGAACTCGTAGAGCCGAGGCGTGGCAAAGCCGCTGTCGGCCCGAATCTCAATCTCGACATCCGTCCCCACTGCTTGTCGGATGGCCTCCACGACTCGCTTCAGAATGGGCACGATGTGAGAGGCAGCCCCCTTGTTGCCAGGTCTCAACACGGCACAGACCAGGTCTCCCGTGTCGGCATCGAAGATCAGCAAAGGATGCAAAATGTGGTTTCGGTAATACCCGTGGTAGAAGGAGAACTCCTGTTGGCCGTGAGTGTGGTCGTCGGTACTGTCCAGATCCAGGATGATCTTGCTGGGACGTCTCTTCTTCAGGGAGCGCACATAACGGCCTAGCAGCCACCGGCTCAGACGCATCAGATCCTTCTTGGTGACGGAGTTCTCCAGGCGGGAGAAAGTCGGCTGGGTGGCCAAATCGGGATCGCTCTCTGGCAACTGATCACAGACTGTCTTGAGCATCGGATCCGAGCGCAGCGTATCGGCGTCGTTACAGTCTTCGTAGCCGGCCACGATCTGCAAGACTCGTTGTCGGATCAACTTCAACAGGTCATGACGAATGTAGCGTTGGTCTCGACTTTCCGAAATACAGGAACTGAAGCCCTCGCACAATCGATGTTGACGATCCAGCGATCCAAACAACAACCATCCTGCGTCGGAAGTGAGGCTCCCCCCATCAAAACGAGCCGTGATGTTTCTGTGGCTATGAAATGGCAGGGTATTCTGGCAGACTGTTTTTGACATTGCCGTAGCTCCTGTTTAGGGTCTTTGTTTCTCTAAACCCTTTTATATCAGAGAGCTACGGCCTTTTTTCTGGGCCCACATCTCACTTGAATTTAGATCTCTTGCATAATCCGGGCTAGTCAGAAAACGCCTGACAAACTTATGACTCCGGTCACGTCCTTGCTTTCCGGGTTGAATTCAGTCGGGTTGGCAGCCCGGAATACCGGCGAGCCCACTTTTTCCGTGCACAACCAGGACTGGGCATTCGCTCGGCAATACCGACAGTCCTGCGGTTGGCGCGTCGCAGTAGCCGAGAGGGTGCGCCCAGGGTGCGGAAAGTGCGCGTTAGCGTCCCTTATTTCCGCCTATTTCCGGGTTGGAAACTCGTAAGTTACTGTCGATAAATGGTTTTGTCCATAAATGGCATTCAGGGGGTCAGGGGTTCGAATCCCCTCAGCTCCACCAATCTTTTCAACAACTTACAAAGACTGGTCGGTCTCTGATTTTCTGACTGTGTCACTTTGGTAGGCAGTATCGAGGATTTGGATGGCCCGCTGTCGGTGAATTGGGGCCAGGTGAGAGCCGGATCTACGAGCCGGGAAAAATAGAGATAGCCCTCAACATCGATCCGTTCCCGCAACAGCTCGGAGTTCCCAAGGTCCCCTGCAGAATCGAGCATCTCCAAGCGTGAAGGCACAAAGAATGAGCAAGAGTGACAGCCATCTCAGTAGAATGAGGGCTGATGCGAACGCGCCGTGGCACCGTACGATTGACGAAGGGAAGGGTACTGGTAGCATTCGGCTCAGTATGAAGTGTACCCTCGCCTGGCCCTCTATCCTGGGACTGCTTCTTACGGGTTACGCACAGGCAGGTGCCGTCGAGCTGTCGGTGGACATCACCCCCCGGCACTGGCGTGTCAACGTTCCGGGTCAGCTTCTCTTTCAAATCAAGGCGGTGGACGGTCAGCTCGAGACGGGAGGCCGTATCAGTGTGGCCCTTCCCGGGAGCTGGACCTTGCATGCTCTTCACCTCGTCAAGCTCGAGTGGCGGGACGTTGACCTCAGGAACCGGGTCCTCCGGGTGCGAGAGTCAAAAAGTGGAAAGCAACGCACTATCCCCATTGATGACACCCTGTACAGCACCCTGCGAGATCTGTCGTCCCGCTTCGAAAAGGGGCCGGTTTTCCCTGAGCCGGACGGGAAACTCGTGCCGGTTACGAGGGTCCCCACCGAGGAGCTGGCGCAACAATTTCGGATTCTTCCCCCGGAAGAAGAAGAACGTTGGAAAATAGAGCTGGTGGAAGAGCATTTTGACGGAACCTACCATCGCTTCGATCGAAGAGTCATCCTCACCCTCCTATCGGGTGAGCTGTCAAGCGGCCGAACGGTTACGCTCGAATACGGAACGGCGACCAGACCGATACACTCCTCCCGCCTGGTGGAGACGATTTCCTTCCCCATTTCCATCGATGACGGAGATGGTCGCTGGCGGCCTCTTCAGAGCTCGCCGGAGGTCACGACGGAATCGGACCCGCTTTGGAAAATCCTCGTGACTCTGCCCTCCCAGGCAAAGCTTGAGCAACCGGTCGAAGTTCACGCCGGGGGTCGCGACCGTCTGGGGAACCCCGCATCGCTGCTCGCTGGCCTGGAGCTTCGCTCCTCGGATTCCTCTGTTGAAGGTCATGCTCTACCGGCAAGCCCAGGTGAGGTGTGGCAGAGCACCGTGCGCTTCAAGACACCCGGTTTCCAGACAGTGCAGGTTGGCAACGACAAGATCGGATTTTACCGCTCCAACCCCATCCTGGTGACGGAACGGGAGCCCGAGCTGAAGCTCTTCTGGGGAGATCTCCACTCCCATTCAGCCTTGAGCAAGGACGCCATCGGACTGGACGCTTTCGGCTTTGCCCGTGACCATGCCAATCTGGACTTTTTTGCCTCCTCCGAGCATTCCACCGGGGATCGCAATGACCCCGGCATCACGGACCGGGAGTGGCAGTTGATTCAGGATCGGGTCAGGTCCTTTTACGAACCCGGACAGTTCGTCACCCTGCTGGCTTACGAATGCTCGCTGCCGGCTCCAGACGGCCATCACAATGTTTATTTCGACAGCGATCAGGCTCCCATCTATCGAAAACACGAAGTCAAAACGTTGGAGGAACTGTGGCACCGCCTGTCCTCGCACCGCGCCTTCACCGTGCCCCACCACACGGGCGTCCACTGGGCAGCCGCCCGATGGGAGAAAGACCAGCTTCTGCGCCCCCTTTTCGAGATCTTCTCCGTACACGGACAAAGTGAGCTCTACGACCCCCAGCATCCCCTCAGTTATGATCGGCTTACAGGGATTCCACCCTACTGGACCTACCCCATCGGAAGCCCCTCGGTGCCCGAGGCCCATCGCGGCATGATTCCCATCTCCTCCAGCGCTGCAGGTCCGCACTACGCCCGGGATGCCTGGGCGGCGGACTTGAGAATGGGGACAATTGCTGCTTCGGACGATCACACTGCCCGACCAGGCCAGCCCTATTGGGGGCTGGCGGCCGTCTGGGCCGAGAGACTGGACCGGGAATCCGTGTTCGCAGGTTTGCTGGAGAGACGAACCTACGCGACCACCGGACAGAGAATCTACCTGGACTTCCGAGTCAATGGACGCCTGCCGGGAGAAGTGGTGGTTTGTGACAAGCCGCCTAGAATCGAGGTGGAAGCATGCGGGACTGATGACCTGGATTGGGTCGAGATTGCAGCATTTGATAGTAGTACGCGCCAGTACGAGGTTTTGAGGCGCTGGACGCCCGGTGATCCTTACCTGAGAGAGAGGATGGTGGATCAAGATTTCTCTGATCATGCTTTTTACTATGTCCGCCTCCGGCAGCGAGACCTGGTGGACGAGCGAGTGGTGATGGCCTGGTCCAGCCCCATCTGGATTGAGACGACGAACTAGGAAGGGAGTACTTAGTGCCGCAGAGAATCGACCCCGTCCTTTTCGAGGTGATCAATAGGGCTTAGATCGGGATTCAGGACAGGTGGGCATTCGGATCCGGGAACGTGCCTTTGAACTAAACCGTGTAAGGCCGACGACAGGTTGTCTGCTGAAAGGAAGATTACCCATGACACAACGAACCCCGGCACTAGGCCATATAGCAATTGCCACACTCATCTGCGCGAGCTGTATGGGCGCAGAAGAACAGACGCCGAACAGTGCAAAACAAGTAGACGAACAAGTGGCAAGGATCAGCTTCTTATCCCCATCGCGACCCTGTGCCGATGTCATCGTCACTTTGCCAAATCAGCACGCTCCCTCTTTCAGAGCCCTGCTCCCGGAATTTGTAACTGATCTTCCTCACAGTCGCTACTTCCATACCAACCCTGTCGACTGGAAGGAGCAAGAAGACGGTTCATGGTTGGGAACGATAGAATTCAAGAATTTCGGGCGAATCGTGATTTCTCTACTGCCACGCGAATATTATGTCGAGATCACCTGGACCCTGGAAAATCTCTCCACCAAGCCGTTGAAAAAAACTGTATTGGACTTCTGCTTCGGCGCGAACAACGGAGGAGGCAGCTGGGCCAATCAGGAGTTTCTGCCCAGTAGCAGGATGAATCGCAAAGAAGACGGAGAATACTGGCATGACCGGGTCGCCCGAAAGGGAACCTATGTCCATAGTGCGGGTGGCTGGAGCCAAGATCCCAACGCGAAACTCGACGCCTCGGTCCTGGTGATTGTCAACGAGGCCAAGGACAGATACGCATTTCAGATGTGGAACAAACCGGTCGTCGGCACCTGGATCAATCGAGCCAACGCCTGCATGCACCTCAAACCGGTGCTCTGCGAGTCACTCGGCGTGGGAGAAAAAGCAGAGATCCGTGGCCGAATGGGCATCAGCCGCGAGGGACTCGAACAAGTCTGGCACCTATCCCAAAGTTTCATACGGATCAACAAGTAGCAGGAGGGCAAGGCTCCACACTTAGCCGTATCTGTTTCAACACTCGAAAGGAAGACGCGATGAGCCTTAGTGTGACAGCTTGCCCTCTACAGAGACGTTAATGCCGTAGGTTATCGGATTGTGCTACTCATCCACTAAACCCAAGTCCGTGCAATGGTCCGTCCGATCTGCCCTCTGGTACACTTGGGCTTCTAAGGTAGCGATGTCCACTGAGCCGCGATGAGCGCCCTCGCCGCGCATCTCCATGCAGCTTTTCACGAGCCCCGCACCCGTGTCTATCGCTACGTGCAGGGAGCCGTGTGGGCCCTGATTCTCCTGTCTATCCTGTTGCTGATCATCGAGGCCCTGCTGCCGGAGAAGACGCTGGCGGACAAGATCGTGAAGCGTTTCGATGTGGCCCTGCTGACCATCTTTGCTTTGGAGATCGTGTTCCGGGTGGGGACGTTCCGGCCACCGGCGTTGAAGGTGTTCGAGCGCCCGCCCATGGGCAGAGTCCGCACCCACGTGCTGGCAAGGCTCGGATTCCTGGTGCGGCCGATCATGCTGGTGGACATCCTGGCCGTGCTGGCCGTATTCCCCGAGCTGCGCGGGCTGCGCGCGCTGCGTTTGCTGCGGCTGCTGCGCACGTCGGAGGTCTTCCGCTACCGCAATCCATTCGCGATCGTGGGCCGGTCGTTCGAGGAAAACAGCCTGCTTTTCGGTCTGGCCGTCAGTGTGCTGGGTGTGACCACGCTGCTCGGCGGGGTGAGCATGTACCTTGTCGAGGGCAGCGAGAACCCGGCAATCGGAGAAGTGTGGGACGGCATGTGGTGGGCCCTGGTAACGATCACAACCGTCGGGTTCGGCGACATTACGCCGGTGACGGGTCTGGGACGCATCGTCGCCGCCGTGATGATGGTTGCCGGGATGTTCACCCTCGCACTGTTCGCGGGCATTGTCGGTTCGAGTCTGGTAAGCGGAATGCTGAGCATCCGGGAGGAGCAATTTCGAATGAGCGACTATGTCAACCACGTCATCGTGTGCGGCTGGGACGAGAGTACGCATCTGCTGTTAGGGGCGCTGACCCGCGAGCTGGATCTGACCGAAACGCGGGTCGTCCTCTTCGACGATCACGAGCGACCGCGCGATCTGCCGCCCGATTTTTTCTGGGTGCAGGGTGACCCCACCAAGGAAAGCGAGCTGGACAAGGTCCGACTGACGCAGGCCCTGGCGGTGATTATCTCGGGGGCGCGGGACACGACGCCTCAAAGCGCGGACGCGCGGACGATCCTTATTACGTTCACGGTTCGCTCGTATCTCGAGCACAACCGCCGCCAGATTCGACATCGCCGATCTCGACTCTACGTGGTGGCGGAGATCCTGGATTCGGAAAACGTGGATCACACCCTCACGGCGGGGGCCGACGAGGTCATTGAGACTCGCAAAATCGGCTATTCGATGATCGCGCACGCCGTCGGCTATCATGGGACAGCGGCCGCCATGAGCCGGGTCCTGATCTCCGGCGCGCACAACGTTTACATCGGGACCATCCCCGGAGACCGAAAAGAGCCTGTGCACTTCGGCGATCTGATGGCCGAATTGCAACTCATGAAGCGGGGCGGTCTGGTGGTCGGGCTGCGACTCCCTTCGGGAGAGGAGATCATCAATCCAACGCGGAGCCGGATGCTGGAACCGGGCACGCAGCTGCTCTACCTGGCGGAAAAGGCGTTGCTCGACCCTCCGCAATAGCCCGTTGTCACTCCCGTTTAACGGCAACGGAAGCCCTGACAGGGGAACCCGTCCTATCCGAAAACTCGGCTTGCCTCCTCCTATTGAGTCGGCGCCTTGCTCCCAAAAGATCGAGACAGAGTTGAGCAGTGCCCCTTGAACAAGGGGTCCAACCGCCCTCGCAGGAAGTCCAGGTTTGAGACACCCTGTTCCCGAGCGTGCTTAACGGCGTCTTGCCAGGCTTCCCCAGTAAGGTTAGGGTCCAAACTCAAGAGAGCAAGTCGTTTCCCATTCATCGGCATCTCATGCTCCTTTCTCTGTTTAACAGTGTGGCTGAAAAGGAAAGCGGAAGAAAGGAAGCCTGCGAAAACCGGATCGAAGTGGATTATTTAACGAAAACTGCACAAGATGACCCACCGAGCTAAGACAACGTGAACCCTGCTGGTGGATTTGCGAAACTCAATGCCGACCAGTCTCCAAAGGAATCTACAGGAGTCGTGAGAGTATGAGCGATTCTCAGATTAAGAAACGGATCCCCCGTGAAAAGCTGGAAGAACTGGAAAAGGCGATCAACCGGCGCCGAGTCAAAAAGGCATCGAGAATACTGAGCACGCTTGACGCCGAAATCGATGCTGTTCAACCCGACTGGCAGCATGCCAGACGTTTACTTGACTACCTGGCCCGATGGATCGACTTTGATCCGGCTTTCCTGCGGCGGGTTGAGTCTGTTGCTGATCGTTTCAAAGAAAAAATGGATCTCTATCTTCTTCGGGTCCCCCAACTTGCTCATCTCGAGAACGCCCTGGGACTGATCCAACTGCATCACGAGGAGTACGATTTGGCGCTTCGGCACTTTACTAAGGCCTTAGAGATCTCCGATTGGATCGAGCACGACGATCTCAGTTCGGTCTCGCGTTACAACCTGGCCCGGTGCTATTGGAAGCAAACTGATTACGACAAGGCTCTGGACTACGCTGAGGAATCCAAAAGAATCGGTAACGGAAGAGAGGTCCCGGAAAGAGTCGCAGCGACCGAGTTGATGGAGGGGTGGATCTTCTTTCTCCTGGGCCGCTTTTCTAAAGCAGATGAGTGTTTAGGACGGGCCGCACCGGTCCTGCTCAATACCGACGATTGGATCAATCACGGAAACGTGTGGTCGTTTCGCGGCCGCCTGGCTCGGGCAAAAGGCCGCGATTTCTATGACGAATCCATCGAGAACTCTTTACAGTCCATCCAGGCATTCGAACGGCTACGCCTGGCTCGGACAGAAGCCCGCGGCCTCTTTGAATCCATGCAGGGATTCGAAGAGCCCAATCCGAGACACCAAAACGAGGCTCGCTCGCACGCTAACATCGCCTTTGTTTTTCGGCTCAAGGCTCGCGATGCCCTCAGCGAGAAACGGAACCCCCACGTTGAGCAGTATATTAGGAGTGCTCTGAATCATCTCAACCAGGCCGAGGGAATGTATGATCCCGCGCGGAATCACAGAGGGCTGGGCAGCCTGCACAACATCCGAGCGTTGGTTTACTTTGACCAGTCTCGTTACGACAAGGCTCGCTCTGAAATAAGAGAAGCAAACAAGTTCGGGGAAGAGCGGGGAGATCATCTTGTAACCGCCAATTCACGGATCCTCAGGGCGATGATCGAGCATGATGACGGAAGCAGACACAGCGCGCTGACCCTGGTAAGACAAGCGGTTCGGCACGCCGAGCTCACGACCAACCGTCGGCTGAAGATCCGCGCATACATCTGGCTCGGAATTATTTCGATCGAAGATCCTTTCTATGATGTCATTGAGGCTCAGGAGTCATTCGACAAAGCAACCAGACTCCTGTCTGAAGGAGACCGGGACTATCTGTACGAGGATCTTTCAGTTCTCGGCAGAATGCTCGCCGATCCTGCCGACGGTGATCCCGTCATTTTTTGTCTCAGACGCTCAATGATCGTGGGAAGCACCTTCGAAACGATCCTCCACAGAGTACAGGAAGTGATCTTTCGTGAGTCTCTTGCGCTCAACGATGGGAAGCTCGCCCGCGCAGCGAAGGGTTTGGGAACTTCAGTCAAGAGAATAAAGAAGCACCTTTCCGGGAACTGAATCCCGGAGCGCGGATCGCCGGCCCGATCGCATTTCTGGCGAGCGAGGATGCGTCGTACATCGTCGGCAGTGAACTGGTCGTCGATGGCGGATACACTACTGTCTAGTTACCGCGCAGGCTGTGCCTTTCGCCCGATTCCAGGAACGATAACAGCGCATCTTTGCTCATCCCGGCGATGCCGAGATCCTCGAGCGTGCGGGCCGACTTCCAAAAGTCGATGCCTAACGCTGCGGAGTTGAGCTCGACCAGCGATCGCATCACGGGACACGCCACATCGTAACGTTCACCGAGGTGGACCCAGGCGGCCAGCCCGTAGGGCACGTCTTCGGTCAGCCAACGCGTTTCCAACGTGCCGGGCGCGCGAAGCTGGGTCAGCATGCGGCTGCCGTTGATCGTGGCCCACAGGTCGCCCTGCGGACCAAATCCTGCTTCGTGAAAGGCGGCGTCGACCGGAGAGAGTTGTTGTCCCAGCGCCGCCGCAATCGCCAGTCTTTCGCCGTCCACGGCATAGATCAAGCGACAGACGCCGGGCGTGACGCCTTCTTCATAAAAAAAGAAGTCGCCATGTGAATACTCGATACGACCGGCGTTCAGCAACACACCGGCCGGGTGGACGACCGGATTCATCGCCGCCAGGCCGCAAGCCATCACGTTGTCGTACGATTGAACTCCCGGGAACCAACGATCGACCAGCTTCGCCACGCGCTTTGTTTCCGTGGCGGGGAAGACGCCCAGCCCCAGTCCGTTGACGACTCCCCAAATGTGCGCGGAAGTGGGCGACATCTTGCGGCACACGTAGGGAGCCGTATCCACTTCGGCAATCGTCACACCGTGCGGGGCGCCATGACCCCGAATCACACTGGCAAACTCCAAACTGCCCAGCGTTCCGGGCATCAGTACAACGACCTGACCATTGTGCAGGTGCGGCGCACAGGCTTCGGCAAAAGCGCGGTGGCCGTACGCCGGGATGATCAACAGCACGAGTTCGTTGTCCGCCAGCGCCTCGGCAAAACCACTGGTAACTTGATCGAGGCGGGCAAGGCCCGTGTGCACGACGCCGTCGAGCTGGATCTCGCCCGACGTGCGGATGGGTTCGATCGTGTGTTCGAAACTCGGCAGTTCGCACAAGGTAACCGCAGCGCCTGCGAACGTCAGATTCGCGGCGACCGCGAATGCCGTATTGCCACCGCCTAGCACTGTGAGCGAGTCTTGCGCCATAGGACGATCCCATCGGAGACTGACTTCAGCCGTGAATTCCAGACGGGTTAAATGATACCCGACACGAGGCGAAGATGGTCATCTCGTCGAGTGGTGCCGTCACAAGGAGGATCATAGCCGAGCAACCGCAACGTATCCTCGATTCGTTCCGTACTCCATAAGGGATTCTCTCAGCTGAGCCGACGAATCACATCCAGCATCTCCTTCCGCACGGGAGGCCCGGCCGGGGCGGGTCCTCGACTTTCGGCGCCTCGATAATGATTTTGGAGTACCTTTACTATAATGGCGTATTCGACAGACGGGAAAAGTGTCCGAGCGCAGTCTTACCTTTTTCCACCCCTTACTCCCGGAGGGACCCAAATGATAAACAAGAAATCAACTCATCGGGAATTTCTCGGGACCTCTACGAGCTTAGCCACCATGAAGCTTTCCCTTTCAGTTCGGGTCGCTGAGACGTTTGGCTCGAAAGAAAACCCGGCCATGCCTATAGACCAGCTCATCGAGCTGGCGAACAACAACGGTTATGAAGCGCTGTGCATGCGGGCCTCACAGGCGGGAATTCATTCGCCGCCTGAGACAATCCAGGAGATGAGCCGCGAGATAAAAGGCGCTGGCCTGGTGGTGTCAATGGCCACCGGCGATTTTGCGGTACCGAGAAACGATGAGCATGGCCCGGATGGTCTTAGGAAAATCACGCCCTACCTCGATCTTGCTGAGGCGTTTGGTGCAGACTTGATCCGAATCTGCATGAAAAAGGAAGAGGACATCGAGTGGGCAAGAAAGGCATCGGATGAAGCCCGAGAGCGAAACATTCGCCTGGCCCATCAATCACATCACGCCAGTCTTTTTGAAACCGTTGAAGGATCACTGCGCGTGCTCAAGGAAGTGGCCCGACCGAATTTTGGCATCATCTACGAACCGGCCAACTGGATGATAGCAGCACAGGACTACGGCCGAGAGACGATCCAAATGCTGGAGCCATATATTCTCAACGTCTACGTTGCGAATCATCGACTGAATCCGAACGGAGCAACCTCGCTCAACACCTGGACAAGAGGGAGAGTATCCGTCGACCATATCGGGTTGTGGGAAGAAGGCGGAGTTGATTTTGAAGAGGTCTTCGCCGGGCTACAGGCAATCCATTACCGCAGCCCTGTCACAGTCCATCAGGCATTCGCCGGCATCATGCCGATCGGAGAATCCGTTCAGAAGAGCTCGGAATACCTGCAACCTTTCACCGTGTAGGGATAATGCCCATCATTCAACGGGAAGGGAATACAGGGTCACGCTCAGGGGCACTGCTTCAATGGTACTCGGACTGCTCATGAAGGACGTTTGCTCGATATCCACCTGGCGCGGCTTCCCCGGGGCATTGTACGCCCACCTGTCGGGGCCTGTGATCGTCCATTTGCTCCCCCGCCTCCCGGTCAACCTGCAGCCTTTGACGTCCAGGGCGACCGTGCGGGCTTCGCGCGTCGGGTTGACGACACCCAGCGTGATACTGGTCCCATCTTCGGTCCAGGCTGCCGCGATGTCGAGAGGCTCATAGCTTCCCGACACTTCCACGGGAGTCTTCCCAAAATGATGCCGGTAAAGCTTCAGCACCAATCCGGTGGTCTCGAACTCGGCCTCGGTAGCACTCGTCTTGATAGCCCCCATGACGTTCACGGTCTGGGCATAGTTGGCCATGAAGAAGAGGTCGCTGTTGCGGAAAAACTCGTGCAGGCCAGCCGCGATCCCGAGGCCGTCTTGCAGGAAAAACCGCACACCCCCCTCGCCATACTCGTTCCGCCCGTACCAGTAGTTCCATTCGCCCATCACGATACGAATGTCTTTCCCCTCGAGGGAATCGAGCCTCCTCCGGTAGTCTCGGTGTTCGTCGGCGAGTCTCTTGAGAGCGGCAGGGACCTGCTCGACATGGGCAATAATATCTTCCTTCCTTCGCAAGTACTTATGCTCGCCAATCAGATCCATATGATCCGCGCAGCTCGTCATCATCTGTTCGCTCCACCCGTCCGATTCGCCGACCGCAATCGCTTGTAACGAGGGATCAACGGCCCGCATGGCGGCCTCAACCCGGTTGTGCTTTTTCACGTATTCGGCAATAGGTTGACCGAAAATCTCGTTCCCCACGCCCCACCACTTGACCCGAAAGGGCGCGGGATGGCCGTTCTCGGCCCGCAGCCTCCCCATCCGAGTATCGGGGCCACCGTTGACGTACTCGACTTCATCGGCTGCGAGCCCGGCTCCACCGAAGCCGGTATTCACAAGAATGAAGGGTTCGGCGTTGATCTCGCGGCACAGCGCCAGAAACTCGTGGATGCCGACGTCATTGGGCTCAATCCTTTTCCAGGCGGGATTCTGGCGAGGCGGTCGGCGGTCGGGATCGCCAATCCCTTCCTTCCAGTCGTACCCGCTCACGAAGCTGCCGCCGGGCCAGCGGTAGACGGGTGCATTCAATTCTTTCAGTAGAGCCACCGTGTCGGCTCGCCAGCCGTGAATGTTGTCCGCGGGCATGAGAGAGACCGCACCAACCAGGAAGCGACCCGTGCCCTTCCCGAGGATTTCCAGACGGCCGTTGTCGGTTGCACCCCGGGCGGTGAACTGGAGAGGTACCTTTGCGTAACTCCGGTCCAGTTTCTCGACCGTCACCGTATCGCGGCCGCCCGCGCCGTTACCCCAGATGAGACTCACCTCAACGGGCGCCGCGCCGGGGTCGCCCGCCAACACAATGCGTCCGCTGTAATCCCTGTCCTCGACAAGAGTAAGACGTTCCTGGAAGATTCCGCCCGGCTTCCCATCGCCGGGAAGCTGAATTCTCGGGGTGTGAACACCCACATAGCTGTTCATCGCCGGGCTGCGACTCTCCTCAGGCCACGCCCGCGTAGAGTTCCCGGCCATCATCGTGACCGCACCTTTATCGCCGATAATCATCCAGGGGGAGCGGACCAACAGTTCGTAGGGGTGGCCCTCCCCTTCCGCTGCGTCCTGCCCCGGTTTGAACATGCTCCAGGCGGGCGCATCTCCGGTCACGGGATAGTAGAACTTGCGGTCTTCGAGCATCTCCGACCAGATTCCGCCGTAAACACAGCGGCCAAGATGTTCGATGAACTGCCCGTAAATGTAGGGGGAGATGGGTTCTCCGGTCCTGGTCGTGTCGATCGACACCCTGGTCGTCCGGGTGTTTGCCGAGAAGGAAAGCGCCAGCAGAAGCGCCGTTATCGGGACCGCCAAACTCAAAAAGCGGGTGAGTCTCACTGTTATTATCCTGGCAGAGGTAGCATAGCCGAGCCAGGGCCGGGCTACCACGCCCAAACCGAAAAAGTATATTCCGTCGTGATCCGCACCACTCCCTGAGGGGGCCCCTCGACCGCTACGACTCCGTCACCGGCCGGTATCTGAGCCAGTTCCGATCCGTCCGTAATCCAGCCATGGTGCGAGACTATCGAGAAGAGCCTCGAAGCCCGCTCAATCTTGATCTCCGCCGCCCGGAAGCGGATTGTTGCTGTTCCAGATGGTGCGGAAGATCTTCCACGAGCCGTCGGGCTGCTTTTTTCTCCGCAAGCGCCTCCGCGTCGCCGGCACCGTAGGCGGCTTCGTAGTTCTCCGCTATGGATTTCAGTGCCTCGAGGTCTGCGCTGTGATCGCGCGTTTTGGCGGGAGGAGGTTGCAGTTGAAAAGCTTGTCCGACAGAGAGGCCGAGCCCTGGGAAGAAGTTGGTGTAGGTGCCGCTGATTCGATGAAAGTCAGGGACAATCCAAGCGTATCCGAAAAAGTCTACATCTTCCGCCGCGGAAGCTCTGATGATCTCGCTAAGGAAAACCAGCCAGGTGTGGCCCGCTTGTAAGTGGCCGTTCTCATCTAAACCCCGACCCACATCCGGGTGATCTTCGCTAAGGAACAAATAGCTGTCCCCGTTGCCTTTTCTTAAATGAATCGCGAGGGAGCCAGCCTCGTTGTTGGAATCAGCCAGAACATGACTGACTGAAATTGCACTGTCGGCTCCGGTGCCACCCTTGAGCGAAGATAGAAAAGCTGCAAAGACAGCTTTCTCAGATGTCGCACCCCCCATGCGTGGGAATGGCTGAGAGTCGGCCGTGAAGTCCTGTGCCGCAGGGTACCGGTAAATGCAGAACGCCAGCACAAGCAAGACGATGAAGGCTTGTTTACCCCTGAGTGTGTCCATCAACTCTGCTCCCACAGGCAATGGTCTTTCCGTATCGGCGGAGAAGCCATCACAAATTGTGAAGTGGCCAAAACACTTTGAGAAATGAGAACAGGTAGCGTACAGCGGCCTCTGGCGCCTTCACGGTGATGCCCGACACATGCTCGCTGTGGCCCCCGCTTAGACCCTCTCTCTGTTCGCTTACCCACTCTTCCTGATCTTGCCTGGGGTACGATGTGGGTAACGTAACTCCCGGGTTCGAGCTCACGCAGCCGTGATGACCGACAGATTGCCTGCATCGACTGAACCCGGCGGCCTGCGGGGCGCGTGAGAATTGGGACTCGCATAGATGGGATCGAAGAAGAACGACCCGGATACCCGCGGACAGGACCGCCTGGCCGCTAACCTGCGGGACAGACGGGAAAGAGAACACGGCTACCGGGCAAGAGCTCTCAAAATCCTTCCCTGGATCTGTGCCCGGTGTGAGCGCGAGTTCAGCGCTAAGAATCTTCGCCAGCTCACAGTTCATCACAAGGACCACGATCATCACAACAATCCCAAGGATGGCAGCAACTGGGAACTTCTGTGCGTCTACTGTCACGAAAACGAACACTCACGACAGGAGGTTGCCGACGCCTATGGGAACGTAGAGCCGGAGCGAAAAAGAGAGCCGGCCTCAACTTACCGGCCATTTGAGGCTCTGGGGACCCTGCTCAAGGGCGGGAAAAAATAGCCGGGAGTTGTGCCGGGTGATCGAACGGCGGCGGCCCAGCGGACCGGGCGGGGACCTGAGAAAGTTCACTAGAATGCACTAACCGACCAGCCGGACCGTGCCTTCCATTCTTTCTTCGGTCCTCTTATAGTGGGCTCTGGAGAGAAACTTGCGCGGCTACTCCACTATTTTCCGAACTGGATCCCCTGCCTGCCTGAAGGCCGCAATGTGACCCAGCCCGTCATTCAAATGCAGTCGATCGCCAAGTCTTTCGGCGCCACCAGGGCGCTGGACGGCGTCGACTTCGAGCTACGCCCCGGCGAGGTGCATGCGCTCATAGGCGAAAACGGCGCAGGCAAGTCCACGCTCATGAAACTGATGGCGGGGTCGTTTCACCACTACACTGGTCGCATTCAGATTCGCGGCCGGGAGGCTTCCATTCGTTCTCCGGCCGCAGCGAAACAGCACGGCATCGGCATGGTCTACCAGGAGGGGAGTCTGGCTCGACCCATCAGCATCGCCGAGAACCTGCTGGTTGGAAGACTTCCCCGCCGGTTCGGGTTGTTCGTTCATCGCGCAGAGCTGCAACACGAGTCCCGGCGGCTGCTCGAGGCCGTTGGTCTGCGGGTCGATCCGCGGAAAACCGTGGCGCAGATCAGTCAGCACGAGGCCCAGCTGGTGGAAATCGCCAAAGTACTGGGTAACCAGCCGGATGTGCTCGTGATGGATGAACCGAGCGCGGTTCTCTCTCGGGAGGAAGTCCAACGACTGTTCACGATTATTCGTCGGCTCAGAGACAACGGGATGGCGATCGTGTACATCTCCCACCATCTGTCCGAGATCTTTGGAATTGCCGATCGGGTCACGGTTCTTCGGGACGGCCGGAGAATCGACACCTGTCCAATCGCCGACACGACGCCGCCGCGTCTTGTTCAGATGATGGTGGGCCAGCCCATCGACAAGTTCTATCACCATCGGGAGGCACGGATCGGGAAAACGTCTCTCCGGGTCAGGCGTCTGACACGCTACGGCTTTTTCCACGATGTTTCCTTCGATGCCCGGAGCGGCGAAATTCTCGGAATTGTGGGCTTGACCGGCGGGGGGCGCACTGAACTGGCCCGGTCGGTGTGCGGCCTGGATCCCGTGCACGAGGGCGCCGTGGAACTGAATGGGCAGCTGTTGGCTCGAGCATCTTACGCTGAAGCAGTGGCGCGGGGCCTGGTCTATCTGACCGAAGATCGCAAAAACGACGGGCTGTTCCTGCGCTTGTCGGTCACGCACAACCTGGTGGCCGCGCTGATTCGCCGACACACGCGGATGGGCATTTATTCGTCGCGACACGAAGCCGGCACGACACGGACGCTCATCGAGCAGTTGCAGGTCGGCACCGCCTCTGCGAACACGAGGGTGGCTAACCTTTCGGGAGGGAACCAGCAAAAAGTGTTGCTGGGCAAGTGGCTCGCCACTCAGCCACGCGTGCTGATCCTTGATGAGCCAACCCGGGGAGTCGACGTCAGGGCGAAACAGAAGATTCACCAGGCCATTATGGAACTGGCCAACCGCGGCGCAGCCATCCTGTTGATCAGCTCGGACCTGCCCGAACTTGTTGCCCTGGCCGACCGCGCAGTGGTCGTGCGAAATGGCCACCTGATCGACGAGATGCAACGCGCACAAATGTCCGAAGAGTCGGTGCTGCTGGCTGCCAACGGAGAGGGGCTGTAACACCATGCGTGGAACCGTCAGACTGCCTGACATTCTGGAGACAGCCGGCATCTACTGCGTGGCGGCGGTCCTGGTTGTCATTGGCGCCCTGGTCGCGCCTCAGCAGTTTCTGACGGTTGACAACATGCTGGGCATACTCCGGGCTGTAGCACTGTTGGGAATCGTTGCCTCAGGCATGGCTTTCGTCACCTACTCGGGCAACCTGGCCGACCTGTCCCTCCCATCGATCATGGCGTGTTCCGGAATCGTTTGCGTCGTGGCCCTGCCCCTGGGGGTTCCGGTGGCTCTGGCGTTGGGAATGATTGCGGGCATGTCGATCGGTGCGATTAACGGCGTGGTGGTGGGCAGACTCAACGCCAATCCGATTCTCTGGACGCTGGCGGTCGCCTTCTTCATGGAAGGGTTCATGCGCTTTACCTGGAGCAACAATCAAGTCTACCCCGACACCGAGCCGGGAACGTCGGGTGAGGTATTCATTGCCCTTTTTCGATCCCGCATCGGTCCAGTGCCGTTGATTGTGCTGGTGATGCTTGCCCTGTTCGCACTGGGACATCTGGTTCTGACCCGGACTCGATTCGGGCGGGAGTGCCGGCTGGTGGGATCTTCGAAAGCGGCGGCGGTGACGTCGGGTGTCCGGGTCTCTCGGGTTGTGTTTCTTAACTTCCTGGCTGCTTCGTTTGGGGCCTCCATAGCCGGATTATTCCTCACGTCGATGAATAAGCTCGGCGTGTTCTATCTGGGCCAGGGCTATGACTTCAAGGCGATCACGGCGGTGGTCATCGGTGGTGTGATGCTCAGCGGAGGGCGGGGAAACATGGCCGGGGTGCTCGGCGGTGTCCTCGTCATTGGGATGTTGACCAACATCATGACCTATCTGGAGATCAATGCGTTTCGCCAGAACATCGTCACGGGCAGCGTATTCATCACGGTTGTGGGACTTCAGCAATTTCAACGACGTCGGGCGGGTAAAGACTATGCCTGAAACGAGCCACGACCTGACCGGTCGGCTGGCGCAGGCTCTGGACCGGCATCGGGCGCTGATCATGTGGCTCGGGCTGTTCGGCTTCCTGTCGTTGTTCGCGCCGAACTTCCTTACCGTTCTCAACATCACCACGCTTCTCAAGGGTGCGAGTCTGACGGCGATCGTCGCCATCGGATTCACCCTGATCTTCATCCTCGGGCAGCTGGACCTCTCGATCGGCGCGGTGGTGATGTTGTCCGGCATGCTCGTGATCGGTCTGCAACCGCAGCTGGGCTGGACCGGCAGCATGCTGGCCGGTGTCGGGGCGGGTAGTGCGGTCGGACTGGTCAACGGCCTGCTGGTGGTGCGGGCTCGTATCAACTCTTTCATCGTGACGCTGGGGACGATGACCATAGCCACCGGGCTGATGCACCTGTACAGCGGCGGCGGATCCAAATCGATCGACGACTTCCGCTTTGCCGACTGGCTGGAGACGCCGCTCGTCCCGCTGTTGCCCCCCATTGTCCTCATCACGCTGGGACTGGTCGTCGGCTCAGAGTTCCTGCTCAGGCAAACCGTAGCCGGTCGGGCACTCTTTGTCGTTGGCGGTAATTCCGAGACGGCGTGGTTGGCCGGCTTGAATCGAGACCGCTATCTGATTGTCGGTTTCGTGTTGTGCAGCACCTTCGCAGCCATCGGTGGAGGACTGTTCGCCATCGGTCTGAGTTCCATGACTTCGGCGGCAGTCCTTGGTATGCGAACGCTCATGACCGTGCTTGCGGCCGTGATCATCGGCGGCACTCTGATGAGCGGTGGCAGGGGCAGCATCCTGCAGAGCTACTTCGCAGTGCTCCTGTTGACAACCCTGTTCAACGGTATTGGTTGTTACGGGCTGGGGTTCGAGGTGCAGATGTTGGTCAATGGATTGATCCTGGCGGTCGTTGTGCTCTATGAGGCGTACATCCTCTCGCGGCACGACTTGCTGAAGGGACAGCGCCCCGATCTGATCGAGGAACTGGAAGGTGCCCGATTCAGCACCGCCACGACGGAAGAACAGGAATCCACAGTCTTGAAACCGAAGAACCGCCTGCTCGTTGTCGCTGTGACCATCACGGCGATGGTCACAATCGTCGCGATTTCGACCCTCTACTTTCGTCACATCGGAATGTCGGTGAGCGCACCGGACGCCGGCTCTCACGAGGAGGTCGACGTCTTCACACTCCGGGGCACTGACGGTCAGCCGTATCTATGGGAACAGACGCAAACCAGGCCCATGCGGCCCCGTCCTGCAGATCCCCGGGCCCTACCCGAAACCCACAAGGGCTACTGGTGGGACATCGAGTATGCCGGTTGGCGGGGCGAGAAGCAGCCGATGCCCGGCTCGCCGAAAGATGGTCCGGACGGCAAAACGGTCATCTTGCTCAAGGCCGGCGATCATCCCTATTGGACCGCTTACGTTCGAGGGTTCCGGACCATCGCAGACGTCCACGGGATGAAGGTGAAGGTCTTCAATGGCAACTGGAACATTGACCTTCAAGCGCAGCAAACCGACCAGGCGATTAACGAGCGCCCGGACCTGGTCATCCTTGCGCCCGTTGATGCGACGGCCTGTACCCTGCTGCTCCGTCGGATTCATGGCGCTGGAATTCCGTGCATCACATCCAACACCATTCCCGTTCATGAAGCGATGCCGTATTGCCTGACCTGGACCGGCCCCGATGACTGGGGCCAGTTCCGGATGCTGGCCCGGCGGTTGGCCGACGGGCTGGAAAAAGAGGGGGGCTATGCGATCGTTCGTCACATGCCCGGCAGTTCGCCCTATTTCGCGCGGACCTTTGCCCCCGTCACCGAACTCAAGGAATACGCCCCACGCATGAAGCTCCTGGCCATGGACACGGCCAACCTCGAGGCGGAAGGCACGATGCAACTGGTTTCCGCGTGGATCAATCGATACGGTGACGAGCTGAAAGGCCTGGTGCTGGCCGGCGACGGGTTCACGATGACAGGCGTTCTGGAAGCCGTGAAGAGTGCCGGGCGAGATGACATCGTCATCGTTGCGGCCGGCAACAGTAAGACCGGCATGGACTCGGTCAAAGCAGGCGATGCGCTGGCCATCACTTATCAGTCGGCCGAAGGCGACGGTGCGCTGGCGATCTACACAGCGGTCCGCTGGTTCAAGGGTGCAGAGCTCGAGCCGGTTATCTACCTGCCCAAGCACATCATCACACAAGCCGACGTCGATCAGTTCATGCCGGCACAGTGGTGATGCCCGTGGTGCAATTCCCAAGGCCCGCTAGTCCGGCAGGGCGTGCCCGGCGCTGGCCTGGAGCAGACGTTCGGAAGCGTCGGGCGTGAGGCGCTGGAATCGATAGATGCGCTTGCGGCCCCTTTCCGTGATGTTCGGGTTCCAGAACTCCCACACGAGTTCGCCCTGCGGGTCGACTTCGACCACATGGCCCTCATCCGACAGACAGATGAGCGTATTGCCGTTGGGGAGCCGCTGGCTGCTACCGCGCTCCGCTGAGAAGAAATCCGGGTCTGCGACCTTTGGATACTGCCAGACGATTCGGTCCTCTCTGGGATCGAGTTCGACCACCCGGGTCCAGCGCCGCCTCATCCCGTTGTCGAAAACCAGGAAATTGCCGGAGGCGAGAATCGTGGGCATATGAGGCATGTCCAGGTCGTCCTCTCCCCAGTGCCAGACCGGTTGCCAGGTCTCCGCGTCCAGGATCACGGCCGTATGTGCGTTGCGCAGCCCGAGCAGAATGTTCCCCGGTCGGAAACGCGGGTCCTGGCGGCCCAGCGCATTATCGCCGATCACCTCCACGGAGTTGAGGTGGTAGTACTCGTAGGTGCTGACCCCACGGCCGCGGAACCGACGGTAGGCGTGCCGCACAATGCTCGAAAAGGGTGGCCAGCCGTCCAACTCGGTTGGACCATGGAGATCGCGGAGGCGCGCCACCGCCGAGGATCCTTTCCATACTTCCCGTGTGCCGCCATCCATGGAGATCTCGAGTAGCGCATTAAACACCACGTGGCGGCCGCGGTAGAACGTGGGCGGCTCGACTATGGGAACCAGCATGCGCCCATCCGCGAGCGGAGCGATGTCGTGATGGACCCGCCCGGCGAACTCCAGAACGACCTCGCCACCCGGCTCCAGGACGATGAGGGCTTCCCCCTCGCAAACAACCGCCAACCGGAGTCCCTTGATCAGCTCGACGTGCTCGCACTGCCTGCGCCCCGGCAGCTCCCACTGGCGGAGAACGAGACCCTCAGAGTCCATCAGCAGCACCCTGTCCACGTCATTCGTGAACAGGTTGAGGCCTGGCGCGGCCCTCTCTTTCGAATGCCAGGTCACGCCGGACACGTCCCGGTCCGCATCCTCATCCCAGGTCACGTAGCCGATCGCACGAAGGTGCTCAGAGACGTCGGATAGAGGCGCCAGGTCGGCCACTTGAGGGACGCGATCCTTCGGGCGGCCTCCTTCGGAGCAGGTCAGGAGGAGGCCGACAAGCAACAGGCCAAAGGCGCGCCTTGATACGGGACCCCAGGCCGGTGCCCATCGCAACCACAACAACATTCGGCGGCAGGATATCATTCCACGCCTTCGCGTGGGCCGGACGAGATGGCCATCGAACGATACTGTTCTTAAACGGTTTCAGGGCGGCCCCTGGATTGAAAGAGTTGGCGCCCCAGCCGGCCGAGACAGAAAAAGAGAGCGGACAGGCTGATCAGAAGAAAGACTACGACCATGGCTGCGTAGAATCCAGTTTCCATGTACCAGGGCTTGTTGACCGTCAATCGGGAGATCACTTCAAGGTAGTCTCCCCAGGCCATTGCGAAGGGGTTGAAAACACTGCGTTCTCCCGCGGAGTTATGTCTTATCAATCCCGTGTAATAGGGAATCAACAAAAAGAAGATCCCGTACAAATCCAGAAGACAGAATGAAACTATCATCGCCCCCAGTGAAGTCCCTCGCCAGTTGACTGGAAGCAGCGAAAAAAAGCCATAGGCAAGCAGCACCAGTTCGGCCGCTATCACCGTGTAGAGGTACCAGCCCTTGGTGGTTGAAATGCCCAACACGAGATAGATCAACAAGACATGGTAGAGCAGCCCGAACCAGAACAGGGAATAGAATGAGGATATGCACAGCATCTCGCGGATCGAATCGGGTCTGCTCCGTTTTTCCATCCATCTGAAGCAGACGCCCAAAAGAAGCCCGAAACCAGAGAGCAAAAACAGGTACTTGAATATCCTGTACATCCAGATTCGCACCTTTAGACCGCTCCCGTTTCCGTACCATACGTGAGAGATCACCATGGCTTTCAGGGCGTGCTCCCAATCTACCTCCGGTATTCCTGACAACTTATCCAACAGGGTCGTCTCCTCCAGGGCGACGCTCTCTACGCTTCCCAGCGGAGCACCCAGGTCGATCGCGTTTTTCACGTACCACCAACCGCCCAAAAGAGTCGCCACCAGCCCCACGATCGCCAACGACAATACGGCTTTCTTGAGAGACCGATCACGTCGGTTCAGTCGCATCAAATAGACGAACGGAATGGCAGGAATAGCGGTGAGAAAGTACGCCTTTGTCAGCAACCCCAGACCCAGAAGAATCCCAATCAGGAGGCTTTTCCCGTGGCCTCCCGATGGATTGGCAATTGTGACTAGCATCAAGCTGGAGAATAGAGCGATTGCCAGTGAGTCATTGCCGACCCGGCAGACGTCCATCATGAGCTGTGGCATGAAAATTAGTATGCCGGTGATGGCGAGGCTGATCTTGGCGTTACCAAAAACCAGGTTGGCCAGCCGAAATGCCAAAAACACCACAGTCGAAGCAATCAGCAGCGACAGGATGCGGATGGCGAAGACACGCTCCACGACATTGTAAGAGCTCAACAACCGGTATGGCAGGGCCATGAGAAGGTAGTAAAGTGGAGGATGCTGGGCCTGGTAATTCTCGAGGCGGTTGTCGCCGTAAAAGTGTGAGCCTTCGACCGTCCGCAGATGCCGGGGTATGCTGTGGAGGCGAGCTTGCAAGTCGTTTCGGTCGGCTTCCTCGAGCGCCCAGTACTCCTCTTGAGTGGGCCCGAAGCCGACAATGCTCATCCAGGGCTTGGGGGCCAATCTCACGGACAAGACTATTTCCTGAGAGGCATGGCCGTCGCGATTCGGGAACAGGCCCTGGCCTTCAGCGATGTGCTGAATGTAGGAGAAGTGCGCGGGTTCATCGAAACCCTCCCAGAGGGGCGTCACGCTGACATAAAAGAGGCCTCTGATCAGGAACGCCAGCCACAGAACAAGTAGGGCGAACCGATTATCGATGTGCATTTACCCATCAAGCGCGGTTGGAGCCGTGATGAGAAACCCTGCTCCCGCTACCGGAGCAACGCTCCGAGAAATCCAATTTGGCACTTAGCAGCCGCGAGGCGGAGGTGCCAGGGACTGTTAGGTTATCGTACGGCAGAGCGCTCGCGCCAGTCGGCGCAATCGTGATCGGATCGGAAAGCCGAATTCTACTTCCCCCCCCGCCCTGCTATCATGATTACATCTGAAATCCGCCAGTAGAACAGGAGGCCGATGTGAAACGGAGAAGCTTTGTAGGCGGCGCAGTTGCCGGCCTGGCAACCTTGAGTCGTAAAGCCCTCGGGTCACCGCTCAAAACCGGAGACATTCCCAGGAGAACCTTTGGCAAGACGGGAGAGAAGCTGACCCTCATCGGCCAGGCCGGTGGGCGTTTCCCCCTGATTTCCTTCAAGGAGGCCACGGCGATCACCCGACGGGCCTATGAGCTGGGTGTCAACTACTTCGACAACGCTCACTCTTACTGGGACGGTCGATCTGAAGAGGTCTTCGGGGTGGCGCTGGCACCGTTTCGCCAGGAAGTCTTCGTGGCGACCAAATCGCTGGACAGGAGTCGCAGGGGTGCGGAGCGTGAACTGCACCTGTCTTTGAAGCGCCTGAACACCGACTACGTTGACCTCTGGCAAGTCCACTCGGTGACCACGATGGAGGATGTCGAGAAGGTCTTTGCTCCAGGTGGAGCGATTGAGGCTTTTGAAGCCGCCAAGAAGGCCGGCAAGTGCCGCTTCATCGGATTCACCGGCCACTTTGACCCACAGGTCCACCTGGCGATGCTGGCAAGGTACAAATCCTTCGACACGATTCTCATGCCGGTGAACGTGGCTGACCCGTCCTATCTCAGTTTCGAGACGGAGGTTCTGGAAGAAGCGCGCAAGCAGAATCTCGGCATTCAGGGAATGAAGAGTTTCGCCAATGCCAAGCTGCTGCAGTCGTTTAGCGTCAGAGAATGTCTGACCTATGCCCTGAGCCTGCCGATTCACTGCCTGACCGTAGGCTGTACGACGATCGGCCAGTTGGAGGACGATGTCCGAATCGTCCGCCAACTGGAACGTTACAGTGAGGAGCAGATGGCCCAGCTAAGGGAACGGGGTCTGCCCCTGTCGGGCCCCGACCTGGAAGATTGGAAACGCAACACGCTGACGGAGTCATCGCCCTCCTGAGAACGATGATGGGCCGGTATCGCAATCACCTGATCCTGCCGGGGATGTTTCTGTGGTTGTCTGGCACTGTGGAGGGTGAAGAATGGCCTCGCTTCCGGGGGCCTGGCGGGGCCGGCCAGAGCGAGGCGACAACTATTCCAGCGGCCTGGACCAGCAAGGACTACCGCTGGCGCGTCGAAGTTCCCGGTACCGGCCACTCGTCGCCCCTAGTTTCCGGCGAACAGGTGTTCGTGACGTCCGCAATTGAGCAGGATGCCACCAGGATCATCAGGGCTCTGAAAACGGTCGACGGCAGCTTGCTCTGGGAAGTCCGTCTGCCGGCTTCTCCTTCCGACCTGGGCAGGTCCACGTCTTACGATACCGCCAGCCCCACGCTTGATTCCGAGCGCGTCTACGTCGCCTGGGGGTCGCTTCAAGGCTACCTCGTCGCAGCTCTGGACCGGCAAAATGGCAGGGAGGTGTGGCGGCGTGACCTGGGGTCCTTCCGGGGAGACCACGGTTTTGGCCCCTCTCCCATCTGTTTTGAAGACATGGTGATCCTGGCCAACGACCAGAGCGGGCCCAGCCTGACGGTCGCGCTGGATCGACGGACCGGCCAGACACGATGGACGGTGGAGCGTCGTACCGCCAAGTCCGCCTATTCGACGCCGATCATCTATCGACCCGAAAGTGGGCCCGATCAGTTGGTCCTCACCAGCACCAGCCACGGGGTGAGCAGCCTCGATCCTCACACCGGCAAGCTCAACTGGGAAGTGGCCGATCTGTTCGGGACTGATCGTGTCGTGGGTTCGCCCGTCGCCGCAGGTGAGTTGATCTTCGCACAGTGCGGGCGCGGCGGCGGCGGCACGCGGATGTTCGCGATCAGACCGCCGGATTTGAGCGGCGCCAGCAATGCCCGGGTTGCCTACGAGATTGAAGGTTCGCTGCCCTACGTGCCGACTCCGGTGGCTCATGGAAAGTGGCTGTTTTTGATCAGCGACGGGGGCGTGGCCAGCTGTATTGAGATAAAGACCGGCCGGCGGGTCTGGCGCCAGCGGATCGGCGGCAACTTCTTTGCCTCGCCGGTGCGTGTGGCCGAACGGATCTATAGCGTATCTATGGCGGGCGAAATGGTCGTGCTGGCGGCCGCACCCGAGTATCAGCTCCTGGGGCGAGTCGATCTGGGAGAACCGAGCCACAGCACGCCGGCCATTGCCGGCGGCGTGATGTATGTTCGAACCTTTTCGCACCTCATGGCGATCGGGGACGGCGCGCGCTAGCCGGTTTCGGTGTGCCATTCTCTTTCTGTCCCTTGACATACCCGTCCCAGGAGAATCAGGAATTGTACAAAACGAAACAACGGAGAATCCTTTTTGTCCGGGATGTACTAGCCCGGATTATGCAAGAGATCTAAATTCAAGTGAGATGTGGGCCCAGAAAAAAGGCCGTAGCTCTCTGATATAAAAGGGTTTAGAGAAACAAAGACCCTAAACAGGAGCTACGGCAATGTCAAAAACAGTCTGCCAGAATACCCTGCCATTTCATAGCCACAGAAACATCACGGCTCGTTTTGATGGGGGGAGCCTCACTTCCGACGCAGGATGGTTGTTGTTTGGATCGCTGGATCGTCAACATCGATTGTGCGAGGGCTTCAGTTCCTGTATTTCGGAAAGTCGAGACCAACGCTACATTCGTCATGACCTGTTGAAGTTGATCCGACAACGAGTCTTGCAGATCGTGGCCGGCTACGAAGACTGTAACGACGCCGATACGCTGCGCTCGGATCCGATGCTCAAGACAGTCTGTGATCAGTTGCCAGAGAGCGATCCCGATTTGGCCACCCAGCCGACTTTCTCCCGCCTGGAGAACTCCGTCACCAAGAAGGATCTGATGCGTCTGAGCCGGTGGCTGCTAGGCCGTTATGTGCGCTCCCTGAAGAAGAGACGTCCCAGCAAGATCATCCTGGATCTGGACAGTACCGACGACCACACTCACGGCCAACAGGAGTTCTCCTTCTACCACGGGTATTACCGAAACCACATTTTGCATCCTTGGCTGATCTTCGATGCCGACACGGGAGACCTGGTCTGTGCCGTGTTGAGACCTGGCAACAAGGGGGCTGCCTCTCACATCGTGCCCATTCTGAAGCGAGTCGTGGAGGCCATCCGACAAGCAGTGGGGACGGATGTCGAGATTGAGATTCGGGCCGACAGCGGCTTTGCCACGCCTCGGCTCTACGAGTTCTGTGAATGTGAAGAGAATAAACTCCAATATGTCATCGGGTTAAGCCGAAACCCTCGCCTGCAGCGAGTGGTCGAGCCCCTGCTGGATTCGACTCGGGAAAGGTTCCTTGAGCTGGAGGAAAAACAGCGTCAGTTTGACGAGTTTCTTTATCGAGCCCACAGCTGGGATCGATCCCGTCGCGTCATTGTCAAAGTGGAGGTCGATCAGCGTGGGATCAATCGTCGCTTTGTAGTTACCAACCGGGACGATCTCTGCTCCCAATCACTTTATGACCACTACACAAACCGAGGGCAGACCGAGAACTTCATCAAGGCCTTCACAAATCATCTGAGCATGGACCGACTCAGCTGTCATCGATTCCTGGCCAATCAGTTTCGACTCCTCCTGCATGCACTGGCTTACCAGATGTTCGTTCGCCTGCGCGACTATCTTCACGGAACCCCCTGGCACAAGCTCGAAATCGAAACCTTACGTCGTCGGATCCTCAAGATTGGGGCCCGGATCCGACAAACCACTCGACGCATCTGGGTCCATCTTTCCTCAGCCTTTCCCGAACAACCCCTCTTCCACCTCGTCTTGAGTCGCCTCAACTCCAGTTAGCTTTTCCCAGCTCCCCCGAAAAACCGCTTCCGACACTCATCCAGGCCCAGATCTGTCTGAAATTCACTCCCCAAACCACTCAGACGCCTCGCCAACCCATATCCTTCGCAAATCCGCCTGTCACACCTGCCCGCTTCCGAGTTGGGCCACTTCTCGAGTCGTTTTTCAACACCGAACTACGGTTCTTGCATAATCCGGGCTAGAATGTCAAATACGCAACAATCCAGGCCGATCTCGTCTTTGGAGGGCTCAGACTATGGCCGCACCCAAACCTATCGTGGTTCTCTTCCTTTGTTTGGTGACGTTCGGGACGGCTTTTGCCCAGGAAAAGTCGGACGAAAAAAGTCAGCCGACTCAGTCCCAGCCTAGCGGTTCGCAGCAGCAACAGCAGCAGGGGAGCCAGCCTTCTCAGGTCGAGCAGCCCACGTTTCTGAGCGGCAAAGTGATCTACGCTGACGGCGCACCGGCAGACTCCTCGGCCAAGGTCGAACTGTGGTGTGATGGGACGGTTCGCCGCCAAACCACCACTCTGAATGGCAGCTTCAGCATGATGGTGGGCGGCGGAAGCCTCCAGGCCACGCAGCTCGACGCCAGCGTCGCAGGCGGGGATCCATTTGGCGGCATCGGTTCTTCAGGTGGAGATGACTTCGGTGGCCTCGCTCCGGGTGGTGCCGGGGGTTTCG
Source organism: Acidobacteriota bacterium (assembly GCA_965205615.1). Classification (GTDB taxonomy): domain Bacteria; phylum Acidobacteriota; class UBA6911; order RPQK01; family CBDAPI01; genus CBDAPI01. The sequence goes on along the minus strand of CBDBHK010000020.1, from coordinate 27,357 downwards.
GCGGTGGCGGGCCACGAATGGGGTCCTCCAATCAAGTGGACCTGACCGGCTGCGAACTTCAAGCCAGCCAGACCGGCTACCAATCGGAGAGTGTTGTGCTGTCGTTTCGACGCGCGCTGGACAATCCTGACATCGGGACCATCGTTCTTTACAAGAGCGGCTCCATCGCCGGTACAACCACCAGCGTGACCACGATGTCGGCTCCCAAGAAAGCCCGCAAAGGGTACAAGAAGGCCCGCAAAGAGGTCAGCAAGAAGAAAGCCAACTTCGAGAAAGCTGCCGCAGAGCTGGAGAAGGCCACCGACCTCTATCCGGAGTTTTCCGAGGCGTGGAACCTTTTGGGACAAGTTCGACTGGAACTCAAAGACGAGTCGGGTGCTCAGCAAGCCTTTGAATCGGCCGCGGCCAGTGACCCCAAGTATCTTAAACCGCAGATCGCCATGATGGAACTCGAGTCCAGACGGCAGAGCTGGGACCAGGTCAGTCAGTGGAGCACGCAGGTCATCGAGCTCCATCCGTATGAGATGAAGGCGCATTTTTATCAGGGGTTCGCCAGCGTCCAGCTGGGTCAATTCGACCAGGCCACGGAGTCATTCACCAAAGTCAGAGCCAGCCATAGAGCTGACCAATACCCCTATGCCGGTTACCTGCTGGGCCTGATGCTGGCGGATAAAGGGGACTTTGATGGCGCCGCAAAAGAGCTCAAACGTTTCCTGAAGCTCCGACCAGAGGCTCCGGAGGGAGACCGCATCAACACTCTCTTGAGCGGCTGGGAGGAAAAAGGCCTCCTCAAGGGTGCCAAGAACTAGTAGCCCCTCGTGGTACCGTCGAATGTACGACAATCCACGTTGATCTCGTCATCCGAGGGTTCAGACTATGGCCGGAGCAAGACCCGTTATGGTCCTCTCCCTGTCTTTGGCCTGGGCTGGCCCGGCTCTTGCCCAGGGACAGTCGGACGGGGGGCTACAAAGGTCTGGCAACGAGGAGTCTGGGGCCCGTCAATTCACCTTTCTCAGCGGAACCGTGGTTTACGGTGACGGCAGCCTGGCAGAATCAGCGGCCAAGGTTGAACTGGGGTGTGGTGGGAAGGTTCGACGTCAGGCAAACACTCTGAACGGGCGCTTCAGCATGGACATTGGGGGCAAAAGCCTCCAGTCCAGCGCGCTGGACGCCAGTTACGGAGGCCTGGATCCATCTGGCCCCGTGAACCCTACGGGCGCTGTCATGCGTTCCGCCGGCGGGCGAACCCCGCGAGCCGGGAACTCGAATCAGCTGGACCTGTCCGGCTGCGAACTGCAAGCCAGCCAGGTGGGCTATCAGTTCGACGGCATTAACTTGAACTCCCGACGAGCCCTGGACAATCCCGACGTTGGGACCCTGGTCCTTTACAAGACCGGGAGCATCGAGGGTACGACCACGAGTGTGACCACCATGTCGGCCCCGAAAACAGCCCAAAGGGGGTATAAGAAAGCCCGCCAAGAGGTCAAAAAGAAAAGGGCCAACTATCAAAAAGCGGCAAACGAGCTGGAGAAGGCCACTGAAACCTATCCGGAGTTTTCCGAGGCCTGGAACCTGTTGGGTCAGGTTCGGCTCCGACTTCAAGACGAAGCCGGTGCACAGCAGGCCTTTGAGCAAGCTGCGGCCGGTGACGCCAAGTATCTCAATCCTCGAATCGCAATGATGGAGCTCGAGTTCAGGCGGCAGAGCTGGGAACAGGTCTGTCACTGGAGCAATAGCGTAATAGAGTTGCATCACTATCAGATGAAAGCCCACTTTTATCTTGGGTTTGCCAATGTCCGGCTGCGTCGTTTCGACCAGGCCGTGGAGTCACTCACGGTTGTCAGAGACAGCCTCAGGTCTGACGAATACCCCTATGCTGCCTACCTGCTGGGCCTGGTGCTGGCGGATAAGGGCGACTTCGAGGCGGCCGCCAGAGAGCTCAAACATTTTCTGAAGCTCCGCCCCGAGGCTCCAGAAAGCGACCGTATCAGAGCTCTATTGAGCGGCTGGGAAGAGACGGATCTCCTCAAGGTTGCCCAGAAGTAGTCCTACCCGCGTGCCCTTATTCCTTGACAACCCCCTTCCTCGCACGGCCTAATCTGGGGCGGGAGGAGGTCGTCCTGTTCTCACTGTTCCAACCGTCCACAAGGAGAAGATAATGGTAGGTTTTGGGTCCAGTTCCAAGATGACACTCGGCGCTACGTGCATCCTGCAACTGCTGCTCTTACTGGTTACGCCGCTGCTGGGCCAGCCGGGGGCGGAAAAATGGAGCTACAAGACCGGTGGCGATATACAGGGCTCACCGGCCATCGGACCGGAGAATGTGATTTATGTCGGCTCCCGGGACAGGAATCTCCACGCCGTCAACCCGGATGGGACCGAGAAGTGGAAATTCGAGGCTCCCGGACAGTTTTTCCAACCACCCGCCATTGCCGATGACGGGACCATCTGTGCCGCCGATGACCAGGGCAACCTCCATGCGTTGAACCCGGATGGCTCATTGAAGTGGACCTTCGCTACGGGCATTTCCATCGCGCCCTCTGAAATGGCCATCGCCGAGGACGGCACCATCTACTTTGCCGTCGGCTCGGACTACTTTGCCGTGAACCCCGACGGCAGCCAGCTCTGGAATATCAGTCGCCCCACTGAAAGTCTGGTAACGGGAATCTCCATCGGTCAGGATGGGGTCGTGCTATCTACAACCGTTGGTCGACTCATCGCACTGGACCCCCTTTCGGGAGCGGAGATGTGGGTCTTCAGACCCGCCGGAGGCAGCATCATTGCGCCGGCCCTGGCAGAAGATGGGACCATTTATTTTGGAACGAGGGCACTTGGCGACAACTTCTATGCCGTGAATCCGGATGGAACCCTCAAATGGAAGGTCGGCCTGGATGCCCAGATCGATTCGGGACCGTCGACAGCTGTTAACGGGGACATTTACGTCCCCATTAACTTCAAGGTGACCCAGGGGATGGAGAAGGGTCTGCTTCTGTCTCTTTCCCCCGCAGACGGCAGTGAGAACTGGAGGTATGAAACCGATGGCGGAGTGGGCACGGTACCGGCCGTCGGGTTCGACGGGAAGATCTACTTTGCAACGACTTCCAACAAGCTCATTGCCCTGGGGCCGGATGGGACCGAATTGTGGGTATTCGACGACCATTCCTTTGGCTTCGGGCCTTTGCGCTTTAATTCTTCACCCACCATCGCTGCCGACGGCATTCTCTATTTCGGGTCAACGGACGATAACCTGTACGCCGTCTTCGGCGTTTCCCCCGGTCCGGCGGCCAGCTCCTGGCCCATGGCACGAGGCGACATCCGGAACACGGGTCGATTCGGTTCGGATGTATCGCGCAGGCGCTGGTTTGCCCCACAGGTCTACTGGCTGGATGAGGAGAACAACGCCGTCGTGATCATCTCTAACATTGGAGAGCGCGTCGAGAACCCCGCCGGTACAGCTTCCTCCCGCCAGCCGAGCGGTTTGGGTGCAACCACTGCGTCGTTTCGAATCGACGTCCTGAATCGAGACGGCTCCGTGTTTTTCTCCATTGAGGACTCGGTCGATCCGGGAGAAACCAAGGAATTCGTCATGGCTGCCCCCGGCAATGCCCCTTACGCGGGCGCCGCCCTCATCGATGCTCCCATCAAGGACGGAAGTTTCCTGGCCCCGTTCCTGACCTGGAACCTGGATGTCTCAGACCGTCTCGAGCCGCTTGCCATCGGAGCTTTTTTCTCAGATCCCACCGATGCGGCGCAGGAACATCACTTTCCGGCCGAAGCCAGCGCGGACAACGGACTGGGCATCGGGGTCCAGAACATCGGAGAAAACCTCATTGACTGCCTCCTGGAGTTTTTCAACACGGACGGGACCATGGCGGCCCAGGAGGAGATCGACCTCGACCCTCGAGCGTCAGTCGTTTAATTCTTTAACGACCTGGTGCTGCAGGGCGGTGAAGAATCCTTCAAGGGACGCGGCCGGTTCACGTGCGACGCTCCGGTGGTGGCTGTGGCCGTCAACCAGGACTTTACCAACGGCGGCTTCCCGACCGATCGCATCACCATCAAGGGCGTGAACTAACCCGCATAGATCACCGATTTGGAAATGAAGGTGATTTTGGCAGGCCGGAACGGTTTTCTGAGAGTTTCGCTATCGATCCGGTCCAGGTCGAGTGATGCGGTGGTGTGGATGGTCGTGAATGAAGCGTTTTTCGGGTTCGGAAGAGCGTGACGGAATGTATTCAGGCAGAGCTCGGCCTGAGCGATGGAACGATTTCGTTTTTGGGGGCGTTTGATCGGGACAGACCTCAGCAGCGCAGAGGAATGGCCTGGAGGTTTCGAACGACGGCAGCGAAGACCTCGCTGTAGGGATAGGCTTCCGACATGGAGATCCAGACGTGGCGGACCGTGAGGCGGACCTGGGCGCCGATCTTGAGGAGCTTCAAGCGAATCGTCTGACACTGAGCGCGAGCCAGGGGGGTCTGCTTCAGTCCGAGACGACGCAAGGCGTGCATGAGCATGTAGGCGGCGGAGGACAGATACAGCCGGAGTTGATTGGCGCGCATCGTTGCCGCGCTGGTCCGGTCGGCGAACAGACCCAACTGCTGTTCTTTTATGCGGTTCTCCATGTCGCCCCGCGCACAGTAGAAGTCTTCGTAGAGCGCGCGGGCCCCCAGGCGTTCCGGCGACAGGGAGGTGACGACGAATCGGGGATTGGCGCCTTTGTCCAGGAACTCGGCCTTGCCGACGACGCGTCGCTCCGAGGTCCAACTGTGGCGAGTCCGGTAGCGGAAATCCTTGAACACCCGCGCCGGTCGCCCGGTGGCGTTGAACTCGGCTTCGGCCTGAGTCATCGCTTCGGCGCTCTCTGACTTGAGCCGATCATTGTTGGCCAACCCCATCACGTAATCCACGTGATGGTCTTCACACCAGCGGAGCAAGTCATCCCGGCAAAAGCCCGAGTCGGCCCGGATGACGATCGAGACCTCCGGCCAGCTCTGCCGAATCCGGCCGACGATCCGTTCCAGTTCCTCCACCGATCCCGCGGCCCCATCGATATTGGAACACCGCAACCGGGCGCACAGCAGATGCTCCCCCGAGAAGATGTACAGCGGGAGATAACAGTAGTGGCGGTAGTAACCGTGAAAGAACCGGCCTTCCTGCTGGCCATGGATCGGGTCGTCGGTCGCATCCAGATCCAGCACCATCTCCTCGGGCGCCGATTCGTGGGACTCCACGAAGGCATCCACCATCCAGCCGTCGATCCGGTCCGGGTCCATCGCGATCTTCTTGTACCGCTCCTGCTCATCGACCTCGGCGCCGGTCAACTCCAACCGGTTCAGCGTACACCTGCCCGCCAGCGCCTTCCCCCGATCTGAGGCCTGCCGCCGCCTCTCCCCCAACGGATCGGCCTTATTCACCGCCACCGCCAGCATCGGATCGGTGCGCAACTGATCATGATCGTTCAGATCCTCGTACCCCAGACAGAGTCCGTAGATGCGCTGCCCCAACAACTCCTCGACCGTGTGTTCGATCAACCGCGGATCCCGGTGATCCCTGAAACACTCAGCCAGTCCGGCGATCAGACCCGTCCCCCTCTCGACCTCTCGCAACAGCAGCACCCCTGCATCGGAGGTGATCTTCCCGCCGTCGAACCGCGCCTTCACTTTGCGTTGAAATAGTCCGTGAAATTCGAACCTGGCTTGTTTACACTCTGTTCTCATAAGGGCCGCCTCCGTTTGGCTTTGAAGTCTTTCATTCAAAACGCTTTATACCAAACAGGGCGGCCTTTTGAGGTCCTATCGGTGATCTATGCGGGCTAGAGTGACCGTGGCTTCATGCTTCTGGGCCGGGGCCGCCCGGGGAGCCGGATGGACCATGGCCAGGCCCGTGTCCTTGTGCAGGATGGAATCCAGAAAGAGATGGAACGTCCTCAGAGGCAGAGTTGCCGGGACACCGGCTTCGTAGAGCACCGTGCCCATCAGGGCGTCACTGCGGGCGAAGACGATAGTCCCTCCGACGGAGGGATCGGCGGTAACGCGGGCATATCCGACCTTAATCTCGCCCGTCCCCGGAGTTTGCAGAGAGATTGCTGCTCCGGCTGCCAGGGGCAGCGAGAAACTCGAGGCCGTACCCTGATCGCCCAGGGTCATCTCCAGGGGATTTCCGCTGGAGTCGAAGAAGTCCACTTCCAGGGTGGCTTCGGCCCCGGTGTTGACAAAGATCAGGTTGCTCTGCAGCCTGATGTTCCCCACCGTCCCGTCCCCGACCTGAGGAAAGTAGACCGTAATCACGACCGGGATCACCGTAATAGAAACCTGGTCTTCGCTCTCGGCCGCACTGTCACTGACCTTGAGACGAAACACGAGAACCGTTTCTGCATCGACGTGGGGGGCGATGAAGGACGCCACCGAGGAGCCGGGTGCAACGATTGTGACCAGAGGACCGGAAAGTTGCTCCCATTGAAAAGAAATGGGGTTGCCGTCGGGGTCGGAACTGGCTCCCCCGTCGAGGAAGACTTCGGTTCGCTCCGGCACTTCCCGGTCCGGTCCTGCCTCTGCCACCGGAGGCTGGTTCCCGTCCAGGCGGTCCAGAATCACGATCAGATTGTCCTCATCTCCGCACAACCAGATGTGTGAGCTGCCCACCACGGCCACGCCTTCCGGATCGTTCAGGCCCAGAGTCGTCGAGTCGGCCACTTCTTGAAGGAGGAGTCCACTCGTTGAAACCAGATACAGTGTGCTTGTCCCTTCCAGGTCGTCCGTGATCAGTAAGTCGCCCCCCAGGACTGCCAGCCCGGTGGGCTCATCGAAGCTGGGCATTATGGTTTCGGTATCGAAGCTGCTGACGACATTCCCGGAGCGACTGACCTCGACGACCTCGTCGTTCATGTCGTCCGCGATCCAGAGATTGCCCGATTGGGGATGGGCTACGATGCCCTGGGAGTCGATGAGATCGGCGGTGAGGTCCAGTAAAATGGACGAAGGGTCGCCGCCGGGACTGACCTCGTAGACAATCAACTGGGTCGTGACCAGAAGGTTGCCCGACATAGGGTCGTGGCTGATGCCTCCTCCAACCACCTGGAAGTCCAACGGGAAAGACTGGATCACCGACCCGTCCAGGTCCAGTTCCACTACCCGGCGGTTCTCGCTCAAGACAAAAATGGAGTTTCTGCCCGGGTGGTAAGTGATGCCCTGGGGAGAGGTGGCGCCGACATCGGTGGCATTGATGGCAACCGGATTGCCGAGGAGAATCTGTGCGTGGACGAACTGGGGCAGGGTTGCGGCCGTGAAGCACAGAAAGACGATCGGCCGCAAGAGCAGGCGTGCGGGATTCCTCCGCTTTTGCGGTGACGAGACGGTACGGCTGGTCAGTTCCACAGGCAGATACTAGAAATGGAATTGAACCGCCGGGCGTACCAGCCATGCCGGTGAAACCGACTGGCCGAAGGCCGGGCCGGGCAGGAACATTCCGATGAGCAGGTTGATGTCCAGGTAGTCGTTTCCGCGAAAAGCAAGAACGACATCAAATTCGTCCCCCAGACGGGGGTCGCGGCCGCCGGGTGGCCGGATGAGGTTCATATCGCCCACGTCGCGGGAAGCCACCACCTGGCGGTAGTTGTGGTAAACAAGATTCACTGACCAGCGCCTGGAGGGTCGCAGGCCCAGATCCACAGTTGGGATTCGCAGATTGAACAACTCGGGATCGACCAGCAGGCCGTAGTAGTTGTATCGCCTGATTCCACCGAGGCGATCGGTATTGTCCTGGAGTCGGGTTTGCCTGAAATTGTGGTCAATCCGATCCTGTTTATTCTCACCACCCGAGGCGTAGGCGTAACTGCCCGAGATGGTGGGCCTCCAGGGGAGTTCAAACCGATAGCTCCCGCCCACATCGAAAGCGTGTCCTCTCAGCCGATCCTGACGGCGCCGACCCATCATCCGGGAGAACTCCCCCCAGTAGAGAATTCTTCTTTGCTGGAACTGGCCCCGAGTGCTGAGGCCAAACCAGACGGGATCCTCGTCTCGGGGCGTGAGATCGTTTCTTTTGATGAAGTAGGCTCGCAGGTAGCGATTCCGGGCCAGGGGATATTCAACCGAGCCCAGGAAATAGAGCTGGTCGTCTCTTGATCCAGTCGGCCGAAATACGGCCTTCGCGGCAGCAAACTCCCACCTCAGCCCGGAAGTCTTGAGATAAAGGCGAAGGGAGTCCAGCTCGTCGTCGTAGGTCCACTCTCTTCTGTCCCGAAATCGCTGCCGTCCAATCTGCAAGGCCAGGGATTTGTGCAGAAAATGTCCCCACAGGAAAAAGAGTTCTCTGACCTTGAACGTGAACTCGTTTGAAAAACCATCTCCCAACTCCAGGGGTTTCCTGAAGGACAGCTTCGAGTACACCTCGCTGTGCTCCCCAATCGGGAGGGAAAGTTCCAGCCTGCCCTCGGGGAGCAGCGTGCTGTTGAGATCATCCCTTCGGTCCAGCAGATCCAGGTTTTCCGTAGTTCGATGGGCGAGGCCAACTCTCCCTCCCACGTACATTTTCCAGAACCTGAGGGGAGGGCGGTCGGGTTCATCGTCATCTCGTCGAATGCCGCGAGTTTGATCGGCACCAAGCTGGTTGGAGCCGGAATTGGAAAAGGGGTCAATATAGCGGGTGTGGGCGGAGATCTTGACTGGAATCCCGAGCAGGGTCAACTCGGATCTGGCAGTGTCAATTTTCTCGATTGGAGCCTCGATCTCGAGATCCCGGTCGGTGGCCCCAGGGTAGTATCGAATAGATTTGGCAACCAGCCCTAGATCCTCATCCCTCTTGACCTTGACTTTAACCCTCATTCCCTTTCTCAGATCCCCCCAGTCAACGGGCTCCCCGCGGTTGTCGACTATGGTGGCCGAATCGGGCACGAATACGAATTCCTTGGAAATCTGAAGACGAGACTGCGACCGGGCCGTATCGGCAATAATCCCTTCGATTTCAAGATCGTCGTCCTCCTCGACCATCTCAATCTTGTCGGCGAGGAGTTTTCTTCCGTCAAATCGTTTTCCCTCGACCTTGATGCGCCGTCCTACCGTGAGACACAGCAGCTTGTTCGTCTCGCCTCTCGAGGCCGACCCCGAGTTTTTCCCCGCCCGCTCCGGATTGGACTCTTCTGCGGTTTTCCGTGAGGAAGCAGCCGGCGAAGCAGACAGGGCCGCACCGGTCGCGGACTCCCAGCACGCGGGAAGGAAACTGGCCATCAGAACAACGGGCACGCAGCGTCGGAAACCTCCCTCCATCATGGGTGCCTCACCAGGGGCCTGTGAGGCGACGTCGGATGGGTGGAATCCAGCGCTTCACCGGCCAGATCGAGCAGTTGTCCCGCAAGCGCCCGGCCCTGAAATCGAAACGCGTAACGACAGCCCAGGCGAAAGAAGGTTGTTGCGAGGAAGAAGCGAAAGGGACGGGCAGCCGGGCCGGGGGCCGAGCGGCTGTAGGATTCGATGAAACTTTCTTCCCCGTTTTCAGAGGGTAGATGGAACCCCTGGAGTGACCACAGGCGCAGATGAGCCACGAAATTAGCCAGATCGATTTCCGGCGGACCACAGGTGACTGTGTCCAGGTCGATGAGCCAGACCCGGGTCCCCCGGATCAGGACCTGTTTGCCGTGAAAATCACGGTGGACTGGGCAGACTGCGGAGATCTCAAGACCCTGCCCCGACAGGATAATTTTCTCCAGGAGTCTGTGACTGGAAACGGGGGCGAGGTCGGCCTGCCTCAGGTCTTCATGGGCCGAGCGGAGAAGCTCCAGTTCCTGCTCGACCAGGTGCTGATCCGGCAGTCGAAGAGAGCTTTTGTGTGAAACAGCAAGACACTGGGCGGCTTTGGTGAGGTGTTGCTCTTCGAGATCCCCCCGCTACGCCAGGCCGTGCATGGTGGTTCCGCCCAGATCTTCCTGGACGACCATACTCCAATCATTCAGGTAACCCGGAGAACGGGGGGCCGAGAGTTCGCGGTTGCCGGATAACTGGAAGAGATCGGCAACCCGATTCATTACCCTTGAAAGAGCCTTCCCTCTGCCGTCTCTGAAGGTTTTGCCCAGCAGCATCCCGGACTTCTGTGTGTGAGCGAAGCGGTAGCGAATCTGGCAGCGTCCTTCCGGGACATAGCGAACCACCTCCGCAGTGCCGGCAGACCGGGAACCGGGACCTCCCATCAGGCCGGATTCCTGAAACTTCTGCTTGGCTTCATCCGGGTTCAATGCCCGGCTCAGATGGGGCAGCTTTCTGTCCAGCGGGAAGGGCACCAGCAGCAGGCCTTCCCTGGACCGGTCCAGCCAGCTCTCCTCGAGCACGGACCGGTCCTGGTGGTCGCCCAGCTTGATCCGTCGCAACCTTTGAGAGATGCGAGACAGGTCCTCACGATCGGAGTAGTGACAGGTGAGAATGTGCCGGCAAGGGGCATCTGCACCGTAGGCCTCCACTTCGAGGTGGTATTGGAGTTGCCACCACTTACGCCGGCGTACGTCTCGGAGTTTGACCGAAACCAGACGGTTCCCGTCCTGCTTACGAAACAGCGGCAGGTTTTCGCTCAGGAAGCGTTTTGCCGATTGCGGGTCCAGAAGCCGTTCTAACACAGGGCCCGTCGCTCCCACGCCAGAGCCTCGCTCACAACAGAGTGAACCTGCTTTGGCCAATTGTCTTCGAACAGTCGAAACGGCCAGATCGACAGCTCGATGAGCCGGGCTGAGATGTGCCAGTTCAGTTTGTGAGTAGCGACGCGACTTTCTGAGGCCGATTCGTAACCTGAAATGAAGCGCGCGCAGATCCATTCGGCACGTTGCTCATCCAGTTTCCCGCGCGCTGCCAGCAAGCGCAGCTGTGCACAAAAACTCGCCAGGTCGATGATCGGATCCCCGAATGCAAGGTTGTCGAGGTCCAGGAATCGAGCCGAACGTTTCCGCCGGATGAGCACCTGATCGTAGTAAAAGTCGCCATGGAGTAAACAGGACGGCCCCGGCGTCGGCGTATTGGCGGTCAGCGAGTCCGCCAGTTCCGTCGGGGAAACGAGCCATTCGGGGGCGACCATCTCGAGTGTCCGGGCGTGGCTGCGCAACTTCCCGGCTACATCAGCTGCGACGGTCACATCGGAGGGTGGAGAGAGGCGGTGCCAGGCCGCCAGGGAGCGTGATGCCGCCTCGATTGCCTGTCCAAGCTCAACCCTGGAACGATCGAAAAAAGAGCGCAAGGGTGAGCCCGCTATCTTTTTGAGCAGCAACAACCGGTTCTTCTTGCTGTAGCCTATAAAACCCGGTGTCCTGATCTTGGCTTTTTCCAGACCTTCAAAATACTGATACCAGCCGGCGAATCGCTCGGCTTGTGACGATGCATAAAAACGGGCGTAGGAGTCGCGAATCCGGGTCGTATCCGTGTGACTGTCGTGCTTCTCGTAAAGTCCCCGCATGACGCACCGCCGCTCCGGCTTATAGCGAACGGGCACCCAGGTTCCCCAGTGACGATCGAACCTCTGTTGCTTACTTCGTGCCACGGCTCCCTTCAGCAGGGCCGGGGCTTGATCGGGCAGATCGGCCAGGCGAAGGGCCGGCATTTGCAGGTCGCGAGGGAAGACAGACACGGCTATCCGCTGTTCCGGATAGTACTTCGACAAGAGCTGTTTGTCGGAGGTCCTGGGCTGCCGATCAGATGCAAAGAGCTTGGCGTAAACCCAAACCTGGTTACCGCTCGGCTGCCTGAGCTGATAGAGCACGATACAGTTGGTTTGAGGTTTGTAGCGGATGTACCTGATCCGGCAGGACTGGGCTGGTTCAGGCAGGTCCGGAACCTGAAGAAGGGGCAGCATCCGCTCCGGGTCAAGGGCCACTGCAAGCTGGGGCAGATCAGGATCCACAGGAATCACGTTGCTGCCTCTTCAACCAGACGCCCATCCACGAGTTGCAGGGTCCGGTCCGCTTCAATGCTGAAGCGTCGATCATGTGTAATGACGAAGGTTGTCCGGTTTGTGCACAGCTGCTGAAGAGCATTCGTAATATGGCTGCGGCTGTTTTCGTCCAGGCCACCAGCCGGTTCGTCCAGGATCAGAATCGGAGTCGTTCTGAGGGCAGCACGCGCGATGGCGAGGCGCTGTCGCTCACCGTAGGAGAGGGTCAGGCCTCGCTCCCCGACAACCGTTTCGTATCCATCCGGCAGGGCGTCGATGAAACCGTCCGCACCGGCAAGCCTGGTGGCCGCCCGGATTTCTTCTTCTTTGACTTCTTCGAGGCCGTAGATAAGGTTCTCCCGCACCGTGGCCGCAAACAGCACATTGTCCTGCAGAACCGTGCTGATTTGTGCGCGCAGGGACTCTACCGTGTAATCGCGTATGTCGCGGCCATCAATCGCCACCCGCCCCTCGAGTGGATCGTAGAGTCTCAGGAGCAAACCGAGTAGAGTGGTTTTTCCTCCCCCCGACGGACCGGCAATAACAACCGTTTGACCGGGTTCAACGGCCAGACTCAGATTCCTGAGCACCGGGCTATCCGGTTCATACTCAAACGTTACGTTTTCCAGAGCCACCTCTCCGCGGAAAGCAGGCGCCGGAACGGCATGTGGACGATCAAAAACTTCCGGCTTCTCGTCGAGGATTTCGAGGATGCGTTCGCCGCCGGCCGCTGCTTTGGCCAGGCGTCCACTGTACTTGGAAAAGTTCTGGGCCGGCTTGAAGGAGGTTTTCAAGTAGACAAGGAAGACCAGCAGGTCGCCCGGGGTCATGAAGCCTCGCAGAACCTCCCGAGCTCCAAAGAACAGGACCAGCGCACTGGCCACAGCCACCACGAGGGAAACAGTCCGTTCAAGTCTGGCCATCAGTCGCTTGGCCTTGACACCGTGCCTGACGATCTGCCTGTCGTCACTGGAGAATGCCTCGGCAAAGGTGTCTTGAAGAGAAAGCGCCTGGACGGTCTCGACGGCTCCGATCGACTCGACGGCTGCGGCCGTCATGCTGCCGCGGTGTTTGCGCTGCTTTCTCGCCACCCGGTTAATTCGGCGGGTCAGCCGCAGAGTCTGGATCCAGAACAAAGGGAGAGTCAGGAGAGCCAGCAGCGTAAGCTTCCAGCTCAGCCACACCATCAGGATCAGCATGCCGACCAGGATGAAAAGGTTGACAACCAGGGGTAGAAAGGCGGTGACGACGACTTCCCGCAGGAGACCAACGTCTCCCATCAGCCGCACCACGAGATCGCCACCCCTGGCCCTTTTGTGGTACCGCAAGGACAGGAATTGAAGGTGCCGGTAGAGTTCATTTCTCACTTTGGCGAGAACACGGTGGCCCACCAGAGCAAAGCCAATCTTGCTCCAATAAACTGCCATCGATCGAAGCCCGATGATGACAACCAGAGAGAGCGCACAGAGGGCCAGTAGCCAGCCGGGGTCCAGCCGGTCGAGGACACTGAGGTCGGTGGATCTCTGGGAACTTGTGGATATGATCCGGTCAAAAACGAATTCCAGAGGCCATGGTTCCAGGATCCGCAACCCGACCTGGGCGACGAGTGTCAGAATCGCTCCCGACATCAAAAGGCGATACCTGCGGGCGTAAGGCCAGAAGCGACGAAGCAACCGCCACAATTCGGGCATGATCTCCCGGGGCTTGACAGGACGTGACATCTTAGTACACCAGAGTGGATCGGCGCGCCCCGGCGATTTCAAGAATGCTTTTCACCCGGCAATCCCAGGAGTGTTTCTGCAGGGCCGTGTTGCGAGCGGCGTTCCCCAGGCGCTGCCGAAGGGGCGGGCTTGCCCTGAGTCGAAGAAGAGCTTCGCCAAGGGCCCGTGAGTCTTCCGGGGAGTAGAGCAGACCGTTCATGTCATCCTCGATCACCGTGGCCAGTTGGCCAATCCTGGCGGTGACCACCGGGAGTCCGGCAGCCATGTATTCGAAGACTTTCAGGGGCGAGAAATAGAAGTCTGACAGGTGGGGATAAGGCGCGACCGCCACGTCCATCAGGCGCAGTTGAGAAGGGACTTCCGAATGTTGAACAGATCCCTGGAGGATGACGGCCGTGCCGATCTCAGAGCCGGCCAGTTCCTCTGAGAGCCTGCTGCCTCCGGGGCCGTCGCCGACGGACCAGTAGCCGGCAATTCGGATCACTCCGGTGCAAGGTTCGAAAGGCCTCAATCAGGGTTGCGAGATCATGCCACGGTTTGAGGCTTCCCACGAAGCCAACGGTGAAGGGAACAGATCCGCGGGGGCGGCGTCTCACGGAAGCAAAGCGGTCAAGATTGACTCCGTTTGGAACCACGTGGATCTTCTCAGGAGTCACTCCCCATCGCCCGGCGTAACCCGAAAGCTCCTCCGAGACCGTGATGAGGTGGCTGGCCGAAGAGAAAGCGCGGCGCGTAATCCGGTCGGCTTGCGCTTCATCGGACAGGTGACGGTGGCTGCGGGATTCGTCAATCAATGGGGCATTGACTTCGAGCAGGCCCGGAAGGCCTGCCTCGCGCGCGTATTCCAGTCCGGCATAGCTCCAAAGCGAGTAGCGTTCGTAGAGGATGTCGAAGGGAGCCGATCTTTCAAGGGACCGTCGAAGAGGCTGATTTGCTGCCGTGCACGCCTTCTCCCTGGCCGCCACTTCGCGTTCTCGCACGCGTGGGAGCCGCTGGATGGGCACATCTGTCAGATCGGGGCTGGGGAGGCCTCCGACGCGAGCCGCAAACAACTCGACCTGGGCACCTCGCCGTACCATGCCGCGGATGACCTCCTGGACATGAATCGAACACCCCTTGCGGCCGTGAACAGGCACGCCCGGGTCTGCACAGACGTAGGCTATACGCATCTTTCTGCAGTGGCTCTGGGCTTGGTGGAAAGCGGCTGGGAACTCGGAGAGATTAACTCTCGCAACTGCGCGACATTTCGGCTCAGGTCGAACAGTTGCTCTGCTTTCTTTCTCCCGGCCTTCCCCAGGGCACGTGAGAGCTGTCTGTCTGAAAGCAGTCTCGCCATTGCTCTGCCCAGAGAAACGCCGTCCCTCTGGGGCACCAGAAAACCGGTTGCTCCGTGGTCCACGATCTCATGGATTCCTGGAAGGTCTGTCGAAACCACCGGCTTCCCCAGCGCCATGGCTTCCAGAAGGACCGTGGGCAGAGCGTCACGATTGCCGTCCCTGCCCACGACACAGGGCAGGACGGCGAGACGGCACGCTCCCAACTCCTCCATCACCGCCTGGTGTGAACGAGCGCCCACCAGTGACACCAGGGGACCTAAACCGAGGTCCTCAATCTGTTTCAGCAACGGCTCCGTCTGGTCGCCTGTACCTATGATTCGGCAGCGGAATTCCATCCCCTGCTGGTGCAGGAGGTGGCAGGCTTCCAGGAGATACCGGAAGCCCTTTTTCTCCACCAGGCGGCCCACCGCCGCAATCGTTGGAGGCCCTGTTGAAACGTCTTCCACGGGCGCGGATAGATTCAGGCGTGTGCCGTTGTAGATGCGATGAATCCTGGGCGCGGCCTCCGGGGCCACGCGTTCCAGTTGGGCGACGTTGTAGTCGGTAACCGTTACGGCAAAACGGCAGCGTTTCAAAGCCTCCCGGATCAGCGAATGGTCAGCCTGGCGGTGATAGATATCTTTGGCATGTGCTGTGAAGCTGAATCCCAGACCGGAGAGAAGATGGGCCAGCAGGGCTACGCGTGTCGCCGACGTGGCGAAATGAGCATGCACATGCTGGATGCCCTGCTTGCGGACGTGCGCAACCAGCAGCAAAGCCTGCAGAAGGTGCTTGAGATCAGCCGGATGTTCGGAACAAAGACAGCGCTGCAGGGCTCTTCCGAGGGAAGCAGCTTCCAACCCGATCGACCTGAGCTCGGACTGAATTTCCGGCCAGATCACAGACGGTCTCGGCGGCGGCAGGTAAATGACATCCTTCTCGAGCTGAGCCAGAGGGGCATGGAAACGAGGCTCGGTTGGCGCCTTGAGTGAAAATATCCGGACATCCACACCCTGCTCCTGAAGTTCCAGTACTTCGTTGAGCACAAAGGTCTCGGAAAGGCGTGGGAAAACCTTCAGGACGTAAGCGACCTTGATTCTCTTTTCTGGATCAGCCACGCGCCGTCACCTCCGCAGAAACGGGGGGGGTTGAGCGGGCGTCTTCCCGGATAAACCGGCCCAGCTCTCTGGCTATTTTTTGCACTGCGGTAAAACGGAAGGGCGTAAAGGGGATCGGAGAAGAAGGCGAAAGAGCCTCCAACACCTTTTCTGCCAGGAGATCCGCGGTCAAATCGCGAGGATGGATCATCCTGAGCAGACCAAGCCTGGCCATTCGGCGTGCGCGTATCAACTGCTCGCGGCGAGGATGGACCCGCGGACTGACCACGGCGGGTTTCCGTAACCAGATAATCTCATTCAGTGTGTTGTAACCGCCCATGGAAACGATGACATCGGCAGCTCCCATGTAGGCTAAGCAGTCTGCCGAGAAGTTGAGCACCTGGGAACCGGGATCTCCGCTGACAGAAGAAGCCAGCGACCGGGCCCGGGAGGGGCTCACTTCGGGACCGAGAAAAAGCACTGTGGCCAGGGGCACTTGCCGGCGAACTCTTTCAACGCACTGCTGAAAACCTTCGATCAGTTGCGCCCCGTCCACTCCACCGCCCACAGTGACAACAACGAGCCTTTCTCCATTGGGAGTCAATTCCTTGCGGAGACGCTTGCAGACCGCTTCATCGAAGCTTCTTTCCAGATAGCCGCAAAACTGCACCTTGGAGTGAACAGAAGGAGGAAAACGGTACTCTTTTACGGGGTCATATACCCACTGATGACCGCAGACGAAAATGCCATCATAGTTCTCCTCGAGAACCTTGAACGCATCCAGTTCCTTCCAGGCCGGAATCAGCAGGGCGGGATCGTCAAGGATGTCGCGCAGGATCAGGAACACTCGCGTTTCGGAGAGGTTGTTCCGCAAGTAATCCAGTGTTTTCAGAAGTTCGCCTTTGAGGCCACAGGGGACCGTGTCCACGAAGAAGAAATCCGGTTCATAGTGGACCGTCGTCTCGTGGATAATCTCCCGGCGGAGCCTTTGGCTTTCTTCAAAGGAGAGCTCCAGAGCTCTCGAAGCGTACTCTTCACGGGCGACCTTGATGACCGAAGGCAGCTTGACGTAGTCCAGGTTAGGTGAAACCCGAAAGGAATGGGCCATTGCTGAGCCCGTGACAATCAGGGAGGAGAGTCTGGGGAAGGGACGATTCAACCCTTCGGCGATGAGCAGCGTTCTCGTGAGATGCCCCAGGCCCAGGCTGTCATGGGAATAAAAGAGGGCCCGCTGACCTCGCGCAACTGGTCCGTCCAAGTTCCAACCCCGTCCCCTGCTTTCCACGAGTCAGTGCTCCCAGAGCCATCCTGGTCGAAAACGCACCCCCTGCGACTTCCCGAAGTTCCAGAACGAATTATAACAGAACGTAACACGGAATCCGGGTCTTCCCTGTAACGTTGCTCACCTGCCGTGCTGTTCCTCTGTACGAACAGCGGGGGCCCTTCTCGAGCCATCCCACGCTGCGGCGTCAAAATGGTTTCGGATCACTACAGGGCTGCCCATCGCTGCTTATAATGTAGCGGGCAGAATGACATCGTCACCCCTGCGAGCACACAATCCGTACATCTTTGTTGTCGGGTGCCCCCGGTCCGGCACGACACTGCTGCAGCGCATGCTCGACGCGCATCCCCAGCTTGCGGTTGCCAACGACACACACTTTATCCCGCGCGCCCTTCGGAAGGCCGGGCTGGACCTGGTCTCGAACGAGTCCGGAGGAAGAGGGCTCACGCTCACACCGGCGCTGATCGATCAGGTTCGTAGCTACCACCGGTTTCCCCGACTGGGCCTCGACGAATCCACAGTTGATCAGGTTGCCAGGCGCTCGCGCACCTATAGGGAATTTGTCAGCAGGCTGTACCTGGAGTTCGCCCGCTTGCGAGGGAAGCCCCTTGGAGGTGAAAAAACTCCCGACTACGTACGCCACCTCGGTTTGCTGCATGGCCTTTTCCCCTGGGTCAGGAGTGTGCACCTCATTCGAGACGGGCGCGATGTCGCCCTCTCAGCGCTGGAGTGGGCACGCGAAGACAAAGGCCCGGGAAGGATGGCGCTGTGGAGAGAAGAGCCGGTCGCGGTCTGTGCCCTGTGGTGGCGATGGCAAGTGATGACCGGCCGTCGCGATGCGGCGACCTTGCGCGCCGGCGCTTATCTCGAAGCGCGTTACGAGCATTTGGTAGCGCGACCCGAGGAGACGCTGCGGTCCGTCACGGCTTTTCTACAACTGCCTTTTGCCAAAGAAGAAATGCTGGGTTTCAACAGAGGAAAGGTTCGCCATGAGAAGGGGCTTTCGGCTAAAAAGGCCTGGCGATCCCCCACGCCGGGAGTCCGGGACTGGCGGACACAGCTGGATCCACGATCGCGAGAGCTGTTCGAGGCATTGGCCGGAGATCTGTTGTCTGAACTGGGTTATGAATGCCAGTTCGATGTCATTTCTTCGCCAATCGTTGGCGTGGCCTCCCAATGCCGACAGTGGTGGGATGAGGAGATGACCCGCCAGAAGCCAACCCTCAGTTCTCCAGATTAGGGAGGTTGATGGCCCTGCAGTCCGCACGACTTCCACCGCGGACTGCCGTTTCAGTCCTCCACGAGCTTACTGGTAGTGACAGGAGCAAAATAGACGACTATCAGGCCGACGGCCGTAAATCAAACTGGTGATCTTTCCGATCACAGCATAGTTGCTGCCGAAGGTGGCGACCAGAGCCGAGGTTACCAGCACCGTAGCCACGGTCAATATGCGGCCGAAATTGAAACAGACACCTGAACCCGTCGAGCGAACCCGGGTGGCGAACAATTCCGGCAGGAAAAGTGGGAGCCAGCCGAAATAAACACCGCTGAAGAATCCCAGTGCCGCAAACCAGTACAAGAAAGCCGGATCGCCCGGCACCAGGAACCAGAAGCAGTACTGGGCACTGGCCAGTGCGAACAGGCTGGTCAGGAAATAAGATCGGCGCCGTCCAAACAAGCTTGCCAGCCAGCCGCCCAGAAGGGCCTCCAGCGTGCCCGTCAGAGCGCGAGCCCGGGCCAGGCGTGCCTTCAGCCTGGGGTCAACGGATTGCTTTTCGACCGACGTGAACCGTTCACTCTCTTGATCTGCCCGGCTGACTCGAACCACCTGGTCGGCCCAACGCATCATCCAGTTTGCACTTCCCCAGCCGCCGATCAAGGGAACGGTCGCCAAACCGATTCCGATCAGGGTCGTAGACAGAAGAGGTCGGCGGAAGATCTCCAAAACCGGCGCAGGATCTGTGTTTCTCCGCTCCTCTGTTCTCAGGCTGGCCAGCCAGCGAGGGGATTCAGGCACGAACAGGGCCACGAACAGGGCCAGCAGCAGCGGCGCTACGCCGACCAGCATGACCCAGCGCCAGCTGTCGGGTGTAATCGCGTTAATGCTTGCGAGCTGGGACATGAACAGGATACCCACGTTGGCAGCGGCCCCCATCACCCCGGCCAGCAGTGGACGAGTCAGGTTCGTCCAGGCTTCGGATACGAGAGAAACACCGTTAGGCCAGGTTCCACCCACGCCCAGCCCGGCCAGAAACCGCAGGACGAGAAACTGCCAGTGGTCCTGGGAAAAATAGGCGAGGCCTGACATCAGTGAGTAGCAGAAGATAGCCAGTGCAAGCGCTTTGCTCCGGCCGGCGTGGTCACCGATCCATCCGAAAACCAGTCCACCCAGGGCTGTGCCGGTGAGAAAAACGGCGGTCAGCCAGCCGAACCACTGGGCCACCAGCCGGTCATCGTCAAGCTCCAGTTTTCCGCCTTCAGGGACATCGATGGCCAGTAAGTCGGTGGCGGCCGGCCCAACGGCCAGAGCGGTCATGGACAATTGCATGCCGGCCAGCATCCAACCCAGGAACGCGCCCGCCAGGACAAGGTTCCGGCCAGCCGGCGACAGGGGACTCAAGTCTTACAGCCCCTTCCGTCGGCCGCTGTTGCGAGGGTTCGAGAGCATTTCCCCGTCACTTTTCTTCAGACGTCCCGCCGGTAGCTCGATGTAGTTGAGGTAGAGATACAGCATCTCGTCCTCAGTCTGTCCCCGCCCCCAGCCGACCACGCTGGAGGGATCGGGGTTGTAGCGGTTCTGGGCCGAATTGTCGAACACGGCCTCTGCTTCCAGACGGGTTCCGGCCGGGAGCGCCAGCGGCTTGGGAAAGCGGTAGTAGGCCTGCCAGTCAAAGGAGTAGGTCGGCACGCTCAACAGCAACTCGCGCTCTCCCCTGCGGCGCCTTACCCATACTTTCATGGAGCGGCCCCGATAGTGCATATGGGGTCGGAAACTGTAGAGGATGGTATCACTTTTCAATTTGAGCCTTATGCCAACCGGATACTTTGGGATGCCGGGCGGAATCGACAGCTCGTACGTATACAAAGCATTCGTTTTCAACTCGTATTCAGGGCGTTGACGGTGAAGATAGAGTCCGATCTTCGGTCGATCGATTACGGGGCGCCCGCTGGTCGTGTAGTGTAGTTGCATGATCAGGCGCGATCCGGCAGGCAGCAGGCGCCCACTATTCTCAGGAAAGATGTCGGGGCCCAGGCCCGGGGCATACAGGGTAAAGGCGGACCGAAACCAGTGAAAGGGATTTCGGGCTGCTGCCCGAGTCCCGGTGTGCGTGAAAACCAGTGAGTGGTGCATGACCTCTGGCTCACTGGGCCTGACCTCCACGGCTCTCACCCACACGTCTTCCAGGTTCCCGACTTCGGCCCGGGCAAAGCGGTAGGGAACAACCCCGCTGGCGGGAATAGGCTCTTTCCCGAACTCAACGATAATGTCCGGTTCGCCCAGGGCCCAGGCATCGGGGTCTGAGGGTTCGACGACCGTCAGCGGATCCCCGGAGGCTGTACCGGGCGAGCCGGCATCGATCCATCCCAGCAGCAATCTCTCCTCCTGGGGAGTCAGGAGATTGATGCCGGGGAAGTCACCCACGTGAGGATCCAAACGCCAGGGAGGCATGAGCCGGGTGCGGACTACTTCCCGGATCATGGGTGACCAGCCGAATACCGTCCGGTAGCTGTCCATGGCGAACGGTGCCGCTCCGCCCTCCCGGTGACAGGCGACGCAGCGGCGTTTCAGGATCGGGGCAATCGACTCCCGGTAGGATAGTTCGGTGACATCCGGCTCCTGGAACCGGATCAGGCATCCCGGGCTTTCCACCTCGGGCTGCGCCATCTTCCGACCGGCCAGCAAGGCTTCCAGTGCCGCCGCCAGGAAGGACTGCCCGGCCTGTTCTCGCTGAACTCCGTAGTCGAGGCGATCGTCAACCGGGCCTCGGAAAGCAACTCGCCAGGATGCCGTTTCAATGAGAATCGCCTCAGCCGTCCTCCCGATGCCCAGGCTCTTGACGACATGCTGCGATTCATCCATCAGAATGGGAAAATCGATCCCCATTTCCTCGACGTCGTTGGCAACGGCCTCCCGGTCGTCTTGAAGATTGGCATTGATCCCCAGAAACTTGACCCCCCTGCTTTCATATTCTTTCTGCAACTCCTGGAGCGTGGGCACCTGATTGCGCACGATCTGGCACCCCAACCCATGCACGAACAGCACGACGGCCTTGAAGTCCGAGTAATAGTAGAGCTCCTGGAACTCACCGGAATGATCCAGTAGGGCGAAGTTCCCCACCCCGGGACCGGTGGCCACCGATTCCCGCAACGCCCGGCCACAGCCGCTGAGAACCAGAATCACCGCCAGGGCGGCGCCTCCGAGCAGAATTCCAGGTTTCACGCTCCACGTCCCTCCGTCAACCCCAACTACGGTTTTCCGGCATCCCGCACCCTAAGATAGTACTGCGCCGCTGACCCTGAGGTCATGCCTGCTTTTCCCCGCTACAAAGATTCGAGGAGGAACACTTGACTTTCTCCTTCCGACTTGTGACTTTTGAGCGCGTGCCGAGTCAGCGGCAGACTGAAATTTCGAGAGGGTGGCAACACCTGTCCCTGGCCCTGGTGCTTTTCCTCGGCTCTTGCACCCTTCCCGGTCTGCACCGGGACGAGACCGTTCCTCACGTGGTCTTCTTGACGGGTGATGAAGAATATCGATCCGAAGAATCGATGCCCATGATTGCAGAAATTCTGCACCGGAATTACGGGGTGCGTGTCACCATTTGTTACGCTGTCGACCCCGAAACCGGCATGGTCAATCCGGACTATCTGGCGGGAGTTGAGGGGCTGGAGGCTCTCGATGACGCCGATCTCACGGTCTTTTTTTTGCGCTTCCGGAAGTTTCCCGATGAGCAACTCGAGAAAGTCCTCGAATACGTGAACTCTGGACGGCCCAGTGTGGGGCTGCGAACCTCTACTCACGCGTTTCGCTACGATGGCGACGATCCCCGCAGTAGATGGAATGACGAGTTTGGAAGCGCCGTTTTCGGCCAGAAATGGATCACTCACCATGGCCACCACGGGACCCGCCCACTGACCGCTGTGTCCCTGGTCAAAGGGAAGCGAGGCCACCCCATTTTGAGGGGCGTGGCGCCCTTTGACGCCCACTCCTGGCTGTATCACGTCCAGGGAGGCGAGCAGCGGCTGCAGGGGGATTGTGATCCGCTCCTGAACGGGCATTCACTGGAGTCGAATCATATGGAGGAACTGGACCTTTATCCTCTCGAAAACCCGGTGGCTTGGACGAAGACTTACCGGGGTGCCAGGGTTTTCTTTACCACGCTGGGTCATCCTTATGATTTTCGAGAGCCGGCCATGCGGAAACTGCTTGTCAACGGCATTTTCTGGGCTCTGGGCCTGGAAGATCAGATCCCGGCCGGAGGGTCCAACGTTGACCTGATGGAAGGGTACGCTCCTTCCGACGCCGCTTTCGGGGGGTACAAACGAGGACAAAAACCAAGGCCGGTGGAACAATGATCAGGTTAATGTTATGGGGCCTCATCGGGGGATTGGCCGGGTGTGCGGCACCCGGTCACAGAGACCGGGCAATGGACGAGGAAAGCAGGATGGGCGGTCCAACCTTTGAGGAAGATCTGCGGTTTCTCCGGGAACACGAGACAGTGATCCTCCTGTCCGACTCCTCATCCCAGGCGCAGGTCGCGGTCGTTCCCGCCTATCAGGGCCGCGTCATGACCAGCACGGCCCGCGGTGAGGGAGGAGGAAGCTTCGGGTGGGTGAACCGGAAGCTCGTTGCTTCAGGTGCACGGCAGCAGCCTATCAACGCGTTCGGAGGTGAGGATCGCTTCTGGATGGGACCGGAAGGAGGACAGTTTTCCATCTTCTTCAAGCCCGGTGACCCTTTCGACCTGGAACACTGGCAGACGCCGGCGGTGATCGATACGGTTGCTTACGAGGTGATCGCACAGGATCGCCGCCTCGTCGCATTCAGGCATCAGGCAGAAGTGGTGAACTACTCCGAAACCCGATTTAACATCCAGATCGACCGGGTCATCGAGCTTCTGGATCGAGGGATCGTCTCCAGCCTGATCGGGGAGGTCGGACCGGAGGCTTCCCTGGTGGCCTACCGGTCGATCAATACGATCACGAATGAGGGCCCGGCGGATTGGAGCAGGGAAGAGGGGCTGATCTCCATCTGGACTCTGGGAATGTTCCAGCACAGTCCCACCACGACGGTGGTCATTCCCTACAGGGAGGGGCCGGAAGAGGAGTTGGGCCAGATCGTGAACGACGCCTACTTCGGTAAGGTTCCGGAAGAACGCCTCGTGGTTACCGACGGCCACATTTTCTTTAGAGCCGACGGAGCCTTCCGAAGCAAGATCGGCGTCCTCCCGGAGCGCTCCAAAGGCATCGCCGGCAGTTATGACTGGAAGGCCGGTGTGGTCACCATCGTGCACTTCAACCAGCCCACCGGTGTGACGGACTATGTCAACTCCATGTGGGAGCTTCAGGAAGAACCGTACAGGGGCGATGTGATCAACAGTTACAATGACGGCCCGCCCTCGCCCGGCGCCGGCCAGCTGGGGCCTTTCTACGAAATCGAGACTTCCTCTCCGGCAGCCTTGCTCAAAGCCCGAGAATCCATCTCCCACACCCACACGACGATCCACTTTGTGGGGTCCACTGCCGCCCTCGACCCGATCCTGCGGCAGAGCCTGGGTGTGGATGCGAGCTCCATTCGCAATGTCTTCGGCTCGGAGGCCACAGACTAGCCGGTTGTTACGGGAACCAACCTAGCATGTTGGAAGACCAGGAGGATTCCCCGCTCGACACGGAGGTCGTTCGAAGAGCCGCACTGCTTCCGCCCGAAGCTCTGGAACATGGCCTGTCCAGGCATCTCCCCGCGCTGAGGCAATTCCATTCCACACCTGGCCTGGAAAGGAGTCCGCAATACGGGCGCATCAAGTCCGAAGTCGATCGGATCATGTCGACCGTCGTGGGGGAGAACTTCGAGTCGCTCGCGCCTCACTCCCCCGGACCGCTCAGGGCGACGGCCTGGAACATCGAGCGGGGACTGCAGGTTGAGGGAGTGGTCGAGGCCTTGAACAGCCACCCACGGATGCGCCGCAGCGACATTCTTTTCCTGACCGAGCTGGACTTTGGAATGGCGCGAAGCGGAAATCGGTGTGTGCCCCGGGACCTCGCGCGGGACCTGAAGCTGAACTACGCTTTCGCCAACTGTTACATCAGCCTTGTCAAAGGCAGTGGCCTCGAATCTGAGGCTGTGGGAGAGAATCGCCTCGGTCTGCATGGAAACGCCCTGTTTTCCAGGTTTCCGCTTCGCGAGGTTCACGCCCTGGCCCTCCCCACCGGAAAAGACCTGATGCGCGGCCGGGAAAAGAGGATCGGCTGCCAGCAGGCAATCGTGGCGCTGGTCAACCATCCGGCGACTCCTTTTCGCGCCGTGACCCTCCACCTGGACGCTCACTCGACTCAGAGTCACCGCCATGGCCAGATGAGGCTGGTTCTGGACCACATGGATACCCTCCGACCCAGACTCCCGGTCCTCCTGGGAGGAGACTGGAACACATCAACTTACAACTCGAAGCGGGCCGCCTATTCGATTCTCGGCTACGCGCGGCGAGTCTTGATGGGGGTCAACCACGTGCTGCGCAAGCACTATCCTCACCCGGACCGCTGGTTCGAGCGCAGGCTCTTCAGGGAGCTGGAAACGCGGGGATACGATTACCGGTCGTTGAACCAGCCGGGCGGGTGCACACTCCATTACGACATAAACGATCTCGCCGTCAACTCCAATATGGGCGACTGGATTCCCAACTGGTGCTTCTGGTTCATCCGCTGGGCGCTAAAGGGCGTGGACGGCAAGTGCTCGATGAAGCTGGACTGGTTTGCGGGCCGCGACGTGGTGCCCGACCCGGCGCGCCCTCCCGTGGTCGTGAGCGAGATTCACGATCGATCCCGCTCCCTCTCCGACCACGATCCCATTGTTCTGGACTTCCACCTGGTCTGATGCCTGAATGGTTGACGTGGAGCCGGGGAATGGCGACCGTAGGGGCCGGTCTTGTGCCGGCCCGTGGGGCGGGCGACCACCGGGGTCGCCCCTACGATTCATACGCGGTGGTCACGACCTACAGGCCCGTTGTCCCCTCAAGACCCAGAAATCACCGCGCCGGTTCCTGTGTGGCCACAAAAATCTGCTGCGCCTGCTCGATGAGCGCCGGCCGGTAGCTGTTTTGCAGGACAATTCGGGCCTGATGCCTGGCTTCCCCTGTTTTTCCCATCCTCGCGTAGAGGCGAGCCAGTCGGACCCGGGCGCCCAGGGTGTGCTCCCAGTCGTCGGGTTGACTGATGGACAGGCCCCTCTGCAGGGCCTGCAGTGCCCGAACGGGCTGTTTTTGAGCCTCTAACCCGCATAGATCACCGATAGGACCTCAAAAGGCCGCCCTGTTTGGTATAAAGCGTTTTGAATGAACGTTTTCACACGCAAACGGAGGCGGCCCTTATGAGAACAGAGTGTAAACAAGCCAGGTTCGAATTTCACGGACTATTTCAACGCAAAGTGCAGGCGCGGTTCGACGGCGGGAAGATCACCTCCGATGCAGGGGTGCTGCTGTTGCGAGAGGTCGAGCAGCGGACGGGTCTCGTTTGCCGGACTGACCGCGTGCTTCAGGGATCACCGGGATCCGCGGTTGATCGAACACACGGTCGAGGAGTTGTTGGGGCAGCGCATCTACGGACTCTGTCTGGGGTACGAGGATCTGAACGATCATGATCAGTTGCGCACCGATCCGATGCTGGCGGTGGCGGTGAATAAGGCCGATCCGTTGGGGGAGAGGCGGCGGCAGGCCTCAGATCGGGGGAAGGCGCTGGCGGGCAGGTGTACGCTGAACCGGTTGGAGTTGACCGGCGCCGAGGTCGATGAGCAGGAGCGGTACAAGAAGATCGCGATGGACCCGGACCGGATCGACGGCTGGATGGTGGATGCCTTCGTGGAGTCCCACGAATCGGCGCCCGAGGAGATGGTGCTGGATCTGGATGCGACCGACGACCCGATCCATGGCCAGCAGGAAGGCCGGTTCTTTCACGGTTACTACCGCCACTACTGTTATCTCCCGCTGTACATCTTCTCGGGGGAGCATCTGCTGTGCGCCCGGTTGCGGTGTTCCAATATCGATGGGGCCGCGGGATCGGTGGAGGAACTGGAACGGATCGTCGGCCGGATTCGGCAGAGCTGGCCGGAGGTCTCGATCGTCATCCGGGCCGACTCGGGCTTTTGCCGGGATGACTTGCTCCGCTGGTGTGAAGACCATCACGTGGATTACGTGATGGGGTTGGCCAACAATGATCGGCTCAAGTCAGAGAGCGCCGAAGCGATGACTCAGGCCGAAGCCGAGTTCAACGCCACCGGGCGACCGGCGCGGGTGTTCAAGGATTTCCGCTACCGGACTCGCCACAGTTGGACCTCGGAGCGACGCGTCGTCGGCAAGGCCGAGTTCCTGGACAAAGGCGCCAATCCCCGATTCGTCGTCACCTCCCTGTCGCCGGAACGCCTGGGGGCCCGCGCGCTCTACGAAGACTTCTACTGTGCGCGGGGCGACATGGAGAACCGCATAAAAGAACAGCAGTTGGGTCTGTTCGCCGACCGGACCAGCGCGGCAACGATGCGCGCCAATCAACTCCGGCTGTATCTGTCCTCCGCCGCCTACATGCTCATGCACGCCTTGCGTCGTCTCGGACTGAAGCAGACCCCCCTGGCTCGCGCTCAGTGTCAGACGATTCGCTTGAAGCTCCTCAAGATCGGCGCCCAGGTCCGCCTCACGGTCCGCCACGTCTGGATCTCCATGTCGGAAGCCTATCCCTACAGCGAGGTCTTCGCTGCCGTCGTTCGAAACCTCCAGGCCATTCCTCTGCGCTGCTGAGGTCTGTCCCGATCAAACGCCCCCAAAAACGAAATCGTTCCATCGCTC